>CAWDCP010000014.1:0-295886 GCA_963800815.1 uncultured Solirubrobacteraceae bacterium
AGTGACCGGCGCCGCCCGGGTGTTTGGTGAGGTACGACCAACGAGGCGGTGGGCGCGATCGCGCCGCAGCCGTCCGCGCCCGTCTGACGCGTCGCCGGCGTGGCAGCTTTCGCCGAAGGGTTCTACGTGGTTTGGGCGGATGCCACGTCCACCAGGCGCAGGTACCGTCGGGGCTGTCCATGTGTTGGCAGCACGAGGTGGCCCATCCCCTGCTGCGGCCGACTGTCTTTGCTGAGCGTGAGGTAATGGGATCTGGTTCGCGAAAAGGCGCCGCCGACTCGGCTGAGAGGCACCTCGTCTTGATGTCGGGTCTACGACTGGCGGGTCGCGGGCCTGTGCTGAAGTCGCGCTGGCACGGAAGCGGGGCGGCGTGGGGGGCCGAGCGATCAATAGCGTTGCTCTTCTGGGACTAGGCCGCTGCTGCGGGAGTCGAAGCTTCGAAGTCCGCCTATCACGCCTTGGGTGGTGGCGCGACCTCGCCTCGCTGCGATACAGAAGGCCGCCGAGCGCAGCCGGGTGGTGCTGGTGTCTGCGCCGGCGGGTATGGGAAGTCGACTCTTGTCGCGCAGTGGAGTGACTCTGGATCCGAGGGCCAGCGGGTGGGTGCAGCTCGGCTCCGGCGACAACGACTCCGTAGTGCTGCTCGCCCACGTCGTGGCGGCTCTCGAGCGCACTGGCCCGGTGTGCGGTGAGCTCCTGGAGGAGTTGTCAGGACGGATGCCCAGGATCGATGAGGTCGCCATTCCTCTCCTCGCGGCGGACCTCGGCGAGCGCGACCCGTTCGTTCTGGTGCTGGACGATGTGGATGTCATAACGGCTGAGAAGAGCCGCGCGATTCTCGCGTTTCTCGTCGAGGAGGTTCGGTCCGGCTCTCAGTTGGTGTTGGTCACGCGCGGTGATCCGGGGGTGCCGCTCGGCCGGCTCCGCGCAAGTGGGGATCTGGTCGAGATCGGGACCGCGCTCCTCGCCCTGGACCCGATGGAGACCCGTGACGTTGCCGCGAGCAGAGGACTGGAGTTGTCGCAGGCGGCGGCCGGGGCCCTGTGGGAGCGGACGGAGGGCTGGGCCGCCGCGGTTGCGCTGGCCACGCTGGCGCTGCGCGGCCGTGACGATGCCGCCGTGAGGGCTGCCGGTCTGTCCGGCGATCAGCAGCAGATCGCCGACTACCTGGTGGAAGAGGTGCTGGAGCGCCAGCCGGACCATCTCAAGCGTTTCCTGCTCGGGACGTCGATCCTCGATCACATGACGGCGCCCTTGTGCGATGCAGTGCTCGGCACAGACGACGCGGCTGGTTCGCTTGAGGACCTCGCGCGTTCCAATGCCTTCGTCGTCTCGCTCGACGATCACCGCGAGTGGTATCGCTACCACCATCTGTTCAGCGATCTCCTCCGTGCGGAGCTCAAGCGGCGCCACCCGGAGCTGCTCACCGTGTACCTCCGACGGGCAGCAGGTTGGTGCGAGCGGCACGGCTCGCCTGGCGAGGCGTTCGCGTACGCGCATGAGGCCGGCGATCTCGCTCACGCCGGCCGAATCGCGCTTGCGTCTCGGGACGAGTTTGCCAGCCGCGGGCAGATCGAGAGCCTGCGGCTCTGGCTCGACCGCTGCACCGACACGGAGATCGAGTCAGACCCGCAGCTGTCGATCGCGGCCGCGTGGGTCTTCGGGTATCTTGGCGATGCGGCCCGGGCGAGGCGGTTCTTGGTCGCGGCCGAGCGGGCTCCGCTCGACTTGGCATCCGCCGACGGGGCATCTTCGCTTCGCTCGGCACTCGCGAACCTCCGAAGCGCCATGGCTCCGGACGGCATCCCGCAGATGCTGCGCGATGCTGAGCTCGGCTACGCATGTGAGAAGAAGATGGGCACCCGATGGCTTCTCAGCGCCCGTCGCGCCATGGGTGCGGCGTACCTTCTCCTGGGCCGGCCGCAAGAGGCAATCGCCGTGCTGCGGGAGTCACTCGCGCTTTCGAGAGACCGACCCGATCTCACCCACACTCGGGTCTTCACGCTCGGCTATCTGGTCTTCGCGGCCACCGAGCTGGGCGATCGGCGAGACGCGCAACGATGGGCGGTCGAAGCGGGCTGGCTGGTCGCCCAGCAACACCTCCACGACACGATCTACGGCGCCATCGCGTACACGGCAGGAGCGCTCGCGCACAACCAACGCGGTGACCAGACGGCGGCCGCACGCCAGCTCGAGAACGTCCGGCGGCTCCGCCCACTGCTCCGCGCCGGCCCATGGCTCAACGCCGATCTCGCGCTGCGCTGCGCCGACATCAGCCTCGACCTCGGCGACGTTGCCGGCGCCCTCGAACACGCGCAGGTTGCGGGCGACGCACTACAGGGATATCCCGATGCCGGAACGCTCCCGGCCCGGTTGCAGCGTCTCGAAGCGCGGATCAGGCGAGGACAGGACTACGGACTCACACCTGCCGAGCTCCGGCTCGTCGCTTTCCTGCGGACGCATCTCTCGCTCCAGGACATCGCCGATCGTCTTCACCTCGCACGCCCTACCGTCAAGACACACGTCGCGTCGATCTACGTCAAGCTCGGCGTCACAGGCCGATCCGACGCTGTCGAGGTCATCGAGCAGGCCGGCCTCGAATCGACAGAAGCCAAGGTCACGATGCCGGGTCCAGAACTCGACTGGCGTCGCGATGCCGAATCGCCGTTGGCTGACGGGTCAGGCGGTGCGTTGGGTTCGTCCGAGGTGAAGCGCCCGCCATGCGTCGCCCGCCGGCCGATACCCCGGACGTAGCCGCCTGAGGCTAGCGTGCCCGGGTCTCGCTGAGCTGTCGAAGGGTGCCGGGGTACCGGCGGGAGGTCGACCGAGTCACGCGGTCGGCTTCGGCGGCGTGCCGCTTGCCGCGCCGGAAGCGCTTGGCGCCGGGTCGGGTGGATCGCGGCCGCGCAGTTCATCCTTTTTGGCCGATGCGGGGTGAGGGTTGGGGGCCGTAGGCTCGTGTTTCTGGCGGCCATGGCCGCATCGTCGGGGAAGGCCCGGGCGGGGCGTCGCTCCTGCTGTGATGGCTGTCGCCGCCGTCCAGTCGAATGAACCGGGAAAAGGAGCAGGACGATGAGCAAAGACAACCCTGTGTTTGTGTATGGGGCGGTGTACGCGGATCGTGATGACGCCGACGCCGATTACGACACGCTGCTTGACCTGCATTCGGCCGATCTGGTGGGCAGCTATGACGTCGCGCTGGTGTACAAGGACGACGAGGGCAAGGTGCACGTGACCAAGCACGAGAAGCCGACCCAGCACGGCGCTTGGACGGGTGCCGCTGTCGGCGCGCTGGTGGGGATCGTCTTCCCGCCGGCGATCCTCGGTGCGGCGCTCGTCGGCGCCGCGGCGGGCGGGGGGATCGGGCATGTCATGGGTGGCATGTCGCGCGGCGATGCCAAGGAGCTCGGCGATTACCTCGACACCGGCCAGGCGGCGCTGGTCGTGATCGGCAAGTCGCGCCTTCAGGAGCAGCTCGACAAGGCGCTCACGCATGCGGAGAAAACCCAAGAGAAGGAAATCGACGCCGACGGCAAGGAGCTCGCGAAGGAACTCAACGCGCTGCCCGCCTAGCAGCGTCTCGTCCTGGCCGGCACGCTCTCGCACCGCCCTGGCTTGGCGGCGCGAGGGCGCCACGGCTCCCTCGACACGCAGCAGGAGTCGACTGTGTTCCTTCGACCCTTGAAGGGCCCCGATGCGCGCCGCCGGACGCCGCCGGTCGGGCCGCCTCACCAGAGCAGCCACAGCAGCAACCCGGATAGAGGAACAGATGACTCAGCTAAAGAAGGTGTTCGAAGTCAAGTGGCAGGGATTCAACCTGCGCAGAGGTGCCGTGTTTGCGGTCGTGCTGGGGCTGCTGATCGTCGTGGGCGTGCTCCCTCACGACCGGAGGTACTTCCTCAGTGCGATCTTCGGGGCGCTGCTCGTGGCGCTGAGCGACCCCGGCGGAAAATACGGCCCACGGGTGCTCGCGATGGCCGCGATGGCCGGAGCCGGTGCGCTGCTGACGGCCCTGGGGTTCGGCATCGGCGGCGGTCCGTGGGGGTTCGTGGTGCTGGCCGCTTTCGTGGCCACGTTGCTGGCCGGTCTCGCGGTGAAATACGGCCTGCACAGATTCGTCGCGGCCTATCTTCTCAACATCTGGTTCATCATCGTCCTCGGCCTGCCGACGCTCCTCTCCTTCGGCCTTCCGGGCGCCTTCCATTCCGGCCTGATCCATACCGAACCGTGGAAGCAGGCGCTGGCCTGGCTGACCGGATCGGCACTGTGGATCGCTTACACCTTCATCATGTGGCTGGCGCGCGGGCGGGTCTCGGCGCCCCAGCCTGCCGCCGAGATCCCCGGGGATATCTCGCCGAGGCCGCTGACCCGGCCAATGATCCTGTTCGCGGTGATCCGGGCCGTCGCGGTGTCGATCGCCGTCGCGATCGCCTTCGGGCTGCAGCTGCCCAACGCCTACTGGATGCCCATCGCCGTCATTATCGCGATGAAGCCCGACCTGCAGCAATCCACCTTCGCTGCCGTACAGCGCGTCGCCGGGACGGCACTGGGCGCCGCGGTGGCTGCGCTCGTCCTGCTGGCCGTCCACAACAAAACCGCCCTCGAAGTGATCATCGTCGTCCTGTTCGCGGTGGCGGCGTCGATCCGCTTCGTCAACTTCGCCTGGTACACGGCAGCCCTGGCCGCGGGCCTCCTGATCGCCATGGACGTGCCCCACCCGTCCAACTTTGCTGGCGAGGGACGCAGGATCCTGTTCACGCTCGCCGGCGTGGGGATCGCCGTCATCGTCATGTTCCTGGCGGACCGACTGCAAAAGCACGCCGCCAAAGCAGCCCCACAAGCCCCACAAGCCAGCACCGCCTGACGCTGGCGGGGACGCCCGCAGATCAGCGCCAACGAACGGGCTGGGTGGTTTCACCGGAGGCGACTACGCCATCGGGGGTGCACGGCGACCGATTCGTCAACGGAGTCGCCGCGACCACAACTCCAAGGAGGCGGACGACGAATCCGTCCGCGGAGAGATTGATTGCGCGGCGTTTTCCCTGCAGATCATCATCGGCACCGTGATCTCAACCTTTTTGGCTGATGCACTGCCTCGCTCTGCGGCATAGCCTGATGCGACACCAATTGTGAAATGTCGGTGGCCGTGAAACGCGCCGGTGCGATAACGGATTGAGGAAGGAAGGAACGGCGATGGCGACGACAACTCCAAGTAGACGGAAGACCGCTGCGAGACGCGGGACAGCCGCGCCGGGGAAGAAGTCGGAGCCCGCGGCCGTTCGGCATTTGTCGGTGGCTGAGCGGGTTGCGCGGGGTAAGGCGGCGCGGAGTGAGGTGCCGCGCGCGGATCATGCGAAGTTCGAGCCGCCGGCGAGTCGCGCTGATCCGGTCGCGTTGTTGGAGCGTCAGGCGAAGACGCGGGTACCGGAGCTCGTGCCGATCCGCTACGGGCGGATGCTGGTCTCGCCGTTCACGTTCTATCGCGGGGCGGCGCTGATCATGGCCAATGACCTCGCGTCGACGCCACGGTCGGGACTGAACGTGCAGTGCTGCGGGGATGCGCACCTGTCGAACTTCGGGGTGTTCGCCTCGCCGGAGCGGCGCTTGATGTTCGATGTCAACGATTTTGACGAGACGCTTCCCGGTCCATGGGAGTGGGATGTCAAGCGGTTGGCGGTGAGCATGCTGATCGCGGCGCGCGACAACGGCTATCGCGCGAAGGAACAGGAGCGGATCGTGCTCGACACGGTCGGTCAGTACCGCACCGCGATGGCCAACTTCGCCGGCATGAAGAACCTCGAAGTGTGGTACTCGCACCTGGACATCGAGAGCGCGATCCAGGAGTACGGCTCGCAGTTCAAGCCGAAGATGGTCAAGCGAACCGAGAAGAATGTCGCGAAGGCGCGCACGAAGGACAGCATGACGGCGTTCTCGAAGCTGACCGAAGTCGTCGACGGGAAGGCACGGATCGTCGATCAGTCGCCGCTGATCGTGCCGATCGAGCAGCTCGTGCAAGGCAGAGAGCGCGATGAGATGTTCGAAGAGCTTCGCCAGTTGTTGCGCGGCTACCGCGAGACGCTCGAGTTCGATCGGCGGGTGCTGCTGGAGGAGTTCGAGCTGATGGACTTCGCGCGCAAGGTGGTCGGGGTCGGGAGCGTCGGCACCCGCGCGTATATCGCATTGCTGCTCGGCCGCGACGGCCAGGACCCGCTGTTCCTGCAGATGAAGGAGGCCGAGGCGTCGGTGCTGGAGGAATTCCTCGACCCGAGCGAGTTCTCAAACCACGGCGAGCGAGTCGTCGTCGGACAGCGGCTGATGCAGGCCACCACGCGACATCTTCCTCGGCTGGCTGCACATCGACTCCGGGCTCGACGGCAAGCCGCGCGACTTCTACGGCCGTCAGCTGAAGGACTGGAAGGGCTCGGCGGAGATCGAGCAGATGGTCCCGAAGGCCATGGCCACGTACGGCAAGCTGTGCGGCTGGACACTCGCCCGCGCGCACGCCCGCAGCGGCGACCGGATCGCGATCGCCGCCTATCTCGGCAACGGCGACAGCTTCGACCGCGCAATCGTCGAGTTCTCCAAAGCGTACGCCGAACAAAACGACAGCGACTACCAAGCGCTTGCGACGGCGGTCAAATCCGGCAGGATCACCGCCAAAACGGGCCTCTAGCCCGTCGTTGTGATCAGCCAATGTTGGTTCGCTGGGGGATCCGACTCAGTACCTCACTCGTCGGCATCGCGGTCGGAATCCTTGTCTCGAGCGCGGTGCTCAGCAAGTTCTCGATCGACGCGACGGCTGTCGTTGAGACAACCCTCGTCTTTTGGCTCGTCCACCTTGTGGTTCAGATGCTCGCCCTTCGCGTGCTTGTTCATGAGCCGTCGATAGCGCTCGCCGGACTGCTGGCCCTCGCTTCAACGATCGTCGCATTGCTCATCGTCAACGCCATTATTAGCGGGCTTGCGATCCATGGCTTTCAAACGTACGTGTTCGCGACATTGATCATTTGGGTCGCGACGTCGATCAGCGACATGATCGGTCGTCGAATGATCAGAGCGCGGCGCCCCGAGTGACGCGAGGAGCGTGAGGCAAGCGGCTACGTCTAGCGGCGGGTAGCCACGACGGCCGTGGCGATCACGAGCGACAGCGCGACGAGGCCGCCGACGGCGGTGAGCGGGGTGATGCCGGTGTGCTGGCGCTCGTGGTCGACGAACGCGATGAACGCGATCGGGAGCGCGATGGAGAAGATCAGCAGTATGGTCCGCAGGATCTGGCGCTTGTTGTGTCCGGGGTCCTTTTGCTGTTTGGCGGCGGCGATCGCCGCTTGCGCGCTGTCGGGCTCGCTGTCGTAGAAGATCAGCGCTCGCCGCCCGAGGTCACGCGCGCTGCTGTCGCAGCCCCAGGCCATCGCGATCATGAAGCTGAGCGGGAACACCCACGTGACCACCCAGACGATCGCAAAGGCCAGGAACCCGAGCCCGGTCTTCACCCATGGGTGGGCCCCCTCTTGGCTCTTGTCGGAGGGGGCGGAGACGAACCCGCCGTAGATCAGAATCACGTAGACGGCGCGGACCCACGTACGCCACGGGCGGCGCGCGGTCGGCTTCTCGGGCATCGGTGTGTCTCGCACCGCGAGCAGGGCCGAGCGGGCGGCGTCGACCGTCGGCTCCACGCCGCGGAGCGCCAGCATCTCGGCAGCGGTCTCGAGCGCCAGCGGGTCGCGGTCATAGAGCGCGGCGGTGCGCAGCAGCATCCGCGCCTCCTGCCTGAGGTAGAGCAGGTAGCCGGGGATCAGCGCGATCAGGAACGGCGTCCCGGCGACCCCCCCGTCGATCGCTGCGACCTTCGCGCTATCGGTGCGGACCTGCTCGGCAATGACCGCGCGCGGTACACCCTCGCGCTCCTTGCGGACGCGCTGTGCCCACTCCAGAGACGGCTCGCCGAGGCTCTGCGTGCTATGCAGCGCGATCCGCTCGGCGACATGCTCGGGGTCGCGATAGGCAATCTTCGCAAGCCGCCACCCTTCTGACAGACCGTGCCTGATCCGGCTCCTCGAGCCTCGCCCGCGCGCGCTAGGCGGCGAGGTGTCATCCGCCGCCGGCATTCCATCCTTCGCGAGGTTGCTGGCTCCCGCTGACGGCGGCCGGCTTGGATCGCCAGGACCAGCGCTCACGTCTGAACGGGTGCGATTGCGGATTGGGGCCCGGTGGCGCTGCGACTCACGGTCTCGTGAGCTCCAGCAGCAGCGATTCGACTCGCTCGAGCTGCGCGGCCATCTGTTCGATCTGCGGGTCGACGGATGCCTTCGCCACCGTGTCCTCCGCCGGCTCTCCGGATTTCTGCTCGCGCTGCGCGCGCGTCACGAACGTCGAGGTGATCGCCGCCGTGACGATGGCGAGGAACGCGATCCCCTCGAGCATCACGATCGCGCCGACGATCCTGCCGGCCGTGTCCTTGGGCGTCACGTCTCCGTACCCGACCGTCGTGACCGTCTGCAGGGACCACCACATGCCCATCCAGATGCTCGAGTACTCGCGATGGTCGATCGCCCTGATGGCGATCCCGCCGCCGACCACGATAATGAACGTCGCCGTCACGATCACGCTCGCGGCGTTGCGCACCGAAATCGGCTCCCGTAGGAACCGGTTCATACGGCGCTCGATCGTCCTCGGCCGTTTCATTCCCGCCATCACACACACCCCCGGCCCGGGAAGCCGGCTGAGCAGCCCTGGCCCGGAAGGCCCGGCAGCGCCGTCGGCCTCCCGACCGTCTTCTCGCTGCACGGCTCCACCACCAAGAGCACCTCAACGCACACGTTCCACGTCGTTGCGGACTGACGTGTCAGCTGCACTTCGACTTGCTGGCGGTCGTGAAGCTGTTGACCGAATTCACGACGCTGGCCGCATCACTCGCGATTCCGGCGACCTGTGTCGCCGAAGGGCTCGTCGGGAGCGCCTTGACGGCGCTCTCAAGCGCGTCGACTGACGTCTTGACGGCGCTGGTCTCATTCGGGAAGTCGCTCTTGGCACCGTTGACTACTGACGTGGCATCGCTCGCGATCGTCGTGAGCTGCGACTTCAGGCCGCTCACGCCGCTGCTGGCGCTGAGGCTCGTCAGGCCTTTGATCGAGTTCTCGAGGTTGGTGCGATCAGTGCAGTACGCCGGCTTGCTGCTGCTCCCACAGCCAGCGAGCGCGATCAGCGTGCCAACGGCTGCCGTCGCGACCGTCGTGCGCATCGCAGCACGGCCCATTGGACGCTTTGATGTGTTTGCCCTGTTGGTGAGTTTCATGACACGAGGCTATGCCCCAGCGCGAGGAATGGCATCGGCCAAAAAGGATGAGATCACGCAACCTCCACCCAGAATCGGCGAAGAGGATGATCTGGGCGGCAGCACCACCAACGTCAAGCCGGACCCCAAGGCGCTTCCGGCTCGGCACACGGCGCTCCTATGGGTGGCCGGGTCGGGCCCACGTGGGAACGCCGCGGCACCCGCGCCGCACGAATGCAGTAACCCGGCGCCGGCCCACCCGTTCGCCAAACGGCGGGAGTTGGGCCGCGCGCGGGACCTCGCCGCGGAGCAGTCGCGCGTGCAGAAGGGAGGACTCGCCTCATGCATCGCGCGCTGTCGCACTTCGCCCACAGGGACGCGGTTGAGACGGCACCGGCGGCGCTCAAACTGGCGTCGCGACGGGGAGGGGCTGTTCGCCGAAGTGCTCACCGAATTCCTCGTCGACGGCGAGTACTTTGGCGAATACCTGTGTCCGCCCCAGCCCCCCGACAGCCACAGACCGCCTCGTTCACTCGATCCGCGCCGGATCTGAACCGATCAGACGCTCAGGATCTGTGCCCGGCGCAGGGCGGTCTCCAGCGCCGCCCACGGAAAACCACCGAGGACCGCCAACGCCCCCAAAACCCCCAGCAAATCAAGGGGTTGAAGCGGAGAGGGAGGGATTCGAACCCTCGATGGACGAAACCGCCCATACCGGTTTTCGAGACCGGCGCATTCAACCGCTCTGCCACCTCTCCGGGTGGGCGAGGAAACTTAGCGCCATTGGCGCCGGCGGGGCTCAGCGGCGCGGAGCGAAGAAGCTGCGCAAGAGTTCGGCGGAGTCGTCGGCCAGCAGGCCGCCCACGACCTGGGGGCGGTGGTTCAGGCGCGGCTCGCCCAGTACGTCGAATACGCTCCCCGCGGCGCCGGCCTTGGGGTCGGTGGCCCCGAAGATCACACGGGGCAGCCGAGCGAGCACGATCGCGCCGGCGCACATCGCGCAGGGCTCGAGCGTGACGTACATGACCGCGTCCAGCACACGCCAGCTGCCCAGGGACCGTGCGGCCTCCCGGAGCGCGATCATCTCGGCGTGGGCCGTCGGATCCGCGCGGATCTCACGCTCGTTGTGTCCGGAGCCGATCACCTCCCCCTCGCGCACGATCACGGCGCCGATGGGCACGTCCTCGTGCTCGAGCGCACGCTCGGCCTCGCGCAGTGCGAGCCGCATGAAGTACTGATCGCGCGGGAAGAAGTGTGAGGCCACGGTCGGGCGAGCGGGGCGGTACCGTCTGCATGGGGACCAACAGAGAAACTTTCCCGCCTCCGATGATGTCTTAAGCGTGGTGCGGTCGTCCCTACGCCGCGCCCGAGTCCTTTGATCCTCTCCGCCAACCTCCGCCGACTTGCAGTCTCGGCGCTCGCGACGGCCCTTGCTCTCGCGCTCGCCGCGGCCGCGGCGCGCGCGGCTGACTACGCGCCCGGCGTCGTCGTCGTCGGCTACGGCGCCGTTCCGAGCGCGCAGCTGACGCGATCGATCAACGCCCGCGTCGGCGCCCGCGCGCTGTCGGTCGCGCCCGCCCCGGGCGAGCGTGTCCTGAAGCTGCCGCCGGGGATCAGCGTGAACCAGGCGATCGGCCGGCTGCGCGGCCGGCCCGGCGTCGCCTACGTCGTACCGGACTTCATCGCCCACGCCGACGGTGTGTACGTGCCCGATGATCGTGGCACCGCGCGTGTCCGTGGTGGCTGGGAGGCTCTGCAGTGGAACTTCCTGCCCGGGGCCGGTGTCGATGCCCCGCCGGCGTGGGCCAACCTGATCGCCGACGGGCGCCCCGGGGGGCGCGGCGTGACGGTCGCGGTGCTCGACACCGGGGTGGCGTACCGCGACTGGCGTCAGTACCGCCAGTCGCCCGACTTCAGCGGTACCCGATTCGTCGCGCCGTACGACTTCGTGGCCCACAACCGCTTCCCGCTCGACCGTGAAGGACACGGCACGTTCGTCGCGGGCACGATCGCCGAGACGACCAACAACGGATTCGCCCTCACCGGGCTCGCGTACGGCGCCTCGATCATGCCCGTCCGCGTCCTCGATGCCGACGGAACGGGCGACGCGACCACGATCGCCCGGGGGATCCGCTACGCCGTCGACCACGGAGCCCAGGTGATCAACCTGAGTCTCGAGTTCTCGCTCGACGTCTCGCCGGCGGACATCCCCGACATCATCAGCGCGATCCGCTTCGCCCACCAACGCGGCGTCGTCGTCGTCGCGGCGGCCGGCAACGAGGGCGTCGAGCAACTCGCCTACCCGGCTCGCGCCCCACTGGTGATCTCGGTCGGCGCCACGACCCGCGACCGCTGCCTGGCCGATTACTCCAACGGCGGCCCGGGGCTCGACCTCGTCGCGCCGGGCGGCGGTGACGACACGAGCCTGTTGCCGGATCCCAACTGCCACCCGGACCGCCAGCTGCCGACGATCTACCAGATGACGCTCACCAACCCCTCGAACCCGAGCCGCTTTGGACTGCCGGCCGGGATCTACGGCACCTCGATGTCGGCGCCGCACGTCGCGGCCACGGTCGCCCTGGTGATCGCCGCCCGAATCCTCGGCCCGCACCCGACTCCGGGCCAGCTGCTCACCCGGCTGGAGACGACCGCGCAGCACCTCGGCGGACGGTGGCCGAACCAGAACTACGGCTACGGGCTGATCGACGCGGGAGCGGCAACGGCGCCGATTGCCCGGCCGGCGCGGGCGCGAGCGCGCTGAGCGGACTGCTCAGGCTCGGCATGGGCGACAGCGATGGGTCCCGGCCGCCGCTGATGATTCGGAGTGCCTACGTCGTCCGTACCACCAGCACCGAGCAGGGCGCGTGGTGGGAGACCTTGTTCGGCACCGAGCCCAGCAGGAAGCGCTTGGCGCCGGTCATGCCATTGTTGCCGACGACGACCAGGTCCGAGCGCTGCTCCTCGGCCACGTCGAGGATGGCGTCCGCCGCATCGCCCTGGCGGGCGTAGGTCTCGACCGTGGCCACGCCGGCGGAGCGGGCTGCGTCGGCGGCCTCCTGGAGCAGGACGAGCACGTCCTCACGCGGGTTGACCATCCACTGAAGGTCCTTGGGCACCTCGACCTTCTCGTTGCGCAGGCGCGCATCGGATACGGGCTCGTAGGCGCTGACGATCTGCAACCTGGCGCCCAGCTGCCGGGCGAGGTCGATGGCGTAGCGGACCGCCGTCGTGGCGGTCTCCGAGCCATCGGTGCCGACGACGATCGAACCGAACATCCGGGCCTCCTGAGCTGAATCGGGGGACGAGTGATGGTAGGCCAGCGCTCAGGCCAGCTTTGTGATCGCGATCACCATCCCAGCCACGACGAAGATGACGATCGCGACTTGCATCCAAACCCAGGAGCGAGGCATCGACACGTACGCTAGCGCGGCACTGCCACAGACCCACCGCCGGCCGCCGGAGGCTGTTCCCAGATCATCACACATCTTAATGGTGCGTCGTGTCGGCGGGGGCGTCCGCGGCGGTTGCCTACGCGACTCCATGATCGCCGCCACTATCGTCCCGGGCGATGGCGCAGCAGCGACTCAGCCCGGCGCTGAAGGCCGTCAGCGACGCGGTCCTGGCGGTGGCCTCGCAGCGATCGGTCGACGAGGTGCTCCAGCGCCTGGTGGACACTGCCCGCGAGCTCGCCGGTGCGCGCTACGCCGCGCTCGGCATCCCCGACGGCGCGGGCGGGTTCCGGCGGTTCCTCGTCTCCGGAATGGACGACGAGCTGATCGCGGCGATGGGTCCGTTGCCCCGCACGCACGGACTGCTCGGCGCGATGCTCGAGGCGCCGGAGCCGTTTCGCTCCGAGGACATCCACACCCACCCGCGGTTCCACGGCTGGTGGCCCAAGCGCCATCCGGACATGCGCTCGTTCCTGGGCGTACCGATCGTCTCGCCCGACGGCGTGATCGGGTCCTTCTACCTGACCGACAAGGAGGGCGGCTGCTCGTTCGGATCCGCGGAGCAGGAGCTGATCGAGCTGCTCGCCGCGCACGCGGCGATCGCGATCACCAACGCGCGGCTGTACGAGCGCAGCCGCGAGCTGACGATCCTTTCCGAGCGCAACCGGCTCGCGCTCGAACTGCACGATGTGGTCAGCCAGAAGCTGTTCAGCCTGATCCTCAGCGCCGAGGCCGCGGCGACGCTGATCGACCGGGACACGCATGCCGCTCAGGCCCAGGTGCAGCGACTGCAGGAGCTGGCCCGTGAGGCGCTCGAGGAGCTGCGTTCCCTGATCCTGGGGCTGCGGCCGCCCGAGCTCGAGCAGGACGGCCTCGCCGGCGCGCTGCGCAAGGAGGTCGGGATGCTCGAGCGCCTGCACGGCGTCGAGATCGAGCTGCGCCTCGACGGATCCGCCGAGGCCGGCCACGACCGCGACGGAGGCGTGCTCCGGATCGCACAGGAGGCGATCCACAACGCGCTGCGCCACTCGGGTGCCGGGCACATCTCGGTGGTGCTCGCGCGGACGGCCGCCGGGATCGTGGTCGAGGTCTCCGACGACGGTTCCGGCTTTGACCCGGACGATCCCGAGCTGCGCTCGCGGCACCTCGGCCTGACCTCGATCGAGGAGCGCGCCGCCGAGCTCGGCGCCCGGCTCCAGATCCGGTCGGCCCCCGGCCAGGGGACGGTCGTCGCACTCGAGGTCGGGTGCGATGGCTGAGGCGATCCGGGTCCTGCTCGTCGACGACCACGCGGTGGTGCGGGAGGGCCTGCGCGCGTTCCTCGAGCTCCAGGACGGGATCGTCGTCGTGGGCGAGGCGGCGGACGGGGAGCAGGCGATCGAGGCGGCCGGCCGCCTGCGCCCTGATGTCGTCCTGATGGACCTGGTCATGCCCAGGCTCGACGGCGTGGGCGCGATGGTTCGGCTCCGCGATGAGGTGCCCGAGAGTCGCGTGATCGTGTTGACGAGCTTCGCCGAGGACGACCGGCTGTTGCCCGCGATCCGGGCCGGAGCGGCCGGTTACCTGCTCAAGAACGTCGAACCGCGGGAGCTGGCCCGGGCCGTGCGGGCGGCGCAGGCCGGCGAGGCGCTGCTCGATCCGGTGGTCGCGGCGCGCCTCGTCGACGAGATCGCGTCCAGGGCGGCGGTCCGGCCCGGACTCGACATCACCCCGCGTGAGCGCGAGGTGCTGGACCTGATCGCGCGCGGCTACTCGAACAAGCGGATCGCGCTGGAGCTGGCGATCTCCGAGAAGACCGTCAAGGCGCACGTCGGCCGGTTGCTGGCCAAGCTCGGGGTCGCCGATCGCACCCAGGCCGCCTTGCTGGCCGTGCGTGAGGGGCTCGGCCCCAGGTCCTAGGACCAATTACCACTGGTGAGGAGGCAGCCGGCGTCGTAGCTTGGTTGCATGCCCCTGGCAATCATCACCGGAGCGTCGCGCGGACTGGGCCTGGCGCTGGCACATGCCCTGGCCCGCGAGGACTGGAGGCTCGTTCTCGACGCACGGGGCAGTGCGGAGCTCTCCGCCGCGGCGGACGAGCTCGGTGCCGTCACCGAAGTCGTCGCGCTCGCCGGCGACGTCGCGGAGTCCGCTCACCGTCGCGAGCTGGTCAGGGTGGCCGGCGAACGTGTCGATCTGCTGGTCAACAATGCGAGCCTGCTCGGCCCGAGCCCGCAGCCGGCGCTCGGGGCCTACCCGATCGAGGAGCTTGAGCGCGTCTACCGCGCCAACGTGTTCGCGCCCCTGGCGCTCACGCAACTGGTGCTGCCGCGCCTCCCCGACGGGGCGGCGATCCTCAACGTGACCTCCGATGCCGCCGTCGAGCCGTACGCCGGTTGGGGCGGATACGGCTCCTCGAAGGCGGCGCTCGAACAGCTGACGCAGATCCTCGCCGCCGAGCATCCGGGGTTGCGTGTCTATGCCGTCGATCCCGGTGACATGCGCACGCGGATGCACCAGGCGGCCTTTCCCGGGGAGGACATCTCCGACCGTCCCGAACCCGAGGAGAGCGTCCCGGGGCTGCTCGCGCTCATCGACGGCAAGCTCCCGAGCGGCCGCTACCGCGCCCGGGAGCTGAGCGGGTGACGACGTGAGCGCGGTCGCATTCGAGCTGCCGGCAGCGCTCGAGGCGCACGAGCCGGCCGAGTGCCGCGGTCTGGCGCGCGACGACGTGCGGCTGATGGTTGCCTCGCGCTCGGACGGGAGCATCGTGCACGCCGGCTTTGTCGAGCTGCCGCGGTTCCTGACCGCCGGTGACCTGCTGGTACTCAACGTCTCGGCCACGCTTCCGGCGGCCGTCCCCGCGCGGCGCTCCGACGGAGCCTCGGTGCGGCTGCACTTCGCGACGCGGGCGCCGCACCTGCCGGACTCGTGGTTCGTGGTCGAGCTGCGCAGCGCGGACGGCTCCCGGCCCGCGCCAGGCGCTCGCGGCGGAGAGCGGCTCAGGCTGGCCGGCGGCGCAGCCGTTGAGCTCGTGGCGCCGTACGCTTCGGGCAACCGCCTGCTGCTGGCCCGGGTCGAGATCGACGGCCCGCTGCTCGAGTACCTGTATCGCCACGGCGAGCCGATCCGCTACGGCTACGTTCCCGAACCGTGGCCGCTCGAGGCCTACCAGAACGCGTACGCGACGACGCCCGGCAGCGCCGAGATGCCGAGCGCCGGCCGCCCGTTCACGCCCGAGCTGATCACTCGGCTCGTGGCCGCCGGGATCCTGGTCGCACCCGTGATGCTGCACGCCGGCGTTTCATCGCCCGAACGCCACGAGCCGCCGGTCCCGGAGTACTTCGCGGTCCCCGAGAGCACGGCCCGGCTGGTCAACGCCGTGCGCTGGTGGCAGGGTCGTGTCGTGGCCGTCGGCACGACCGCGGTGCGTGCCCTGGAGACGGTTGCCGACGTCGACGGGTCGGTGCAGGCCGGCGCGGGTTGGACGAGCCTCGTGATCGGAGCCGAGCGCGGGGTCCGCGCCGTCGACGGACTGATCACCGGCTGGCACGAGCCGGAGGCGTCGCACCTGCACATGCTCGAGGCGATCGCCGGCGAGTCGCTGCTGGCCGCCAGCTACGACGCCGCGCTGGAGCACCGCTATCTGTGGCACGAGTTCGGCGACTCGCACCTGATTCTGGGATGAGCCGCGCGCCGGCACGCGCGCGGCTCGGCCGTCAGTGCAGGGCGCCGGCGTCGAGATCGTCGAGCAGCCCGAGCGCCTGCGGCGCCCGGCCGGGCTCGATCAGCAGAGCTCCGCCGGGCCAATAGGGATGCGGTGGGCGGCCGCGGTGCAACAGCCGCGGCTCGTAGAGCCAAGAACCCGTGTTGGCCATCCGTGGCCTGCCTCCGGGGCCCTGCCAGCGCAGGGGATCGTCGCCGGGCAGCGGTCCGAGCCGGTGCACGTGCCCGAAGAGGACCCAATCGGCACCCACCCCGAGTCGGTGCACGACTCGCGCCAGCGCGGGGAGACTGGCACGACGCATCTGCAGACCGAGCAGGATGGAGGTCAGCGGCGCGATGTCGCGCGGCAGCAGGTTCGTCGGGACGCGCGGCATCGTGGCGGCCCGCACCAGGTCGGCCAGGTCCTCGAACATGGCCGCCAGCGGCCGCGGCAGCCACCGCGTCATCAGCGCCTCGAAGCGCGTCAGCGACGGGCCGCCGGCGGACTCGTAATCGACCGGCGCGGCGCCGTCGCGCGGGAGGCGCCCCAACAGCCCGCGGGCGATCCCGAACGTCGACTCCGGCAGCAGATGCCGGTCGAGGTAGTGACCGTGGGTGGCCCATACGGCGGGCGACAGCCACACGCCCGGGTAATGGACGCGCACGCGTGCCGGCGCGAGCAGCGCGACGACGCGCGCGAGCAGCGGCGTCGCGTCCGGGGGGACGATGCTGTCGAGTCCGAGCGCGCCGCCCATGCGTAGGACCCAGTCGTGGACCAGCAGCGCATCATGGTTGCCGGGCACGAGGACGAGCTCGCGATCGGGCCCGAGCCGCGCCCCGATCGCACGCAGGACCGGCGCGGCGAGAACCATCACCGGTCCCGGCCTGCCCTCCAACAGCTCGACGATATCGCCGAGCAGCACGAGCCGATCCACGTCGTCAAGTTGCGCCAGCAGCCGCTGCAGCGGCTCGGGGTTCAGCAGGACGTCGTGGCGAAGCCGGGTTCCCAGGTGGAAGTCTGAGACGACGAGCGTCCGCACAGAGGCGCCACGATACTCAGCGCCGGAGCACCCACCCGGGTGCGACCCGCCTGTGCGGTCGTCGCGTCCCGGGTGGGAACCGGTGAAGCCGGGGCCGCCTGGCGTCTAATAGACGGCGATCCGCGAGCCGAAGTGGATCGGCGCGCCGGCGGCGACGATCAGCACCGGGCAGATCGCGGTCTCGATCGCGTACTCGGCCTGCGCCGTGATCATCACGCGGCCGGCCGGAGCCTCCGTGCGCGATCCGACGATCAGCAGGTCGATGCCGTGGGTGCTGGTGGTGACGCTGGCGCCAAGGTGCTCGGCCAGTTCGGTGGCCGTCTGGCGGGCAGCCTGATCGGAGCCGTTCTCCAGCACGCCGATCCAGCGCACCTGGATGTCACGGTGGCTGCGGTAGTTCGCCGGGGCGATCGCGAGCGCGGTGGGGCCGCCCTCGATCAGGCGCTGCGCCGAGCGTCCGGTCTGCACGTGGCCTGCGGCGGTGCGGTAGTCGGAGCCGAACACGATGATCTCGGCCTGCTCCTGCTTGGCGAGCCAGCCGAGACCTTCGCCGGTGGAGGCGCTGACGACAACGCGACGGGGCACGTCGAGGTCGCCGAGCCAGCGCGCGCCGCGCTCGAGCAGGGCCTCGGCCTCGTGCTCCTCGAGCTCCTCGCGCGAGCGGGTGGCCTGCGTGGTGTGGCGGACGTACGCCAGCTCGAGCTCAGCACCGGCCTCAGCCAGCACACGGCCCAGCGCGAGGGCGTCGTGGTCGTTGAGCGTGTCGTCGTAGGAGACGATCGTCTTGGGTCCCATTGGTTACCTCTCCGTGGTTCGGGAATAGCGTGAAAGTAGAAGTTCGGGCGAGGATGACAGTGGCCTTCTATCACCGCCAGTGAAGCTGATCATCTGCAGGATAAGATTTGCTGATGCTGAATCTGACCCGCCTGAAGGTGCTCTCCGAGGTGCTCTCGCGCGGTTCGTTCTCGGCCGCCGCGGAGTCACTGTCGTACACGCAGTCAGCCGTCTCGCAGGCGGTCGCGCGACTCGAGGCCGAGACCGGAGCCACGCTGGTGGTGCGTGACCGCAAGGGCATCCGCCCGACCGCCGCCGGGGCCACCCTCGTCGACCACGCCGAGGCGATCTTCGCCCAGGTCGAGGCGGCGGAGGCCGAGTTGGCGGCGGTGCTGGGCGTCCGCGGCGGCCGCCTGCGGGTGGCCTCGTTCCCGTCCGCCGGCGCGACGCTGATGCCGCTGGCGGTGGCGACGTTCCGGGAGCGCCACCCCGACGTGGCGCTGACGCTCGCCGAAGGCGAGCCCGAGGAGATCGCGCCACGCCTGCGCGCGGGCGAGTTCGACCTCGCGTTGCTGTTCGAGTTCCCGGGTGTGCGCGAGCGGCCCGGAGCCGGGCTGCGATCCGTTGCGCTGCTCGAAGATCCGATGCACGTCGTGCTGCCCTCCGAGCACGAGCTGGCCGGCAAACCGGCGCTCACGCTGGCCGATCTCAGCGAACAGGAGTGGGTGCAGACCTCGGCCTCGAGCCCGTGCGCCCGGCACGTCGTGCGCTCCTGCCTGGCCGCCGGCTTCGAGCCGCACGTGACCTTCGAGAGCGACGACTACGAGACGGTCCAGGGGCTCGTCGCCGCAGGCGTCGGCGTCGCCCTGATTCCTCGTCTGGCGCTGACCCGTGTGCATCCGGGGATCGTCGTGCGAGCGCTGGCACCGGCGAGTCCCGCCCGCAAGGTCGTCGCCGCGACGATGGGCGGTCCCGGCGTGGCCCCGGCCGCCAAGACGATGCTGCGCGTGCTGGCCGACGTGGCCGCCGGCTACATCGATGGCGCCGCGGCCAGGCGTGTGGCCAGCTCGCCGGGACGGGCCTCGACGATGACCGCCCGCACCGACGCCTCGACCCGGCCGCGGATCAGCAGCCCGAGTCGCCCCGGGTCGATCTCCAAGCGATAGGTCGCGCGGGTCAGGCCGTCGCCGAGGTCGTCGAACTCCCACGAGCCGAGCATCGACTTCAGGTCGCCGCGCACCTGCTCCCAGGAGAGTCGCCGCGGGCTGTCATAGCTGAACCGCACCTGCGTGTGGAACATCCGGATCTTGCCATCGATGACGCTGTCGCAGACCGCGCCGCGACCTTGTGCGTCGCGCTCGATCACGTTCATCTCCTCGAGGCCCCGCTGCCATTCCGGTGCGATCGCGACGTCCTCCACGAGCGCCCAGCAGCGCTCGATCGGCGCTTCGATCTCAGCGGTCGCTTCGCCAGAGAGAGTGCCCATCGGCCGGGCAGCCTATCGTGACACCAACTCGGGTTCGCGCTCGCGGTCTGACCAGACCGCGAAGAACGCCGCGACGACCTGCGGGTCGAACTGGCTGCCGGCGTTGCGCTCGAGCTCGGCCAAGGCCTGCGTGGGGGTCATCGGGCCCGCGTACGGGCGTTCGCTGACCATCGCGTGAAAGGCGTCGCACACGGACACGATCCGGGCGCCGAGCGGGATCGCCGTGCCGGCCAGCCGGTCCGGGTAGCCGCCGCCGTCCCAGCGCTCATGGCTCGAGCGCACGAGCTTGGCCACCGGCGCCAGCGCCGGCGCCGCGGCGAGGATCCGCTCCCCGACGATCGTGTGCCGGCGCATGAAGGCGAGCTCGCGCTCGTCGAGCGGGTCCGGACTGGCCAGGATCGCGTCCGGAATCGCCGCTTTGCCGACGTCGTGGAGCTCGGCCGCGCGGGAGACCTCGTCGAGCTCCTCCTCCGTCATGGCCAGGCGGCGGCCGACCGCGATGGCGAGGCGTCCCACCTCGCGCATGTGATCGTGCAGCTCCGGCTGGCGCTCGCGGAGCAGGCGCAGCAGGACGTCGTGGCTCTGCTGCCGGGCCGAGCCGCGGCGGCTCCCCTTACGGGCGTACATGCGGTCGTCGGCCAGCCGCAGCGCCGACGTGGGGGTCTCGGCCTCACGCGGAACCGTCACCCGACCGAAGGACACTCCGACCGAGAAGCCGTCGCCATCGGCCGTCAGCGCGTCGACGCACGCGGCCACGCGATCGTCGGCGTCCCGCAGGTCGCGGTCGATCAGCACACAGAACTCGTCTCCGCCCAACCGGTACGCGGTGCCGGCGTCGACGACGGCGGCGGCGAGCCGATGCCCCAGGTGGGCGAGCAGCGTGTCGCCGGCCAGATGTCCGAAGCTGTCGTTGTAGAGCTTGAAGCCGTCGAGGTCGAAGACGACCAGGACTGCGGGCGCCGACCGCGACCCGGCGTCGAGCAGACGGTCGAGAGCGGCGGTCAGCCGGCGCCGGTTGCCCAGCCCGGTCAGGGCGTCGGTCACGGCCTCGCGCTGCGACACCTCGAGCAGGCGCAGGTTCTCGCGCAGGGTCAGCGCCCCGCGCACGATCACGAGCGCCATCGCCATGCCGGCGAGGATCAGGCCGGCGGCGCCGACGTGGTGAAAGCCCCCGTACAAGAGCAGGGCCAGCGCGATTACGGCGAAACAACCCGGGAGCAGGAGCACCCGCATCCCCCCGTGCTCGCTTGGCCGCGGGCGCCGGGATTTCTGCCACGGAGCTGTGGCAACCACGAGAGCCGCGGCTATCCACATCGAGTCGAGCAGGTCGCCGACGCGGTAGGTGCCCGTGGCGGACGCGTACAGGTACGCCGTGTCGGCGATCGCGGTCAAGGCCAGCCCGACTCCGAGCAACATCCATCGCCGGCCCGGCCGCCAGCCGGCGAGCGAGAACACAACGATCACGACCCCCAGCAGCAGCAGGTCGCAGATCGGGTAGGCGAGCGACGTCGCCGCCGACGCGGCCGACCCTTGTGTTGCGCTGCGCACGATCGGCTCGAACACGGTCGACACCATGACTGCCGCTGCGGTGACAGCGGCGATCGCTCCGTCCAGCCACGCGCTCGGGCGCACGCGGCCGATTCGGTGGCGGACGAACAACACCAGCGCCACGTAGACGCACGGGTAGTAGAGCAGATAGCACAGGTCGGCGAGCGAGGGGACCGGCACGGTCGCCGAGTCCCCGAAGGCAACCGAGTAGTAGATCTCGCCAACGGCGTCGAACGCCAGTCCGGCCCCGAGGGAGAGCCATGCGATCCGCTCCTTGGGCACCAGCCAGGCCCGCGTGAGACAGGACAAGGCGGAGGCGACGATGATCCCGTCGTAGAGCCAGTTGTTGGTGAACCCGTCAAGCCCATGGCCACCGAGCCCGAACTGCCCGTGGGCGACGTGGAAGGCGACCGCGAGCACAGCGGCGAGCGCGCAGAGCCGGAGTACGGGGCGGGTTCGGGCAGAGAATTGCGTCGGTGGCACGGTTCCCGGTTAATCGGCAATATCGTCCCGAGCGTGAAGCGCGGGTCTACACCATGGCCCTACCGACCCGGAGCTTCTCCTCGCGGGCGAGCCAGCGGGTGAAGGCCTCGGCGGACAGCGGGCGGCTGAGGTGGTAGCCCTGCGCGAGGTCGCAGCCGAGCAGGGCGAGACGCTCGAGTGTCGCCCGATCCTCGACGCCTTCGGCGATCACCTTCAGCCCGAGGTCGTGGCCGAGGTTGATGGTCGAGCGCACGATGATCAGATCGCTCTCGTCGTGCAGCATCGGCGACACGAACGAACGGTCGATCTTGAGCCCGTCGATCGGCAGTCGCTTGAGGTTCGCCAACGACGAGTAGCCGGTGCCGAAATCGTCGACTGACAGCCGCACTCCGAGGGCGCTCAGCCTGGTCACGACGGCCAGCGCCCGGTCCGGGTCGGACATGATCATGCGCTCGGTGATCTCCAGCTCCAGCGCCTCGGGCGGGAGCCCGTGCAGAGAGAGAAGGTGCTCGATCTCGCGCGGCAGGTCGCGGTCGAGCAGGTTGCGCACGGACAGGTTGACCGCCACGGACATGTTCCGGCCCGCCTGCCGCCAGCCGGCGCACTCGGCGATCGCGCGGCTCAGCACATGCCGCGTGAGCGGGCCGATCAACCCTGTCTGCTCGACGGCCTGGATGAACGTCGCCGGAGCGAGAAGACCCAGCTCGGGATGCTGCCAGCGGACCAGCGCCTCGGCCCCCTGCACCGTCAGGTCGTCGAGCTCGACCTTGGGCTGATAGTGCACGACCACCTCGTCCTCGGCGAGCGCGTGCCGGACGCCGCTGATCACGCTCAGGCGGCGCAGCGAGTGATGGTCATGTTCGGCCGCGTAGAGCTGGAAGGCGCTCTCGCTCTCCTTGGCGGCGTACATCGCCACGTCAGCGCTGCGCAGCAGCGCGTGGGCGTCGCGTCCGTCCTGTGGGAAGCGGGAGATCCCGATGCTGCCGCCCACCTCGAGCAAGAGCTCGTCGACGGAGAACGGCAGCTGGACGCACGCGATCAGCCGTCGCGCGATCTGCTCGAGCTCCTCGGGGCCGGCGGTGGGCCGTCCGATCAGCAGCGCAAACTCGTCGCCGCCCAGCCGGGCCACGAGTCCGTGCTCGCCGACGCACGCTGCGAGCCTCGGTCCGAGTTCTCGCAGCAGCATGTCGCCGTAGTGATGCCCGAGCGTGTCGTTGATCTCCTTGAATCGATCGAGGTCGATCAGCATCACGCCGAAGCCCTCGCCCGCCCGCTCGGCGGCCCCGATCTCCTGTTGGACCCTGGCCTGGAAGCGCTCGCGGTTGGCCAGTCCGGTGAGCCCGTCGGTGCTGGCCATCCGTCGCAGCTCGTCGCTGCGGCGCTGGGACACCAGCAGCGCCCCGAGCAGGTGCTGGAAGATGACCAGCACGAGCGCGAACAGCGCCAGCCCTGGTGTGCCCAACTGCACCGCGACGTACACGGCGGCGAGGGTGAGCAGGGCTGAGAACAGCTCCGAGGCAAGGATCGGGACGAGCGCGTCACGCGCCTTCTGGCGCAGCGAGGAGCCGTCGAGGTGGCATTGGTAGCCGGCGATCAGCAGGAAGTTCAGCGCCAGAGCCAGTGCAAACGCCGCGAACACGAGCAGGTAGTACGCGAGCGCGCGCGGGCCCACGTGCGCGGCCCGCGTCGTGGCGTAGAAGAACAGGCCTCCGAGCAGCGGGAACCAGGCGTAGGTCGCGAGGTTGTTGAGCAGGTAGTGAGCGTCCTCACGGGAGCGCAGCCAGCCCAGCGAGATGGTGAGGACGCCGATCAGCGCGGCCGGACCGCCTCCGAGCAGCACTGCGGCCAGCATCAGGCCCAGGAAGCTGCCCGAGATGCGGAGCTTCGCCGAGCCGGTCTCGACGAAGGTCAGATCGCTGGTGACGGTCAGCGCCGCGATCACCGCGAGCGCCCACGGATCCCAGTGGTCGGTGCCCATCGTCAGCGCGGCGAGGAGGGCCGCGGCCCCGATCGCAGCAATCTGGACAACCGTCGTCGCGCGGCCGTCTGAGGGCAGCGGGAACCGACGCGCGGATGCTGTCCCAAGCGGGCCCACGTACAGGTACTACATCGGCCGCGGCGGTGAGAACTTGAGGATCGGAGCCGGAGCTCACGATGCGTCCGCCGCGGCCGTGCCACAACGCGTCGGATCAACCACCCTTGTATCCCATGGTGCCCTCCCTTCCTAACCGATGACCTGAATGGCCGGTCTATCGGTATGAGCGCGACGAACGGTCAAGCCGAGCGGGCGAGATCTGGACCGACGTGCGTGCGCGCCGTGAGGGATGGTTGGGTGGGCTGCGATCAGCCCGCCGGCGCCGTGGCCGGGACCGCGGCCGGCGTCTGGGCCGGGACCCCGGCCGGCGCCGTGGCCCGGACCCCGGCCGGCGTCTGGGCCAGCGCCCGCAGGACGAGCCGCAGGCGACGGCGCAGCCAGCGCCGGCCACCCAGCGCGAGCAGCAGGCGATCGGCCCGGGCGGCCTCGTCGACCGCGACCCGGAGCGTCACCCGCGTTCCTTCGCCGGCCGGCTCGAGGTGCCAGCTGACGCGCGCACGGGTCCGCTGCCCGGCCTCGGCCACGCCGACGATCGACTCGGGCGGGTCAAGCTCGGCGATGCTCGTGCGTACGGTTCGCCGCAGGCCGCACGGGCCGTGCAGGCGCAGCAGCCCGCCGTCGTGGGCTCCGGGCGGACCGGACAAGCTCAGCACCTCCATGAAGCGCCCGGCGATCCGCCAGTGGTTCTCAAGGTCCCGGAGATAATCGAACGCGTGCGCTGGCCGGGCCTCGATGACGCGGGCGACCTCGATCGGGCGGGGAGGGGGGCGGTCGGGCACGGGAGGCCGCACAGCGTAGTTCCCTAGTGTGTGCCGCGAGTCGATTCGAAGGGAGCGAGCATGAGCGCCACCCATACCCAGCCCAGCCTGCTGGAGAACTACGTCAACGGCCGCTGGACGGCGTCGCGATCCGGGAACTGGATCGACGTCACCAACCCGGCCACCGGTGAGGTGCTGGCCCGCACGGCGATGTCGGACCGCGCTGAGGTCGAGGAGGCTGTGGCCGCCGCCCGAGCCGCGCTGCCGGGCTGGCGCAGCCTGCCGGTGATCGCCCGGGCGCAACTGCTGCACCGGCTACGGCACGAGCTCGAGGCACAGGCCGGCGAGCTCGCCGCTTGTGTCACCGCCGAGATGGGCAAGACGCTCGCCGACGCTCGTGCCGAGGTCGACCGCATGATCGAGATGGTGGAGGCGGCGACCGCCGTGCCGCAGACGATGCAGGGCAGGGTCCTGGAGAACGTGGCCGTCAACGTCGATTGCGAGACGATCCGCCAGCCTGTCGGCGTGTGTGCCGCGATCACGCCGTTCAACTTCCCGGCCATGGTCCCGATGTGGTTCCTGCCCTTCGCGATCGGCTGCGGCAACACGTTCATCCTCAAGCCCTCCGAGCAGGATCCGCTGACCCAGCGGATGGTATTCGGGATCCTCGACCGGCTCGGGCTCCCGCCGGGCGTCGTCAACCTGGTCAACGGCGGAGCGGAGGTCGTCGACGCGATCCTCGACTCGCCCGGCATCGATGCGGTCTCGTTCGTGGGATCGGCCACGGTGGCGCGCCACGTCTACGAGCGAGCCGGCGCAACCGGCAAGCGCGTACAGGCACTCGGCGGGGCCAAGAACCACATGGTCGTGATGCCCGACGCGGTGCTCGATCGGACCGCCGCGAACATCATCTCGAGCGCGTTCGGCGCAGCGGGTCAGCGCTGCATGGCCGGCTCGGTGCTGGTCACCGTCGGCGGTGTGTGGTCTGAGCTCCGCCCCGAGCTGGTCGCGCAGACGAGCCGCCTGCGGACGGGGGACGGCTCGGACCCCGAGATCGACGTCGGCCCGGTGATCTCGCCTGCGGCACGGGACCGGATTCTCGCGTGCATCGAGCGGGCGCTCGGCGAGGGCGCAGCGCTGGCCATCGATGGGCGCGCGAGTGGCCCCGGGAACGGCGGTGCATTCGTCGGGCCGACGATCATCGAGCGCCTGGAGGCGGGCTCCGAGGCGGTTCGCGAGGAGATCTTCGGTCCCGTTCTGTCGGTTGTCGAGGTCGGCTCCCTGGAGGCGGCGATAGAGCTCGTCAACGCGAGCCGGTACGGCAACGGGACGTCGATCTTCACCGAGTCCGGCGGCGCCGCCCGCCACTATCGCGCCGAGGTCGAGGCAGGCATGGTCGGCGTGAATGTCGGCGTCGCTGCTCCCGTCGCCTTCTTCCCCTTCAGCGGCTGGAAGTCGTCGTTCCTGGGCGATCTCCACGCCCACGGCCAGGACGCGATCGAGTTCTTCACACGCAAGAAGACGATCACCTCGCGTTGGTTCTCGGTCGGCGACAGCGGATCGTTCTTCGTGGAGTAGGCCGCCCGGGGTTCGCTCATGCGGCCTCGGCGCACGCCGGCTCGGCCTCCGCCGGCGCGGTCACCCGGGTATGCGTTGCGCCGGCCTGCGCACGGAGCATCGTCGCGGCGACGATGAGCGCGCCGGCGACGAGCGCCGCTCCGCACAGATAGGCCACGTGGTAGCCGGAGTTGAGCGCGACGGCGTTCGAGGCTCCCGAGGCGAGCAGGCTGTGGCTCCGTTGGCTGGCCAGCGTGGCCAGCACCGCGAGCCCGACGGCACCGCCAACCTGGGTGCTCGTGTTGACGAGCCCAGAGGCCAGGCCCGAGTCGCTGTCGGTGGCGCCCGACATCGCAAGCATGACCAGCGCCGGGAACCCGAGCCCGGCGCCCAGGCCCACGAGCACCATGGCCGGCATCAGGTCAACGAGGTAGCGCCCGTGCACGGGCGTCCGGGCGAGCAGGAGCAATCCGGCGCCGATCGAGGCCAGGCTCGGGATCAGGACCGCGCGCGGACCGAAGCGCATGGTGAGCGGGCCCGAGCAGCGCAGTGACATCGTGCCCATCACGATCGTGCTCGGCAGGAAGGCCAGCCCGACCTCGAGTGCGTCATAGCCCAGCACCCGCTGCAGATACAGCGCGCCGAGGAAGAACATGCCGAACATTCCGGCGACGAGCAGCGCCTGGACGACGTTGGCGACCGCCACGTTGCGCGAGCGGAATACGCGCAGCGGCATCAGCGGGTTCGGGATCCGCCCCTGCCGCACGACGAAGGCCAGCACGAGTGCGAGCGAAACCGCGCCGAGCGCGATCGTCGATGTCGCCCCCCAACCGTGGCCGCCGACCTGGAGGATCGCGTACACGCCGAGCATCAGCCCGCCCGTGAGCAGCACGGCGCCGGGCGCGTCGGCGCCGGCTCGTAAGCCGATTCCCGGGCGACCTTCGATCAGCCGCAGCGCCAGCAGACCGGTCGCGACGCCGACCGGCAGGTTGATGAAGAAGATCCAGTGCCAGTTGATCGCCTGGGTCAGCGCTCCGCCGGCGAGCAGGCCGATCGAGCCGCCGGCCGAGGCGACGAACCCGTACACGCCGATCGCCTTCGCCTGCTCGCGCGGCTCGGGGAACATGGTGACGATCATCCCCAGGATCACCGCCGAGGTCATCGCGCCGCCGACGCCCTGTACGAACCGCGCCGCGATCAGCATTCCCCGGCTCTCAGACACCGCGCACAACAGCGACGCGACGGTGAAGATCGCGAGCCCGACCAGGAACACGCGCCGACGGCCGAGCAGGTCACCGAGGCGGCCGGCGAGCAAGAGCAGCCCACCGAACGCGATCAGGTACGCGTTCACGACCCACGCCAGACTGCTCTGCGAGAAGTGCAGATCGGCCTGGATCGAGGGCAGCGCCACGTTCACGACCGTGGCATCGAGCACGATCATCAACATGCCGGCGCACAGCACGTACAGGGCGAGCCAACGGGTGCGGTCGGTGCTTCTCATCGGGGCCTCCAGCGGTCGATCCTCACGTTTGGACTAGTGACCGCGTCCGCGGGCGAGAGTCATCGACGGCTGTCAGCGGGGCGCATGACGCACGCCCGCGACAACAACTGCTCGGGTGTTCGGGCGTCCGGATCTCGGCGCCCGGGCGCTGGGGGCCTGGTGGGAGCAGGAGCGTGGGCGGGCGGGAGCGGGGGGCCTGGGGTGGGAGCGCGCTCAGGCGCTGGGGGCCTGGGGTGGGAGCGCGCTCAGGCGCTGGGGGCCTGGGGTGGGAGCGCGCTCAGGCGCTCGCACTCGGCCCAGAGCCGTTCCCGGTCCTGCGGGCTCTCCTTCGTCCACGGCACGCGGTGCGTCGAGCGGCGGCGCCGGTCGTGCCAGAACGCGCCTGAGCAGGTCGCCGGCTCGTCGGCGGCACCGAGCCACACGATCGTGTCGGCACCCTGCTCGGGGGTCCGGAGCAGCTTCTTGGCGACGGTATGAAAGCGGGGCAGCGAGGTCTCCACACCGGGCGTGTCAGCCCAGCCCGGGTGCATCGAGTGCACGACGACGTTCTTCCCACGGAGTCGCTGCGCCCACAGCTCGGTCAGGATCACCTCGGCGCGCTTGCTGCGCGCGTAGGCCCGGACGCCGTCGAACGGTCCCTGGTTGCTCTCGAGGTCGTCGATGGCCAGCCGCTGCGAGTACATGCCGCCGGAGGAGACGTTGATCACGCGGCCGGGCTCACCCTGCTCCAGCAGGGGCACCAGCAGGCGCGTGAGCAGGAACGGTCCCAGCACGTTGGTCGCGAAGGTGAGCTCGACCCCGTCCACCGACGGGGTTCGCTCCGGCGGTAGCACGCCGGCGTTGTTGACGAGCACGTCGAGCCGGGGGCGTGCAGCGGCCAGGCGCGCCGCGAGCTCCCTGACCGATTTGAGCGAGCTCAGGTCGCAGAGCTCGAGCGTGACATCGCTGTTGCCGGTCCGCTCGGCGATGCCGCTCCGCGCCCGCTGACCGCGCTCTTCGTCGCGACCGACAACGATCACGCTCGCGCCCAGGCGGGCGAAGCCCTCGGCCGCGGCGAGCCCGAGACCCGACGTGGCGCCGGTGACAAGTGCTGCGCGGCCATCCATCCGGGGTAAGCCGGTCGCGCCCCAGGCGGAGCTGCGCAGCCGATAGCCGATGTTCGTATAGCCGGGAACGACCGTCCAGTCGAGCACCGTGTCAAGGATCGCGTCCATCTCGTACCACGGTACCCGGACCGGGGCCCCGGGTATCGGTGTCAGGCCGGGCGAGGGTTACCCACCGGAGGATTCTCGGCCGGCGGGATGTCGGCCGGGGGATAGCGGCCAGGGGATAGCGGCCGGGGGATGGCGGCCGCGGGATAGCGGCCGGCGGGATAGCGGCCGGCGGGCCGGGGGATAGCGGCCGACGGGATGTCGGCCGGCGGGATGTCGGCCGGGATGTCGCCGTGGGATAGCTGTCGCCGATTGCGCCGGCGCGAGGCGCAGCACGTAGAAGCAAGTCCCGTCCGTCTACCAGACCTCGTGTCGCGCGGTGTCCCTCGCGGGCGCCGACATCGCCAAGTCGCTCGGCGGCATCCGGCGGGCCGTGAACGACGGGCCTTGGCAGGCGCGTGATGCCTCGAAGCGTTGCATCTGAGTTCCGGGGGCCGGAATTGAGTTGCAGCGCTTCGCCGGGGGTGTGGCGGGAGTGTGCCGGCGCGTGGCGAGAGTGTGCCGGTAGCGTGGCGAGAATGTGCCGGGACCGTGGCGTGAATGTCGCGCCCCCGCCGGCGCCCCGCCCCCGGCGCGCCCTGCCGGCTCCGGCCCGCCGGCGCCCCGCCGGCTCCGTGCTCCCTCGGCCGACCCTACCCTCGGTCCGGCAACTGCTGCAGCGCCCACCTGTTCCCGTCCGGGTCGGCGAAGAACACGAACGAGCCCCAAGGGAAGACCTCGACCTCGCTCACCTCGGCGCCGCGACCGACGAGCTCCGCACGCGCGGCATGGATGTCGGGGACGACGATCTGCATGCCGCGGACCGATCCGGGCTCGGCATCGGTGATCCCTCGCCCGATGCAGATCGAGCACGCCGATCCCGGAGGAGTGAGCTGGACGAAGCGGATCTCGTCGCTGACGGTGTGATCGTGGTCGGCGTTGAAGCCGGTCTGCTCGGTGTAGAAGGCCTTGGCGCGGTCCACGTCGGAGACGGGAATCGCCACGAGCTCGAGCTTCCAATCCATGTGCGCGTCCTTCCAGGTTGAAACATTGAACGGAACATATGATTCCGTTCCAGAATATCAGAACGGAATCATATGTTCCAGCTAGAATGAGGCGCCGTGAGCGAGCTCCCCGTGGTCCCTCTCAGTGGTCGCCGCAGGCAAGCCGCCACCAACGACCGGGTGATCCTGGAGGCCGCGCGGGAGGTGTTCATCGCCGATCCGACGGCGCCGATCGCCGCGGTGGCCCACCGGGCCGGCGTCGGTATCAGCGCCCTGTACCGCCGGTATACCGGCAAGGAGGATTTGCTGCGGACGCTGTGCGCGGACGGCCTGGAGCGTTTCATCAAGGAGACGCGCGCGGCGCTGGCGGATGAGCGCGAGCCGTGGACGGCGTTCGCGGACTTCATGCGCCGCGCGGTCGACGCCGACACGAACTCGCTCACCAACGCGCTCGCCGACACGAACTCGCTCACCAACGCGCTCGCCGGCACGTTCACGCCCACGCCGGAGCTGTGGGCCCAAGCGGCGCTGGCCAACGAACTGATGGTCGAACTGTTCGATCGCACCCGCGCCGCGGGCGTGCTGCGCCCGGGCATCGAGGTGCATGACCTGTCGCTGATCTTCCAGCAGCTGGCGGCGGTGCGGGTGGGGCCCCCCGCTCGCTCGCGCGAGCTGCGTCATCGGTACCTGGCGCTGGTGCTCGACGCGTTGCACCGGCCCGAGGCTGAGCCGCCGCCCGGGCCGGCTCCCACGTGGAACGAGATCACTGGACGATGGGCGGCGAGTGAGTAGCGTGTCGGCATGAGCACCCGCAGCGCACCCGAGCTCGAGATCGAGTTGGGCGCGCCCGACGAGCTGTTCTATCCCCGGGAATCCGATGTCGAGGCCGGCCGGCCGCTGCTCGACGCCGGTATCGACCAGCTCCGCACCGAGCTCAGCGCGCGATCGCTGCGTCAGCCGGTCACAGTGCTGATCACGCTGCCGCGGGCCAAGGCCACGCCGGAGGTCGAGCGAGGCATCCGCGATGCCGTCAGGCGCTACTGCGACGCGGGCATCAAGCGCGAACAGACCCTGCTGGCGGCGGTCCGCCGCGAGGGCCTGCGGGCGCTGGGATTCGGGACGGCGGTGCTCGCGATCGGGCTGGCACTGTCGGAGCTGGTGCTGCGCAGCGGCCTGCCGAGCGGGATCCGGACGTTCCTGGGCGACGGGCTGTTTCTCGTGGCCGCCTGGGTCGGCATGTGGTACCCGCTGGACACCCTGATCTACACGGGCCGCCCGCACCATCTCGAGCGCCGGCTGCTGTCGGTACTGCGCGAGATGGAGATCGTGGTGCGCCCGTCCGGCGACGGCTGAGCGCGTCGCGCGGACCGCGGACGGCTCGGCGCGGACGGCGGACGGTGGACGGCTGAGCGCGTCGCGCGGACGGCTCGGCTCGGCGCGAACGGCGGACGGACGGCGGGCGGTTCAGTCCGCCAGCTCGGCCACGCTCGCGGGCTCCGCGGGCGGTGTCTCCCTGCGGGCCACCTCGGCGCGCACGGCGGGCGCGACCTCGGTGCCGAAGAGCTCCATCGAGCGCAGCACGTCGCTGTGCTCGACGGCGCCGAGGCTCATCTGGCCGATGTAGCGCTGATGGCCGAACAGCTCGTGTTCGAACAGGATCTTCTCGGCTACCTGCTCGGGCGAGCCGACGGCCAGCGCACCGCGGGGCGAGCGCAGCGCCTCGTAGGCCTCTCGTCCCGAGGGGGGCCAGCCCCGCTCGCGGCCGACGCGGTTCATCACCGCCAGATACGGAGCGGCGAAGGCGCTGTCGGCGTCGGCGCTCCTCGCGCCGACGAACGCGTGCGTGTTGATCCCGACGGCCAGCCCGGCCGGATCGTGGCCGGCGCGGCGCCCGGCTTCGCGGTACAACTCGACCAGCGGCGCGAACCGCTCCGGCTGACCGCCGATGATGGCGATCGTCAGCGGGAGTCCCAGTGTGCCGGCGCGGACGACGGACTGCGGCGTGCCGCCGACGGCGACCCAGATCGGCAGCGGGTCCTGCACCGGGCGCGGCCAGACGCCGGCGTCCTGGAGCGGCGCGCGGTGCCGACCGCTCCAGGTGACGTGGACCTGGTCGCGGATCCGCAGCAGCAGCTCGAGCTTCTCGGCGTAGAGCTCGTCGTAGTCGTCGAGGTCGTAGCCGAACAGCGGGAAGGACTCGATGAAGGACCCGCGGCCGGCCATGATCTCGGCGCGGCCGCCCGAGAGCAGGTCGACCTCGGCGAACTGCTCGAAGACGCGCACCGGGTCATCCGAGCTGAGCACCGTCACCGCGCTCGAGAGGCGGATCCGCTGTGTCCGCACGGCGGCCGCGCCGAGCACGACGGTGGGCGCCGAGACGAGGTAATCGGGACGGTGGTGCTCGCCGATCGCGAACACGTCGAGACCGAGCTGGTCGGCCAGCTCGACCTCCTCCATCAGGTTCCGCATCCGCTGCTCGGGAGAGATCGATCCGGCCAGGTCGGCAAAGGTGGCCACTCCAAGTTCCATGCCGACAGCGTAGCAGGTAGTTGAGTCCACAATAAGATGGGATTCGCCGTCCCTGCCCAGCCGTCGCCGCCGGGGCCTCACTCCGTACTTACTGCGACTCGCTGCGCGGGGGAAAGCGGATGAGCGCCGCACGCCCAACCCACAGAATCCGGCGTATGTCCGCAGGAGAGGTCAACGCCGGCGACGGCCCGACGACGCACTCGTGAGTCACGTCGCGTTCCCGATCCTGTGTGCGATCGCGCTGCTCGTGTTCGCCGGACTGATCGCCAGCAGGGCGCGGCTGCTCGTGCGCGCCAGGCCGGCAGGCCGCGTGGACCGGATCCCCGAGCGCACCTGGCGAGCGGTCACCTATGGGCTGGGCCAGAAGAAGTTCCTGGTCGGCGAGCAGCCGGCGGGGCTCATGCACGCGCTGATCTTCTGGGGCTTCGTCGTCCTGATGCTCCAAGTGGTCACCCTGTTCGGCCGGGCCCTGGACTCGACCTGGAACATCCCAGGCTTCGGGCCGAACGAGGTGCTCGGCCCACCGTTCTTCATCGCCCGCGACGTGCTCGAGGCAGCCGTCATCGTGGGCGTCCTGTACATGCTCTACCGGCGCCTCATCGCTCATACCCCGAGGCTGTTCGCGATCCGCCGGGCCGAGCAGCGCTACCGCGACTCCCCGCACTGGGAGAGCATCCTGATCCTCGTCTTCATCCTGCTGATCATGGTCGGTGGCCTGATGTACGACGCCGGCCACCTCGTCGCCTACAACATCCATGGCAACGAGCGTGACTTCGCACCGGTGACCGCACTCACGGCCGCCGGGCTCGGAGGCCTGAGCCGGTCCGCGGCGCGTTCCGTCAGCGAGGTCGGATGGTGGATGCACTGCGTCACGATCCTGATCTTCCTGATTCTGCTGCCGCTGTCCAAGCACTTCCACATCATCACGGCGATTCCCAACGTCTTCTTCGGCAAGCTGCCGCCGCGCGGCGTCGAGCGGCCGCTCGCGATCACTCACGTCGCGGCGGCGCCGATGGCGCAGCTCGACAGTCCACCCAAGGACGTGATCGGCATCGCCTCGCTGGCCGACGTGAGCTGGAAGCAAGCACTCGACGCGTTCACGTGTACCGAGTGCGGGCGCTGTACGGCGGTCTGCCCGGCCACCGCCAGCGGTGCGCCACTGGCTCCGCGGCAGCTGATCCTCGATCTCCGAGATCGCCTGTACCACCATCCGGAGGAGCAGCGCAACGGGAACGGCAACGACTCCGAGCCGCTGATCGCCACCGACGTCCTCTGGTCGTGCACGACCTGCATGGCATGCGTCGAGGCGTGTCCGGTGGGGATCGAGCACGTGTCGACGATCATCGACCTGCGCCGCAACCTCGTCGATCAGGGCGACCTGGATCCCCTGCTTCAGCAGACACTGGAGAACTATGCAAAGCAGGGCAACTCCTACGGCAAGTCATCGCGCATGCGTGCGCGCTGGGCGAAGAGTCTGGACTTCACGATCCCCGACGCGCGCAAGGAGCCCGTCGAGTACCTGTGGTTCGTCGGTGACTTCGCCTCGTTCGACGAGCGCGTCCAGCGCGCCTCGCAGTGCGTGGCCCGGATACTGCACGACGCCGGCGTGTCGTTCGGGTTGCTGTACGAGGGCGAGCGCAACGCCGGCAACGATGTGCGCAGGATCGGAGAGGAGGGCCTGTTCGAACTGCTCGTCGAGCAGAACATGGATGCGTTCGGCAAGGCCCAGTTCGAGGCGATCTTCACGACCGATCCCCACTCGCTGAACACGCTGCGCAACGAGTACTCGGAATTCGGCCTCGAGAAGCCCGTGTACCACTACACCGAGCTGTTCGCCGACCTGGTTTCACGTGGCGTGATCTCGTTGCGGACTCCGCTCACGGGCACTCGCGTCACCTACCACGATCCGTGCTACCTGGCTCGTTACAACCGGATCACCGAGGCGCCGCGGGCGCTCATCGAAGCGACCGGGGCCGAGCTCGTCGAGATGCCGCGCCACGGGACCAACACGTTCTGCTGCGGCGCCGGCGGCGGCCGGATCTGGATGGAGGACGCGGAGGTCGACGAGCGGCCGAGCGAGCAGCGGATCCGTGAGGCGCAGACGCTCGGCGATCTCGACTACTTCCTCGTGAGTTGCCCGAAGGACCTCGCGATGTACTCCGATGCGGCCAAGACCGTCGGTGCCGACTTCGAAGTCGCCGAGCTCACGGCCTTGATCGAGCACGCGCTGGCCGAAGCCGAACCCGCCGCACCCGTGTTACCGGGCGAGGCCGCCCGCTGACCCGAAGCAAGGATCGGCGTCGACCGCCGCCGTCACGCCGCCCGCTGACCCGAAGCAAGGATCGGCGTCAACCGCCGCCGTCGCCGATCAGGGTCGTCAACTCGTCTGCGATGTCGAACAGGTCGGCGACCACGCCGTATTGCGCGACGTTGAAGATCGCCGCGCCCGGATCCGTGTTGACGGCGATGATCAGCTCCGCTCCCTGCATGCCCTCGATGTGCTCGGGGGCGCCCGAGACGCCAAGGGACAGGTACAGCTTGGGTTTGACCGTCGCTCCTGATTTCCCCACCTGCCGCGCCTTGGGCAGCCAGCCGGAGTCGATCACCGGCCGCGACGCCGCCAGCTCGGCGTCGAGCGCGGCCGCCAGCTCCTCCGCGACAGGAATGTTCTCCGCGCCACCGATTCCACGGCCGACGCACACGATCCGCTCGGCCTTGGCCAGGTCCACGCCCTCGTCCGCCACCGCCACCGTCTCGATGAACGTCGTTCTCAGGCTGTCGAGCTCGGCCGGCGGCGGGAGCTTGACGTGCTCGCCGCGGCCGGCGCTGTCCGGCTCCTCGTGCAGGGCAGCCGACCCGATCGCGAACACGGCCGGGAGCGGGGTGCGCGCCGTGGCCTGCAATTGCCCGCCGTAGATTCCGCTCACCGACTGGGCCTCGCCGCCCTGCAGCGACAGCTCGACGCAGTAGCCGACCAGGGGGATGTCCATCACCGCTGACACCGCGGCTGCGAGGTCATAGCCGGACGTGGAGTTCTCGAGCAGAACGAGATCAGGCGAACGCTCCTTGATCGCCGCCACCAGCACTGCCTGGTGCGCCTCCGGTAGGTAGGCGGAGAGCGCGGGATGGGTCACCTCGAGCACGACGTCCGCCGCCGCGAGTGCGTCGCCGGCGAGGGGCTCTCCGCTCGCCAGCACGGCCACGAGCGCGCCGCCCGCCGCATCCGCCAGCGGCCGTGCGAACGCGAGCAGCCGGCTGTTGATCGACGGGTCCACATACACAAGCACGTCACCCATCAGCTCATCAGCGCTCCCTGTTCGCGTAGGACCGCGACGATCTGCGCGGCCACCTGTTCAGCATCACCTTCGAGCATCTTTGCGCCGACCTGCGGCTCCGGCCTGGCCATCGCGACGAGCGTTGATCCCCCAGCCGTCGCCGCGACCGCCACCTCGAGTGTCTCGGGGCTGGCTTCGGTCATCGCTTGGCGCAGGCGGCCCATCGCTACGTAGCGTGGCGGCGAGCTCGCGGACTGCACACCGACGACAGCCGGCAGCTGGAGTCCGAGCACGGCGAGCCTGCCACCGGCGTACTCCTGGACCACGCGGGCCGCCCCGTCGACGAGGGTCACGCCGATGATGACGTTCGCCTGCGGCCAGCCGAGGGCGACTGCGAGCTGCGGGGCGGTCTGTCCGAACACGTCATGGGGCGTCTGAACGCCGATCAGCACGAGGTCCGGAGCCAGCTGGCGGAACGCCTCGGCGAAGGCGAGCGACGCGGTCCTGGAGTCATAGGGATCGATCTCGCCGGCTTGGACGAGGACCACTTTGTCGGCGCCGCGCGCATACGCCACCCGAAGCGCCTGCTCCATGCCCTCGGATTGCAGACCCACCGCGGTGACGGTGGCCCCCGTGGCCTCCTTGATCAGCACGGCCTCTTCGAGCGCCTGGTCGTCGAACTCGTTGATCACCATGTCGACGATCTCACGATCGATATCGATGGCGTCCGAGGCCACCTCGAGCTCGTCGCCGACGTTCGGCATCAGCCGAACAGCGACTGCGATGTTCATGTCAGACGGCTCCTCGTGCTCGATTGCGTTTTCGACCGGCTCGCCCCACCGCGAAGCTCTTCCGGAACCACCTTAGTCCAAATCCGCGCACCCGAAGTGCGAGCTGTGCCCGGGGACTGCCATCGCGTCTCTGCACGCGGTTCGCAGCCGTTTTCGGAAGACGACTCGGAGGGCGCGAGCCTATCCGTAGTTTCCGCCCAGACGAGGTGGGAGGACCGCCCCGATGGCGGCACGGACGCGATGTGCCACGGTGGCTTAGACCGAACTGATGAGAGAGGAGTGTCGATGGCCAACGAGCTCAATGCCGAGATGCTGAAGGTCGCGCTCAAGTCGCTGGACGATTTCGCGGCCCAGGAGCTCCCGGATTCGCTGTTGATCGAGCTCGATGAGCGTGACGAGTTCCCCGAGAAGCTGGTGCGCCGGATGTCGTCCAGCGATGAGCTCGGGATCCAGCTGCTGTTCGTGCCCTACGAGTACGGGGGCATGGGGGGCGGGGCCTTCGACGTCTATCGAATCTGCGAGCGGATGGCCTCGATCGACCTGGGAATCGCAACCTCGGAGCTGGCCACGTTCCTGGGCAGCGATCCGATCAGGGTCGGCGGCACCGAGGACCAGAAGCGCGAGTACATGGGCCGGATCGCCGCGGAGGGAATACTCTTCGCCTACGGCGCCACGGAGCCGGAAGCAGGCAGCGATCTCGGGGCTCTGAAGACCGTCGCCGAGCGTGTCGGCGACAACGGGGACGTCACCGGCTACCGGATCACCGGCGTCAAGCAGTGGATCAGCAACGGCGGCGTCGCCGATCTGTACACCGTGCTCGCGCTCGCTCCCGACGGGCCGAGCTGGTTCGTGGTCGACGCCGGCATGGAGGGGTTCACGCACGGCAAGCACGAGGACAAGCATGGGATTCGGCTGAGCAACACCGCCGCCCTGTTCCTCGACAAGGTGTACGTCGATGCCGACCGCCTGATCGGCGGCGTCGAAGGGCAGGGCCTCGTCCAGGCGCAGCAGGTGTTCGGCTACACGCGGCTGATGGTGGCCGCGTTCGGGCTGGGGGCGGGGTGGGCGGCGCTCGACCGCGCAATCGCCTATTCGCGCAAGCGCATTCAGGCTGGCGGTCCGCTGTCGGAGAAGCAGGGCTACACGTACAAGCTGATCGTCCCGCACGCGGTTGCGCTGGAGGCGGCGCGAGCGGCGATCGAGGAGACCGCCGAGCGCCTGGACGCGGGCGCAGGCCCGCTCAACGTCGACGGGGCGGTGGCCAAGTACCTCGCCAGCGAGGCGGGGGACGCGGCCGCCGACGCCGCAATCCAGGCCCACGGCGGCTATGGCTACACGCACGATTACATGGTCGAGAAGATCAAGCGCGACGTCCGCATCACCCGGATCTACGAGGGCACCTCTGAGATCATGGAGATGACGATCGCGCGGGGGCGCTGGCAGGAGCATCTGAAGACAGGCGGCGACTACTTCCACGCCCGTGCGCGCGAGCTCGAATCGCTCGAGGCTGAGCATCCCGGGGTCGGCGCCGCTGCCGCCGCGCTCGCCAATCATGCGATGGCGGAGTTGCTCGAATGCTGCCGCGCCGGAAAGCTGACCCGCCACCAGCACGTGCTGCTGCGCCTCGGCGCTCTCATCGCGCTGGCGGAGGGAGCCGGAGCGCTCGCCCGGCGCGCCCAGCGGGCGGCCGCCAAGCAGCTGGACGCCAAGGCGGTCAAGCGCCTGCGTCCGGACGCGCTGGCAGCCGCCAGCCGCGTCAACGCCCGTGGCGCCGCCCTGACCATCGCGACCGAGGCGATCCGCTTGGTCGCCGGAGCGGACGGCGGCGAGCTGGGCGGGCTCGAGCAGCGCCTGGACCTGCCGTCGATCCATCGCGCCCAGGGTGGCCTGTTCGCCGACCTCCAGGCGGTCGCCGTCGCCGTCTATGGGCGCAGACGCGCCTGACACATATGAGCCACGAACGAAAGCCCGACCCGACATGACCCATTCGATCGACACCGCCGTCGCCATCATCGGCGTCGGCGCGATCATGCCCGATGCCACCGATGCCGACGGCTTCTGGCGCAATGTGACCACTGGGCGCTACTCGGTCAGCGAAGTCGACCCGGCTCGCTGGGACCCGGCGCTGTACTACGACCCCGATCCGCAGACACCGGACAAGACGTACTCCAAGATCGGCGGCTGGGTGCGGGACTGGGACTGGAACCCGCTCGCTTGGAAGCTCCCGCTGCCGCCGAAGGTCAGCGACGCGATGGACGGTGCGCAGAAGTGGGCCGTGTCCTGCACCCGCATGGCGCTCGCCGACGCCGGCTGGCCGGAGCGCCCCCTCAATCTGGACCGCACCGCTGCGATCCTGGGCAACGCCCTCTCCGGGGAGAAGCACTATCTGACCGCGCTGCGGATCGCGTTTCCCGAGATCTCACGCGAGCTCGACCGGGCCGCTGGTTTCGCCGCGCTCCCGGCCGACGTGCGCGCGACGATTCAACGCGAGCTGCACAGCAACATGGACGGCTTTCTGCCGGAGGTCACGGAGGACACGATGCCGGGCGAGCTGAGCAACTGCGTTGCCGGGCGCGTCGCCAACCTGTTCAACCTCCACGGGCCCAACTTCACGGTCGACGCCGCCTGTGCCTCAGCGCTCGCGGCGATGGACGCCGCTGTCGAGGGGCTTGTCGCGCGTGAGTTCGATGTTGCGATCACCGGAGGCGTCGATCGCAACATGGGTGCCTCGTCATTCGTCAAGTTCTGCGCCATCGGTGCGCTGTCACCGACCGGTACGCGCCCGTATGCGGACGGCGCCGATGGATTCGTGATGGGCGAGGGAGCAGCCGTGTTCGTAGTCAAGCGGCTCGCCGACGCCGTGCGCGATGACGACCGGATCTACGCAATCGTGCGCGGTATCGGCAGTGCAAGCGACGGCAGGGGCAAGGGCATCACCGCCCCCAATCCCGTCGGCCAGCGCCTCGCAGTGGAGCGCGCGTGGAAGGCGGCGGGAATCTCACCCGCCGAATGCACGCTGGTCGAGGGCCACGGCACCTCGACCCGCGTCGGGGACGTGGTCGAGGTCAGCAGCCTGATGGACGCCTTCTCAGGCGCGCATCTGCCACCTGGGTCGGTTGCGCTCGGCTCGGTCAAGTCGAACATCGGCCATCTCAAGGCTGCCGCGGGAGCCGCGGGCATGCTCAAGGCATCACTCGCGCTGCACCACAAGGTTCTGCCCCCCAGCCTCGGCTTCGAGCGGCCCAACCCCAACCTGGATTGGTCCTCCTCTCCGTTCGCGGTCAACACCGAGCTGCGTGAGTGGGACCTGGCCGCCGGCCGCACCCGCGTTGCCGGAGTGAGCGCCTTCGGCTTCGGCGGCACCAACTTTCACATCGTCATGGAGGAATATATGCCGGAGCAGCCGAGAACGAACGGTCATCGATCCTCGGCCGCGGTGCCGGTCGAGACATCGCCGGCGGCGCCGGTCCAGCCGGCTGCGACCGCGTCCGGCGCCCCCGTCCCCCAGCGGCCGGCACGCGCGAACGCCAAGCCACCGCTCCGTGGCGCGCTTGTTCTTGGGGCCGCGACCGAGCCCGAGCTCACGAACGAGCTTCGGACAGCTCTGGCGGAAGCTCGCCAGGGGCGCCACCTGGCGCCGGCGCCCCCCAGCAGCGCGGCGCTCGGCGCGCCTGAGCGGCTCGCGATCGACTACTCCGACGGCCCCGACCTCGTGACGAAAGCGGAGACCGCCTTGCGCGCGTTGCAGACGGGCAATCCGGCGGCGTGGCCGATGCTCCGCGCCCGCGGCATTCATCGTGGCAGTGGCACCCCCGGGAAGGTCGCATTTCTGTACACGGGCCAGGGCTCCCAGTACGCGAACATGCTCGCGGAGCTGCGCACGCGCGAGCCCGTGATCGAGCAGGTATTCGACGACGCCGACGTGATCATGGCCCCGCTCCTGGAGGGTCGACGGCTCTCGGACATCGTGTTTGCGGATCCCGCCGACGCGGCGGCCGTCGCACGAGCCGATGAGGAGCTTCGCCGCACTGAGATCACGCAGCCGGCCGTCCTGACCGTCGATACCGCGCTGACTCTGCTGCTGAGCGAATACGGCATCACTCCCGAGCTGGTCATGGGCCACTCGCTCGGCGAGTACGGGGCCCTGATCGCCGCCGGATCCCTGTCGTTCGAAGCGGCGCTCGAGGCCGTCAGCGCGCGGGGGCACGAGATGGCGAGCCTCAAATTGAGCGATCCGGGCGCGATGGCCGCTGTGATGGCCCCGCTGGCGGACGTCGAAGAGGTCGTCGCGGCGATCGACGGCTATGTCGTGCTCGCCAACGTCAACTCGACCCACCAGGTCGTGCTCGGGGGCGCGACGGAGCCGGTCGGACGGGCAGTGGCCATGCTTCAGGAGCGCGGGCACACCGCGATCCCGCTGCCGGTGAGCCACGCATTTCACACGGAGCTGGTGGCCCCGGCGAGTGGGCCGTTGCGCGAGACGCTCAAGCGCCTCGGCCTGCGTCCTCCGCAGCTGCCGATCGTCGCCAACGTCAACGGGGAGCTCTATCCGTCCGGTGACGGCGTCGAGGATCAGATGCTGGATATCCTCGCCCGGCAGGTTGCCTCGCCCGTGCAGTTCGAGAAGGGGCTGCGCACACTGTATGAGCAGGGCGTCCGGATCTTCGTCGAGGTCGGCCCGAAGCACGCGCTCCAGGGGTTCGCGTCCGACGTGCTCGGTGACCAGCGCGTGCTGAGCCTCGCCACGAATCATCCCAAAGCGGGCGATGTCGCCTCGTTCAACAACGCGCTGTGCGGCCTGTGGGCCGCCGGCCTGGGCGCCGGCCGGGATTCCGTCGGGCGCGAGGTGGCCCAGCTGCAAGCGGGTGCGACCGCACAGCCGCGGCCGAGGCCCCCGGAGAGGAGGTCGGCGGGGACGGGAGGCGACCTCGAGCGTCTGCTCGCCGAGTTCGTCGAGCGTGGCCGCAAGCTCCTGGCCTCCGAGGCGGACGAGCGCCCGGCGCCCACCGAACCGGTCGTGATCACCGGCGCGGCGCTGGGCCTCCCGGGCGCCGAACGACTGTTCGACGACCAGAACATCCAGCGGCTGCTCAACGGCGAGCAGGGCATCGACGTCATCCCAGCCCGTTTGCGGCGGGAGATGCTGGACAAGCACATCACCCGTTTGGTCAAGAGCGAGGACGGTCTCGCCACGTTCGAGACGATCGACCGTCTCGACGCTGTGATCAAGCTCGCGGCGCGGGCCGGCGCATTCGACCCGGCGGCCGAGTTCGGGGTCGACGGCGAGCGTCTGGCTGCGCTCGGGCGGCACACGCAGCTGGCGATCGCCGCGGGCATCGATGCGCTCCGCGATGCGGGCATTCCGCTCGTACTGCGCTACAAGACAACCACCACGGGAACCCAGCTTCCCGACCGCTGGTCGCTGCCCGACGAGATGCGTGACGACACGGGTGTGATCTTCGCCTCCGCGTTCCCCGGCTTCGAGGAGATGACCGACGAGGTGACGCGCTACACGACCGACCACATGCGCCGTGAGCGCATGGCGGCGCTCGAGTCCCTGCGGGCACGGATGCTCGATCACGAGGGCACCGACTCGGTGGTACTCGCGGAGGTTGAGCGCCGCATACACGACCTCGGACACCAACTCGAGCAGGAACCGTATGTGTTCAACCGCCGGTTCCTGTTCCGGATCCTGTCGATGGGGCACTCGCAGCTCGCCGAGCTGATCGGGGCTCGCGGTCCGAACACGCAGATCAATGCCGCCTGCGCCAGCACCACTCAGGCCGTAGCTCTGGCCCAAGACTGGATCCGTGCCGGACGTTGCCGGCGAGTGCTGATCGTGGCGGCCGACGATGCCACTTCGGACACGATGATGAGCTGGATCGGTGCGGGCTTCCTGGCCTCCGGTGCGGCCGCGACCGACGAGGTCGTCGAGGACGCAGCGCTGCCGTTCGACGAGCGGCGCCACGGCATGCTGATCGGCATGGGCGCCGCTTCTCTGGTCGTGGAGAGCGCCGCGGCGGCCCGCGAGCGCGGCTTGACTCCGATCTGCGAGGTGATCGGGTCGGTCATTGCAAATTCGGCCTTCCACGGTACCCGGCTCGACGTCGAGCACATATCGGCTGTGATGGAGAGACTCGTCACTGAGGCCGAGAGTCGTGGGGTCAGCCGGGAAGAGATCGCACGCGAGACCGTGTTCGTCTCACACGAGACGTACACGCCGGCCCGCGGCGGCAGCGCAGCCGCCGAGATCCACGCGTTGCGTGAGGTGTTCGGCGCCAACGCCGACCACCTGGTCATCGCCAACACGAAGGGCTTCACCGGCCATCCGATGGCGGTCGGCCTTGAGGATGTGCTGGCGGTGAAGTCGCTCGAGACGGGGGTCGTGCCGCCTGTGCCGAACTTCCGTGATCCCGATCCCGAGCTCGGAACGCTCAATCTGTCCCAAGGCGGCGCGTATCCGATCCGCTACGCGCTGCGGCTGGCGGCCGGCTTCGGATCGCAGATCGCCATGCTGCTGCTGCGGTGGACCCCGGTCGCCGACGGCCGGAGGCGCGGGGCGGACGAGCTTGGCCACGACTACCGGATCGCGGATCGCGCCCGTTGGAGCGCGTGGCTGCGGCGGGCGAGTGGCTACGGCGATCCGAAGCTCGAGGTCGTCCAGCACCGGCTGCGGGTGATCGATCAGGGAGCGCCCTCCGCTCCGGTCCCGTCCGAGCGCCCGGCGAGCGTTACGTCCGAGCAACCCCTGGCCGTGCCCGTGCCCGTGACAACGCCGGTGGCGGCGGAGCCGGTGGCGGCTGCGCCGGTGGCGGCTGCGCCGGTGGCGGCTGCGCCGGTGGCGGCTGTGCCGGTGGCGGTTGCGCCGGTGGTCGCGGCCGGTGGCGCCGGTGCCGGTGTCGGTGGTGGCGGTGTCGGTGGGTGCTGCGCCGGTTCGGGATGAGGTTGAGCAGGCTGTGTTGTCGGTGGTGGCGGCGCAGACGGGTTATCCGGAGGATCTGTTGGATATGGATCTTGATCTGGAGGCTGATTTGGGGATCGATACGGTCAAGCAGGCGGAGGTGTTTGCGGCGATCCGTGAGCGGTATGGGATCGAGCGTGATGATTCGCTGAAGTTGCGTGACTATCCGACGCTCAATCACGTGGTTGGGTTTGTGCGTGAGCGTGGCGGCCCCGCGGCCGCGCCGGTGCCGGTTGAGCCGGCGGCTGTGCCGGTGGCGGCTGCGCCGGTGGCGGCTGCGCCGGTGGCGCGGCGCCGGTGGCGCCGGGGGCGGAGCCGGTGGCGCCGGGGGCGGTGTCGGTGGGTGCTGCGCCGGTTCGGGATGAGGTTGAGCAGGCTGTGTTGTCGGTGGTGGCTGCGCAGACGGGTTATCCGGAGGATCTGTTGGATATGGATCTTGATCTGGAGGCTGATTTGGGGATCGATACGGTCAAGCAGGCGGAGGTGTTTGCGGCGATCCGTGAGCGGTATGGGATCGAGCGTGATGATTCGCTGAAGTTGCGTGACTATCCGACGCTCAATCACGTGGTTGGGTTTGTGCGTGAGCGTGGCGGCCCCGCGGCCGCGGAGCCGGTGGCGCCGGTGCCGGTGGCGGCTGCGCCGGTGGCTCGTGGCGCCGGTGCCGGTTGAGCCGGTGGTGGCGGTGTCGGTGGGTGCTGCGCCGGTTCGGGATGAGGTTGAGCAGGCTGTGTTGTCGGTGGTGGCGGCGCAGACGGGTTATCCGGAGGATCTGTTGGATATGGATCTTGATCTGGAGGCTGATTTGGGGATCGATACGGTCAAGCAGGCGGAGGTGTTTGCGGCGATCCGTGAGCGGTATGGGATCGAGCGTGATGATTCGCTGAAGTTGCGTGACTATCCGACGCTCAATCACGTGGTTGGGTTTGTGCGTGAGCGTGGCGGCCCCGCGGCCGCGGAGCCGGTGGCGGTGGCGGTTGCGCCGGTGGCGGCTGCGCCGGTGGCGGCTGTGCCGGTGGCGGCTGCGCCGGTGGCGGTGGCTTCGCCGGTGCCGGTTGAGCCGGTGGTGACTGTGCCGGTGGGGTCGGTGGCGGTTCGGGATGAGGTTGAGCAGGCCGTGTTGTCGGTGGTGGCGGCGCAGACGGGTTATCCGGAGGATCTGTTGGATATGGATCTTGATCTGGAGGCTGATTTGGGGATCGATACGGTCAAGCAGGCGGAGGTGTTCGCGGCGATCCGTGAGCGGTATGGGATCGAGCGTGATGATTCGCTGAAGTTGCGTGACTATCCGACGCTCAATCACGTGGTTGGGTTTGTGCGTGAGCGTGGCGGCCCCGCGGCCGCGCCGGAGGCGCCGGAGCCGGCGGAGCAGGTGAGCGCAGAGGCCGAACCCGAGGACAGCGGCCATTTCCCCCGACGCATCCCGGTAGCGGTGATGCGACCGCCGCTTGACTGCTGCGTCCCCACCAACGTGGAGCTCGCCGCGGGCGAGCGCGTCATCCTGATGCCCGACCGGGGCCGCGTGGGCGCCGCGCTCGCCGGGCGCCTGGAGAAGCGGGGCGTCATCGTGCTGACGCTCGACCGCGCGTCGACCGTGGATGAGCTCGAGCAGACCATCGCGGCTTGGAGCGCCGAGGGCCCGATCTCGGGTGTCTACTGGCTGCCGGCGCTCGATGACGAGGGTCCGCTGGCGGAGCTCGAACCTGCCGAGTGGCGGGACGGGCTGCATGTGCGTGTGAAGCTGCTCGCGGCCGCGATGCGCATGCTCGCCGGCGAGGGTGCCCCCGGCCCCTTCCTGGTCGCTGCGACGCGGATGGGCGGTCGCCACGGCTATGACGAGGGTGGCGCGAAGTCGGTGATGGGCGGAGCCGTCAGCGGCTTCTGCAAGGCATTGGCGCGCGAGCGCGAGGAGACGCTCGTCAAGATCGTGGACTTCGAGCCCGGGCGCAAGACGGCCCTCCTCGCCGACCTGCTGCTCGAGGAGACACTGTTTGACCCGGGCGCCGTCGACGTCGGTCACGCCGACGGCCTGCGCTGGACGGTCGGCCTGGTGGAGCGCGACGCGGTCGCCAGGGCCGAGAGTCCGCTGCGCCCCGACGCGACGTTTGTCGTCACCGGCGCCGCCGGCAGCATCGTCTCGGCGATCACGGCCGACCTGGCGGCACACGCCGGCGGTGGCCGGTTCCACCTGCTCGACCTCACACCGGCGCCTGATCCGAGCGATCCCGATCTCGATCGCCTCACCTCCGACCACGACGGGCTCACGCGCGATCTGGCCGACCGGCTCAAGGCCGCCGGTGAGCGGCCCACGCCGAAGCTGGTCGAGCGCGAGCTGGCTCGTATCGAGCGGGCGCGGGCGGCCCAGGAGGCGATCGCCTCGATTGAGCGCAGCGGCGGGACCGCCGTGTGGCACCAGGTCGACCTGACCGACGCCGATCAGGTCGCGGCGGTGCTCGCCGAGGTTCGCGAGCAGGGAGTGGTCGACGTACTGCTGCATTGCGCGGGCATCGAGATCAGCCACTACCTGACAGAGAAGCCGCAGCGCGAATACGACCTCGTGTTCGACGTCAAGGCTCAGGGCTGGTTCAACGTGCTTCGGGCGCTGCGCGGCGCCGAGCTCGGCACCGTGGCGGTGTTCAGTTCGATCGCGGGCCGATTCGGGAACGCCGGCCAGACCGACTACAGCGCCGCCAATGACCTCATGTGCAAGAGCGTCTCGCGCCTCTGCGCCGAGGGCACAACGCGCGCGATCGCGGTCGACTGGACGGCCTGGGCGCACATCGGCATGGCCAGCCGCGGCTCGATCCCGAAGATGATGGAGCTGGCGGGGATCGACATGCTGCCGCCGCAGGTTGGCGTTGCGGCGCTGCGGCGGGAGATCGAGGCCACCGAAGGCGGCGAGGTCCTGGTCGCCGGCGCCATCGGCGTGCTCGCGGCCGAGCGCCACGCCACGGGCGGCCTCGACCCCCTCAAGGCGGAGCGACGGCTTCCCGATCCGCATGGCCCGATGACAGGCCGGATCGAGGCGATGACGGTCGGCGGCGGGCTGCGGATCATCACCGAGCTCGACCCGGCGCGGCAGCGGTTTCTCGACGACCACCGGATCGACGGGACGCCGGTGCTACCGGGCGTCATGGGAGTCGAGGGCTTCGCGGAGACGGCCCGTGCGCTGCTCCCCGATTGGTCCGTGGCGTCGATCGAGGACGTCGAGCTGCTGGCGCCGTTCAAGTTCTACCGCGACGCACCGCGCGCGCTCGAGTTGCAGGCGCTGATCCGCGACGGAGGTGAGGGCACGCTGCTCGCCGACTGCCGAATGATCGGGCGCCGGGAGCTTCCCGAGCAGGGCGAGCAGGAGACGCTGCACTTCACCGGTCGCGTGCGGCTCGCGCGCGAGGCCCCGGTGGCGCCGACGACCCACGCCCCACCGTCGGGCGTGGATGGCGTCAGCGCCGAGGACGTCTACCGCGTCTATTTCCACGGCCCCGCCTATCAGGTGCTCGAGCGTGCCTACCGTCACGACGGAGTGCTCGTCGGGCGTCTTGCCGCCCACCTTCCGGCCGACCACGATCCGCCATCTCAGCAGACCGTATTCGCCCCGCGGTTGATCGAGCTCTGCTTCCAGACCGCGGGCCTGTCCGAGATCGGCGATGCGGGTCGGCTGGCGCTGCCGACGCACGTGGACCGCGTGGTGAGCTACGGCGCCGAGCATGCCGGCCCGCTGTTTGCAGTCGTGAGCTTGCGCGAGCCGGAAGGCGACACGGCAGCCAAGGTGGACGCCGACGTCGTCGACAAGGACGGACACGTGCTCGTCCGACTCGAGGGCTATGGCACGACGGTTATGCCAGGAGCTCTCGAGCCCGAGGTTCGCGAGCCGATCCGGCTCGGGATCGCGACGACGCGGTCGGACTGATGGCGGTAACCCGACCGTTTCACCGGCTCGCGATCGTCAACCGGGGTGAGCCCGCGATGCGGCTGATCCATGCCGTCCGCGAGCTCAACGGTGCTCGCGAGCGCCCGATCGTCACGATCGCCCTGTACACCGACCCTGAGCACGATGCGATGTTCGTGCGCGAAGCCGACGAGGCCCACCGCCTCGGACCGGCGACGACGGTGGACGCCGAGGGCCGCCGACGCAGCGGCTATCTCGACCACGCCGCGCTCGAGCGCGCGCTCGTCGCGACGGGTGCCGACGCCGCATGGGTCGGCTGGGGCTTCGTCGCCGAGGACCCGGCATTCGCCGAGCTGTGTGGGCGACTCGGGATCGTGTTCGTGGGCCCCGATGCCGAAGTGATGCGCCGGTTGGGCGACAAGATCGAGGCCAAGCGACTTGCCGAGAAGGCCGGCGTCCCGGTCGCGCCCTGGAGCGGCGGTGGCGTCGCAGATGTCGAGGACGCGCTCGAACACGCCGCCAGGATCGGCTTTCCGCTGATGATCAAAGCCGCCGCCGGCGGCGGCGGCCGCGGGATCCGCCGGGTTGACTCGATCGAGAACGTCACAGCCGCCTTCCAGAGCGCACGTGCCGAGGCACATGAAACATTCGGCCACGCAACGGTGCTGATCGAGCAGCTGATCAGCCCGGCTCGCCACGTCGAGGTGCAGGTGATCGCCGATGGGCAGGACACGGTGTGGGCTCTCGGCGTGCGCGACTGCTCGGTCCAGCGTCGTCATCAAAAGGTGATCGAGGAATCCGCGAGCACGGCGCTCAGCCCCGAGCAGAACCGGCTGTTGCGCGATGCCGCCGTCCGGCTCGCCCGCGAGGCCGGCTACCGCGGCGCGTGCACGGTCGAGTTCCTCTACCACACGCCGACCGGGACCCTTTCGTTCATGGAGGTCAACACGCGCCTGCAGGTGGAGCATCCGGTCACCGAGACAACCACGGGCGTCGACCTGGTCAAGCTGCAGCTGCACGTCGCCGCCGGCGGCCGGCTACGAGGCGAGCCACCGGCGGCCCGGGGCCATTCCGTTGAGGCGCGCCTGAACGCGGAGGATCCAGCGTTCGATTTCGCCCCCGCGCCAGGCCGCGTGGAGCTGCTGCGGCTGCCCACCGGCCCGGGGCTTCGGATCGACACCGGCGTCGGCGAAGGCGATGTGATCCCGGCCGAATTCGATTCGATGATCGCCAAGATCATCGCCTGGGGCAGCGACCGCGCCGAGGCCTTCACCCGATTGCGACGCGCGCTCTCGGAGACAACTGTGGTGATCGAGGGTGGCACCACCAACCAGGCGTTCCTGCTTGAACTGCTCCGGCGTGCCGATCTGCTGGCGGGTGAAGTCGACACCGGGTGGCTCGACGGGCTCCAGGTGCGCGGGGAGACAGCGCCGGCACGCCACAGCGAAGTGGCGGTCCTGGCTGCCGCGATCGAGCTCGCGGACGAGGCCACGGCCGATGACCGCGCACGCTTCTTCGCGTTCGCGCGCCGCGGCCGGCCGCAGGTCGAGGCAGAGTTCTCGCGCACGATCGAGCTGCGCCACCGCGGCGACCGTCACCGGGTCACGGTCGATCAGATCGGGCCCGAGCGTTACCGGCTGGACGTGCAGAGCGTGATCATCGAGGTCGAGGTCCAGCGGCTCGGTCGCTACGAACGACGCCTGCAGATTCACGATCGGGTGCATCGCACGGTGATCTCCGCGCAGGGTGCGGAGCTGCTGGTCGAGGTCGACGGCGTCTCGCACCGGGTCTCACGTGATGACGGCGGGATCGTTCGCAGTCGTGCTCCCGCCGTCGTGGTCGCCATTCCCGTCGCTGTCGGCGATGAGGTGGCAGCGGGCGATGTCGTGGCTGTTGTCGAGAGCATGAAGATGGAGTCGTCCTACGTTGCGCCGTTCCGGGGACGGGTGCGCGAGGTGATGGCCGCGCCGAACGTCCACCTCAGCGCGCAGGCTCCGGTCGTCCGGATCGAGGCGCTCGACGGCGTCGCGCCCGAGGCCGTCAACGCGAAGCTCGATTTCGCGCGACTGCGCGTTCAAGCGCTCGAGGCTCCCGGGCGCTGTCGAGACAATCTCACACGACTCGAGCGCTTGACGCTCGGCTATGACATCGAGCCCGTCGAGGTCAGGCGGATCATTGCCGATCTGCACGGTGACTGCTCGGACATGATCGCGTGCGACCCGGCGCTGATTCCGGGCGAGCACAGGCTGCTCGGGATGTACGCCGACCTCCGTGCGCTCACCCACCCCGAGCGCGAGCTCGCTGAGCCCGGCGAGGACCTCCTGCGGAGCCCGCAAGAGCATCTCCACGAGTACCTGCGGGCGCTTGACGCCCGGGCCGTGGGCCTGCCCGAGCACTTCATTGTCCGACTCGAGCGCGCGCTCGCCCACTACGGCGTCCTCGGGCTGGAGCGAACGGCCGCGCTCGAAGACGCCTGTTATCGCCTGTTTCTCTCCGACCAGCGCGATGCGACGTCGCGGGCGGCGATGCTCGCGATCCTCGACCGGCGCCTCGAGCAGGCCGATGAGCTGGTCGGCTACGTCGGTGAGGACTTCCGCGATGCACTGAGCCGCCTGATCGCTGCCACCCAGGGTCGCGATCAGGTACTCGCCGACCTCGCTCGCGAGACACGCTTCCGGTACTTCGACGAGCCGCTGATCGCCGCGGCGCGCGAACGGACATACGCCGAGATGGAGGAGCACTTGGAGGCGCTCGCAGGCCAACCTGATGCCGCCGACCGCGACGGGCGAATCGCCGCATTGGTGTCATGTCCCCGGCCGTTGGCACCGCTGCTCAGCCGGCGCATGTCGAGCGCGCCGCCCGGCCTACGGAGGCTGATGCTCGAGGTGATGACGCGGCGCTATTACCGAACACGGAGGTTGCGCGAGTTCGAGGAGATCCACGTCGACGGCCACCGGATCCTGACCAGTTCCTACGAGCGCGCGGGGCGCACGCACCACCTGCTCACGGCGTTCGTGGAGTTCGAGGCACTCGGATCGGCGGCGCGCGCATGCGCATCCCACGCCGCCGCCCTGCCGCCCGGTGAGCCCGTGATGGTGGACCTCTACTCCGAGCGCGCGGACTCGCCGCCCACGGAGCTCGGGCCGGCGTTGCGACGCATGCTCGATGTCGTGCCGTTCCCCGCCGCGATCGAGCGCATCGTGATTGGCGTCGATGGGGTGACGCGCGGCCGGGGGATGTCGGCAGTTGACCTGTTCAGCTTCCGTCCCGCTCCCGACGGCCTGGTCGAGGACGAGACGCTGCGCGGGATGCACCCCGTGATGGCTGAGCGGCTTGCGCTATGGCGGCTGGAGAAGTTCGCGCTCGAGCGTCTCCCGTCCGGAGAGGACATCTACCTGTTCCGCGGCGTCGCTCGCGAGAATCACCGCGACGAGCGGCTGTTCGCCATCGCCGAGGTCCGCGATCTGACGCCGGTCCGCGACGAGGATGGTCACGTGGTCGCGTTACCGGAGCTCGAGCAGATGCTCGTCCAGGGGCTCGAGGCGATCCGTACCTTCCAGAGCCACCGGCCCCCGAGTCGCCGCCTGCAATGGAACCGCCTGTTTCTCTATGTGTGGCCGGAGATCGACCTCTCGCCCGACGAGGTCGCGGGCATGATCGCGCGCCTGGCGCCCACGACCATGGGCCTCGGGCTCGAGATGCTGCTGCTCAACGGGCGAGTGCGCGAGCCGAATATGCGTGTGCGTCCGCGCGTGGTGCGGATCTTCGGTACCGACGGAGGCGAGCCGATGCTCGAGATCGATGACCAGCCGGCGCGGCCGATCGAACCGCTCGACGAAACCGCGCGACGGATCATCGCGGCGCGCAGCCGCGGCACAACGCATCCAGCGGAGATCGTCAAGCTGTTGACCTCCGGTCACGATGGGGAGTTTCAGGAGTACGACCTCGGTGAGGACGGTGAGCTCGCTCCCGTCGATCGGCCGGCGGCGCTGAACTCGGCCGGCGTGGTGGTCGGCGTGATGCGCAACCTGACGGCGCGCTACCCGGAGGGAATGGCGCGGATCACGCTGCTCGGCGATCCGACCCACGCGCTCGGGTCTCTGTCCGAGCCCGAATGCGTGCGGATCATGGCCGCCCTCGACATGGCCCAGCGCGAGCAGCTGCCGGTCGACTGGTTCGCGCTCTCGGCCGGCGCGAAGATCGCCATGGACTCCGGCACCGAGAGCATGGACTGGATCTCGGCGGTGCTGCGGCGGATCATCGAGTTCACGCAGGCCGGCGGCGAGATCAACGTCGTGGTCACCGGGATCAACGTCGGCGCGCAGCCGTACTGGAACGCCGAGGCCACGATGCTGATGCATACCCGCGGCATCCTCGTGATGACGCCCGCCAGCGCGATGGTGCTGACCGGCAAGCAGGCCCTCGACTACTCGGGCGCGGTCTCGGCCGAGGACAACTTCGGCATCGGCGGCTATGAGCGGATCATGGGCCCGAACGGGCAGGCGCAGTATTGGGCGCACGATCTGGCGGGGGCATGTCGGATCCTGCTCGACCACCACGAGCACGCCTACGTGGCCCCGGGCGAGCGCTTCCCCCGCCGCGCCACGAGCAGCGACCCGCGCGACCGCGACGTCTCGAGCTCGCCCCACTCCGCGCCCGGGTCGGCGCTGCTCACCGTCGGCGACGTGTTCTCCGCCGAGACGAACCCCGGTCACAAGCAGCCGTTCGACATTCGCAGCGTGATGCGGGCGACGATCGACGCCGATCACCCGCCACTGGAGCGCTGGCCGGACATGCACGACGCCGAGGCCGCCGTGGTGTGGAACGCTCACCTCGGCGGCTGGCCGGTGACGATGCTGGGCATCGAGTCCCGGCCGCTCGCCCGGCACGGGTTCATCCCGGCGGACGGTCCCGAGCGTTGGTCCTCGGGCACGCTGTTCCCGCGCTCGGCGAAGAAGATCGCCCGGGCCATCAACGCGTCCAGCGGCCGTGTCCCGGTCGTCGTGCTGGCCAACCTCGCCGGCTTCGACGGCTCGCCCGAGTCGATGCGCGCGTGCCAGCTCGAGTTCGGTGCCGAGATCGGACGCTCGGTGGTCAACTTCGACGGGCCGATCGTCTTCTGCGTGGTCTCTCGCTTCCACGGCGGCGCCTTCGTCGTCTTCTCACAGCGTCTCAACGACCAACTCGAGACGGTCGCGCTCGAAGGCACGCACGCCTCGGTCATCGGCGGCGCTCCCGCAGCCGGGGTCGTCTTCGCCCGCGAGGTCGAGCAGGCCGCCCGCGACGATCAGCGGATCACCGAGCTCGACGCCGAGATCGAGGCCGCCGACGGTATCGCACGCCAAGAGTTGCGCACGCAGCGAGCGGCGCTGTTCGGAGACGTCGTGGCCGAGAAACGCGGCGAATTCGCCGCCAAGTTCGACGCCATTCACAGCGTGCAGCGGGCCGTGCGTATGGGTTCGGTGTCACGGACGATCGCCCCGGCCACGATGCGCCCATACCTGATCGAGGCCGTGGAGCGCGGGATCCGCACCACCCACGAGCGGGAATCGACGACCGAGCGTCCGCTCGCGACCGCGCACAGGATCCCCGCACCCACCGACCTCCACACGACGGCCGGATCATGAGCGATGACCGCGTGGCTGACCCGCTCACTGGCCGAGGTCCCCGCCGGCGACGGCTGGCTCGGCGCCTCCGAGCGCGCCGTGCTGGCGCGACTGACGCTGGCTAAGCGCCGCTCCGAGTGGCGGCTGGGCCGCTACACGGCCAAGGCCGCCGCGGCCGCGTTCCTGGAGGTTGAGAATGGCCGCATCGAGGTCGTCGCCTCGCCCGGCGGTGCGCCGGTCGCCGTGCTCGACGGCGCCCGCGCGGAGCTCGAGCTGTCGCTCAGCCACCGGGCCGGTCGCGCGGTCGCGGTGGTGGCTCCACCCGGGCCCGCGGTGGGGTGCGACATCGAGCTGATCGAGCCGCGGAGCGATGCGTTCGTCCGTCAATGGTTCGCCGATCCAGAGCGGGCGCTGGTCGAGGCCGTGGCGCCCGATGAGCGTCCGTGGCTGGCGAATCTGATCTGGAGTGCGAAGGAGGCGGCCACCAAGGCGATCGGGGAGGGCCTCCGGCTCGATGTCGCCCGTGCCCGCGTGACCCTTGGCCTCGGCGAGGCGGCCCCCGTCACCGACGGGTGGCGGCCGCTGCGCGTCCAGTGGGGGGAGAACGGCGAGACGGTCCAGAACGGATGGTTCCGCCGCGAGCCGGAATGGGTGATCACGGTCGTCAGCGGCGGCTCCGGCACCCTGCCGCCGCGTCGGATAAGTTGACCCGACACCGATCACGCGGAGATCTGGAGGCGAACTGATCGATGAGAGAACCCGCCGTCCGTGTTGGGGTGTGAGGGCGACGCCACCGATCCCGATCCCGGCGCGATGCGGTTCGTGCTGACGCGTCACTCGACGGCTACCCGGCCGTGCTCGTGCGCCTGGAGCAGATCACGCTCGACGAGCTCGAAGAGCTGATCGTGGAGGCGTGGCTGGCCCGGGCGCCCAAGCGCGTGGCCAAGCAGTACAGCGAGTCCCGGTTCGGCGAGTCCGACGGCTGAGGGCGCGGTCACTCGTACTGCAGCGCCGCCAGCACGTTGAGCCGGGCCGCTCGGCGCGCGGGGAAGATGGCCGCCACGATGCCGGCGATGATGGCCGCGATCACGAAGACGACGAGCGTGCCCCACGGCACCGTGAAGGCGGCGAAGTTGAGCGCCTTGCCGACCATCAGCGCCAGCACCACCCCGAGCGGAATGCCGAATGTCGCCCCGAGCAGTGCCGTGATGATGCTCTCGTGCCGGATCATGCGCCGTACCTGACGCCGGCTCATCCCCACCGCACGGAGCATGCCGAGCTCCCGCGTGCGCTCGAACACGGTCAGCACGAGCGTGTTGACGATCCCGAACAGGCTGACCACGATCGACAGCGACAGCAGCACGTAGAGCAGGTTCAGCAGCATGTTCAGTCCCTGCAGCTGGTTGGTCTTGAACTGCGCCTTGGTCTGCAGCTTCGCGTCCGGGAAGCCCGCCAGTGCCGCGTCGAGAACGCGCGTGTTGGCACTCGTGACGCCGCCCTGCATGTTGACAAACGTGTACAGGTTCTGGGGGTTCTCATACAGCGAGTCGAAGCGAGCCGTGGAGATCGTGACGTCTCCGTAGGGCGAGCCTCCCTTGGGCGGGGAGAAGATGCCGCGCAAGGTGAAGGGCACGGTGACGCCGGTCGGCGTCTCGACGGAGACGGTCCCGCCGACGCGCAGGTGTTGGGCCTTGGCGTAGTCCTTCGACACGAACGCGCCGTCGCTGCCGAGCCGGGCCGGGGTCGCGGGACCGCCGGCCGTCCAGTCGATTGCGATCACCTTGCCGACGTCGGCGGACACGCCGGTGACGTTGATCCTGGATCCGAATGCCCGGCCCTCGCCGGCGCGCACGGCGGATACCGTCTCAACTCCGGGTACCCCGCGCAGCGCGTTGGCGGAGGCGACGCTGATGGGGCTGAAGTTGTCGCTCGCGGTGACGGCGTAGTTGGCGATGAACAGCTGATTGACCGAGCCCTCGAAGCGCGTCCGCAGGCCGGCCGCCAGCACTCCGACGAAGGTGACCAGCGCGAGCCCGATCATCAGCGCCGACGCGGTGGAAGCGGTGCGGCTCGGATTGCGGACCGCGTTCCCGCGGGCCAGCACTCCCGCCGCCCCGCCGAACCTCGTCGCCGGCCAGCCGAGCACGCGCGCGATCGGCGGCAGCAGCGTGGGGGCGAGCATCGACACGCCGACGAACACGAGCGCCGCTCCGATCCCGATGCCCAGCAGACGGGCGGTCGTCGAGAGCCCGCCGGCCAGCATCCCCACGAGCATCAGCGTGACCGCGACGGCGATCGTCGCGAATGCCGCGACGGGACCGAAGCGCGCGAACCGGGACGGCGGGAGCACCGCGCCCTCGCGGACGGCGGCGATGGGCGGCACGTGCGTGGCCCGCCACGCGGGTCGGAGGGCGGCGACGAGCGTCACCAGCACCCCGAGCAGCAGCGAGATGATGATCGTCCGCGCCGCGAACACCGTGCCCGTCTGAGGCAGGTCGATGCCGAACGAGACCAGCAGCGCATTGAGCCCGCGGGCCAGCCCGAGGCCGGCGAACAGCCCCACGATCGAGGCCAGCAGGCCGATCACGAGCGCCTCGAGCATGACCGACCGGAGCACCTGGCGGCGGGTCGCCCCGAGCGTGCGCAGCGTGGCCAGCTCCCGCGTCCGCTGGGCGATGGTGATCGAGAGCGTGTTGGCGATCACGAAGCTGCCCACGAACAGGGCGATCCCGCCGAAGGCGAGCAGGAACGACTGGAAGATGTTGAGAAAGCCGCTCGTGTCCTTGGTCGCCTGCTGGGCTTGCGCCTGGCCCGTCCTCACCTGCGCGTCGGTTGGGAGCAGCGGCCGGATCTCGCTGACCAGCTCCGCGGGCGAGGTGCCGGACTTGGCGGCGATGTTGATGGTGTCGTAGCGGCCCTGCTTCTGGAAGATCTGCTGGGCGGTGGGGAGCGTGAAGATCGCCATCGTCGCGCCGCCGAGCGACGAGACCGATCCGAACTTGGCCGTGCCGACGATCCGGAACCGCCGCACCGGTCCACGGGCGATGATGCCGACCTCCTGTCCGGTCGCGAACCCGTCCTTGCTGGCCGTGTCCGAGTCGATCGCCACCTCGTCCGGGCGGCTCGGCCATGTGCCGCTGGTGAGGACCAGAGGGTTGAAGCGCTGGCCGATCGGCTCGTAGGAGAACGCCAGTCCGGGTGCGCCGCCGCGGGAGATCACCTTGCCGTTGTGGCCCACGATCTGCGCCGTGTCCGAGACGCCGCCCGAGGCCAGGGCGACACCGGGCAGGCGCTGCACCTCGGGCAGCAACGAGGCCGGCAGCGACGGCGCCGCGCTGCGGCCGCTGTTGTCGTTGCCGATCGCGCTCTTGCCGGTGATCACCGCGTCGGAGTTCTTGTAGACCTGGGTGAAGACGGTCGCGAAGGCCGACTTGATCGTGTCCGTCAGCACGTAGGTGCCGCTGACCATGGCCACGCCGAGCACGATCGCGATCGCCGTCAGAGCCACCCGCAGCTTGCGGCCGAGCAGCCCCTTGAGCGCGACCCGCATCACGACTGCAGCGACCCCATCACCTCGAGCACGTCGGCGGCGTTGGCCTCGCTCAGCTCCTTGACGATCAGCCCGTCGGCGATGAACAGGATGCGGTCGGCGATCGAGGCCGCCCGCGCCTCGTGGGTGACCATCACGATCGTCTGGCCGTAGTCGGCGGCGGAGTCCCGGAGCAGATCCAGGATCTCGCCGCCCGTGCGGGAGTCGAGGTTGCCGGTCGGCTCGTCGGCGAACATGATCGTCGGGCGTGTGACCAGCGCGCGGGAGATCGCCACCCGCTGCTGCTCGCCACCGGAGAGCTCCGAGGGCCGATGCGAGCGGCGCCCCGCGAGGCCGGTCTTGGACAGCAGCTCGTCCAACCATTCACGATCGGGCTTCTCTCCGGCGATCGTGAGCGGGAGCAGCACGTTCTCCTCGGCGGTCAGCATCGGGAGCAGGTTGAAGAACTGGAACACGAACCCGATGTGCTTGCGGCGCAGACGTGTCATCGCGGCGTCGTCGAGATTCGTGATCTCCGTGCCGGCGATCCTGACCGTGCCGCTGGTCGGCTTGTCCAGGCCGGCGAGCGAGTGCATCAACGTCGACTTGCCCGAGCCCGACGGCCCCATCACCGCCACCAGATGGCCCTGCTCGACGTCGAGGGAGACACCGCGCAGCGCGTCGACCGCCGTCGCGCCCTCGCCGTAGCGGCGGGCGAGGTCACGCGCCTCGACGGCGGTGTCGTTGTGGCCGTTGTCAGACACTGTGGTGAGCGCGAAGCGGTGTCGTCGTGCCTGTATAGCACCGCGCCCGGGTCCGACCACCGATCGAGTCATACTCGCGCTCGAACGTGTTATCGCCTAGTGAAGGGGCACGCCGTGCACGCACTCACTCTCCCGTCCCGACGAGCGATCCTGGTGGCTGCCGCCGCGACGCTCGTGGCTGCCGCAGGGATCGTCCTCGGCGCCTCGTCGACGGCCGTCGCTCGCGCCCGCGCCGCGTTCGGCACGCCCCGATGCGCGACATCGGGGCTCGTCGTCTGGCTGGACACTCAGGGCAGTGGCGCGGCGGGCAGCACCTACTACATGCTCAAGCTGACCAACCTGTCCGGCCATACCTGCACGCTGATCGCCTACTCAGGCGTGTCCGCGGTCAACCTGCGCGGCCGTCAGCTCGGAAGGGCGGCATCCCGCACCAGCCCGCCTCAGCCGAAGCTGGTCACGCTGACTGACGGCGCCACCGCGACCGAGGTGCTGCGGATCGTCGATGTCAGTCTCTTCACACCCTCCGCGTGCCGGCCGGTGACCGCCGCGGGTCTGCGGGTGTACCCGCCCAACCAGGCCGCGTCGAAGGTGATCCCGTTCCCGTTCCGGGCCTGTTCCCGCAGCGGGCCGGTCTACCTGAGCGTGCAGGCGGTCCGGTAGGACGGTGCCCGAGTGAGGCCGCTCGTTCAGCAGCGGTGCACTACTCGTCGTTGCGCGGGTCCAGCGTTCGGTAGCGCTCCCAATTCCACTCGGCCAGGAATCGCTCAGCGGCGGCGCGGCCCTGCTTGGCCACGCGCTCACGCTTGTCACGGCCGGCGTGAAACTCGATGATCCCGATCGAGCTCGTGTCGACGGCGATCATCCGCCGCTGCACTTCGGGGCGCTCGATGTAGCTCTGGTCGTGGCCGACGATGGCCGTGGCGAGGACCTGTTCGAGCTGACGCACCGGCCGCAGCAGGGGCAGGGCGAGGGCGGGAAACAGCTGCGAGTCGGCACCCGGGAGCGCGGGCATGATCTTGATCCCGAAGGTCGGCCAGCGCGGGTCCTCGCCGTCGGTGCGATCGAAGATCTCGATCGGGAAGTTCGACAGAACTCCCCCGTCCACCAGCGTGGATTCCTCGCCGGTGCGCTCGTTGCGGAGCTTCTGCGGCTCGAAGTAGAGCGGGATCGAGATCGACGCGCGGACGGCGTCGGCAACGAGCTGCTGATCGGGATCGCGATCGAAGTGCGCGTAGTCCCACGGCAGGCGCAGGAGTCGCCCGTGGGTGATGTCGGTGGCCATCACGACGAGCTTGTAGCGGCGGCTCGCGGCCAGGTTCGCATCAGCGCCCGCGTCCTTGAGGCGCAGGTCCCCGAAGGTCCTGACGCCGAGCCTCTCGAGCTCCGCCGCAATCCAGCCGTGCACGTAATCGCCCGAATGAGCTCCCCCGGTCGTGAGCAGGGAGAGGGCCTCGTTCGCGATTGGGATCCCGGGGCGCGTGACGTCCGGGACCTTCGAGTAGTCGAGCCGCTCCATCGCCTCGCCCAGCCCTGCCGCGTCCACGCCCGCAGCGAGGAGCGCCGCCGCGATCGATCCGGCGGATGTCCCGGCCACACGGTGGAAGGTGTAACCCTCCTCCATCAGGCGCACGACGGCACCGACGAGTCCGATGCCCTTGACGCCGCCGCCCTCCAACACCAGATCCGCCCGTTGCGTGGTCATCGGCGCGTTCTAGCAGCTCGACGATGCCGTGGTGTTGACCGCGCCGGATGAATCGGTGAGCGCGACCACGCTGTGCCACGTGACGCCCGTGACCGCGGTGGCGCCCTGGAGGATGACGGCGCTCCCGGTCCCGTGTGCGCAACCGGGCACGAACCTCGGCCCGGCGCGGGCCTGGGCAACGGTCGTCCATCGTTGGCTGGATCCCGTGCAGACGCCGGACCAGGTGCCGCTGCCAACCGCCCCGACGGATGGCTCGGAGATCGTGGCCCGCAGCTCCGCGGTGTCGTTGGCGGGACACGTGATGGGCCCGCTGAGGCTGACCGCGGCGCCTGCGTTCAGGATCACGGACGCGCTGTTGAAGTCGGCCGGCTGTGCCGTGGGCGATGCGCTGCTGGTCACGCGCGAGCTGCCGCCGCCCGTCAGCGCGGCCGACACGGCCACGACCGCCACGAGCACGGTCGCCGCGACGCCGCCGCCGATCAGCGCCAGCCGGCGGAACCCAGACCGACCGGATGCCGGCACCGAGGCGGGCGGCGGAGCCGAGGGGTGCGGGCCTGCGGGCCCGGCCGGCGGCAGCGGGGCCACCGGAGAGGCTCGTGCGGGCACGTCCGGGGGCGCTTGCGCAGCGATGGCCGCCGGCAGGTAGCGGAAATGCAGGCGCCGTAGAGAGTCCGGCGGAAGCCCCTGCTCGGGAGCCTCCGGCATCGGGTCCTCCCAATACGTCGGGCGGATGAACGACGGGCGTCCGAGCGAGAGCGCGTACGTCCATTCCTGGCGCACGAACGGCGATCGCATCGAGTTGGTCGACCAGAACAGCTGGAACACATCCGCCTCGCTGATCATCTCGGCCAGGCGCCCCTCCCACACCTCGCTGGCGCGCAGATCGCGGAGTCGCGCAGGAACTGGTCGCCGACCACCGACAGGAACGTCTCCACCTGCTCCACCACCGCTCGATCGTGGTGCGAGTACGAGATGAAGATCTTGCGGTAGGGCCGCGAGTCCTCCCGTCCGGCGGCCGCATCCGGCTCGGAGCTGCTGACCCGGAAGGCCAGGCTGACCTCGGCGATCAGAATGCTTCCGAAGTAGACCGACAGTCGCCCCCGTGCCCGCTGCCCCTCCAGGCGCGCCTCCGCCCGCATCCGGAAATCCTCCTGGTGGACGGGCTCGAGCCACATGAAGCTACGCCGGGGCGGATTGAACTCGACGCCGTCCACCTCGGGGACGAAGGTCAGCGAGGACCCGCGCGGAAGCTGTTGTGAGCTGTCATCCGAGGCCGACCCGTAGCGCCCGAGGTCCTCGCCCAATCGCATGCTCGCCTGGCGTCGCACCTCCTCGACCGGGTCGACCGGACCGAGCAGCTCGTCGACGAACGGCTCGCTCTTGTGGGCGAAGGCCAGCAACGTGTACCACCGACCCGGTTGGACGCTATGCGGCCGGTAGACGGTGAACTGCACGTCCTCATCGAGCACGTCGGACTGAGGTGACGGCGACGCTGCGGGCGTCGCGCCCGCGCCGACCCCGGCCTGCGGCGCAGCGCCCGCCGCGGAGTCCCGAAGGCTCGCGGCATCCGGTCGGGCGCCCGGAGAAGTCGCGAGCGCCGCTTCGAGGCGACGGCGGAGGTGCTCGGGCATGCGCACCCCGTGGAGCAGCTCGAGGGCGGTCGCGGCGAGACTGAACACATCCGCAGCCGGCGAACATGGCGCGCCCGCGAGCACCTCGGGCGCGGTGTACGCCAGGACGCCGTCGATCGGTGCCTCCCGCGGCGGGGGCAGCGGGATCGTCACCGCGGCGAGCCCGGAATCGACCAGCCGCCATCCGGTCGGCGTCGCGAGGATCGAGTCCGGCGTGATCGTGCCGTAGACCTCGCCGCGGCCATGGAGCGCATCGAGCGCCCGACTCGTCACGGTGACCAGGTCCACGGCCTCTGAGGGCGACAGGCACTCACCGCGCGCGCGCCGGTCGGCCAGCGTGGCGTCGCTGCCGGCGTCGATGACCACGTAGGCCCGCGCGCTCTCATCCCGACCCACGCCGATGATCGCCGCCACGGCCTCATCGGGAGGCGCCGCCAGCCCGGGTGCGGCGAGCTGCCCGAGCTCGTCATCTGAGAGGTTCCGCGCCAAGAAGCGGACCCTGACCTCGCGTCCGTCGCCCGATCGAGACCCCACGCAGAGCAGCCCCAGCGCATCCCGCCCGATCTGACGGAGTCCGATCACATCGGGGATCTCGATGCCCACGGTCTGGTGCGAGCTACGCGACTCGCTAGGCGTCGCGGGGGATCACACGGTCGAGCTCGACGGCCTCACCGGTCCGCGTATCGGCGTAGACGACGATCACCGTGGGCGGTCCTCCGAACCACGCCCCCAACTCGCCCTCGCCGACGTACTCGGCGGCACGTTGCGAGCCGCCGGGTTCGATCACCCACACCGCCTGGCCCTTGTGGAACTGTCCATCGCCTATGTCGGTCACCTGTGCCCCCTAGAGACGTGCGCGATCAATCCCTGCGTACGACGTCCACATTACCGGGGTCGCCGCGCCTCAACATCCGAGCGCCTGCGGCCGATTACAGCGAAGACACGCCGATGACCGCGCTCCTCTATCGCATCGGACAGTTCTGCGCCCGCCGGCGGCTGCTGGTGCTCGGGGTGTGGCTCGTGCTCGCGGCGGGACTGGGCGTATGGGCGCATCAGCTCGGCGGCACCGAGGTGACCAACAACGTCACCCTGCCGGGCACCGGGAGCCAGAACGCCGCCGACGTCCTCCAGCACGGCTTCGGCGCGGCCGGTGTCAACGGCTCCAATCCCATCGTCCTGCGCGCCCCCACCGGCGCCGCGCTCACCGATGCGCGCCAGCGCGCAGCGGTGCAACAGGTCATCGCCACCTACGCTCATGACCCGGCGGTGATCGGTGCGATCAGCCCGCTCAGCTCCGTCGGTGCCGCGCAGCTCTCGCGGGACCGGCGCATCGGCTACATCGCGCTCACGCTCCGCGCCGGCCCGACCGCGCTCACGCCCGACGAGGCCCGCCACCTGCTCGCCGTCGCCCAGAGCGCCGACTCGGCCGGCATCACGGCGGCGGCCGGGGGCTACCTGGGACAGACCCTGTCGCAGCCGTCGTCGGGGAACTCCGAGGCAATCGGCCTCCTTGCCGCGGTGGCGGTCCTGCTCGTGACGTTCGGAACGGTCGTGGCGATGGGAATGCCGATCCTGACGGCGGTGTTCGGGCTCGGCACCGGGCTCAGCGTGATCGCCCTGCTCAGCCACCTCACGCAGGTGCCGAGCAGCGCGCCCGCGCTGGCCACAATGGTCGGGCTCGGGGTCGGGATCGATTACTCGCTGTTCATCGTCACACGTCATCGCGAGCAGGTCGCGGACGGCATCGAGCTGCGCGAATCAGTCGCCCGTGCGGTGGCCACGGCCGGCGGCGCCGTCGTGTTCGCCGGGGCGACGGTGACGATCGCGCTCTGCTCACTGCTCCTGGCGCGCATCCCGATCGTCACCCAGATGGGCTACCTGTCGGCCATCGTCGTGGTCGTAGCGGTGCTCGCGGCAATCACGCTGCTGCCCGCAGGCCTGTCGCTGGTGGGTCTGCGAATCCACTCCGTGCGCGTGCCCGGCCTGCGCGTCCACCACGATCAGCGCCCGCACGGCTGGGCGCGCTGGGCTCGGTTCGTGGCGCGGCGGCCGTGGCCGGCGCTGCTGATCGCGCTGGCGCTCGTGGCGCTGCTCGCGGCGCCCGTGACCGGGCTCGAGCTCGGCCAGAGCGACAACGGGCAGTTGCCGCGCGACACGACCGCCCGCCAGGCCTACGATCTGCTCAGTCAGGGCTTTGGTCCCGGCTTCAACGGTCCGCTGCTGGTGGCGGTGTCGATGCCCGGTGGCGCCGCGCGGGCAAAGCCCGCCCTGACTCGGCTGACGCTGGCCCTCGGCCGCGCGCGGGGTGTCGTGGCGGTGAGCCCGCCGCTCGTCTCACGGGATGGGTCCGAGGCATTGCTGAGCGTCACGCCGTCGAGCGCTCCCTCCGCGCCGGCGACCGCGACGCTGGTCCGCACGCTGCGCAACGACACTGTGCCGACGGCCACGCGCGGGACCGGACTGACCGCCTCCGTCGGCGGCTCGACGGCCGGCTACATCGACCTCTCGAGCGAGATCGGAGCTCGCCTGCCGATCGTGATCGGCGTCGTGCTCACCCTCTCGTTCCTGTTGCTGCTGGTCGCCTTCCGGGCGCCGCTCGTGGCGCTCAAGGCCGTGGTCATGAACCTGCTCTCGATAGCCGCCGCGTTCGGCATCGTGACCTATGTGTTCGGCCACGATTGGAGCGCGCGGCTGCTCGGGCTCGACGGGGTCTCGCCCGTCGTCTCGATCGTCCCGCTGATGATGTTCGCGATCCTGTTCGGCCTCTCGATGGACTACGAGGTGTTCCTGATGACGCACGTCCGGGAGCGCTGGAAGGAGACCGACGATGCCCACGCCGCGGTCGTCGAGGGCCTGGCCGGGACCGCGCGCGTGATCACCTCGGCCGCGCTCATCATGGTCGCTGTGTTCTGCGCCTTCCTGCTCAACGGCAGTCCCACGATCAAGCAGTTCGGACTCGGGATGGCCGCCGCGGTCGCCGTCGACGCGACGCTGATCCGCTGCGTCCTCGTCCCCGCCGTGCTGGCGCTGCTCGGCCGGAGGGCGTGGTGGATCCCGGGGTGGCTGGCCCGGGTGACGCCACCGCTCTCGCTCGAGGGCGAGGCGTGGTTCGAGGGCCGCGCTGCGGTTCCATCGGCCGAGCCGGCGCCGGCGGCTGCGATACCGGAGCCCGAACCCGTCCATTAGGGTGGCCCCATGCCGGCGGGGTCCAGACAGGCGAGGTTGCAGTCCGGCGAGTCGGCCGAGCGCGGCCGCGAGGCGCGGCGGCGCGTCCCACGATCGGCCCACGGCGACTGGTGCCCGGCCCCGGACCGGCCAGATCCGATCGCGACCCTGTCGGCTCAGGCGGCCACGCGCGTGCAGGAGCTCGTGCCGATCCGCTACGGCCGGATGCTCGTATCCCCCTTCACCTTCTACCGCGGCGCCGCCGCGGTGATGGCCGCCGACCTCGCGCCGACCCCCGACACGGGCATCGTCGTGCAGGCCTGCGGCGATGCCCACATCTCGAACTTCGGCGGCTTCGCCGCGCCGGACCGCCGGATGGTGTTCGGTCCCAACGACTTCGACGAGACGCTCCCCGGAGCCTGGGAGTGGGACGTCAAGCGGATGGCCGCCAGCGTCGAGATCGCGGGCCGCGATGTGGGATTGCCGGCCGAGCTGCGGGAGTGGCTGGTGCGCGAGTGCGTCCGCGAGTACCGCGAGGGGATGCAGGGGTTCGCGGACGAGAGCCATCTCGACGTCTGGTATGACCGTCTCACGGCCAGCGAGTTGGTCGACCGCTTCGGCGGCCGGCTGGGCAAGAAGGGCCGGATCCTGTTCGCCAAGCCGTTTGCCAAGGGCCGGCGCAAGACGAGCCTGCGCGCGGTGACGAAGCTGACCGAGCGTGTCGACGGCGAGCTGCGCTTCCGCAGCGTCCCGCCGCTCCTGGTCCCGGTCCGGGATCTGTCGCTCCCGGTCGCCGCCTCCGAGGAGGCCGACTACGTCCGCGGGCTGATCGCCGAGTACGACGCCAGCCTCGGCGAGGACCGGCGCTTCCTGTTCGAGACCTACCGCTTCGTCGACATGGCGCGCAAGGTCGTCGGCGTGGGCAGCGTGGGGACCCGGGCCTGGGTGTTCCTGTTCGTCGGCCGGGGTGGCAAGGATCCGCTCGTGCTCCAGGCCAAGGAGGCGCAGGCATCGGTGCTCGAGCCCTACCTCGGCGCCAGCGAGTTCGCGAACCACGGCGAGCGCGTCGTGCGGGGCCAGCGGATCTCGCACGCGGCCAGCGACATCTTCCTCGGCTGGCAGCGGAGCCTCGGACTCGACGGCCAGAGGCACGACTTCTACGTGCGTCAGCTCTGGGACTGGAAGGCGTCGATCGACCTCGCGACGATGAGCACGTCGGGCCTGCACGCCTACACGCGGGCCTGCGGATGGTCGCTCGCTCGCGCGCACGCCCGCTCGGGGGACCGGCTCGCGATCGCCGCCTACCTCGGCACCGGCCCGGCGTTCGACAAGGCGATCGCCCGCTTCTCGGCCGCGTACGCCGATCAGAACGAGCTCGACTACCAGCGACTGGCCGACGCCGTCGCCGCCGGCGAAGTGGTCGCCCTCTCGGGCGTCTGAACCTCAGTCGGCAGGCGGGTCACCGGGCGGGTCGGCAACCTGAGCGTGCATCGCCATCGCCATCGCCGTCCCCGTCGCCGTCGCCGTCGGTTCGTGGCGGCCCCAGCCCGACCGTGTACCCCGACAGCGCCAGCGCCGCGATCGAGATCGCGCTCGCGAACAGGGCGGTCACGATCATGCCCGGGTCGAGCGCGTTGAGCTGGAAGAACCGGCGTGAGGCGGGGAGCAGCACCGCCGCGACGAAGAGGCCGGCGAGCGCCAGGCACATGACGCCGACCAGCGTCGAGCGCCGTCGCGAACCCTCGTCCTCGAGCGCCAGCACCAGGTACAGGCCGCAGGCGACCAGGATCGTGACGGCCACGGTGCGGGCGTCCGTGATCGAGAGGTCGAGGTCGTGCACCGCGAACAGGTAGCCCGACACGACACCGGCGCCCAGCAGCGCGCCGGCCGGTACAGCGAAGCGGGCCACGCCGCGGACGAAGCGCTCCGGGCGCCACGGGCCGGTGCTCGGGGCCAGCGCCAGGAAGAACGTCGGGATCCCGATCGTCAGGCTGGCCGCCAGCGTCAGATGCCGGGGCAGCAGGGGATAGGCCTCGGAGCTCGTGCCGATGGTCAGAATCAGGAAGGCCGCGAACGCCGACTTGGTCACGTAGAGCTTGGTGACCCGCCCGAGGTTGCGCAGGGCCCGGCGTCCTTCGGCCACGAGCGCGGGGACGCTGCCGAAATCGCCCGAGATCAGCACCAGATCGGACACGCTGCGGGCCATCTGGGTGCCGCTGCCCTGGGCGATCGCGAGCCGCGAGCTCTTCAGGGCGGGTACGTCGTTGACGCCGTCGCCGACCATCGCCACATAGCGGCCCTCTTCGGTCAGGGCCTGCACGATCTCCTGCTTGCCCTGAGGTGAGATGCGTCCCACGATCGTCGCTTCGAGCGCGAATGCCCGGCGCTGGAGTGGATCCTGGGGAATCTCGCTGCCCTCGTGCACGCCGGCAACCGGGATGCCGACGTCGCGCGCGATCGCCGCCACCGTCTGGGGCGCATCCCCGGAGAGCACCATGACCTCGATGCCCTGCTCGCGCAGGAAGGCGATCGTCGCCTTGACGTTGGGCCGCAGCTCCTCGGCGAGCACCACGAGGCCGAGCGGCTCGAGCCCCGCCGGCGGCTGGTCCTCGGGCTCCTCGGGCAGTGAGCCGGGTGCGGCGGCCAGTGCCAGAACGCGGCGTCCCTCGCGCTGGCGCAGCTCGGCGACCGACGCCAGCGTGCCGAGCGGCACGCGTCCCGGCGCTCCGAGATAGAGGCTCCCCTCCGGGAACGCCACCGCACTCCAGCGGCGCCGGCTGGAGAACGGAACCTCGCCCACCGTGGGTCTCGGCTCGGCTGCGAACGCCTCGCCGATCGCCTGCAGGGTGATGTTGCGCGCCGAGGCGTTGGTGGCCACGTCGGCAAGGGCGGCCCGGAGGCGCTCCTCCGAGGATCCCTCGGCCGCCACCACCTCGACCACGCGCAGCGCAGCCTCGGTGAGTGTCCCGGTCTTGTCGACGCAGATCGTGTCGACCGAGGCGAGGGACTCGATCGCGTTCAGCTGCTGAGCCAGCACGCCCCGCCGCGACATCCGCACGGCGGCGGCGGCATAGGTCAGGCCGACAAGCAGGACGAGACCCTCCGGGATCATGCTGACGACGCCGGCGGCCGACGTGGCCACGGCCGTGTGGACCGGCACGTGGCGGTGGTAGAGCGAGAAGCCGAGTACCGCGCCGAGCCCGATCACCAGCCCGACCAGCGCGTAGAGCAGGCGGTTGACCGCCTGCTCGAGTGGCGAGCGCGGGTGGCGGAAGGAGCGCGCCTCGCCGGTCAGGCGGGCGGCAAAGCTCTCGGCACCGACGGCGTTGACCTCGTAGCCGCCCGTCCCCTCGACGACGAACGCGCCCGAGCGCACCTCCTCGCCGACCGCGCGCGTGGCGGGCTCGGACTCCCCGGTCAGGATCGACTCGTCGAGCCGCAGGTCGCGAGCGTCGAGCAGGCGTCCGTCGGCGATCACCTGGTCGCCCGGCTCGAGAACGACGAGATCGCCGACGACCACCTCCTCCACAGCGAGCTGTCTCACCGCCCCGTCGCGCTTGACCCGCGCGTGTGGCGCGACGAGCAACGAGAGCCGATCCAGGGCATGCTTTGCCCGCACCTCCTGAGTGATCCCGATCGCCGCGTTGGCGACGATGATGCCGAGGAACAGGGCATCGCGCGGGTCGCCGAAGATCAGCGTCACGGCTCCGAAGCCGGCCAGGATCGCGTTGAACACCGTGAGCACGTTGGCGCGCACGATGCTCGCGTAGGACCGGCTCGTGCTCTGGCGCTCCGGGCGCCCCGCGGCGGCCAGGCGCCGCTGCGCCTCGGCCTCGCTCAGGCCGTCGGTCTGCACGTCGGCGACGGGTGAGACGGGCGGGGCGCCGGCTCCGAGCGCATGCGCATTTTCCACGCGAACATTCTGCACTGCGCGCCGGGGGGCGGCCCGGGGGTCCGTCGTCTGCTGACGGGTCCTAGGACCAATTGCCTCTGGCAACCGGGCGCGGGGAGGTCGAAGATGGTGCGAGCGCATCTCGACGACCCGAGGAGTCCGATGTCCCACACCACAGCGCGCACCGCCAGTGAGCAGATCACGGCCGAGGTGACCTCGTGGCCCGGCATCGAAGCGGGTCCGGGCCGGCGCGGCGAATTCGCGTTCCGGATCGGCCGGCGGGAGATCGGCCACCTGCACGGCGATCACGCCGCGCACTTCTCGTTCCCCAAGCCCGTCTGGGCGGAGCTGTTCCGGGAGGGCCGGATCGGCTACCACCCCGTGTTCGGAGAGCGGGAGGGACCGGCGGCCCGCCGGATCTCCAGCCAGGCCGACGTCGACGACGTGATCGCGCTGCTGCGGCTCAACTACGACCGGATGCGCAGTTAGCGGACGCCGGCTCGAGCGGGCGCTGCTCGTCTCAGGCGGGTGGGTGCGCGTAGAACCCGCGGCCGCTCTTGACGCCCAGGCGACCCTCGGCGACGTACTCCTGCAGCAGTCGGCGGGGTCCTTCGGGGAGGCCCGGTCGGAGGCTTGCGTAGTGCTCCTCGATGTTGAGCACAACATCGAGTCCGACGCGGTCCATCAGCTCGAACGGGGGGATGCCGGCGCGCACGAAGATGTTCCACAGCCCGTCGACATCCTCGGGGTCGGCCACGCCCTCCTCGACGACCATCAGGCATTCGCGCTTGATCGCGGCCCAGATGCGGTTGAAGATGAACCCGTCGCTCTCGCACCGGACATGGAAGGGCACGAGTCCGTAGGCCGGGAACTTGCCCATCAGTGCGTCGATGATGCCCGCGTCGGTGAAGCCGCACGACATCAACTCGACCATGTTGAGCTGTGGGGGCTGGTAGTAGTGGGTGTTCAGGACCCGCTCGGGATGGGTGACCTGGTCGATCAAGCGGCTCGTCGGCAGCGAGGAGGAGTTGCTGGCCAGGATCGCGTCGGCGTCGGCCAGTCGGTCGAGCTCGGCGAAGACCGCCTGCTTGAGCTCGAGCCGCTCGGGCACGGCCTCGATCACCATCCAGGCGCCGCGGAGCGCGGTGCCCAGCTCTGCGAACACCTCCACCTGTCCCGGATGCTCGGACTCGAGTCCGAGCGCCCGCTTCACCGCTGCGGCGTTCCGGGTGACGTAGTCGCGAGCCGCCTCGCGCTGGCCCTCGGACACGTCGAAGATCCGCACGTCGCTGCCGCCGGCCACGAAGACGGCGGCGATGCGCTGTCCGAGCGTGCCGGCGCCGTCGATCGCAATCGGGCGCTCGTCGACATCGGCTGGGAGTACGTAGGACATGCTGGCCTCAAACCCTAGGCAGAGCCGACGTGCGGCTCATCCGTACGTTGCCTCGACGCGAGCGGGGCAGACTACGGCGATTCTGCGTCTCACTGCCGCGCCGTATATGGTCGCGGGCCATGGACGTCGAGCGGATGGACGGTCGGCTGGCGCTGGTGACGGGCGCCGGCAGCGGAATCGGGCGGGAGACGGCGCTGTTGTGTGCCCGGCGCGGTGCCGACCTCGCCATCTGCGATGTCGACGAGGCCGGCCTGGCCGCGACCGAGGCCGAGGCCCGCCGGTTCGGGCGCGACGTGATCGCCCGGGTGGTCGACGTCGCCGATCGCGCCCAGATGCAGGCCTTCTCCGCTCTCGTCCACGAGCACGCCGGCGCCGTTGACCTGCTCGTCAACAACGCCGGGGTCGGCCTCGGCGCGAGCTTCCTGGAGACGCCGCTGGAGGATTGGGACTGGATCGTGCCGATCAATGTGATGGGCGTGGTCCACGGGTGCAACCTGTTCCTGCCGGCCATGGTGCAGCGCGGTCGCGGCCACGTGGTCAACCTCTCATCGGCGGCGGGCTACTTCGCCAACCCGTCACTCGTCGCCTACTCGGCGACCAAGTTCGCCGTCCTCGGCCTCTCCGAGGCCATTCGGGTCGAGCTGCGCCCGTTCGGCATCGGCGTGACGGCGGTCTGCCCCGGGTTGATCAACACGCCGATCACCCGCAACGGCCGCCTGCGCGGTGACGCCGTGGCCCAGCGTGAACGCGTCGTCGAGCTCTATCAGCGCCGCAACTACGGTCCCGATCGGGTGGCCCGGCGGATCCTGCACGCGGTGCAGCACGATCGGGCCGTGATGCCGGTGACCGCCGAGTCCTGGGTGCTGTGGTACCTGGCGCGGTTCGCGCCCGGGCTCGGCCGCGGTTTCGCCGGGCTGATGGACCGAGCCGCGCGGCGGTAGCCGAGCGGTTGGCCCCTAGCGCCCGTGGAACTGGGGCGGCCGTTTCTCGGCGAACGCCATCACACCCTCCATGAAGTCAGCCGTGGCGGCCTGCTCCTGCTGGATCTCCGCCTCGAGCTCGAGCTGCGCCTCGATGCCGGCATAGACGCGGGCGTTGAGCTGGCGCTTGGTGCCGGCGTAGGAACGGGTCGGCCCGGCGGCCAGAAACTCCACCAGCGTGCTCGTCGCGGCCGCGAGCTCCTCGTCGTCGACGACGCGATTGATCAGGCCCCACTCCAGGGCGCGCTCCGCGGACACACGCTCGCCGAGCATCGCCATCTCCATCGCCCGGGCGAAACCGGCGCGCGCCGGGACGAACACCGAGGAGCCGCCGTCGGGCACGAGGCCGATGTTCACGAACGCGAGCAGGAAGTAGGCGCTGCGGGCGGCGACGATCAGGTCGGAGGCCAGGGCCAGTGAGCATCCGATTCCCACCGCCGGCCCGTTGACGGCGGCGACCACCGGCTTCGGCATCTCTCGCAGGCCGAGGATGATCGGGTGATAGATCTCGTGCAGGACGGTCTGTACGTCGGGATGGCCCGCGGGCGTGGGATCGAACCCGGCGCGCAGGTCTGCTCCGGAGGAGAAGCCGCGGCCCGCACCCCCGAGCTCGACGGCACGGACACCGGGATCCTCGGAGACGGTGCGGACGGCATCGAGCAGGTCGTGTCCGAACTGCTTGTTCCACGCGTTCATCGTCTCCGGCCGGTTCAGCTCGATCCGCGCCGCCGCGCCGTCACGCAGCAGGTTCACCGTCTCATAGCTGTGGGCCACCTGGTACTCGAGCATCAGCGCAACCTCCAGAGTCCGCGTTGGGGCCCCTCTTCTACCGGTTTGCGGTGGGCGGCGCGTGCAACCCGGCCTCGCCCTCGGCCCCGGGAGCGCGGGCGATCCGGGACTGAAGCTCGGGGCGCCGCTGTCCTCAGGTGTCGAGCTCGACGATGCAGGCGGGATCGAATCCGTCGGCGGGCTCGTGCGGATAGCCGCGTGGATTGCTGACGATGCGGGTGCCCCTCAGCTCGAGGTCGGCGACCCGATGCGTGTGGCCGTAGATCCACAGCCCCGTGCGCTCCGCGCCCATCAGCTCCGTCAGGTCGCTGGCGAACGCGCCCGCGAGCGCGCGCTGCAGCGGCAACGATGGCCGCGCCCGGATCAGCGGAGCGTGGTGGGTGAGCACCACCGTGGGGCCGTCGTGGGCCTCGGCCAGCCGGGCGCTCAGCCAGCGGCGGCTGGCCAGGTGGATCAGCCGGGTGTCATGCGGCGTGAGCCGGCGCTGCGCCGGGTCGAAGGTGATGTGCTCGTAGTCGTTGACGACGCGTTGGCACAGCTGCATCGAGAGCTCGCGGTGCTCGGGCCCGTCGAAGTCGAAGTCGCTCCACAGCGTGCAGCCGAGAAACCGAACCCCGTCGATCACCAGCTCGTCGTTCTCGAGCACACGCACTGACGAGCCCTCGGCCGCGATCTGCATCCGGTCGATCAGGGCCGGCATCGAATGCCCGTAGAACTCGTGGTTACCGGCCACGTAGAGCACCGGGCGCTCGCGCTCCCACTCGCGCGCCCACTCCACACCGCCGGTTCCCCGGGCGATGTCGCCGGCCAGGATCACCACGTCGGCGTCGAGGACGGGCGGCGAGAAGGGACTCCGTTCGAGGTGCAGGTCGCTGAGCACGTGTAGCCGCACGCCTGCATCATCATCGATGGCGCGCTCTGTCAGAGTGCGGGTTCCCTGCGCGCGCCACAGCGTATGTCAGGGCGACCCGAGGAGGTGTGACGTGGCCGTGGTGAAGATCAACGCGATCGAGGTGGCGCCCGAGCGTGGCGCGGAGCTCGAGGAGCGGTTCGCGCGGCGGGCCAGCGAGGTGGAGAAGATGCCCGGCTTCCTGGGCTTCGAGCTGCTGCGTCCGGTCAGCGGCGAGACGCGCTACTTCGTGTACACGCGGTGGGAGAGCGAGGATGACTACCGGGCATGGCGCGACAGCCAGGCCTTCACCCGCGGCCACGCTCAGGCGACCCGCGATCGAGGCGAGACGCCGGTTGCCCGGGGTTCTAGCCTGCTCGAGTTCGAAGTCGTGCAGGAGGTGCTCAGCGCTCGCTGAGCGCTAGCGAGTCGTGAACCCCAGGATCAGCTGTGCGGTCTCGAGCGGTACATCGAGCTGCGGGCAGTGGCCGATGCCGTCGAGCTCGATCCAGTCGGCTGCGGGCAGCCACTCGTCGCGGTAGCGCACGGCGGCCGAGGGCCACGGCAACAACTGGTCCTCGGTACCCCACACGATCCGCACCGGACAGGCGATCCGTTCGGCGTCGAGGTCGTAGCCCTCGCCGATCGCGTAGTCGATCAGCGCCTGGGCTGCGGGGCAGTTCGCCGCGCCGCTGATCGAGTGGGCGACCAACTCGGCCGGGATGTGCTCGTAGTGGGTGGTGATGAACTGCGTGGCCTGGCGCCGGCCCTGGGGCGAGGCGGCGATCTGCTCGGCGTACGGGGCGGCCGCCTTGAGCCGTTCCTGCATGGTCACGAAGTAGCGGAGCGTCTCCTTGTAGGAGTCATCACCCTTGGCCCAGCCGCCCGCGGGCGCCAGGGCCACGACCGACTCCGCCCGGCCGCGGGCGGCGAGTTGCAGCGCGACGAAGCCGCCGAGCGAGTTGCCGACGATGTGCGCCGTCGCGAAGCCTGCCGCGTCCATCGCCTGCTCGACTCCATCGGCGAGCACGTCGCCGGTGACTCCGTTCTGCAGGCGTGGGCCGCCGGCGTGACCGACGAGGGTCGGAGCGAGCACGTCGTGGTGTCGCTCGAGCTGCCCCAGCACGAGCTCCCAGGTCCTCCACGTGTCGGTGAAGCCGTGCACGCAGATAAGCGGGGGTCCGGAGCCGCCGCGGTGCAGTGGCGTGAAGATGGAGCTCACGCGCCGAAGCCTATGATCTGACTCGAGCGATAGGCTCAGCGACCGCTCGAGGAGGAGGAGAGAGCTGCGATGACCCAGACCGACGCCGCACCGCACACGGCCGCACAGCTGGCGGCCTTCGCCGGAGAGCGCTACAGCAGCCACGCGGCCGTGCGCGAGCACCGCGATGGGACGTGGCAGGACCGCTCCTATGCCGAGGTCACCCAGGAGATCGAACGCCTGGCCGACGGCTTCCTCGCCCAGGGGATCGAGCCCGGCGACCGCGTCTGCATCCTGGCCAACACGCGCCCGGAGTGGTCGATCGCCGCCTACGCCCTGTGGAGCATGGGGGCGGTGGTCGTCCCGATCTATCCGACCAACTCGCCGGAGGAGTGCGAGTGGGTCGCCGGCAACTCCGGGGCGGTCGCGGTCGTCGTCGAGGACGCGGCCCAGCTGGCCAAGATCGAGGCCGTGCGCGGCGCGCTGCCCGCACTGCGCTTCGTGTTCATGGTCGACGCGGATGACGCCCCCGCGGGGGTCGTCGCCCTCGCCGACATCGCGAGCGATGCCGGCGCGGGAGCGTCGGCCCGTGATCGCCACACGGTCTCGCCTCAGGATCCGGCCCTGATCATCTACACGTCGGGGACGACCGGCCCGCCGAAGGGCTGCGTGCTCTCGCACCGCAGCGCGATGTCGGTGTGCTCGATCGTGCTCGAGATCCGGACGCTGCTCCCCGGCGAGGTCGTCTACCTGTATCTCCCGCTCGCGCACGTGTTCGCGCAGCTCATCCAGCTCGCCGCCTTCCAGGTCGGCGCGACGATCGCCTACTTCGGCGGGGACACCCGACAGATCATCCCCGAGCTGATGGAGGTCCACCCAAACTACCTCCCGTCCGTTCCCCGGATCTTCGAGAAGCTCTACGCGCTCGCCTCCTCCCAGGTCCCGCCGGAGCGCCACGACGATCTCGTCCGGGCCGTCCGGCTCGGGGTTCGGGTCCGCGGCCTGGAGGCTCGCGGCGAGCCGGTCCCCGCCGATCTGCGCGAGCCGTTCGACCACGCCGACAAGGAGATCTTCGCCAAGGTCCGAGCGCTGTTCGGCGGCCATCTGCGTGAGGCGCTGACCGGGGCCGCGCCGATCGCGCCCGAGATCCTCGAGTTCTTCTACGCCGCGGGCGTCCCGGTGATGGAGGGCTATGGGATGACCGAGACGATGGGCATCGGCACCGTGAACCTTCAGGCCGCGCTGCGCTTTGGGACGGTCGGGCGCGCTCTCCCCGGGGTCGAGGTCCGGACTGCCGACGACGGCGAGATCCTCATGCGCGGGCCGCATGTGTTCTCGGGCTATTGGGACAACGAGGCGGCCACGGCCGAGATCCTCGACCCCGAGGGCTGGTTGCACACCGGCGATCTCGGGTCGCTGGACGAGGACGGCTTCCTCAGCATCACCGGCCGCAAGAAGGACATCATCATCACCGCCGGGGGCAAGAACCTGGCGCCGGCGAATCTCGAGAACGACCTCAAGCAGTCACCCTTCATCTCGCAGGCGGTGATGTACGGCGACCGGCGGCCCTACCCGGTGGCCGTGGTCACGCTCGATCCTGAGGCCATCGTCCCGTGGGCCGGTGCGCACGGGCTGCCGGAGGATCTCGCCACATTGGCGCAGCACCCGGAGGTGCGCGCCCTCGTGCAGGAGGCGCTCGACAGAGCCAACGCGCGTTACGCGCAGGTCGAGCAGATCAAGCGCTTCGCGATCCTGGACCACGATCTATCGCAGGAGACGGGGGAGCTGACGCCGACGATGAAGGTCAAGCGCAACGTCGTGTATGACCGCTATGCGAGCGTGTTCGATGAGCTCTACGCGCGCTGAACGACGCAGTCAACCCTCGCTGCCCGTCCGCCTGGCCGTCTCGTGGCTGACCAACGCGATCGTGCTCGCGATCCTCGCCGCGGCGATCCAGGGTGTGGATGTCACCGACGCCGGAGCGCTGCTGGTGGCGGCCGCCGTGTTCGGAGTCCTCAACACGGTGCTCAAGCCACTGCTGCGACTGGTCACGCTTCCCCTGGCCATCCTCACCTTCGGCCTGGCCTGGTTCTTCGTCTCGCTGCTGATGCTCGTGCTCACGACGGACATCGTGGGCGGCTTTCACATCTACGGGTTCTGGACCCTGGTCGAGGCGACGCTGATCGTGTGGGTCGTGAACCTGATCCTCGACCTCGTGCCCGGGCCGTGGCAGATCACCGGCCGGCGCCGCGTCGGTCGCTGAGCGGCGCGGCGACGTCCTCGCGGGCCACCACGGCGAGCAGCTTGCGCAGGGCGGCCGAGAGGCCGACCTCGGGAATCGGGATCTCGATCTCCACCGTCCCGGACTCGCGATCGATCACGCGGACCGGACCGAGTCGCTCGAACACATCCATCATGTCCTGATTGGTGCCGAGCATCATCGCCCGGAACGTGGTGATGCCCTCCTCGCGGGCGCGGGCGGCGATCACGTCGAGCAGCAGCGTGCCCAGCCCGCGGCCCTGCCAGTCGTCGATCACCGTGACGGCGACCTCCGCGGTATCGGGGCGCTGCTCGTTGCGCACGTACCGGGCCACGCCGACTCCTTCGCCGGTCCGCTCGTCGAGCGCCACGATCGCCTCGTGGGTGTGGTGGTCGACGTCGAGCAGATAGCTCAGCATCGGCTCGCGCAATTCGGGCATCGGCGCGAGAAAGCGTCGGTAGCGGGACTCCTCGCTCAAGCGCTCGAAGCCGCGGAGCAGGAGCTCCTTGTCCGCCGGCCTGCCCTGGCGCAGCCGCACGCGCGACCCCTCGGGGAGCACGGTCGGCGCGCCGAGCGCGACGAGCTCACCGGTACTGGGATTCGATGTCATACCAAGACTCGGCGTGGAGGGCGACTGAGCACCAACCGTAGCGACGGTCGCGGTCGCGGTCGCTACAACTTCGCTTCGACGCCGGCCTCGACGTCCCCGTCGAAGTCCTCTTCGGTCCCGGCCTCGACGTCCCCGTCGAAGTCCTGTTCGGTCCCGGCCTCGTCAGGTAGATCGGGCCCGTTCAAAGCGGCCAGCTTCCTGGCGTCCTTGCGGGCCGCCTTGGCCGCCCGGCGCTCGCGGAGACGGCTTTCACGGGCGAGCTTCGCCATCGTGGTCTTCTTCTTGCCGCTGGAGGCCATGGCTGTCCGTCCTTAATCGTGTATTTCCGCACGCGGACGGGCGTCTCGGGTGCGGCGAGAGCGAGCGGGGGACCCGTCGGGCCCCCCGTCGCAGTTCGAAGCCGCTCGGCTCAGACGGGCTGGACGTTCGCCGCCGCCGGGCCCTTTTGGCCCTGCTCAGCGTCGTAGCTCACCTTCGCGCCCTCGGTCAGCGACTTGAAGCCGTTGCCCTGGATTGCGCTGTGATGCACGAAGAGGTCCTTGCCTCCTTCGTCGGGCTCGATGAAGCCAAAGCCCTTGTCGTCGTTGAACCACTTCACGGTTCCTGTTGCCATCCTGATCCCCCTCCGGGGTATGTGCACTGCGTACGCGGAGGGTGCTGCGAGGCAACGACTGCGGAAACGCGGGGCACTGCTTTCGGCCGAGCACAGCTCGGCCCTTCCAGGCCAGTCTAGCGTGGTAGCTCGCGACTGACCACCAGCCCGAGTCCCGCTACCCCGTGTGCGGAGCGATCAGCGAGAGATCGGCGGCGCTCAGGCGATCCCTGGCCGAGGCGCGCTGATGCCAGAACGGGTAGATCAGCGGCGGGCGGCTGACCGCCTCGAGCCGCGCCTGCTCGTCCGGGCTCAGCTCGAGCGCCTCCGCCGCCAGGTTGTCGGCCAGTTGCTCCTCCGTACGCGCACCGATGATCACCGTTGAGACCCCGGGGCGGGCGAGCAGCCAGGCCAGCGCGACCTGCGCCGCGGAGACGCCGCGAGCGCCGGCGATCTCGACCAGCACCTCGATCGTGTCGTAGAGCTTGTCGACGTCGTAGACCGGCGGCTCGCTCCACTCGCTCGCATGCCTGGTGCCTTCCGGCGGCGGCTCGTTGCGCCGATATTTCCCGGACAGGAGTCCGCCGGCGAGCGGGCTCCAGATCAGCAGTCCGAGGCCCTGATCGATGGCCGAGGGAACGATCTCGTACTCGGCCGAGCGCTCCTGCAGCGACAGGTACACCTGTTGGCTGACGAACTCTGGCAATCCCCGCTCGCGGGCGATCCCGAGCGCCTTCATCACCTGCCAGCCGGCGTAGTTCGAGCAGCCGACGTACCGGACCTTGCCGCTGCTGACAAGATGGCCCAGAGCGCCGAGCGTCTCCTCCAGCGGGGTCCGTCCGTCCCACTCGTGCACCTGGTAGAGATCGATGTGATCGGTCTGCAGCCGGCGCAGGCTCGCCTCGCAGGCCTCGATCAGGTGGTGGCGCGAGAGTCCGGCATCGTTTGGGCCGGGCCCCATCGCGAACCGGGCCTTGGTCGCCAGCAGCACCTCGTCGCGCCGGCCCTTGAGAGCCTCGCCGATGATCTCCTCGGAGGCGCCGGTGGAGTAGATGTCGGCGGTATCGATCAGGTTCACGCCAGCGTCGATCGCCATCGCGATCTGGCGCCGCGCACCGTCCAGATCGACCTCCCCGACATTGCGGAACTGGCCCCGGCCGCCGAACGACATCGTCCCCAGCGTCAATCGTGAGATCCGCAGCCCAGAGCGGCCCAGCTGCCGGTATTCCATGCTGCCTCCTTGTCGGTCATGAGCATCAAGAGCCTATTGGTGTTGCGATCCGTCGTATCGTGGCGTGATCGTGGCCGCCGCTGAGGGCAACGAGCCAATCGAGCTTCCGGTTGCCGGGAGGACGGTGCGGATCTCCAACCCGGCTCGGGTGTACTTCCCCGCCCGCGGGGAGACGAAGCTCGATCTGGCCCACTACTACCTGAGCGTGGGTGACGGGATCGTCCGCGCACTGGCGCAACGGCCCTGCATGCTGCACCGTTTCCCGCGCGGCGTCGAGGGCGAGAAGGTGCACCAGAAGCGGCTGCCCAAGGCCGCGCCGCCGTGGGTGGACACGGTGAGGGTGGACTTCCCCTCCGGGCGGCACGCGGACGAGCTGTGCGTGACCAGCCTGGCCAGCGTGATCTGGGCCGTGCAGATGTCGACGGTCGAGTTCCATCCGTGGAACTCCCGCCGCGCCGACACCGAGCGACCCGACGAATGGCGCATCGATCTCGATCCGATGCCTGAGTGCGACTTCGCCGCCGTCCGCCGGGTGGCCCATGTGGCGCACGAGTTGCTCGAGGAGCTCGGCATCCTCGGCTGGCCCAAGACCTCCGGCGGCTCGGGCATCCACATCTACGTCCGGATCGAGCCGCGCTGGGGCTTCGCCGACGTGCGACGGGCCGCGCTGGCGTTCGCGCGCGAAGCCGAGCGCCGCGCCGGGCGCGACGTCACGACGACGTGGTGGCGCAAGGACCGCGAGCCCGACAAGGTGTTCGTCGACTACAACCAGAATGCGCGCGACCACACGATCCGCAGTGCCTACTCGGTCCGCGGCGTCAGCGAGGCGACCGTGTCCACGCCGATCGCCTGGGACGAGATCGACGACGTGCTGCCGCAGGACTGCACGATCGCCACCGTTCCCGATCGGTTTGCGCGACTCGGCGACCTGCACACGGGCATCGACGATGTCGCCTTCTCGCTGGAGACACTGCTCGAATGGGCCGACCGCGACGAGCGGGCCGGAGACGATGCACCTTGGCCACCCAGCGACTGAATCGAGCGATGCAGAACGGGTCCGGGTCGAGCACCTCAAGGCGGTATCCGGCCGGACCGAGACAACTCACGACCTCGCGCGAGGTGAGGCTCGAGCCCTCCGTCAGGAGTACGCGGATCAGCTGCGCGTCCCGCGCGGGACCAGGGTCGAGGTCAGGACGAGCGAGCCCATGCCGCCATTCTTCCAGTACCCGCCGCTGTCACAGACCGTCCGGACTCGCCGAGGTCACGCGCAGTTCGTGATCGCCGACGCGGACCACGTCGCCCGGGTTGAGCTGCCGCCCGCGACGCGCCTCCCGGACCCCGTTGACCCACACGGGTTCGGTCAAGAGGAACGCCTTGACCTCGGAGCCGCTGTCGACGACGTCGGCGAGCTTGAGCAGTTGCCCGAGCCGTATCATCCGGCCTCGAATCGGAACGTTGCGCGCGATGGGCGAACGCTACCGTGACGGAGGCTGGTTTGACGATGGCTCCGGATGGGCAAGCCGCAAGCCGGATGAGTGGGCACAGTTCTCCGGGGCGCGGAGAGGGAATCCGGCTCCACGGCCTCACCAAGAGCTTTCGCGGGCCCAAGGGCCCAATCCGCGCGGTGCGCGGGATCGATGTCGCGATCGAGCGCGGCGAGACCGTTGCGCTGCTGGGACCCAATGGGGCGGGCAAGTCGACGACGATCGACATGCTGCTCGGCCTGACGATCCCGGACGCCGGGAGCGTGTCCGTGTTCGCTCGCTCGCCCCGCGAAGCCGTCGACGCCGGCATGGTCGGCGCGATGCTGCAGACCGGCGAGCTGATCCGCGATCTGTCGGTCCGCGAGGTGGTGGCCATGATCGGGTCCCTGTATCCCGATCCGCTGGACATCGAGGAGGTGCTCGAGCTGACCGGGCTCGAGCAGGCGGCGAGCCAGCGGACGCAGAAGCTGTCGGGCGGCCAGACGCAGCGTGTGCGCTTCGCGGTGGCGCTGGTCAGCAATCCGGACATCCTCGTGCTCGACGAGCCGACGGTGGCCATGGACGTGGAGGGGCGCCGCGAGTTCTGGGCGATCATGCGTGCGTTCGCGGCCCGCGGCAAGACCGTTCTGTTCGCGACCCACTACCTCGAGGAGGCCGACGCCAACGCCGACCGCGCGATCCTGATGGCCCACGGTCGGATCGTGGCCGACGGCGCCACCACCGAGATCAAGGCCCGGGTCGGACTCCGGAGGATTCGGGCGACGCTTCCCGGCGTCGAGCCGTCCCGGCTCGCCGAGCTTCCGGGCGTGAACGCGGTCGAGCGACATGGCGTGGCGGTGATCCTCAGCTGCTCGGACTCCGATGGGGCGATCCGGGCACTGCTGGGGCAATACCCGGCGGCGCGCGACATCGAGATCACCGGGGCCGGGCTCGAGGACGCCTTCCTGCAACTGACGGGGGATCCCGACGAGGATGCGCCGGACTTGGTGAGGTCGTGAACGGACTGGCCTACACCCGCTACGAGCTCCTGCGCACCTTCCGCAACCGCCGCTTCTACCTCTTCTCGCTCGGCTTTCCGCTCGTCCTGTACTGGGTCATCGCGGCGCCGCAGCGCAACAATCACAACATCGGTGGGACCGGGATCTCGTTCCCGCTGTACTACATGGTGGGCCTGGCCTCGTTCGGCACGATGGCGGCGATGATCTCCACCGGGGCCCGGATCGCCGGTGAGCGCCAGGTCGGCTGGACCCGGCAGCTGCGGATCAGCCCGCTGAGGCCGCGCGCCTACTTCCGCGCCAAAGTGGTGACCGCGTACGTCATGGCGCTGCTGAGCCTTGCGCTGCTGTACGCGTCGGGCGCCGCGCTCGGCGTCAGCCTGTCCGCGCAGCGCTGGGCGGCGATGACGGCACTGATCCTCGTCGGTCTGCTCCCCTTCGCGGCGCTCGGGATCCTGATCGGCCATCTCGTGACCACCGACTCGGTCGGGCCGATCATGGGAGGCCTGGTCTCGATCCTCGCCTTCGTCAGCGGCACCTGGTTCCCGATCACCAGTGGCTTCCTGTACCGCTTCGGACCGTTCCTGCCCTCGTGGTGGCTCGTTCAGGCCAGCCGCACGGCGATCAACGGTCACGGCTGGGGCGCGCGGGGTTGGATCACGGTCGCGGCGTGGTCCGTGGTCCTCGCCCTCCTCGCGGCCTGGTCCTACCGTCGGGACACCGGCCGGGTCTGACTGACGCGGGCGGGTTGCCGGCCGCGGGCCGGGTCTCAGCGCCGGCGAGCTTGCAGTCGCGACCGGATCCGGGCCTCGCGCGTCAGCGTCTCCTGGAGATCGTCGCGCAGCGTGGACAGCTCACGGCGGCGGCGCAGCAGGGCAACGCACAGCAGCGGCACGGCGATCAGCGTCACCAGCCCGCCGATCGAGCCGATCGTCTCGGCCAGGGTGGTCGTGGTGACGGCGCCGCCGATCCGGGTCGGCACGACCACGGCGCTCAGCCGGGTGTGACCGGGCGCGCTCGTCGTGCCGATGGGGCTGCCCGGCCGGCCGGGCGTGCCGACCGGAGTGGTCTGCTCGGCTATGGCCAGCAGCTCGCCGTTGAGGACGGCGTCGGTGAGCGAGTTGTGGACCCAGTACACCGCGCCGTGCTCGAACCAGGCGACGAGCATCAGATGGGCCCCCGAGTAGTACAGGGAGTAGGTCCTGCTGCCGACGGTCACCGTCTGGTCGGGATCAGCGAACATCGGCGCGTCCGTCCAGGTCGTGCCCTGCACGTCGTAGTACTGGCCGAGTTGCCCGGCCGAGAACACCGCTACGTAGGCGGGATACGCGCTCCCGTCGGGAGCGTGGATCAGGTAGTTGCGGTGGGTGACGGGCTCGAAGCTGCCGCCGGCGTCCTGCACCCGCGGGTACTCGAGCGGGAACGGGAGCCTGGCGGCAGCCGCGCGGGCCGGGTTCAGGCCGGCGCCCGAGATCGGCACGAGCGGTAGCTTGGCCGCCACGCCGTGGTGATGGACGGCGCGCGCCGCGGCAGCGGTGCTCCGCGTCGGAATCGCATCGGCGCCGTGCAGGAACGAGTGCACGCTGGCGGCGATCTGCTGTGGGCTCGCGGTGTCACACGAGCACGCGTTGGCACCCGTGGGCTGCAGAGTGACCTGGAACTGCACCTGGCGCACCCGCAGGCTCTCTGAGGAGATCAGGGTTCCGAGCAGGTTCTCCACGCCGCTCGATGTCTGCAGCCCTCGGTCGACCTGCACCGTGTGGCCGAAAACGCTCTCGAACTTGTGGATGGTGCCGATGTCGGTCAGCGAGGGTCCGTATTCCTTCTTGACGTCGAGCAGGAAGTCCTGATCGCGGGCATCGCGCACGAGCGAGGTGTCGCCGTGGCGGTAGGAGACGAACTGCAGCGCCTGCACACCGCACATCCGCTGATAGCCGGGCTGGAGGTTGATCTCCTGGTACTGCTGCGGGTCGCCGGGGACATTGACGTGGTAATAGCGACGGTCGACGGTGGAGTACACGCACCCGATGTTGTCGACGGCGGTCTTGAAGTGGTTGAAGTCGATCATCACCACGTGGTTGATCGGCAGGCCGGTGAGCTGGCGGATCGTCGAGACCAGCAGCGACGTGCCTCCATAGGTGAGTGCCGCGTTCAGGCGCGTCGTGACCGGTCCGCCCGGCGTGTGGATCAGGACCTGGAGCTCCCGAGGAATCGACATCATCGAGATCCACGGCTTGTTCGGATCGATGCGCACGAGCAGCATCTCGTTGGAATGGGGCAACACCGGCGAGGTGGTGGTGTGCTTGCGCTGATCGTTGCCGACGAGCAGGAGCGTCTGCGGATCGCCGAATCCGACCGGGGCCAGCGAGCCGCGGGACACCTTGACGGCTCCGTTGACGCTCAGATCGTGGGCGAGGTTCTTGATCTCGCCCTTGATGAAGACGACGGTCGTCGCCGCGCTGAATGCGATCACGATCGCGCATCCGAGCAGGATCCGCCAGACGCGCGGGCGGCGCCGGATGTCGGGTACGGCGTCAGGGCCGCCGGGCGCCCCGGGCGATGGGTCCGGTCGGGAGGGCGGTCGTCTCGGCGGTGAGGCGGTCGCGCTCACGGTTCACCCGTCCCCCGGTCTCGTGGCATGGGTCGCAGGGGGCCTGGGCACACTCACCCGGATGGTACGCAGGTCTCGGGCGCCGACGGGTCCGGGCGGCCCGACCGTCGTTCTGCACCCCGCAGCGGGACCGGAGCAATGTTCCCCGGCCGACAAGACGTTCACGACTCGGTCACAAGTGACGCCCCCGCACGATGGAGTCTTCATGCGCATGACGACAACCGAACCCGTTCTCGACCTGTCGTCCCTGCTCGGCAGCCCGCTGCTCGACTCGGGTGGCGAGCGCCTCGGCCGCGTCGAAGACGTCATCGTCCGGCTCGATTCCGGCGATGAGCTGCCGCCGGTCACGGGTCTCAAGGCCCGGATCGGTGGCCGGGAGGCGTTCGTGCCCGCGGACAGGATCGCGCGACTGGAGCCGGGCGCAGCCCGCACCGCGACCACCAAGCTCAACCTGGCCCAGTTCGAGCGCCGCCCAGGTGAGGTGCTCTTACGTGGCGACCTCCTCGGCCGAAGCGTGATCGATGTCACCACGGCCCGGCTGGTCAAGGTCCGTGACGTGGAGCTGGTCCAACAGGACGGGACCTGGCGCGTGGCGGGTATCGACCCGAGCCTCGGCGCGGGGGTGAGGCGCCTGCTCCCGCGGCGCCTGCGGGGACAGGAACACGAGCACACCGAGTCGGTGCCCTGGCCGCAGACCGAGCCGTTCGTCGCGCACGTCCCGTCCTCGCGGTTGCGTCTGGCTCATCGCCGGCTGGCGCGGCTGCATCCGGCGCAGATCGCTGATCTTGTCGAGGCGGCGTCGCATGATGAGGGTGAGGAGATCCTGGCGGCGGTGGGGCAGGACAAGGAGCTCGAGGCGGATGTGTTCGAGGAGCTCGACGACGAACATCAGGTCGAGTTCCTGCGCGAGCGCTCGGATGAAGAGGTCGCCGCCGTGCTGGCGCGGATGGCCAGCGACGATGCGGCGGATCTGTTGCTGGAGATCGAGCAGGATCGCCGGATCCCGGTGTTGAACCTGCTGCCGGCGGCCAAGCAGCTGAAGATCAAGCGCCTGTTGGGCTACAACCCGTCGACCGCCGGCGGCCTGATGAACCCCGACTTTCCCTCGCTTCCGGCCGCCGCGACGGTCGCTGACGGTCAGGAGTACGTGCGCCGGAGCGAGCTGGCGCCCTCGCAGCTGCTCGTGCTGTGGGTCATCGACGAACAGGGGAGCCTGATCGGCGGGGTCTTCTCCTCGGAGCTGTTGATCGGACAGGAGCGGGCGCCGGTCACCACCCTGATCGAGAGCGCGGTGCCGACGGTGACGCCGGAGACCGAGCTGCCCGAGGTCGCGAGGCTGATGAGCGACTTCAACCTGCTCGCGATTCCGGTCATCGACAGTGACCGGAAGCCGATCGGAGTGATCGCCTTCGATGACGTGCTCGAGCTTCTGGTACCCGAGGAATGGCGACGACGGGCCGGCGAGGCCCGCGGATGACTCGACCGAGCGGCGGAAGCAGCCGCAGCCCGCGATGACGACGGACTCGGGCACCACTCCGGACGCGCCGGCGACCCCTGGCGCCCCCGGCGCCACGCCGGCGCGGGAGCGCTTCGTGCTCGACTCGGCGCATGTCGGCGACATCCAGGGTGCGTTCGGGACGATCGGACAGCATGAGGGTGGGCGTCGTGGGATGCGGGCGCGGGCGCTGGCGTTGTTGGCGATCATGGGTCCGGGTTTGATCGTGATGGTCGGCGATAACGACGCCGGCGGGGTGGCGACGTATTCGCAGGCGGGTCAGAACTATGGGACGAGTTTGTTGTGGGTGTTGTTGTTGCTGATCCCGGTGTTGGTGGTCAATCAGGAGATGGTGGTGCGGTTGGGGGCGGTGACGGGTGTCGGTCACGCGCGGTTGATCAACGAGCGGTTCGGGCGGTTCTGGGGCTGGTTCTCGGTCGGCGATCTGTTTCTGCTGAACTTTCTGACGATCGTCACCGAGTTCATCGGCGTGAGCCTCGCGCTGGGTTATTTCGGGGTATCGCAGTACATCTCGGTCCCGGTCGCGGCGGTGGCACTGATCGCGATCACGGTCACGGGCAGCTTTCGCTCGTGGGAGCGTGCGATGTTCGTGTTCGTGTTCGCGAACTTTCTGGTCGTCCCGCTGTTCTTCATGGCGCATCCGAAGGCGTCGCCGATCGTTCACAACTTCTTCATTCCGGGGATCCAGGGCGGCGCGACGTCGGCCTCGGTGTTGCTGATCATCGCGATCGTGGGGACGACGGTGGCGCCGTGGCAGCTGTTCTTTCAGCAGTCGAACATCATCGACAAGCGGATCACGCCGCGGTGGATCAATTACGAGCGGGTCGATACGTGGATCGGTGCGGTGGTCGTGGTGATCGGAGCAGCGGCTTTGATGTGCGTCTCGGCGTTCGCGTTCGGCGGTACCTCGGCGGCGGGGCAGTTCACAGACGCCGGGGGGACGGCGACCGGTCTGGAGCACTATCTGGGGTCGCCCGCGGGCGGCCTGTTCGCGATCGTGCTGCTGAACGCGTCGTTGATCGGCGCGGGGGCGCTGACGTTGTCGACCAGCTACGCGGTCGGCGACGTGTTCGGTACCCACAGCTCGCTGCACCGCACGTTCGCCGACGCGAAGCTGTTCTATTCGCTGTTTGCCCTGATGATCTTCGCGGCGGGCGCGATCGTGTTGATCCCCGGCGCCCCGCTGGGGGTGATCACGGAGTCGGTGCAGGCGCTCGCCGGTGTGCTGCTGCCCAGCGCGAGCGTGTTCCTGCTGTTGCTGTGCAACGACCGCGAGGTGCTCGGGCCGTGGCGCAACCCGGGGTGGCTGAACGTTCTCGCCAGCGTGATCGTCGCGATCCTGGTGCTGCTGTCGCTGATCCTGATGGCCACCACCGTGTTCCCGAACATCGACGTGACCAAGGTCGCGCTGATCGGGGGGGCCGTCCTGGCGCTCGGGCTGCTCGCGTTCGGACTGTTCGCGCTGCGCTCCAGGCGCGGCGCCGCGGCAGTCACCGTGATCGAGACCGGACCGGCCATCCCCAAACAGCAATGGACGATGCCGCCGCTGGCGCTCCTCGGCCGACCGCAATGGTCGACCGGCCGCAAGGTCGCGATGCTCAGCCTCCGCGGCTACCTCGTGGTGTCGGTCGTCCTGCTGATCGTGAAGGCCGTCCAACTGAGCGGCGGATGACCCGGCGCCGCCCGCGTCCCGGCGAGCGGAGTTACGGCACCGCGCTGCGGCCGAACTGCCGCGCGAGGCTCGTCACCGTGTCGGTGTGGGTCGGGCCGAACGCGGTCGTCGGCGCGGGATCCTCGAGGCTGATCACATACGTCGTGGAGTCGTCCTCCCGTGGTCGTCCCGACCGCCGCGACCACCGCCCGGAAGAAGACGACGGTGCCGACGGCCGGTGCCGCGTAGCCGTAGCTGATCAGACCGTGGACCCGGTCGGGGCCGCTCGGGCCGGCGAGCTCAACATCGAGCGCGCCCTCGCGCGTCCAGCCGTCGGTACCCACCGGCGACGACGTCCGCGACGCGACCCGCCCGACGACGTAGATCGGCTCGCCGGCCAAGCTGGCCCCATCGCCGATGAGCTCTGAGACCGAGTAGGCGCTGGCGGCGCCGCCGTCAACCGCAGCGAGCGTCGGGCTGCCGGTGACGAACTGCTGGCCGAAGGCGATCTGGAGCGACCCCGGGAACGTCGTCGGTGTCCCGCGCCACAGCGATCGGCTGACCACATAGCGCCGAAGATCGGCCACCGAGGCGATGTCGCTGGGCGCGCCCGCCGTCCGGCCGGACTCGCTCGCGGCCCGGACGCCGCCGCCGGGCATGCGGGCGACGATGAGGGCCGCCAGAGCCACCGTGAGCACCCCGGCGATGACCGCCGCCGCCAGGCCCACGCGCGCGCCCTGCGGGGAAGTGTCGTGCCCGCTCGCCCCGACGGCGCTATCGGCCGTGAGGAACCGCTCGGTGACGTCCTCGCCGAGCTCGGAGGCGTTCAGCCACCCGCGTCGCTTCGCCCGCTGATCGGCGGTGAGCGCCGGTCCCTCGACGATCTGGATCCAGGCCCCGCGGCGGCGGGAATCCGCGATGCGATTCCTCGCCTCGTCCTCGGTGAGGTTGAACGCGTCCTCGGGGCGGAGGCTGCGGTGCAGGCGGACGTGGAACGCCATCCACTCCATTCTGACCACCCGGCGAAACGGGCCCCGTCGCGAAGGTGTCACCGCGCTCGCGTCGAACACGGAGCGCGCAAGCCGAATTGCAGCCGCCAGTGGACACGACGACCGAGACCAGGAGGACCACCATGACCGAGAAGACCGCCAAGCCGGCCGCCAAGCCGGCCGCCAAGCGCGCGCGCGCGACCAAGCCCAGGACGAAGCGGCGCACGCCTGATCACGGGCAGATCGCCGAACGCGCCTACTTCATCCACCTCGAGTCGGGCGAGTCGGACGACTTCGGGAACTGGCTGCGGGCGGAGCGCGAGTTGAAGGCCGCCTGAGGATTGCCGGCGGCCCGCGCCGCGCCTGCTGCGTGCGGGCGCGGTGTCGGCCGACGAGCTCCCTGCCGCCTCAGCCGACCGCGGCGTGGTCGTGGGCGCGGAGCTCGTACGCGTTCGGGTCGAATCTGCGCAGGGCCTTGGTGAACTGCCACGTGTACCCCGGCCAGATGACCGAGGTGCCCCCGTCGGCATCGAGGTACCAGCTTCCGCAGCCACCCGATGTCCACACGGTGCCCTTCAGTCGCCGCCGCAGATCGTCGTTGTAGGCGGCCTGCACCTCGGCGCGCACGTCGAGCGAGCTCAGGCCGCGCTGCTCGAGATACGCCAGGCAGTCGATGACGTACTCGATCTGCGCCTCGGCGTAGAGCAGGGCCGAGGTGTGGCCGGTGGCCGTGTTGGGCCCGATCAGCATGAAGTAATTCGGGTAGCCGGCGACCGTGGTGCCGAGATAGGCCTCGCGGCGCGGCGCCCAGCGCGCGGCGAGCGTGACGCCGTCGCGGCCGCGCAGCGGGTCGGCGACGGCGATCGGATGGAAGCCCGTGCCGAGGATGATCGCGTCGACGTGATGCTCGTTCCCGTCGGCGGTCACGATCGAGGATGCCTCCACGCGCTGGATGGGGTCCGTGATCAGCGCGACGTTCTCGCGGGTCAGCGCGGGGTGATAGTCGTCGGAGACGATGATTCGCTTGCAGCCGATGCGGTAGGTCGGCGTGAGCTTTTCGCGCAGTGCCTCGTCGGGCACCTGCCGGCGCAGCCGGGCTCGCGCGACCCATTCGATGGGGGCGGTCCGTCCCGGACGCTGCAGGAACATGGCGAGCGTCTCGCGGTACCAGTACTGGCGCGCGCGCACAATCCGCTGGAGCGCGGGATAGCGTCGGTAGAGTGAGCGCTCGACCCGGGTGATGCGGCGGTTGTTTCTGGGGAACGTCCAAGGGGGCGTGCGCTGGAACACGAGCAGGCGGCTCACCGTCGGCTGGATCTCGGGGACGAACTGGGCCGCCGACGCGCCGGTGCCGATCACCGCCACTCGCTTGCCGGCCAGGTCGTAGCCGTGGTCCCACGCCGCTGAGTGGAAGCAGGCGCCCTCAAAGCTCTCGAGCCCGGCGATATCGGGCAGCGACCGGTCGCTGAGCGGTCCCATCGCCGAGATCAGGAACTGCGCCTCGACCGGTCCGGCCGAGGTCTCGATCAGCCAACGCGCTCGCCCGTCGTCCCAGTCCGCCCCGAGCACCTCGTGCCCGAGGCGGACGTGCTCGGTGACTCCGAACTCGTCGGCGCAGCGCCGGATGTAGGCCCAGATCTCCTGCTGGGGCGAGTACACGCGGGTCCAGTTCGGGTTGGGCGCAAACGAGTACGAGTACAGATGCGACTGCACGTCGACGGCGCAGCCCGGGTAGCTGTTGTCGCGCCAGGTGCCCCCAATGTCCTGCGAGCGCTCGAGGATCTCGAAGTCCTCGACGCCCGCCTGCCGCAACCTGATGCCCATGCCGAGGCCGGCAAAGCCACTGCCGATGATCGCGATGCGGACGCGCCGCGGCTCAGACGCCGGTCCGGCGCTCTCACCTGGTGATCTTGACGCCGTTGTCGCCATCGCTGACTTCCTGTCGTCCCCGGTCGGGCTGCGCAGAGCCTATTGCAACGTTCTCGGAAAATACCTTCGCCCCCTGGCGGCACGTGGATGAACCTCGCCGTCACGAGGCTCACCCGCCCCGCTCAGCTGAGGGAGCCCCGCCCGTGCGCGGCTCCGGGGCGCTCGAACCGCGCCCGGGCGCGGTCCACGCTCGCCCAGGCGTCGCAGCCGCCGAGATGATCGTTGACCAGGCCCATGGCCTGCATGAACGCGTACGCGGTCGTCGGGCCGACAAACCGCCAGCCGCGCCGCTTGAGGTCCTTGGCCAGCGCTCGTGACTCGGCCGTGGCGGAGAGCTCGGCCAGCCGCGGGCGGTCGAGCCGCCCGGTGCGCGCCTGCGGCTCGAAGCGCCAGGCATAGGCGGCGAGGGATCCCTCGGCACCGACGAGCTCCAGCGCGCGACGGGCGTTATTGATCACCGCCTCGATCTTCCCGCGATGGCGCACGATCCCCGCATCGCCGAGCAGGCGGGCGACGTCGCGCTCGTCGAAGCGGGCGATCCGCTCGAACTCGAAGCCCGCGAACGCGCTCCTGAACGCCTCTCGCTTGCGCAGGATCGTGAGCCACGACAGCCCAGCCTGGAATCCCTCCAGGCTGAGCTTCTCGAACAGCCGGACGTCGTCGGAGACGGGGACGCCCCATTCGTGGTCGTGGTAGGCGCGGTACTCGGGGGCCGAGTCCGCCCACCAGCAGCGGGCGACGCCGTCCTCGCCGACGAGGATCCCGTCCTGGCTCACGCGGCGGTCCGAGTTGTCGTGCACGACGGTCAGCTTGACAAGTTGGCGTCAGGCCGGCTCCGGGGGGAAACCCAGCCGGCGGGCGAGGAACTCCCGCTGCTCCGCGTAGAGACCGGTGGGCAGGCGGCGGAACCAGACGCAGCCGTCCGGCAGCTGCTCCGCGCTCGGCGCTCCGCCGAAGGGCTCCGCGCGGAAGGCCAGGCCGACGGGACAATCGAGACCGGCGGTGTAGTGACTCGGGTACTCGATGTAGCCGAGCAGCTCGCCGACGTCGACGTCGAGGCCCAGTTCGAAGCGAGCCACGCGCCGGACGGCTTCGACGACCGGTTCGGCAAACAACACGGTGCCTCCCGGGATGTGCCAGGCGCCGACGTTGGGCGGGATGTCGCGCAGCGTCAGCAGGACACCGCGCTCCGGGTCCGCGATCACGACCTCGACGCAGAGTCGGGGGACCCGGCTGAAGATCGCGTCGTACTCGGCCTTGGGAAGCCAGCCGGGTGGGAGGGCAGGTTCAGACATGCCACACGTGCGCTCAGGGGGTGCTGCGGTGGTAGGTCAGAACCTCGGTGGTCGCGAAGCCCGCATAGCGCCTGCGGGCGATGAGCGCGAAGCCGCGTGGCCCAGGCCTGGCGAACGCGCGCAGCCGAACGAGCTGATCGTCGAGGACGACGTAGGCGTTGTCCCCGGGCGCGGCCTGGCTCCACATCGAGAACGGCGCCATCGCCATGACGCCGGCCGCGATGAGGCCGCCGATCCGTCCGACCGTCTCGCGGCCGATCGCATAGACCACAGGGACCGTCGCGGTGCCCAGCACCACTGACGGAAGGCGGATCCACACCGTCGGATCGCCGAGCTTGGCCGATGCCCACGCCAGCAGCAAGTACAGCGGCGGCGAGTTCTCGTCGCCGGTGTGAACGGTGTTCAGCACGGCACCGAAGCTCCGCCCGAAGATGTCCCGGTACGTACCGACCTCGTCGCCGACGATGCTCTGGTGGACCTGAGCGAATCGCAGCACGAAGGCCACGACGGTCAGTGCGGCCACGGCGGCGAGGACGACCTCAGGGGAACGAGCGCCGGACCTGGCGTGGTCGGGGGCTCCGAGCGGAGTGCGGGCGGCGGCCACGCTCACGCGGGGAAGATACCGTCTGGCTCTCGGCCTCAACCTGGCGCGACTGCTCGGCGTCATGCGCGAGGTCGCCGCGCCGACATCGTCCTGAGGGCGGGTCGTTCGGTGTCTTGACGCGCGGAGGGCGAGAGCGTAGGTTCGCACTGATGGCTGGTTCCGTGGACCTCGTGTTCGAAGGTGGAGGGGTGAAGGGGATCGGGCTTGCGGGGGCGTTCGCGGTGCTCGATGAGCAGGGGTATACGCCGCACTGTGTGGCGGGGACGTCGGCGGGGGCGATCACGGCGGCGCTGGTCGCGGCCGGCTACAGCGGATCAGAGCTCCAGGATGTCGTTCTGCATCAGATGAAGTTCTCGCAGTTCGCCGATCCGCATCCCGTCGACCATCTGGGGGTGCCAGGGCAGGGAATCGCGATCCTCAGGGAGAGGGGGATCAACAAGGGTGACTTCTTCCTCGGCTGGATGCGCGACATGCTCGCGGCCAAGCAGGTGAAGACATTCGGCGATCTGGTCAACACGGATGTCGAGGACGGCGACCCGGCGCGCTACAAGCTGCAGGTGATCGCATCGGACGTGACCGAGCGCCGGATGCTCGTTCTTCCGCGCGATGCTCAAGCGCACCTGGGGATCGCTCCCGAGCAGCTCGAGGTGGCACTGGCCGTCAGGATGAGCATGTCGATCCCCATCTTCTTCGACCCCGTGCGTCAGCCAAACCCACAGACCGGGCACGAGCATCTGATCGTCGACGGCGGTCTGCTGTCGAACTTCCCGATCTGGCTCTTCGACTGCCCCGCCGGCCAGACGCCCGCATGGCCCACGTTCGGTCTGCTCCTGGTCGCTCCCCAACAGGCCGACCCGCTGCTCCCCGCGCAGTCCGAGGCGCAGGCCGACGCCGACAACCTCTCCTCGCCGGCCGCGTTCCTGAAGGCGATCATGGACACCACGATGCAGGCCCACGACCGGCTCTACGTCGAGCAGGCCAACTACGCGCGGACGATTCCGATCCCAACGCTCGGAGTGAGGACCACCGAGTTCGACATCCCCGCCGACCAGGCCGAAGCGCTCTACACATCCGGCCGAGACGCCGCCACCCAGTTCCTGGCCGGATGGGACTTCAATGCCTACATCGCCGAGTTCCGCCAGGGCAAGGAGCAGTCGCGGCGAGGCGATCTCGTCGCCAAGATGGCGACTCCTGCGCCGGCCTGACCGGATCGCGTGCCGCTCAGAACCAGGCGTCCTGCATGTCGAGCGACGTCCGGTCGAGCGTCGCGAGCAGGTCGAGCTGGGGACCCGCCTTCGGCAACTCGGTGCGGAAGAAGTACCGCGCGGCCTGACGCTTGCCGTCGTAGAAGTCACCCTCCTTGCCGTCCGCCGCGAGCCATTGCTCGAGCCAGAGCCAGGCCACGACCGTGTGGCCGGCGGCCTCCAGGTAGGCGGTCGCGTTGGCCAGTACGGAGGCGAAGTCGCCGGATCCCCACGCCTGGGCGGTGACCTCGAGCAACCGCTGCAGCGCCGCGCCGAGTTGCTCGCCCAGGCGTGCCGCCTCGCCGCCGGCGCTGGTCGCCCGCTTCACCGTCGCCCCGATCGCCTCGGCGAGGAGCACCAGGCCCGCACCCCCCTGCATCGTGACCTTGCGCCCGAGCAGGTCGAGTGCCTGGATGCCGTGCGTGCCCTCGTGGATCGGGTTCAGTCGGTTGTCGCGGTAATGCTGTTCGACGTCGTACTCACGCGCGTAGCCGTACCCGCCGTGGACCTGGATGGCCAGCGAGTTCGCCTCGAGGCACCACTGTGACGGCCAGCTCTTCGTGATCGGTGTGAGGACGTCGAGCAACAGGTGCGCCTTCGCCCGTGCCTCCTCGTCCTCGAGCGACTGCTCGTCGTCGAGCAGCTTGCCGCAGTAGAGGACGAGCGCCAGCGCGCCCTCGACGTAGGCCTTCTGCGCCAGGAGCATGCGCTTCACGTCGGCGTGCTCGATGATCGGGACCTGAGCGGAGGACGGGTCCTTCGCGGTCAGCAGCCGTCCCTGCGGGCGCTCGCGCGCGTACCGCAGGGCTTTGAGGTAGGCGGTGTAGCCAAGGCAGGTTGCGCCCAGCCCGACGCCGACCCGAGCCTCGTTCATCATGTGAAACATGTAGCTCAGGCCCCGGTGCTCCTCGCCGACCAGATAACCGACAGCGCCGCGCTGCCCGCCTGGCCGATGGGTCCCCTCGCCGAAACCGAGGACCGTGTTGACAGTCCCGCGGTAGCCCATCTTGTGGTTCAGACCAGCCAGCACGACGTCGTTGCGCGGCCCACATGAGCCGTCCTCCGCAACGAGGAATCGCGGGACGATGAACAGCGAGATTCCCTTGACCCCGGCCGGCCCGCCGGGGACCTTCGCCAGCACGAGGTGGACGATGTTCTCAGTGAGCTCGTGCTCGCCGCCGGAGATCCACATCTTCGTGCCGAACAGGCGGTAGGTCCCGTCCGCTTGCGGCTCGGCGCGGGTGGTGATGTCGGCCAACGACGATCCGGCCTGCGTCTCGCTCAGGCACATCGTCCCGCAGAAGCGCCCCTCGACCATCGGCGTGACCCAGGTCTCGATCTGCTCACGTGAGCCGTTGGCCAGCAACAGGTTCGCCGCGCCCACCGTGAGGAAGGGGTAGCCGGACGTCCCGACGTTGGCGGCTTGGAACCACGCGAAGGCGGCGCTGCCGATGACGTGAGGCAGACCCATGCCGCCGACCGACTCGGGCATCGTCGTCCCGAGCAGGCCCGCCTCGGCGAACGCCTCGACCGCCGGCTTGATCTCCGGGACCAGGACGACGGTGCCGTCCGCCCCGATGTAGGGCTCGGCTGCGTCCGCGGAACGGTTGTGCGGCGCGAACTTGTCTGTGGCGAGCTGCTCGGCCAGCTCGAGGACGTCGTCGTAGAGCTCGGCCGATTGATCCGCGTACCGCGGCCGCTCGGACAGTTGCTCGACTCCGAGCCACTCGTGGAGCAGGAACCGCAGGTCGCGTCGGGACAGGAGCGTCGAGGTGGTGGAGGCACCGAGAGCCATGACCACTCCGACGCTACTAGCTGGCATCGGCAGCGGCAACGCCGGGCTCTTGACGGCGGGAAGCCGCGCCGCCTAAGCTCGCCGCGAGTCGTGGAACGAATGGTCCTACGAGCAAGAGTGGTGTGAATGGCGCGTCTGCTCGCCGCCGGGTCAGGGCGTGCGCGCGGGCTGCGCCCGCTGCTCGACTCCGGTGAGATGGTGCTGGCGCCGGGTTGTTTTGACGCGCTCGGAGCCCGACTGGTGGAGGAAGCCGGCTTTGGGGCGGTGTACATGACCGGCTTTGGCAGCGCCGCATCGCGGCTGGGCCGGCCCGACGTCGGCTTGATGACGCTGCCCGAGATGGTGGACAACGCCCACCGGATCGCTCAGGCGGTGGATCTCCCGGTGATCGCCGACGCCGACACCGGGTATGGCAATCCGATCAATGTCATCCGGACGGTCCAGGAGTACGAGGCGGCGGGCGTTGCGGCGATTCACATCGAGGATCAGGTGATGCCCAAGAAGTGCGGGCACATGGAGGGCAAGCAGCTCATTGCGGCGGGTGAGATGGCGGCCAAGGTTGCGGCCGCGGTCTCAGCCCGCCGGTCTCCCGACTTCTCGATCATCGCGCGAACCGATGCCCGGGCGGTTGAGGGGCTCGACGGTGCCATCGAGCGCGCCCGCGCCTACCGGCGGGCCGGGGCCGATCTGCTGTTCGTGGAGGCCCCGCAGTCGACCGACGAGATCGAGACGATCGCCGCCGCCTTTCCCGATGTGCCCCTGCTGTTCAACTACGCCGAGGGCGGCAAGACCCCGCCGGTCACCCATGAGTTCCTCCGCGATCTCGGCTTCAGCGTCGTCATCTTCCCGCTCAGCACGTTGCTGGTCGCGACCGCGGCGATGCGGTCCGTGCTCGGCGAGATCAAGGCGAAGGGCTCGCCGATCGACGTGCTCCCGTCCATGCCGGGCTTCCAGGACTTCCTCGACTTCATCGGCATCGCGGAGATCCGCGAGCTCGAGCATCGCTTTGCCGACGACACCAGCATGATCTCTCACCGGAAGGAGTCGCAGTGACTGATGTGTTCGAGAAGGCGAGCGTGACCAGCGAACTGGCGCACCGGATCATCGCGGCCGCCGAGATCAAGGCGGCCGAGCTCGGCGTGCCCATGGTGGTCGCCGTGTGTGACGAGTCGGGTGTGCTGAAGGCGTTCAGCCGCATGGACGGGGCGGCGCTGCTCAGCGTCCAGATCGCGCAGGACAAGGCGTACACCGCCGTCGGCTTCGGGATGCCCAGCGACGGCTGGCACGATTTCATCAAGGATGATCCGCCACTCGCCGCCGGCGCGGTGGGGGGGATCGATCGATTGGTCATCTTCGGCGGCGGCTTCCCGATCACGGTCGCCGACCGGATCGTCGGTGCGGTCGGAGTCAGCGGTGGGCACTACACGCAGGACATGGAGGTGGCACAGGCGGGCCTCGCGGCCATCGCCTGAACGACTAAGCGATGTCGGCCGCGTAGTCGCCGACCGAGCCCGAGCGCTCGACCAGGACGGCTTGCGGGAGAACGCTGTGGAGCAGTGCGATCATCGCCTCGTTGTCGAACTGGACGTTCGCGTGCAGGCGGGTGATTCCGTTCTCGCGCGCTGCGTCGGCCAGCAGTGTGAGCATCTGCCGACCGATCCCGCGGCGCTGGTATGGGTCGTGCACGGTGATCGCCAACTCGGCCTCGGTGGGGGACTGGGCATCGCGCACGCAGCGTGCGATGGCGACGAGCCGGTCGGGGCGATCGCGCTCGGTCGCGATCAGCGCGATGTGGTCGTGACCGTCGACCTGCGTCAGATGGGCCAGCTCGGTCTCGGAGAAACGGAGCTTGGGTGAGTGGAAGCGGCGGTAGTACGTGTTGGCCGAGGTGTAGGCGAGGGCATCCAGGATCCGCACGCGGTCATCGGGGCGGACCGGTCGCACCGAGATTGCCGGCGGTGGCGTGGGCCCCTTCGCCATGACACGAGACTAGTTCGTCGCGGGCGCGGTCGACTCCGCGTTGATCGCGGCTTCTGGTCCGTAGTCTGCGGCAGGGTTATCCCGGCGGTCGCCGGACCGATCGAGCCGGGTGACTTCGATCTGGTCACGGCGCGCGCGGTGCTTCACCATGCGGGCAGGGGATCGACTACATGATCGGTCGCCGGCTCCCGGCGACACCGGCGGAGCTGCCGCCTACGTGTCCCAGAAGTCGCTGACCATCTCGCCGTCTCCCTCGACGTGGGGTCCGAACACGAGCACCTCGAGGCCGTCGCGGCCGGCTTCGAATGATCGTGTCAGCCCGGGGCTCACCCGGACCGCGTCCAGCGGCGTCAGGTCCACCAGCTCGTCATCGAGCTTGACCCGGCCCGACCCGGCCAAGACAACGTAAATCTCCTCCGCCTCGCGATGGCGATGAGCAAACGCCTCACGTTGTCCTGGCTTGATGATCAGGTAGTTGACGCCGGTCTGCTCGGCACCCAGGTCCGCTCGAGGAAACCGCGCCTCTTGGGAGGCCGAGAGGCCGTGCTTGACGGCCATGTCCTCGACGTCCCGGAGATTCTTCTTCGCATAGCTCATGGTGGTGGAGCGTAGACGCCGGAGCCGCGGGTCGCGTAGCGCCCGGCGCCATCCGACGCGGCGGTCCCAGGATCGTTCTGTCCCGTCTAGAGTCATCATCGATGCTGATCGCGACCCACAACGGATCCTTTCACGCCGATGAGGTCTTCGCCGTCGCGGCGCTGTGCCTCCTCGGCGAGCCCGTCGAGGTGGTGCGCACGCGCGAGCGGGACGCACTCGCGCGGGCCGATGTCCGCGTCGATGTCGGATTTCGCGACGACGCCTCGACGGGAGATTTCGACCACCACCAGCGAGACTTCGATCGAGCGCGGGCCAACGGCGTGCGCTACGCCGCGTTCGGGCTCGTGTGGCGCGAGTTCGGGGCGCGCATCTGCGACGGCGACCAGGATGTCGCCGATGCGGTTGACGAGACGCTCGTGCAGCCCGTGGATGCCAACGACACCGGTCAGCAGCTCACGCGCTCGCTGATCGACGGCGTGCGTCCGGTGACCGCCAACGGCATCATCGGCGGCTTCAACGCGCGTTGGGACGAGGCCCTCACACCCGAGCAGGAGCGGGAGCGCTTCGACGCAGCCGTCGCGCTGGCCCAGGGCATCCTCGCGCGCGAGGTGGCCTCCGCAGCGTCCAGCCGCCGCGCCGAGCGCATCGTGCGCGACGCGATCACCGCCGCGACGGATCCGCGCGTCGTCGAGCTGCCGATCAACGCCCCATGGAAGCAGGTGCTCGTACCAGCGACGGCCGACGCCCTGTTCGTGATCTACCCCAAGCGCCAAGGCTACGGCCTTGAAGCCGTGCCGCGGGAACTCGGCTCGTTCGAGAACCGGCGGGATCTGCCGGCGGCGTGGGGCGGACTGGAGGGTCCTGACCTGGTCGCGGCCACCGGTGTCGAGGAGGCGCTCTTCTGCCACGCCAAGCGGTTTCTCGTCGTCGCCCGGTCCCACGCGGGGATCACGCGGCTCGCGGAGCTCGCTCTCGCGGAGTCAAGCAGCCCGACCGGCGCCCCTCGGTGAGGTCGTCCACAAGGGTCACTGGGAGGGAGGCCGTCCGTCAGGAGCGCCCTGGCCCTCCCTCCGCGGGCCAGGGCGCCAACCCAATCTGCTGCCGCTCCCGATTCTCCGGGAGCATCGCGACGAGGACGAGGCGCTACACCATGTCAGGCGCGGCCGGCTCGTCGCCCACTGTCGACGGTTCGACGGGATCGTCGGCCAGCCGGGGTGGCAGCTCGTCCGGAGCGGCAGGCAGCGGCGGCTGTCCGGGCAGAAGGTCGGCTTCCGCGCGCCACAGGTCGTTCAGGGAAATCTGGAGATAGGCCCAGAAGCCGGGCGCGATCAGCAGGTACAGGATGAGCGCGATCCATCCGCTGAGCGGCTCCTTCCCCGACAAGCGGGAAGCGCCCTGGACACGTTTGGTGCCACGCCAGTAGGTGATCAGTGCAGGGACGATGATGATCCCGCCCGGGAACAGTGCGAGCACCGAGTTCGTCGGGTTCTGCCCCAGGTCATAGCCTCGGGCCCGGCCGTAGTCGCGTAGCTCGCGATTGATGCGGTACCACCACACGAGGTGGTAGATACCCAGTGTGATGATCGGCAGCAGTGCCGCCGCCCAAGGGCTGCGGATCTTGACTCGGTCCTGTGTGCCCCGGATTTCCAGTTCGTACGCCATGCGCACCTCGTCTTGAGGGGTGAGTGGTCGGACGGGACGCTAGCCGACTGCCCCGACGACTGCATGCACCTCGCGCCGGTGAGAGGAGCGGGTCGCGCAGACGTCGAGCGCTACTGCAGGATGTTCACCGCGCGCGCAATGATCAATCCGATGGTCACCAGCGAGACCAGCGACTGAATACCCATGATGCTCTTCGCCATCGGCGAGAGCGGCATCGTGTCGGTTGGACTGAGCGCCAGGGCGTTGGTGAGCGAGACGTAGAGATAGTCGATGAACTGCGGGCGCCAGTTGGCGGGCTCGATGCGGTCGTCGTTCATCTGCGGGAACAGCAGGTCGGGCGGTCCATCGCGGCCCGCGGCGCGTCGGCCGGGGCCGCCGCGATCGGTCTGCCAGTACCACAGGCCGAAGATGAGGACATTGGTCAGCCAGATCAGCGCTCCGGAGCCGATCAGCGCTCGGGCGTTGGGTGATCCGTGGTGGAGCAACTGGTGACTGAGCATCGCGAGCGAGACGATGTTCGCCACGCTGACCAAGGCGGTCAGGCTGACCGCCAAGATGCGGCGCCGGCGATGCTCGTACTCGATCTGAACGGGAACGGACAGCACCAGTCCGATGAGCAGGGCGCCCTCCAGCGCCGGGAGCAGATACCTGGGACCGATCGTGAGTCGGTCCGGTAGCAGCAGCTGGAGCGCGATCGCCACCAGCACCGTGGCCAACGCCGGCCACAGCGGCTCCTTTCGCGGTGGCGGCGGATAGGGTCTGCCGGCCAGCAAAGCCCCGCTCGCCTGTTCATCACGCGGCCCCATCCGCGCAGAGCGTACGCCGTCCCGCGGACTCCGATGAGCTCGTCGCCGCCGGCGCCCCGATCTGTGACGCAGACGCTGGCGAGTGGCAGTCCGGCGATCGGGTCTGAGAAGCTAGCCGGAGTGTCGCTGCACGCCTTCACGCTGATCCTCGACCAGGATGCCGAGCCGTTCCTCGAGCAACTGCAGGCGTCGGGCTGCCGGGACGCGATCTTCCGTGTCGAAGATGGCGCGTCGCTCGCGCATTTCTTTCGGGAGGCGCCGACGCTCCAGCGCGCGATGGCGACCGCGACGCGGGAGATCTGCGCCGCCGGACTCGACGTCGTCGGGGTCGCGCGGGTGGCGAACCCGACAAACCGCGGTCGGGGGCCGTTGGGCTAGCCCGTTCACGGCGGGTGTCGAGCCCAATCTCAGCGGCACGAGCCGGCGCGCACATGTGCCATGCCACCATCACGGGATGAGCGACGGCGATCGCACAGCTGAGTTCTTCGAGTCGTTCTACGCGGGCGCGGGCGATGACTACGCGCAGATCCCGTGGGCGCGACTGTCTCCGCGGCCGGTCCTGGTGGACTGGCTTGACGCCGAGCCTCCGGCCGTCGGAACTCTGGGGTTGGTCGTGGCGTGTGGGTTGGGGGACGACGCCGAGGAGCTGGCTCGCCGCGGCTGCGTCGTCGATGCGTTCGACGTCTCACCGACGGCGATCGACAGGGCGCGCCGCCGCTTCCCCGATTCGCGCGTCAGGTACCTCGTCGCCAATCTGTTCGCGCTGCCCTCGGGGTGGCGGGGGCGCTTCGACCTCATCGTCGAGGTGCAGACGATCCAGTCGCTGCCCCCCGGCCAACACCGCGCAGCCGTCGCGGCGATCTCGGCCTGCCTCGCCCCGGGCGGCCGCATGTTCGTGCGCACCGCCGTTCGCGGCCGAGGATGAACCGGCGTCCTCGCGGCCGTGGCCGTTGAAGCTCTCCGAGCTGCGCTGGTTCGAGGACGAGGGGCTGGTGCTGACGGCGCGCCTTGGGCCAGGAGAGGACCCGTTCGCGCATCTCGAGTATCGGCGACCGCGGTGAGTGGCGCCGGGTGAGCTCGCGCCGTGATCTCCTGCACCGGCCACGAGTGGGGTGAGCTGCGCGACGTGCAATTGCTCGTTGCGGGTGTCGTGGTCAAGCTCCAAGCCGAAGGTAGTACCCGATCGAGCCCCGGCGCGGTGTCATCGGCGGCGGCGTGACGAGGGCCGGCGATCGCCGAGCCCTCGTCAGCTGTGATCAGCCTGCGTAGCCGGCGGGCGCCGGCCCACCGTGGCCGGCGGGCGGCGGCCCACCGTGGCCGGCGGGCGGCGGGCCACCGTGCCCGCCGGGGCCCTGCATGACGTTGTATGAGCTGTCGAGGTGAACCTCGACCTTGGTGCCGTCGGACTTCGTGACCGTGGTCTCGAAGCCCGTACCGGTGAAGTCGGTGGTCACGGTGCCCGCCGTGCCGCTGCCGACGCTCTTGACGGCGGCGGCCTGCGCCTTGGCGGCCGCGGCACCGGTCACTGTCTTCTCCGCGTCCTCATGCGCGGCGGTTCCAGGTGCTGGGCCGTTGAACGCCGGGCGCTGGGCGCTGGGCGCGCCCTGGGGCGACGGGCTCGCGGTTGTTGACGTCGCCGCGCCGGCGATTGCCGAACCGCCGAGGGCCAGGGCACCAAACGCCGCGGCTCCCGCCAGTACCTTCTTCATGGGGTGGAGCATTGTTCCGTCCTTTCGGTTATCCGGGCCTGCCCCGGGTTCACCGTTGACGGTGCGCTCCACGCGTAAGAGGTCGAGCGCAGAACCGTAAGACGCACGGAGGAAGCCGCCACGGCGGCTGCTGTGTCAGAGCGCTCCGAGCTCCTCGAACAGCGCTCTGGCGGCGGCCGTCCCGAGCGGCACGTACTCGGCGAGGAATCGTTCGTTCGGGGCATGGATGTTCGCGTCAGGGAGGAAGAAGCCGCTGAGGATCGTCGGGATGCCCTTGTGAGCAAGCGCTCCGAGGATTGGGAGGGACCCGCCGGACCGGATCAGCACCGGCCGCACGCCGAGTGCTCGCTCAAACGCGTTCAGGCCGAGCTGAACGGCGCGCGCGTCGGGCGGCACGACTCCCGGGGGCGCCGATGCGACCAGCTCGATCCGGAGCTCAGCCTCTGGGGGCGCAGCCTCCCGCAGGAGATGTTCGAACTCTGCGGCGATCCGCTCGGGCTGCTGACCGGGAGCCAAACGGATCGACACATTGGCCTCGGCAAGACTGGGAATCACCGTCTTCACAGCATTGGGTGACCCGCTGTGGATGCCGTTGATGTCGAGCGACGGCTCCGCGAGCGTCCGCAGGTAGAACTCCTCGCCGGCCCGGGGGTCCATCGGACGACCGCCTCGTGCGGCAAGCTCATCCGCACCGGCGGGCAGCTCCCGCCAGGCTCGAAGCTCCTCCGTGGTCGGCGCGATGATCCCGTTTCGGAGTGGCTCTTGGAGACGGCCGTCGGAAGCGATCACCGTCCCGAGCGTCTGGACGAGAGCGTTCGTCGCGTTCAGCGCGGCGCCGCCGTAGAGGCCTGAGTGCAGATCGCGCTCCCCCGCGCGCAATGTGACGTGGAAGTAGAGGATGCCGCGAGTCGCCACGGTGAACGCCGGCCGTCCCTTGTGGATCATCCCCATGTCGAAGACCACCGCGGCATCCGCTCCGCGTTCATCGGCCCGGAGATAGTCGACGATCGAGTGACCGCCGGTCTCCTCCTCGCCGTCGCAGACGAAGCGCACGTTGACCGGCAGCTCTCCGGCCCCGGCGAGCTCGCGGGCGGCGCTGAGCAGGAGATAGAGCTGCCCCTTGTCGTCGGCTACCCCTCGGGCGTAGATGTGCTCGCCTCGGATCTCCGGCTCGAACGGAGGTGAGTCCCACAGCTCGAGCGGATCGGGCGGCTGCACGTCGAAGTGGCCGTAGCAGAGGACCGTCGGCGCTTGCGCCGCGGCAGCACTCGCTCGCAGCTCGCCGATCGCCAGCGGGTGACCGTCCCAGTCGATCAGCTCACTATGTCCGCCGGCGCCCCGGATCAGCTCGCAGACCCATTCGCCGGCCCGCTTCACATCGGTGGCGTGCTCGGCCTCGGCGCTGATCGACGGGATGCGAAGGAAGTCGCTGAGCTCTTCGAACCACGCGGGCATCGCGGCAGCGTACAAGGACCCGGCGTCGTGCGAGCCAGGCATCGCGACGGCCAGGAGACGGGCAAGGCGGTTGCGCCCATGCGTCCGGCATGCGATCGGTTCATGCGCTTGTTGCCGCCTCCCGCTTGCGATTAGTTGATGCGCTTGTTGCGGGCGCCCCATTCGCGGTCGCGGAGGACGTATTTCTGGATCTTTCCGGTCGAGGTCTTGGGCAGCGGGCCGAACTCCACCGCCGCCGGGGCCTTGAAGTGGGCGAGGTGCTCGCGGCAGAAGTCGATGATCTCGTGCTCCTCAGCGTGCTGAGCAGGGGCGAGCGTGACGAATGCCTTCGGTCGCTCGCCCCATTTCTCGTCAGGGATGGCAACGACTGCGCACTCCAGGACTGCGGGATGGCGGCAGATGGTGTGCTCGACCTCGATCGTTGAGATGTTCTCGCCGCCGGAGATGATGATGTCCTTCTTGCGGTCGCGCAGCTCGATGTACCCATCGGGGTGCATGACGCCGATGTCGCCGGAGTGGAACCATCCGCCGGCGAACGCGATGGAGGTCGCGTCGGGCTGGTTGAAGTAGCCCTTCATCACGTTGTTGCCGCGCATCACCACTTCTCCCATCGCCTCGCCGTCGGCGGGAACGTCGCGCATCTGCTCGTCGACGACGCGGATCTGGTCCGAAACGATGTTGTGCACGCCCTGGCGTCCGATCAGCTCGGCGTGGCGCTCGTCGGGTAGCTCCCGCCAGGCGTGTTGTGGCTCGCAGACCGTGTAGGGCGCGTAGGTCTCGGTCAGTCCGTAGACGTGCACGAGTCTGAAGTTGAGCGTGTGCATCCGCTCCAGCAGCGTGGGCGAGGGTGGCGCACCGCCGATCGTGACCGTGACCTCGCGCTCCAGACGGTGCGCGGCCGGGTGCGTGACGACGCCGAGGTACACCGTCGGCGCGCCGTTGCAGTGCGTCACCGCTTCGCTGTCGATCAACTCCCAGATCAGGCCGGGGTCGACCTTGCGCAGGCACACGTGGCGGGCGCCCATCGCGGTCACGGCCCAGGGGAAGCACCAGCCGTTGCAATGGAACATCGGCACCACCCACAGCTGCGCGGACTCAGGCCGCAGGTTGGACTGCAGCGCCTCCATCAGCGAGTTCAGGTACGCGCCGCGATGCGTGTACATGACGCCCTTCGGGCGCCCCGTGGTACCGGACGTGTAGTTGATCGAGATCACGTCCTCCTCATCACCGAGCGGGTGCTCGAAGCGCTCCGGAGAGCCGACCGCGAGAAACTGCTCGTAGGGATCCTCGGGCTCGCCGGTGTCGTCGATCCGAACGACGCGCAGGTCGGTACCGCCGAGCAGATCGACCAGCTCGTGATCGCAGAACACGATCCGCGCGCCGCAATCGCCGAGGATGTAGGCGACCTCGTCGGGACCCAGGCGGGTGTTGATCGCGACCAGCACCGCTCCCGCCGCCGGCACGCCATAGTGCGCCTCCAGCATCGCCGGGATGTTCGGCGCCAGGAACGCCACCCGATCACCGGGCTCGATGCCCGCGGCGCGCAACGCCGACGCAAGCCGGTTGACCCGCTGCTCGAACTCCCGATAGGAGATCCGCCGCTCCCCGTGGACGACCGCCACCTTGTCCGGGAACACGTATGCGCTGCGGCGCAGGAAGCTCACGGGGGAGAGCTCGGTGCGATACGGGGTCACAGATCCAGCCGGGGTGGCGTGCACCAACGGGTCTGCGCCGCTCGCTCGAGCATCGGCGCCGCCGGACGTTGGCGCGTCGAGCCCGCTCGGGGTGGCCGTGGGAACGATTCCTTGCATGGCGTGCCTTCCGTGGGGGAGCGGACGAATTGCGCGGCGGTGCCGAAGCCGTGGGAATCGTCAGTCGGAGCTCAGCGGCGGTCCCGGGAGGGACATGCCGTGCTTCCCGAACATCGCCGCGACGCATGGCGAGTAGAGTACTTGCCGTATGCAAACAATAGCCGGAGATATTTGCGAATGTCAAGGAATGCCGGGGCCGTAGGTTCCGGGTCACTTGAGCTTGACGGGCCGCCTGAACCGGATCCGTTCACGCCCGATCAGTTCGGCGCCTGGCGCGGCATGCTGCGGGTGCACACGACGATCTTTCGAGAGCTCGACCGCAGACTGCTGGCTGAGCATGGCTTTGGCGTTGACGCCTACGGCGTACTCATCACGCTGGTCACCGCGCCCACAGGTGGGCTCCCGATCGGCGAGCTGGGCGTACAGCGCAACCTCACCCCGAGCGGGGTCTCCCGATCGGTGGATCGGCTCGCGAAGACCGGGTTGGTCCAGCGGAGGACAAACCCCGCCGACGCACGCAGCCAGCTCGTCGGACTGACCGGTGAAGGTCTCGGGCGACTGCGTGCGGCGCAGGTCACACACCACGCCGTCGTCCGCGAACTGCTCCTCGATCACCTCGCGGAACGCGACCTCCAGCGGCTCTCCGCGCTGTGGGAAAAGGCCATGCCCGGCTCCGTCTCGAGCAACAGCTGGCCGCCGTAGGCCGCCACCGGGCAGTGAGGTGGCTCGAGCCCAGCCGCGCCGATCGCCGCAGAGGCCCGGCGTCAAACGATCCCGTCACACGGACGGGACCCCAGCCGAACCGGGATGTGCCTGTACTGGTTGAGGAAGGTGGAGCTCAGCCGCTCCGGTTCGCCCGCCGGCTCGATGTCAGGGAAGCGTCTGAGGGTTTCCTGCAGCCAGAGTTTCATCTCCAGGCGGGACAGGCCGGCGCCGAGACAGAAGTGTCGGCCGCCACCGCCAAACCCCTGGTGCTTCTTTGGGTTCCGGCGCACGTCGAACGTGTCCGGCGTGTCGAAGACGGTCTCATCGCGGTTCCCTGAGACGTACCAGAGCAGCACCTTGTCTCCGGCGGCGATCGGCTGCCCGGCGATGTCCGTGTCGCGCATCGCGGTACGCCGCATGTAGCTGAACGCGGGATGGCAGCGCACGAACTCCTCCACGGCGGATTCATGCAAATCGGGGCGCGTTCGGACATGCGCCATCTGCTTCGGGTCCTGTAGCAGGCTGAGCATGCCTGAGCAGAAGGTCGCGCGGGTGCTGTCGTTGCCGGCAACCATGAGCAACAGCCAGAACATCAGGATCTCCTCATGCGCGAGGTGCTCGCCGTCGACCTGCGCCTGCATCAGGGCGGTGGTGAGGTCGCCGGTGGGCGTCGCGCGGCGGTGCTCGATCATCGTGTTGACGTATTCGAAGATCTCCATGACCGCGTCGAAGGTGTCCCGCGAGGTCGGTGCGACACGGGGGTCCTCGAACGCCGTGGTGCGGTTGGTCCAGTTCACCAGCTTGCCGGCGTCTTCGCGCGGCACGCCGAGCATGTCGCCGATCACCATCGCCGGGACGTAGATCCCGACGTCCTGGACGAGATCAACGACCCCGTCGAGGTTGCGCTCGAGCGCGCGGTCATACACCAGATTGATGATCCTGCGCATCCGGTCTGAGTGGTCGAGCGCCCGCTTGGGGGTGAACGCCGCCTGGACGAGTCCCTTGAGACGATCGTGTCGCGGCGGGTCCTGGCAGATGAGCATGTTGCGCATCAACTCGAGCGAGGTGGGCATGCCGGGTAGATCCCAGAGCTGATCGACTGCGAGCACGCCGCCCTCCTCCGAGGAGAAGCCAGCGTGGTCGCGCCCAACCGCGGCGATGTCTTCGTAGCGCGTGATCGACCAGAAGCCGCGCTCGCCCAGAAACCCGTCCAGCGGGCTCCAGTGCACCGGGTGCCGGCGTCGGAGCATCGCGAAGAGCTCGTGTGGAGGGCCGTCCTCCCACAGGCTCAGGTCGCTGAGGTCGAGTCCGGGTGTCGTCGTCGTCATGAGATTCCTCTGGCGGGTCGTTGAGGGTGTGGGAGTCGCACGGGTGCGGGCCGGGCAGTACGCCCGGCCCGCCCGCGGTCCATGGGTGATCGGCGGTGCCTACCGGGTACCGGCGTTGCAGCCGGTGTGCTGGAACTGCCTGGCGTCGGTGTAGCTGACGGTCGGCAGGTAGGCGCCCATCGTGTGCTCGATGCTCGCCGGGGTGGCGACGTTCTGCACCGCCTGCGCGAAGGCCGGGTGCGCGGTGGTGGTCAGGTTCCGCATGATCACCAGGGTCGAGCGCGGCCGGGTGTACCCGTCGTCGGTCGTGCCCCAGTTCATCCAGCCAACGCCACACTTCTCCGTCGCGTTGCGGGGACGATCCTGCGGCAGGCTGACCACGATCGTGAACTGACGCTGAGCATTGATCGGAACTTCCTCGTCGGCGAGGCACGGTCCGGTCGTCTTGCCGCTCGTCAACCCTTCGTTGTTGCAGATCGACCAGTAGCGCAGCTGGGTTCCGTTCTGCATCCTCGCCTCGCCGGCGTAGGTGGCCGGTGTGGTCGGCAGCTTGCCGGTGAGCACGGCGATGTTGTGACCGTTGTGGTCAGGCCCGAAGGTCCGATCCAGCCAGGTGAAGACATAACCGTTCGCCGGGTTCGCACCGAGGCCCGTTCCAGTCAGCGGCAGACTCGAGATCTGACTCGCCTGCGAGGTGCCGGCATAGAACGGCGCCAGCAGCCACGAGGGCGTGAAGTACTTGAACCAGACCGCCTGCTTGACCGCAGGGTGCTCCGGAGACGAGCTGAGCGCCAGCAGACCGTTCATCTTGGCGAGCGGGAACAGGATCTTGTTCACATCGAGCAGATTGAACGCGCCGGCCTTGGTCGAAAGAGCCGTGCAAGCAGACTGCCCGGTGCTGACCGTTCCGTTGGCCGCGACGTAGCTCGCTGCGGGCTCGCCCACGCCGCCCGAGAAGTCGCGCCCGCGATCGGGGAGATACACGCGCTCGACGATCAGCAGCGGCCCAGCGCCCGGCGCCTGGCCGGCAAGCCCGCCGTACAGGACGTTCGGCTGCTCGTGGCCCGGCCCTGGATCCGGCTGGTCGACGACGGTGACCGTGTACGAGCGGTGGGTGGCATGGCGATTCGCGCCGGGCAAGAACAGGTTGGTCGAGCCAGGGTCCGGCCTGATCCCCACGTCGTACAGATGCCCACGGATCACGCCCAGCGTCGAGGACGTCGTGAGCGAGAAGAACCGCGCGTGCGGGAACTGCCCGTGCAGCACGAGCCGGCCGCCGGCCGGGATCGTGTCGATCGAGACCGGATAGTCCGTGTGGGAGTCCGGCCAGATGATGTTGCGCGTTTCCTGCGTGTAGGACACGCCCCAGAAGCACGCGTGCGAGTCCTGGCCGCCCGGACCGTTCGCCGGGAAATGGACGACGGTCCGAACCGCCGTCGTGCCCATCCTGGCGGCGCCAGCGAGCGCCGAGCCGGCGAGGGCACCGGCCATGACCAACGCGCCCAACAGCACGCCGATCAGTTTGAAGGACTTCATTGGAGCTCTCCTCTGATGAGTTGATAGAGCCGATGAGCCCTGTGCCCAACCGGCTCCGGCAACGTAGATCGCGCCCGCGCCAACCGCCAGCGCGATCGCCTTAACTCACCCGGGTGAGACGACGGCTGGGTTAGGCTGCGAGCAGGCCGCAACTCACCGGGCCAGGAGAATGGAGGAGCACTTGCCGGCGAACGTGACCGAACCGCAGGACGCACACCCCCCGGTCGCCGAGGAGCTCCTGGCCACCAAGCTCGCGCCGCCGGCCGTCCGCATCGGATACGTGCCCCGGATGCGACTGATGGACGCGCTGACCGCGGGTCACGATTTGCGCCTCACCGTCGTCGACGCTCCGACCGGGTACGGCAAGACGATGCTCGTTTCCGCCTGGTGCGCCGAGGTCTCGGAACGAGAGGGCCGAGTGATCTCGTGGATCTCGCTGGCGGCAACCGAGAACGACCCGGCGCTGCTCACGCGGTACCTGATCCGCGCGCTGCGCCCCGCCGGGGATGGGATCGGCGAGCGTGCTGAGGTGATGCTCGAGGTCCCCGGCGCGAGCCCAGCCGCGTGGATGCGCTCGCTGGTCAACGACCTCGCGGCAGTGGATACGCCGATCACGCTGGTGCTCGACGACTACCAGGCCATCACCGTGCCGTCGTGCCACGCGCTCGTGCAGTTCCTGCTCGACCACGCGCCCTCGTCACTGCATGTGGTCATCTGCACACGCGCCGACCCCCCGATCGCCCTGGGATCACTCCGGGCCGCCGGCCAGCTCGCGGAAATCCGGGCCGCGGATCTGCGCTTCACCGCGACCGAGGCCGCGGAGCTGCTCGTCGACGCCGAAGGCCTGGAGCTCGACGAGGACGCTGTACAGAGTCTCGCGGCGCGTACCGAGGGCTGGGCCGCCGGCCTGTACCTGGCGGCCCTGTGGCTGCGGGGGCGCGGCGGGCCGGAGGCTGCCGTCGAGCGGTTCGCCGGCGACAACCGTCATGTCGTGGACTACCTCAGTGAAGTGGTCCTCGGTCAACTCGGCGACGAGATCCGCGAGTTCCTGCTCAGGACCTCGATCGTCGAGCGGCTCTCTACCCCACTGTGCGAGGCGATCACCGGGCAGCCGGCTGTCGGGATGCTCGAGGCGATCGAGCGCTCGAACCTGTTCCTCGTGCCGCTGGACGACACTCGGACGTGGTATCGCTACCACCACCTCTTCGCTCAGATGCTGCGCAGCGAACTCGCGCGCCGGCACCCCGATCTGATCGCCGTGCTTCACGCACGCGCGAGCGCCTGGTACCGGGACCGCGGCCTCATCTCCGAAGCCATCACGCATGTCACGGCCGCCGGCGACCACGCCGGGGCGGCGGCGCTCATCTCCGCGCACTGGCTCGAGATCGGACGATGGGGCCAGGAGGCCACGATCACGAGATGGCTCGAGGCGTTCCCGCCCGGCGAGCTGGACCACTATCCGGAACTCGGTCTGGTCGGCGCTTTCCTGACCGGCGTCTCCGGTGGCTCCGAGCTCGAATTCCGGCGCTGGCTCGAGTTGGCCGAACGCGGCCTCACGCGCACCGACCACCACGCGATCTTGATCGCGGGAACGACGTCCCTCCGCGCCGGCGTGAGCCTACTGCGCTCGGGATTCGGCTACCGCAACATCCATTCGGCAGCAGCGGCGGCCGCGCAGACCGCGCGGGTCGAGTCCGAGACCCACGGCGTGTTCCGCGTCATCGCATTGGCGAACCTCGGCTTCGTGCTCTACCTCGCCGGCGAGCCCGCCAGGGCACGGCACGCGGTGAGCGAGGCATTACGCGACCCCGACGCGCAACGGCGACCCTACGGATTCATCACCGCACTCACGACGGCTGCGCTGGTCGCGCTCGACGAAGGCGAGGCGGAGAAGGGTGAACACACCGCCGCCCGCGCGCTCGCCTACGCGACCGCAGCCGGGCTGGCCGACAACCAGGTCGCTGGACTCTCACACCTGGCGCTGGGGCGCGCGCTCACCGCCGCCGGCCGGCTGGAGAGCGCGCAGACACAGCTCGATCAGGGGCTGCACCTGCTGCGGGGCGGCGCCGTGCCCGCCCGGCATGCCTATGCGCTGCTGTGGACCGCGCCGGTCAAGCAGGCCAGGGGTGACCTCGCCGGCGCACTCGCGCTTGTCGACGAAGCCGAGAAGCTGCTCGCGTCGTTCGACGACGCCGGCATCCTCTCGCCACTGCTGGATGACGTCCAGCGGCGGATCTCGCTCTCGCGCCGACGGCGCCGCGAGCCTGACTCGACCGCGCTGACCGAGACAGAGCTCGCGGTTCTGCAACTGCTGCGCACCCCCAAGTCCCAGCGCGCGATCGCTAACGAACTCTCGATCTCAATCAACACCGTCAAGACGCACATCAGCGCGATCTATCGCAAGCTCGCGGTCACCTCCCGGGACGCCGCCGTCACGCGCGCCGGCGAACTGAACCTGCTCTGAGCCGCCTCACCTTCCGGGCGCTTGTGCCGGGAGACGGATGCGAGGATCGAACCATTGCCGTGCGGCGGCTTCAGGCCGCCGCGCTCGCGGCGCTGTCTCGCGCCTGGGCGAACACCTCACGATGCGCCTCGATCCACTCCTCGGCCGTTGTCGCCTGTTGGCCGGTCAGCTGCCGGTACGTGTCGGTTCGCACCTCCGCATCTCCGTTGCGCCACGCCCGGAAATGGCAGATGACGCCGATCTCCGCTTGCTCAGCGGTCATGCCGGCCTCCTCTACGAGCAGCCGCTCGAGCTCATCGTCGGGGACGTCGATGTACGGGATCGACCGACCGGTGACCCGAGAGAGGATCTCACAGAGCTCGCTCAACGACAGCAGCTCCGGACCCGTGATCACGTAGTTACGGCCGTTCTCATGACGCTCCGCCACGACGACGGCACCGGCCCGGGCAACGTCGTCGGCGGCAACATGGGCAACCTTGCCCTCGCCCGCCGAGGCAACAACCCCGCCGACTTCTTCGATCCACGGGATCATGGAGAACAGGCTTGTCTCGAGCACCGATGTCGGCGAGAGCAATGCCCACTCGAGCCCGGACTGGCGAATCGCCTCGACGCTGGCATCGTGGAGGCGGCCGAGCGGGTCGCCGTGATGCTGGACCGCGCCGTACAGCTTGACGATCCGGCGGACGCCGGCCCGCTGTGCGGCCTCAAGGACGTGTCCCTCGCGCAATCTGACGCGGTCGTCCATCGGCGACACCATGAAGACCGTGTCAATGCCCGCCACCGCCGCGCCGAGCGTTTCCGGACGATCCATATCCGCCACGACCGGGTCGACTCCTGGCCGCTTCAGTTTCTCAGCCCGCGCCGGGTTCGACGTCATCGCTCGCACCCGAATACCGCGCTCGGCGAGCTGACGAGTGACCCCGCCTCCGAACATTCCCGTCGCACCAGTCACCAAAATCATTGTTCCCTCCTGAGGTCGTGATGCGCCGCGTCGCTCACGGTCTCGCTCGACACCGAGCTGACGGGCGACAAGCTGCGCAACGAAGGTGACGCATCCCGATCTTCGATCGTCACCGCTGCCGTTATCTTGAGCCGCGCGATCCCGATGCAGGCGCATGGCTCGGCGGCCTGGTCGCCAAGACCTGCTTCAGCAGACGGGCGGCTGTCGCCGTTTGCGCGGCCACCACGGTGCCGGCCGGACTAGCGGTTCGCCGCCGGACCAGCAGTCTCTGATGGGTGGCCGCGGCATTCTGACCAGGGCGTTGCCCAGGGAGTTCACGGGCGCGAGGAGCGGGACGGCAAAGCATCGTGCACCCGAAAGACACGTCGGGCCGGGGACGGTGGGCTCTGGTGCTCGGCCCGACCCCTGGGAGGAGCAGACGATGGCTACCGAAGTCGCAGAACAGTGGGGCAGCGGGGCGCCCACGGTCGGCTGATCATGGAGTCCACTCGGCTCGTTGTCGAGCCACCCGTCGAAGGTCACCTGAGGTCGTTCTCCGGCGCCACTGGGTGGCTGAACTCGCCGCCGCTCACGCCGGAGGGCCTGCGTGGGAACGTCGTCCTCGTGGACTTCTGGACGTACACCTGCATCAACTGGCTCCGCACGCTCGCGTATGTCCGCGCATGGGCCGAGGAGTACAAGGACCAGGGCCTCGTCGTCGTCGGCGTCCATACGCCCGAGTTCCCGTTCGAGCGCGAGCTCGACAATGTCCGCCAAGCGGCGCAGGATCTGCGGGTCGGGTATCCGATCGCGCTCGACAGCGACTACGCGGTCTGGCGTGCGTTCAGCAACCACTACTGGCCGGCGGTCTACATCGCCGACACACAGGGACGAATCCGGCATCACCAATTTGGCGAGGGCGGATACGAAGAGTGCGAAAGGATCATCCAGCTGTTGCTGAGCGTGAAGCGAGGTGGCCAGATCGCCGACGGGCTGGTCGCCGTCGCTCCAGATGGTTTCGAGGCTCAAGCCGACTGGAGGAATCTGGAGTCGCCCGAGACCTATCTCGGCTACGAGCAAACTCAGAACTTTGCCTCTCCCGGTGCTGCCAGGCGCGACGAACCTCGCCTCTTCGTCGCACCCGCCGCATTGGGGCTGAACCACTGGTCTCTATCTGGCGACTGGACGGTCGAGAGTCACGCGAGCGTGCTGAACGAGGCGGACGGCCGAATCGCGTTCCGCTTCCACGCCCGCGACGTCAACCTCGTCATAGGCGTGCGCGTGCCGGGTGCGTCCGTGCCGTTTCGAGTGCTCGTCGACGGCGAACCTCCCGGCGACGCGCACGGGCTCGACGTTGACGAGGCCGGCCACGGACTGGTTACCCAACCGCGGCTCTATCAGCTCGTTCGCGAGCAGGGATCGATCACCGACCGCACGTTCGAGATCACCTTCCTCGCTCCCGGCGTGGAGGTCTATGTGTTCACCTTCGGCTAGGGCGCGAGCTTCCCGAGGCGGACAGAGACCGTTCGATCAAGTTGCCCCCGCCGTGGCGGGTCTATCCGTATGCCAGAGCGCCGGCTCGAGCGACGGCTCTCACGTCTCGGGGATCTCGCGGCCGAAGGCCTCCAGGGTGATCGCGTCGGGCTCGGGACCGCCGCGGCGTCCGGTGTCGAGGCCGTCGATTGCGGCGATCTCGTCGGCTGAGAGCTCGAAGTTGAACACGTCGATGTTCTCCGCGATGCGGCCGGGCCTGGTGGACTTCGGAATGACCGAGCGGCCGTGCTGCACGCCCCAGCGCAGCATCACCTGGGCCGGAGTCTTGCCGCAGGGTGGCGAGGTGCTCGACCATGAAGTTGCTGACCCCGATCGAGCGGACCCTGCCGTCAGCCAGCAGCGTCTCCAGGGCACGGTAGGCCTCCAGGGTGCGATCGAACGCCGACGGCAGCGCCTGGTGCAGGATCAGGAGGTCGATCTCCTCGACGCCGAGCTTGCGGGCGCTCTTCTCGAAGCCGTGCAGCGTCTCGTCATAGCCGTAGTCGCTGATCCAGATCTTGGTCTCCAGAAAGACCTCTGAGCGGTCCAGCTCGGAGCCGTGGACCGCCTCGCCGACCTGGCGCTCGTTGCCGTAGGCCGCGGCGGTGTCGATGTGCCGGTACCCGGCGCTCAGGGCCGCGCGCACAGCGTCGCGGGTCTCGTCGGGGGGCGTCTGGAAGACGCCCAGGCCGAGCGCTGGCATCTCGACACCGTTGTTGAGGGTTACGGTTTCCATGGTGCTGTCTCGCTTTGGGTGCTCGGCGGCGCTGGCGTCGTGCCGCGTTGACGATGGTGCATCCTGTCGTCCTCCTGTTCTCAGCGGCGTCGGCCGGTGGGTTGGAGCGCCGGCTGTGTCCAGCCGTTGTCGATGTGGTTGATGGTCACTCCGGGCGGGTTGATGGCATCGATGCGGTCGAGGACCTCGTGGGAGAGGACGACGTCGGCCGCGGCGAGCTGCGACTCGAGGTGCTCCATTGTGCGCGGCCCGATGATCGCTGAGGTGATCGCGGGGTGGCGAAGGACGAACGCGATGGCGAGTTGCACGAGCGGGATCCCGGTCTCTTCGGCGAGCCCCGCGAGTTGCTCGGCGGCCTCGAGCTTGCGCTGGTTTGCGGGATCGGACGTGTCGAAGCGCGCGGACGGACGGGCGGAGGACGCGGGGCCCTGAGCGTCGGCGCCCTTGCGGTAGCGCCCGGACAGCCATCCGCCGGCCAGTGGGCTGTAGGAGATCACACCGATCCCGTACCGCTGACAGGTGGGAAGCACATCGTGCTCGATCGCGCGGACGAGGATCGAGTACGGCGGCTGCTCGCAGCGGAACCGCTCCCGGCCGCGCCGCTCCGCGGTCCACTGCGCCTCGGTGATCTCTGAGGCGGGGAAGGTCGAGTGGCCGAAGGAGCGGATCTTCCCCTGGTGGACGAGATCGGTGAGCGTGCCGAGGGTCTCATCGATATCGGTGTGCGGGTCGGGGCGGTGGATCTGGTAGAGGTCGATCCAATCGGTGTTCAGGCGCCGCAGGGAGTCCTCGACCCCGCGGATGATGCGACGACGTGACGCGCCTCGCCGGCTGGGCTCGTCGCCCATCGGGAAGCCAACCTTGGTCGCCAGGACGACCTCGTCGCGCTTGCCGCCTGCCAGCGCCTTGCCCACGATCTCCTCGGACTCGCCGGCGGAGTAGACGTCGGCGGTGTCGATGAAGTTGATGCCGGCATCGATGGCGGCATGGATGATGCGGATCGATTCGTCGTGGTCGGGCTCGCCCCAGGCGCCGAACATCATCGCGCCGAGGCAGAGCTGTGAGACCGAGACGCCGGTGCGTCCCAGCATTCGCTGTTCCATGGGTGCTCCTTGAGTTGCTTGGGGCCGGCGACTGGCCGTGCCCGTGGTCAGCCGCTGGTGCTCTGGGCGGCGGAGTACTCCTCGTCGGTGACGTGGCGACCCCAATTCACCGGGCTGCCGGACTCGTCGTTCTGTTGCATGGCGATGTGGACCATGAAGCGGTTCGGCGCGGCGCCGTGCCAGTGGTTCTCCCCGGGTTCGAAGAAGACGCGGTCGCCGGGACGGATCATCTCGATCGGGCCGCCCTCGCGCTGGCACACGCCGACACCTTCGGTGACGTAGATCGTCTGCCCATGCGGGTGGGTGTGCCAGGCGGTGCGCGCGCCCGGTGTGAAGTGGACGTTGGCGGCGGCAAACGTCGACGTGCCGGCGGGGGCCGCGACGGGGTCGATGTAGACGTCGCCGGTGAACCAGTCGGCCGGGCCTTTGGTCGTGTCGATCGAGCTGCGGGTGATCTGCATGTGCGCTCCTATTCGTCGACGGGGGCGCCCGCGGGCTCCGGGGTGGCGGTCCAGCTCGCGAGCAGGGCGAGCGCCTGTGCTGAGCGGCTGCCCGGCTCGGCGCTGTAGACGCTGATCGTCAGCCCATCGTCGGCGGAGACGTCCATGACCTCGTAATCGAGCTCGAGCTCGCCGATGACCGGGTGGCGCAGGCGCTTGGTGCCGGTCGTGTGGTAGCGGACATTGTGCGCGGCCCACCAGGCGCGGAACGCCTCGCTGCGGGTCGACAGCTCGCCGACAAGGTCCGACAGTCCTCGGTCGTAGGGGTTGCGACCCGCCTCCGAGCGCAGGTGCGCGACCAGGTCTTTCGCAGTGCGCTCCCAGTCGAGGTAGAACTCCTGCGCTACGGGGTCGAGGAAGGCGAAGCGGGCGCTGTTGGCGGGCTGCTCGCGACTGTCGAACAGCGGCGCGTAGAGCGCGCGACCGAGTGGATTGGCGGCTAGGTAGTCGACGCGACTGTTGCGCACGATCGCCGGAGCACTGATCGACTCGAGAATCCGCAGCACGGCCGGTCGCACGCGCTGCCCGGCCTGACGGCGGCGCTTCGGCGCGATCGGGTTGGCGGCACGGGCGAGGTCGAACAGGTGCGCGCGCTCAGCGTCATCGAGTTGCAGGGCGCGGGCGAGTGCCTCGAGCACGCTGTCCGAGACGCCGCCGGCGTTGCCGCGCTCCAGCCGCTTGTAATACTCGACGCTGACACCGGCCAGCGCGGCGACCTCCTCCCGGCGCAGCCCTTTGACCCGACGCGGTCCCCAGGTCGGCAATCCAGCCTGCTCCGGCGTGATCCGGGCGCGGCGGCTGGTGAGGAACTCGGCGATATCGCTGGCGGCGTCCACGGAGATCACCATACCCCGGCCGACACGGCGCAGAGGTGCCCTGTCAGTACCCCCTTCGCAGGACCTCTCAGTGTCGCCGGATGCGTGCCAGGGTGAGGACGTGATCGAACCGAACACCAACTGAGGAGACGTGGAAGCGGCCAGGGTCGGATTTCGGCCGGCGGCCGCTGCTTCGAATCAGCCCGGTCCGTATCGAGCTGAGAACACAGGAATAGGAGATGGACATGAACGAGGTCGTTGTCGTCATTGGAGCCGGCTCGATCGGCCAGGCGATCGCCCTCCACAGCGTTCGGCGACATCACCGGTGTCATCCACGCCGCGGGGGTCTCGCCCAGCCAAGCGTCACCGGAGGCCATCCTCCGTCTGGATCTGTACGCAACCGCGGTGCTGCTCGAGGAGTTCGGGCAGGTCATCGCACGCGGCGGCGCCGGGCTGGTCATCGCATCGCAGTCCGGGTATCGCCTGGGGGCCCTGACCGCCGAGCAGGACGCTGCTCTCGCGACGACGCCGGCCGACGAGCTGCTGGCGCTCCCGATGCTTCAGCCCGATCAGGCGACAGACGCCCTGCACGCGTACCAGCGTTGTCTCCGGCCGGGCGCGCGGGCACTCCAGACGAGGTCGGCCACGTCGGCGCGCTCCTCGTGGGCGCCGACGGCGCGTTTATCACCGGCACCGCCTTCCTCATGGACGGCGGTGTCACCGCCTCCTACTTCTTCGGCGAGCTCGCGCCGCATTGATCGACCCTGACGTTGGGATCCGCGGTGCCTGTGCTCTACGTGTGTCGAGGCTCAGGGCACGTCGACGAGCACCTTGCCGATGGCGCCTTGCTCCACAGCGTCATGCGCGGCGGCGATCTGTTGCAGCGCGAAGTGATGAGCAGGTAGCGCCGTCAGGGCACCGTCGTGCAGTGCCTGGGAGATGTCGGCCACCGCCGCGAGCTTCGCGTCCAGCGGGACTGTGTAGACGAGAACGAACGCGATGTGGACGTTGAGCACCATCAGTGACCGGGACAGCTCGATGGCACGGTCCGGCCTGGTGTAGCAGGAGATGACGCCGCCGTTGGCCAGGACCTCTGTATCCAACGAGAGGTTGGCCGGAAGGTTGACCTCGACGATTCGCGCCACGCCGTCGGGCGCCCACGCGCGGATGCGGTCGGCGGCGGGCTCGGAGCGGTAGTTGATCACGAGTTCGGCGCCGGCGGCGCGGGCGAGCTCGGCCTTCTCCTCTGAGCTGACCGTCGTGGCGACGTGCGCGCCGTGCCAGCGACCGAGCTCGATCGCGGCATGCCCCACTGCGCCGGCTCCGCCGTGGACCAGGATCTTGGCGCCCGACAGCGCGCCGTCGGCGAACAGGCACCGATGGGCGGTGATGGCGGGGATCCCCAGGCCCGCACCGAGCTCCAGGCTGATCTCGGGCGGGAGCTCCACCGCCTGCCGTGACGGCACGGCGATCCACTGGGCTGCCGTGCCCTGGGACCGCTGCCACTGACCCTCCCACAACCACACCCGCTCCCCGACCCGAGCGGGATCGACGCCATCGCCGACCGCGACGATCTCGCCGGCCCCGTCCTGATTGGGCACGATCTGCTCTGCCACGCTCGCATTCCCGCCCGAGCGCCGCGACTTCCAGTCAGTCGGGTTGACGCCGGAGACACGCACCCGGACGAGCACCTCCTCACGCGCTGGTGTCGGCCGAGGCATCTCGGTCACCGAGAGCGTGCCCTGGTCGGAGCCGGCAGTGGGATATCGAGCGGCAAGCATCGTGTCGGACTGAGCCATGCCCGTAATCGTAGGCGTGCCGGACGGTTTGGGTCGCGACGACAAGGACAAGGCGTTCTGCGGCACCTGCGGCTCAGCCCCGTTTTCTCTCAGAACGTCGGATGCTCGCGAGCTCCGGAGCGTCTGCGCGGCTGGCTTGGTGCGTGTCGCTAGTCTGGCGTCGTGAGGACCTGCCGGCTTTCGTGACGTTCCGGCTGGTTCAAGGGCATATGAAGAAGATCGGTTTTCTGTCCTTCGGTCATTGGAGCGCGAGCCCGCACTCGCGGACGCGTTCGGGCGCCGATGCGCTGCTGCAGTCGATCGAGCTTGCGGTCGCGGCGGAGGAACTGGGCGCCGACGGCGCGTACTTTCGCGTCCACCATTTCGCGCGTCAGCTGGGCTCGCCGTTTCCGTTGCTGGCGGCGATCGGCGCGAGGACTTCGCGAATCGAGATCGGCACTGCCGTGATCGATATGCGCTACGAGAACCCGCTGTACTTTGCGGAGGACGCCGGGGCGGCTGATCTGATCGCTGGTGGCCGGCTTCAGCTGGGGATCAGCCGGGGGTCGCCCGAGCAGGTGGTCGATGGCTGGCGGTATTTCGGCTACGCGCCGGTCGACGGCGACAGCGATGCCGAGATGGCGCGCAAGCACGCCGAGGTGGCGCTCGATGTCCTGGAGGGCAAGGGGTTCGCGCAGCCGAACCCGCGGCCGATGTTCGCCAATCCGCCGGGCCTGTTGCGGATCGAGCCGCACTCGGCTGGTTTGCGAGAGCGGATCTGGTGGGGGTCGGGATCGAACGCGACCAGTGTCTGGGCGGCACGGCTCGGGCTCAACCTGCAAAGTTCGACCTTGAAGGACGACGAAACCGGGGAACCGTTGCACGTCCAGCAGCGCAAGCAGATCGAGGCCTACCGCGAGGCGTGGAACGAGGCCGGGCATGACCGCCGGCCGCGCGTGTCGGTCAGCCGCAGCATCTTCGCGCTCACCACCGATACCGACCGCGCCTACTTCGCCGGCGACCGCGACTCGCAAGACCAGATCGGCATGATCGACGAGAACACGCGCGCGATCTTCGGGCGCTCGTACGCGGCCGAACCCGAGGTGCTCGTTGAGCAACTCCGCATGGACGAGGCGATCCAGGCAGCGGACACGCTGCTGCTGACTGTGCCCAACCAGCTCGGGGTCGAATACAACGCTCATGTGATCGAGAACATCCTCACCCACGTCGCGCCGGCGCTCGGCTGGCGCTAACCCACCCATTCAGACAGAGCCCGCCGATCAGGGCTCCGCGCCGCTCGCGGCGGACCGGTCAGGCCCGCGACGCGTCCGACGGTTCAACACGCCGACGCGCCCGAGAGGACTCGCGCCTTGGACCCTCGTTCCACTAGCTAGTGAGCTGGAATCGGCGTAGCGCTCCGGAGGCGAAGCTAGCGCGAGCGTGCGCCTATGGCGGAATCACGTGTCTTGGTGTGCGGGACAGTGGAGGGTGCTCGCTCGTCCAGCGCTGAGGGGAGAGCGCGTCTACGCTGAGCGAATGTCTGTGCTGGGCACCAAGCTGCACCTACCCTCGCCGCGGCACAGGCTGGTGGAGCGCGCCCGCCTGACCGATCAGATGCGCGTGGACGGTGGCGAAGGGCCGCGGCTGGTGCTGGTCGCGGCACCGGCTGGGTTCGGCAAGACCACATTTCTGGCGCAATGGCTGGCGGCGGAGAGGTTGCAGCGCGGAGTGGCGTGGTTGGCTCTCGACCCGGGCGACGCAGATCTCCGCCTGTTCCTGACCCACCTCGTGGCCGCGATTCAGACCGCCGAACCCGCGGCTGGTGTCGACGCGATCGCCCTGCTGGGGGCCGGCGGTACCACGCCAACCGAGGCCGTCCTGGTCAGCTTGATCAACGATCTCGACGTCCTTGCCGGTCCCATGGTGGTGGCGCTCGACGACTACCACGCGATTGACGGGGCCGCCGTGCATGAGGCGGTGACCTTCCTCCTGGAGAACCTACCTCCGCAGGTCACACTGGCGATGAGCACTCGGGCCGACCCGCCGCTCCCGCTGTCCCGTCTGCGTGCGCGTGGCGAGCTCGTGGAGGTGCGGGCGGCGGACCTCCGGTTCACCAGCGATGAAGCGGAGGTGTTCCTCAACGAGGTGATGGGGCTGCGGCTCGAGCCCGCGCTTGTGGCCGCGCTCGAGGCGCGCACCGAGGGGTGGGCGGCCGGCCTGCAGCTGGCCGGGCTGTCGGCCCGGACCCATGCGGGCGCCGCCGGCGAGTCTGGAGACATCGCTGGGTTCGTCCAGGCCTTCTCTGGAAGCCACCGGTTCGTCCTCGACTACCTTGTTGAGGAGGTTCTGGACCGGCAGCCGGACGAGGTACGCGCCTTCCTGCTCGACACCTCCGTGCTCGACCGCCTGACCGGCGGGCTGTGCGACGCCCTGACTGGGCGCTCCGACGCTCAGCTGATGCTGGAGACCCTCGAGCGTGAGAACCTGTTCGTCGTCCCGCTCGACGACGAGCGCCGGTGGTACCGCTACCAGCACCTGTTCGCCGACGCATTGCGTGCCCGTCTGGGCGCCCGGCACGCCGACCGGGTCGGCGAGCTGCACGCCGCAGCCAGCCGATGGCTGGCCGAGAACGGGCTGCCGGGCGATGCCGTACGGCACGCGATCGCACGCGGCGACCACGAACACACCGCCGACCTTGTCGAGCTGACCCTGGCCGACATGCGCCGGCGCCGCCAGGACCGAACCTTTCGTGACTGGCTGGGCGCGCTGCCCGACGACGTCGTACGTCGCCGACCGCTGCTGGCCACCTACATGGGGTGGAGCCGGCTCTCCGAGGGTGCCTTTGACGGGGTGGAGGCGTGGCTCGACGCCGCTGAAGCTGGTCTCGATACGACGCCACCGTCGACGATCCCGACGACGGGCTTGCTGGTCGAGGCAGCCCGGGACCGGGAGGACGAGGTCCGCTCTCTCCCGGCCCTGATCGCGGTCTACCGCGCGTCGGTTGCCCAGGCCCGAGGCGACGTTGAGGGCACGGTTTCGCATGCGCGCCGGGCACTTGCGCTCGCCGGGCCGGAGGACCACTTCCCGCGCGGCGCTGCCGCCGGCTTCATCGGCCTGGCGGCGTGGGCGGCCGGCGATCTCGGTATTGCGGTGGACACGTTCAGCGAGGCGGTCGCCAGCTTGCACGCGGCCGGCATGGTCGCGGACGAGCTGGGCGCGACCGTCGTGCTGGCGAACATGTGGCTCGCGCGCGGGCGCTCGGTGGAGGCGCGCCGGCTCTACGAACGCGCGCTGGCCGCGGCCGAGAGCCACCCCGGGCCGGTGCTCTCGAGCACCGGCGATCTGCATGTCGGCCTCGCGGACGTCCTGCGCGAGCAGGGCAACCTCGACGGGGCCGCGGAGCACCTCGAGGTCGCCCGCGAGCTCGGCGACCGCGCGTCGCTGCTGGAGAACCGGCACCGCTGGTACACCGTCACGGCCGCGCTGCTGCAGGCGAGAGGCGACCTGGACGGCGCGATCGCGATGCTCGACCGGGCCGAGCCGCTGTTCCTGCCCGGCTACTTCCCGGACGTGCGGCCGATCGCGGCGGCCAGGGCGCGCGCGCGGATCCTCCAGGGCCGCCTCGATGACGCGCGGGCGTGGGCGCGCGAGCGCGGGATCGCGCCGACGGATCCGCCGAGCTACCTGGCCGAGTACGACCAGCTCACCCTCGCCCGCCTGCTCGTCGCCGAGAGTGACGCGCGCGGGGCGCTCGGGCTGGTCGACCGCGTTCTGGACGACGCACGGACGGCGGGCCGCGACGGCAGCGTGATCGAGGCTCGGCTGGCGCGGGCGCTCGCTCACCACGCGAACGGCGACGCTGGCGCGGCGGCGGCGGACCTCGCTGCCGCCCTCACCGCCGGAGTTCCGGCAGGCTATTGCCGGCTCTTCCTCGACGAGGGACAGCCGATGGCGGAGCTGCTCGAGCGGGCCGCCCGCGCCGCGGCGGCTGACGTGCGGACGCACGCCGACCACCTGCTGGCCGCCGCACAGAGACCGCTGGCGACCGCACCCGCTGGACGCGGCTCCGAGGAAGGACTCAGCGAGCGCGAGCGTCAGGTGCTGCGCCTGCTGGCGACCGAGCTCAGCGGGCCGGAGATCGCGGGAGAGCTGTTCATCTCGGTGAACACGCTGCGCACGCACACCAAGCACATCTTCAGCAAGCTCGACGTGAAGACCCGCCGCGCCGCCGTACGTCGAGCCGCGGACCTCGGCCTGCTCTGAGCCTCGCCCCGGCCGAATCACCACCCCAAATCACATCACATGGTGATGTGCGCTCACCACATCGATTCCTAACGTGCCGGACACATCGCCGGACACCCCGCCCGGCACCGGAACAAAGGAGTCAGACATGAACATCACCAGCAACCGCCTCACCGCAGCCGCCGGCCTCTGCGCCGCGGCCGCCGGCGCCATCTTCATCGGCGTCCAGATCAACCACCCGCCGGCCGACGTCGCGCACCTCCTCACCACCGAGATGACGCTCCGCGAGACCGCAAAGGTCCTGATGTGCGTCCTGGCGCTGGCCGGCTTCACTGGCATGTTCGCCCGCCACCGCGGCCGGCTCGGGCGCCTCGGGCGCGCCGGATACGGGCTGCTGACCGCCGGCTACCTCGCGATGTTCGCCGCCGAGTGCATCATCGGCTACCACCTCCCGACGGTGGCGCACTCGAACCCCGGCTACGTCCAGCACGTCATCAACGCGGCCATGGGTCACGGTCCGAGCGGCGGCATCGGCCCAATGCGCGAGCTGTTCATCGTCATGGGTATCGGTTACTCCCTCGGTGGTCTGCTGTTCGGCATCGCGCTGTTCCGCGCCGGCGTCCTTGCCCGCTGGGCCTCCCTGCTGCTCGCCTACGGCACCACCTCCGCCCTCGCGCTGTCCGTGCTGCCGGAGTCCTTCAGCCGCCCGTTCGCGGTGCCCACCGGCGTCGCGTTGATCGGCCTCGGCGTCGCGCTGTGGCGAGGCCAGCGGAGGCAGGCCGAGACCGTCGAGGTGCCGGCCACGACGTGGGTCGCGCAGCCGGTGACCCGATGAGCACCCCGGAGCGGAGCTGGCCGGCCGGTCGCGCTGATCGCGCTCAGCGCGATCCCGCTGACGGCCGGCACGCTGCGACTGATCCAGCTCGCCGGCGGACCGGCGCTCATCCCCGCCGACCACCGGTTCGCCGGCTTCCCGGTGCCACTCGTGGTGCACATCGCCGGCGCGACGACGTACGCCCTCCTCGGGATCCTGCAGTTCCTGCCGAGGTTCCGCTCCCGGCACCCGTGCTCGGCGTCGCCGCCATACGACGCCGCGACATCCAGGCCCACCGCGCATGGATGATCCGGGCGTACGCGATCCGTCTCGCCGCCGGCACCCAGGTCTTCACACAAGCTATCGGCGGCACGATTCTTGGCACTGGCGTGCTCGCCGCCGACCTCGCCAAGGGCGCCGGCTGGGCGATCAATCTGGCCATCGCCGAGTCGGCCATCCGCCGCCCCGCCCGTCACCGCCCCGCACTCCCCACAGGTCCTCAGCAAGCTGGAGCACTCGCATGAACACCTCTCCCACCACATACGCGATCCGCGTCGACAGCCACCTCGACGACCACTGGTCGGCCTGGCTCGGCGACCTCGACATGACCCGCGACGACGACGGCACCACCACCATCACCGCCTCGATCGCCGACCAGGCGCAGCTCCATGGCGTACTCGCCCGCCTGCGCGACATCGGCGCCGTCATCACCGAACTCCGCACCACCGGTACGCCGGTCTTCAAGCCGCCCGTCGGTGGTTGAGCGCGCGTCACACTCCGTCCCGCGACCGCCTCATCCCGCGGTCATCTCCGGCTCCGGACGCTCGACCACGTGTCGCGCCTACGGTCCCTCCCGGCGGGAGCGAAATCATCACGCGATCAGGTGACCCTACGGTGTGGTGCCGATCGTGGTCGTCCTGGTCGGTTGCACGATGGTCGTGGTCTTGGTGATGCTCACGGAGTGCGTTGTCGGCGTCGACGTGCTCTTTGATGAGCCGCTATTGGCTAGGAGCACGACGACGACCACGACGGCGGCGATGGCCACTGCGATTCCGCCCGCGATTGCCCAGCCGCGGCCCCCGCCTCCGCGCTTCGGCCCGTATGGACCGGTTCCGGGGCGCTCGCCCGGTGGAACGGGGCCCTCGCCGGGTGCAACCGGCCGGTCGCCGGGGGGAGGGCCGAAGCTCTCAGACATGCCAGCCACGCTGTCGCGTCTCGGCGAAGATGCATCATCCCGAACGGGTGATGGCGCCGGCAAGGCCGCTCTGTATACCGGTCATCTTTAGCCATGGCGACCAGGGATCGGAAGCACGATAGGCTCGCGCATTTCGTGCCGGCGGTCGGTTGGCTGCCTAGGTACGAACGGCGGTGGTTGCGCGGTGATCTGACGGCGGGCATCGCCGTCACGGCGCTCGTCGTGCCGAAGAACCTCGGATACGCGGGGATCGCCGGCGTGCCGCTCCAGAACGGTCTCTACGCCGCAGCTGCGGGGGCGATCATCTACGCCCTCTTCTGTACGTCGCGGCAGATCTCGACCGGCCCGAGCTCCTCGCTTGCCGCGGTAGCCGGTGGCGCGGTGCTGGCGACCGGTCTCGGCGGGCAGGAGGCCGCGCAGCTGGTGGCGGCCATCACGCTGGCCACCGGGCTCCTGTTCCTCCTGCTTGCCGTGTTCCGGCTGGGGTGGATCGCGCAGTTCCTCTCGAAAGCGGTGATCACGGGCTTCCTGGCGGGCGCCGCGGTTGACGTGGTCATTGGGGAGCTGCCGAAGCTCACGGGCACGTCCTCGATGGGTGACAGCGCGTGGCGCGAGCTGGCGACATGGATCGGATCGCTCGGCGACATCCATTGGACGACGCTGCTCGTCGGGGTGCTTTCGCTCGCGCTCATCCTCACGCTCCGCTTCCTGGCCCCGGCCGTCCCCGGCGCGCTGGTAGTCGTGGTCGCGGGGCTGCTCGCATCGGCCGTGTTCGACCTCGGTGCCCACGGGGTGGCGCTCGTCGGGCACGTGCCGCGCGGGCTGCCCGCCCCCAAGCTGCCCGATTTCACGATCGTCAGGCACCACTATGCGAGCATCGGCATCGCCGCGGTTGCATTGCTGCTGATCGGGTTCTCGCAGACCGCAGGAGACGCGAGAGCCTTCGCCGCGCGGCACCGGTACCGGATCGACGTGAACCAGGAGTCGGTGGCGCAGGGGATGGCGAACGTCGGGGCCGGCGTGTTCCAGGGGATGCCCGTGTCCACAAGCCTCTCGGCCAGCTCCCTGAACGAGTCCGCGGGGGCGCAGACCCCGGTCGCGTCCCTCACGACCGGGGCGCTCGTGATCGCGACGCTGATCGTGCTCGCTCCCGTGTTCTCGCATCTCCCGAAGGCCGTCCTCGGAGCCGTGATCATCGATGCGGTCGTGTTCGGGATGATCGACATCGCCGAGCTGCGCCGCCTTCACCGGGTCGCGCGGTTCGACTTCTGGGTCGCGGTGGCGGCGATCATCGGCGTTCTCTCCGCCGGTGTGCTCGCCGGCGTGGTCATCGGCGTCGTCCTCTCGCTGGGCTGGCTCGTCTATGTCGCCACGAGGCCCCCGATGCCGCTGCTGGGCCGCGAGACCGGAACCCAGGTGTTCCGCGACCTCGACGAGAACCCCGGCGACGAGACGTTCCCCCGGATCGCGGTCGTGCGTCTCGACGGCGGACTGTTCTTCGCTACCGCGGAGGCGCTCGAGGATCGCATCCGAGAGCTGACCGAGGACGGCCCTCGAGCTCGCGCTGTGGTGCTCGATCTCGAGGGCGTCGATTTCGTCGACGCGCAGGGCGCCGCGAAGCTGAGCGAGATCCACCGGCTCACCCAAGCCGACGGCGTGACCCTTCGCCTGGCTCGGGTGAAGCCACAGGTTCTCAAGGTACTCCGGGCCGACGGGATCCTGGAGCTGATCGGCTCAGACCACATTCACGGCAACGTCAACCGCGCGATCGAGGCGCAGCTCGCCGACGGTGAGACCAGCGGCCCGCCCCCGGGATGCCACGCTGCGGGAGCACCGTCGTGAAATGGGACACCCGATAGTCGCCGGGCCGTGCTGGCCGTGGCCGGGGTGTCGCGCCGGCTGATCGACACGCCCTTCACACCGGTGATGGCCTTCGTGCTGATCGGGTTGTTGGTCGGACCGTTCGTGCTCGACGAGCATCGTCGTCCGCATGTTGCCGGTGGCCATCGCGATGCTCGGCAGCGGCGCCAAGTCGCCAACGGTCGGGTTCCTCGGCTGGCTCGGCCCGCGGGGCCTGGCGTCGATCGTGTTCGCGGTGCTCCCCGTCCGGCAGGCGCAACTGGCCGGCGTCGACACGATCCTGCGCGCCACATACCTGACCGTCGGCCTGTCCGTGTTCGCCCACGGGATCGAGCCGCCTTCGAGTTCCGGCTCGCGGGTTTTCGTCAGCTCCCCGGTACCGGCTCGGTGGTCGTCAGGGACAGTCGCCCACGATGCCATGCGCGATCTGGAACGGCCCGTTCGAGGGCAACTCGTACACGTGCGCCGAGGGCTCGGGCTGTTCCGATAGATTCCGGAGATGCGCTCGGCCGACCGCAACCGAACGGGTGAGCGCGTCGATTTCGTCGAGTCCTGGCAGCGTGGCGGGGCACCGGTTATCGACCTCAACGACGCGCGAACTGCGGGCGTCAATGGAGAGGCTTATGAGTCACACGCACGAGACGAACAAGAACGGGCAGACGGTCGAGAAGCTCCACCGCAAGAAGTATGAGAAGGAGCTCGCTCACCTGCAGGGGGAGTTAGTTCGGCTTCAGGAGTGGGTCGTGCACGAGGGGGTCAAGGTCTGCGTCGTATTCGAAGGTCGTGACACCGCGGGGAAGGGTGGTGTGATCAAGCGGATCGCTGAGCGGGTGAGCCCGCGCGTGTTCCGGGTGGTCGCCCTTCCCACGCCGACCGAGCGGGAGAAGAGCCAGATGTACGTCCAGCGCTACCTGCCGCATTTCCCGGCGGCGGGCGAGGTCGTGATCTTCGATCGCAGCTGGTACAACCGCGCCGGTGTGGAGCGGGTGATGGGCTTCTGCTCCGAGGAGGAGGCGATGCGCTTCCTGCGGCTGGTGCCGCTCGTGGAGCGGGCGATGGTCGACTCCGGGATCATCCTGCTCAAGTACTGGCTCGAGGTCGGCCAGGAGGAGCAGACCCGCAGGATCGAGTCGCGCATCAACGACCCGCGCAAGGTGTGGAAGCTCTCCCCCATGGACCTGAAGTCCTACAGCCGCTGGTATGAGTACTCGCGGGCCCGCGATGAGATGTTCGCCGCCACCAGCACGGATTTCGCCCCGTGGTACGTCGCTGACTCCAACGACAAGAAGCGCGCCCGGTTGAACGTCATCAGCCACTTGCTTGAGCAGGTCCCCTACGAGTCCCCACCGCGGGAGGCCGTCGTGCTCCCAGCGCGCGAGAAGCGGCGTGGCTACCGCGAGCCCGACCACTCACGCCGCTACATCCCGGCGAAATACTGACGTCCAGGCGGCGAACGACGAGGCGGTGGAGATCGTGTCGGGGAGCGCGAGGAGCGCGATCCCCATCGCCCCAGCGATCACCAGCGGCAGATTGTAGATGGGGTGGGGCTCCGTCAGCGGCGGGAACCCCTGCGGGAGGGTGCCCACGAGCGAGACGCCGTGATCGGCAGACTGAACACCGACGAAGCGACGATCGCGGCCACGACCGCCATCAGCACTGCCGGGATGCGGCGCGATCAGCGCCCGAGCGCCAGGATCAGGACGAGGCTGAGGACGCCGACGGCAACGGCGGCGCGGACGGACTCGCCGGCGGTGAGCCCGTTGACGAACGCCTTGGCCTCGTTGATCGGCCATTGGCGTCGGTCGTACCGCAGGGATGGCCTGCGCCGGTAGCTCGCGAGCGCGCGGATCCCGGGAAGCGAACGCATCTGCTGCGATTACGAACCCACGACGGGATCAGGCGACGCGCTCGAGGAACGCGAGGCGGGCGGCTCCGCTGCCTGTGTCCGCCGCCGGGCGATCAGCTTGCCGAGCTCCCAGAGCGCGAGCAGCAGCACGGCGGATGCGAGCGCGAGACCAAACTGCCCGGCCTTCAGCGGCACGGTGCCGAGTAGCCGGTTGAACAGGTCCATCTGCGTGACCATGACAGCGAGCGCGATCTCGCCGACGGCGGTCCAGTTCATCGAGCGGTTGTCGAACGTCTCGCTGACCAGGACCGAGAGCGTCACGCTCCGGCTCTCGTAGGCGGCGACGACGAGCATCAGCGCGAACGCGGTCAGCCCGATCGAGGATCCGACCGCGATGCTGCCGTAGTGCTGCTTGCCGAAGTAGATCAGCAGGTCGAGGCAGATCGCCATGTACAGCCCGACCAGTCCGCTCGTGAGCTTGAGACTGCCGGTCATGATCGACTCGCTGCGCGGCCGCGGGCGCAGCCGCATCAGGCCCGGGGTGGCCTGGTCCAGACCGAGTGCGATCCCGAAGGGGGCGCTGATGAAGAAGTGGATCCACAGCACCTGCGCGGGGCTGAACGGCTCGCCGGCGGCGATGTTGAGCAGCGTCGCCCCCAGGAACGTCAGCACGAACGCCACAAGCGAGATCAGCACGAAGCGGACGTACTTCATGAGGTTGTCGTAGAGCTTGCGTCCCTGCCCGACGGCATGCACGATCGTCGCGAAGTCGTCGTCGGTGAGGATCATCCGCCCGGCGTTCTTGGCCACCTCGGTACCGCTGCCCATCGCGATCCCGATGTGCGCGGCCTTGATCGACGGCGCGTCGTTGACGCCGTCACCGGTCATCGCGACCACCTCGCCCTTCTGCTTGAGCGTGTCAACAAGCAGCACCTTGTGCTCAGGCGCGACCCGGCCGACAACGCCGATTCCGTCGATTCGCGAGAGGCGCTCCCGTTCGCCGAGCGCGGCGAACTCGGCGCCGAGGACCGCCTCACCCTCGATCCCGAGCTGCTTCGCGATCGCGGCGCCAGTGATCACATCGTCACCGGTCACCATCCGCACCCGGATGTGCGCGCTCTGCGCGTCCCGCACCGCCTGCTTCGATTCGGCGCGCGGTGGATCGACCATCCCGACGAGACTGGTCATCGCCAGTCCGTCGACGTACCCCAACAGATCGCCGTCGGGATCGAACAAGCCCGCGTCGAGGTCACGGAAACCGCTGGCCATCACACGCAATCCGCCCTCCTCCATGCGACGGACGTGGGCGTCCGCCCGCGTGCGCAGCTCGTCGTCCCAAGGCACGGTGTGACCGCCAGACAGAGCGCTCGCGGCGTGACCCATCACCGCCGGCGCCGCCCCCTTCACGAAGCAGCGCACAACGTCCGCGCCTGACTCATCGGTCGTGTTCGCGAAGCATGCCATCAGCTTGTAGGTCGGGTCGAACGGCAGCGTCGCCAGCCTCGGGAAGCGCTCACGGGTGGCCTCGATGTCGAGACCCGCCTTGTGCGCGAGCACGAGTAGCGCACCCTCGGTCGGATCGCCGACCACCTTCCCGTCGACGAGCGTAGCGTCATTGGCGACGATATAGGCGAGGATCGCCTCCTCGATCGTGTCCGAGGACCCGGCCGCGTGGTGGACAGCGCCCTCGAGCTCGTAGCCCGACCCCGAGATCGTGTACCGGTCAGTCGGATCGACAACCTCGATTGCGGTCATCTGGTTCATCGTCAGCGTGCCGGTCTTGTCCGAGTTGATCGCCGACGTCGAACCCAGCGTCTCCACCGAGGTCAAATCCTTCAACACCGCACCGTGCCGGGCCAGGTCGCCGGCGCCGCGCGAGAGGATCACCTGCAGCACCGTCGGCAGCGCCTCGGGAATCGCCGCGATCGCGAGCGCGACCGCGCTCGTGAACACAACCGTCGCGGACTGGTCGCGCTGCGCGCCGAGCACGAACATCACCACCATCGTCAGACCCGCAGCCGCCGCGATCCACAGCGTCAGCGTGTTCAGCTGCTTGGTCAGCGGCGTCTGCTCCCTGGCCGTGCTCGCCAGCATCCCGGCGATCTTCCCCACCTGCGTCTCGCTCCCGGTGGCGGTCACGACCATCACACCGCTGCCGTGCGTGACCGGCGTGTGCATGAACGCCATGTCCGCCTGCTCGCCCGGGGCGAGATCCCTGCCCTCGGGCGCCTCGACGCCCTTCGATGCGGGGACACTCTCACCCGTCAACGCGGACTCGTCGATCTGCAACGAACTGGCCGAGATGATCCGTCCGTCCGCCGGCACCTCGTCGCCCGCAGCCAGGAGAACGACATCGCCGACCACCACCTGCTCGGCGTCGATCTCGGCCTCGGACCCATCGCGGCGGACCCGCGCGGTCGCCCTCACCATCGACTTCAACGCGTTCATCGCGCTCTCGGCCTTACCCTCCTGACGCAAGCTCACCGTCGCGTTGACCACAGTGATGACGATCAGTAACACCCCGGTGCTCCACTCCTTGATCACCAACGACACGATCGCCGCGCCGACCAGGATCATCTGCATGTAGCTGCGGTACTGCTGCGCAAAGCGCTTCCAGCCCGGAACCGCCTGCTCCACCGGCAGCGCGTTCGGCCCATCGCGCTCCAAGAGCTTCACGGCCTGCTGGGCCGAGAGCCCCACCGCCGGATCGACACCCAACCGCGCCGAGACCTCCCCGGCGGGGACGCCGTACCAAGTCTCCGTGCTGGTCGGCTGCTCGAGACCCTCATGTGAGGCGGTCGCCATCGTCATCCCCTCTGCTCGGCAGTCTGCGTGACCTTGGACTTCCCGTTCTTCTGCTCCTGCTCGAACGGGTCGGGCGCGGCGCCCTTCGGTGCCTGCGCCTCGAGCGCGTACCTGACCTCAAGCAGCGCTTGGCGCTCCCGCCTGCTGACGGTCGGGAAACGCGGATCGATGTCCATCAGAGCGTGCACGTGACGACCCCGGCGCCGATCCGTCCGAACCACTCCCGGTCGGCCGGGATCACGTCCAACGGCGCCCAGTCCGTGCTCGTGTGCGAGAGCATCTCCGAGAACGCTACCTGGTAGTCGTCCCACCGCTCGCGCTCCCCGACGTCGGCCGATGGATGTCTCGCCCGTCTCCGGAAGCCCGCGGGGCGGTCTCCAGACGAGATCGCCCGACGGGGCGTACCGGGATCTGTGCGTGCTCGGTGGCCGTGCCGAGTCCGTCGGGGGACCGTGGGCTCGGCGGGCGTGCTGTGCTGTTGCGCCGGGTTGGCGGGGAGCCGGATGGCGGCGGCGAAGCTGATGAGCGCGAGGGCAGCGAGGGATGCAGCATCGCCAGCAGCCCCCGCAGGCACCCAATCCTCGCGGGATGAGGTGATTGGGCGGCCGCGCGTCGTGTCGGCGAGAATGTGGTCGTGCGGATCGAACGGTCCCGAGAGAACGTGTTCACGGTCACGGCGACCGGTCAGGAGCTGTCGGCCCTGGTCGCCGGGGCGCGGATGGCGCTGGAGGCGATGCGCTCCGCGCCCGAGCCGCCGCCGCCCGAAGCGATCGAGATCTTGAGCCGGGTGCTGGCCGACTTTGACCACGCTCGCGAGAAACTTAGGAACGAGCCGCCAGCGGGCGGCTGACCGCAGCGCGCGATGCGGCCAGCCGCACCGCCACTGATCAGGCCGGGACGCCAGCCGCCATCTGCTCGCGAACGTGCGCGGTGACCTGGTCGAACTCGGTGATGAACGCGTCGTAGTCGAACTGGAGCGTGTTGAGATACGTGCTCCAACCCATCGTGTTCTTGGCGATCAGTGCCGTCTCGGTGATCTCGTCCTCGGTCGCACCGAACAAGCGGGCCGCCTCCGTGTGGAAGTAGCAGCAGTAACGACAGCGAGTGGCCCCCGACACTGCGAGCCCGATCAGCTCCTTGTACTTGTTCGGTATCGCGGTCTGGTCGGAGAGCTCCAGCGATTTGAAGCTCGCCCACTCCGTCGGCAGCAAGTAATCAGGGACGCGCCTGAAAAACTCCGGCACCACCCCCATCGTCGCTTCGATATCGCGCTCGACACCATTCCGGTCCTCGATGATCATTCGATCATCCTCCTAACCTGCGTAGCGAAGAACCTGTCGGAGCCATGGCGACCATCACCACACACCTCCCTTCCTCGCCCGGCTCGAAGCACGGAATCTGTACCGTAGAAGTGTCTCCCCGCCCGGCTCCTACGTCAACCCCTGACCGCCGATCCGCGGCCACCGCTTCTCTCCTGCATGGGTCACAGGCGCGGGTAATCATCCCCGAAGTCGAGCTGCCCGACCAGCGCCATTACGAGCTTGTGCCCGAGGCGCACGCCGAGCGAGACGCCCACACGAGACTGCCACGCGGGGCTGGTCGGGTCGCGTGGGCCTGGTCTGGCGGTTGACGCCGGGGGGTCGGCGCCGTAATGGGGGAAGCACGAGACACGGGGCGGCACACGGACGCCGCCGCCGGAGTCGTTGCTCGTGAGGGGAGACGGCTACGCGCTCGTGTCGATGGTCGACGTCCAGTCAGCGCCGGTCGTGCGGCGGTAGGCGTCGACTGCCGCATCGATTGTGGGGAAGAAGTGACCTGGGTCGAGCGGTCCGATCAGCTCGTAGCGCTCGAGTTTGGCGCGGACGGGGTCCTTGAGCTCGGCGAATACGAGGAAGGTACCGGCGGCGTTGAGTTCCTCGTCGAGTTCGGCGAGCATGTCGGCCGCGGTGGTGTCGACGTCGGTGATCGGCTCGGCGGCGATGACGATCCATTGCGGCCGCCGCTCGGTGGCGGCGAGGCGCCGGATCTGGTCGCGGAACGTCCGGGCGTTGGCGAAGAACAGCGGAGCGTCGAAGCGGAAGATCACCAGGCCCGGAAGTTGCTCGGCCTCCGGGTGAAGTTCGCGGTCGTGCTGTCCCGGCATCCCCGGGACGCGGCCGAGCGTCGTCTGGTAAGGCCACCAGGCCCGCCGGAACACGTTGAGGATCGACAGCGCGACCGCGACCGCGATTCCCTGGAGGACCCCGAGCAGCGCCACGCCGAGAAACGCCGTGATCGAGAGCAGGAACTCGACTCGTCGCTGGCGCCAGAGCCGCAGTGTCCCCGGTAGGTCGGCCAGGGACAGCGACGCGGCGATCACAACGGCAGCGAGGGTCGGGTTGGGCAGGTTCTTGAGCAGCCCGGGCACGAGCACCAGCATCAGTACGATCAGCGCGGCTCCGACGACTCCGGTGAGCTGCGTCTTGGCGCCGGCCTGTTCGGCGACCGCCGTGCGCGAACCGCTGGTGCTGACCGGGAATCCCTGGAAGAACCCGGCGGCGACGTTCGCGGCGCCGATACCGATCATCTCGCCGTCGCCGTTGACCTCCTGGCCCGTGCGAGCGGCGAACGACGAGGCGGTGGAGATCGTGTCGGTCAGCGCGACCAGCGCGATCCCGAGCGCTCCCGCGACCAGCAGCGGGAAATCGGATACGGGGCTTGGCACGGTCAGCGGCGGAAACCCCTTCGGCAGGGTCCCGACCAACGAGACGCCATGGTCGGCGAGGTTGAATGCCGATGACGCTCCGATCGCGATGACGACCGCTATCAGCACACCCGGGACCCTCGGCAACCAGCGCCCGAGCGCCAGGATCACGACGAGGCTGAACAGGCCGATCGCGACCGCGGCACCGACCGTCTCCCCCGACGTGAGCCCATTCACGAACGCACGTGCCTCGTTGACCAGGCCGTTGGCGTCGGTCGAGAACCCGAACAGCTTCGGTAGCTGTCCGATCAGGATCGTCAACGCGAGACCGTTCATGTAACCGATCTGCGTCGGCTTGGAAAGCAGATCGGCGACGAACCCAAGCTTCAGCGCCCCGGCGGCGATCATGATCGCCCCGACGATCAGCGCGAGCATCGACGCTAACGCGATCGCGCGCTCGGGGCTCCCGTTCGAGCCGAGGATCGGCAGGATCGTCGCCGCGATCATCGGACCCAGCGAAGAGTCAGGGCCAAGGACCAGGATCCGCGAAGGCCCGAACACGGCATAGCCGACCAGGCACAGGATCGTCGTGTAGAGGCCGGTGATCGCCGGCAGGCCGGCGAGCTCGGCGTAGGCCATCCCCTGCGGCACCAGCAAGGTGGTCAGCACGATCCCCGCAACCACGTCGCGGCGCAACCACGAGATCTCATAGCTCGCGATCGCTCGTACCCCGGGAAGCGAACGGATCATGGTCACAGGCACTCCGTCAGCGCCGAGCGACGAGTCCGACGAGCGTTCGCCGGGCGGCAGCTGATGGACACGATCGGGGCGTCCTGCCAAATCGCTTCCAGATGATCGAGGAAACCAGGGACCAGCACGACATCAGGCCGCTCGCCGATGACCTGGTAGGCAATGCTCGCACGACCCGCCTGCGTATAGCGCGGCGGTGGAGGATCGTCCCTGGCTATGGAAACTCATCGTGCGGGTGAGCTAACCAGGCAGTCACGACGCCCGCAACCGGCTTCCGCAATCGGTCGTGGCGGTAGAAGTGGTGTAACGAGCGTCGCGCTGACCGCTCATCTCTGGAGGCGAAGGTCGTGAGGCGTGACGCGTTTCCAGTCGAGCAGGCGGAGCATTCCGGCGAGCGTGAGGAACGGTCGTTCGACTGGAAGCACCACATACTGGCCCTGCTTGCCGGTCAGTCATCATTCCGGGTCTGGTGTTGGCCGTCGTCGAAGCGGAAGGGTCGCCCCACACGCTCGCGGCAGCTTTAAACTGCTTGTATGGCGACCGAGGCGGTGAGGTTCATGCGGGTCGAAGCGCGGCCGACGGCTGTGGTTGCGCAGACGACCACGTGGACGGAGTTCCCGAAACTCTGGGGGGCGCTGCTGGTCCAGGTCTACGACTTCGTTCGCCCGCGCCCTGAGCTCGCCACCGGCTGCGATGGTGATGAGCTGTGGCAGAACGTGATGCTCTACAAGGACCAGCGGCCCGACATCGAGGTCGGTGTCCTGGTGTCGGGGCCATTCCGGGCTGAAGGGCCGGTGATTTCATCAGCGCTCCCCGCCGGAGAAGTCGCGATCGCGACCCACCGCGGTGATTACACGAAGCTGGGGGTCACTCACGACGCAGTGCGCGACTACGTCGCGGCCCATGGACGTGAGTTCGCCGGCCCGTACTGGGAGATCTACGGCCATGCGCGGCCGGACCCGAGCGAGGCCGAGACCGAAGTGTTTTGGCTCCTCCGCTGAGCGCAAGTGTTGCAGCGGAGGCAGCAGTCGCGACGTCGTGGCTCCTTGAGGCGTGATCCGCACGCCAGCAGGCGCCGGCGCGCGCCACTGCTTTGATCGCCCGCCGGTAGCGGAGTTCGCGATTGGATCGGCGGCGACATCGCGATCGCCCCGGGGGGGGGGGGGGGGGGGGGGGGGGGTGCTATCGGTCGCGCGGGCCGCTCGCAGGGCCGCAGAACGCCTCCCACAGCCTCACCCCGACCCGGTCGAGGACCAGATCAGAGCCGAGCCGCTGCTCGAGGGCCAGCCGCGGACAGCGACCGCGTTGACCGCCAGCGCTCCGATGCCCCAGGACACCACGCCGGGCAGAGCAATGGCTGACTGACAATCAACATCAAACACCAACAACATCACAGCCCGACTCGACGACGATTACGCTACCGCCAGGCCGACCAGGCCCTGGCCCGACCACAAAACGCCAGAGCCTCCATCAAACCCAGGACGATTCACTCGGATGGTGCGGCGACAGCCTGAGACCGCCCGCTCCGACGAGCATCTCGTCGCCGGTGGCGACGGCCTTCCTCTGCGCGGTCAGCAGGGCTGCGCTGCAACCCGCTGGCTCCTTTGGGGGCGAGGCTTCGGTCACCCCGAGGGGGCGTGTCGGGCTACACGCTCAACGAGCTGCAACGTGAGCTATGCGCCGCGGTCGTTGAACGCGTCCTCGAGGAGCCCAAGGACGATCCCGAACACTGCGTGGCGGATCATCGCCTGGCCGAAGGCTCGGCGGTTGGCGGCGAGCTTCGGCAGGTCCTTGCGGGCAGGGTGGTAGCGGTCGACTAGCACGGTCATCGGCCAGGTCGCGACGTGCTCGATGAGGCCCACCAGCAGGCCGCGGAGAACCGCCGGCCCCGGCAGCGACGGCTTGAGCCGCGCGTATGCGACGCCCAAGATCGCGCCGTTCTGCACGTGCAGCGCGAAGCCGATGGCTCGCCAGTGGTCGCCGCGCGTCACGAGCGTGCCCAGGATCTCGACGTCGTCGTACTTGGAGTCGAAGAGGCGTTTGTCGAGTGGCTGCTCGAGCGTCATCACTACCGTCGCCACCGCGCCCGCCACCCCCCCTCGCAAGCTCGTCTGCTGCATTGGTCAAGCATGTCAGGGTGTCTGCACTGCTACAACCGGCGCCGACCAACGCCTCGATCGCCGATCTGCCACGCGTTGAGGTGGCTTGGCGGAACCCGGGCGAGCCGCTCGCGCGAACCGAACGCGCCGGAAATCCTCGGGAAATCTCAAACTCAGACCGAGACCGGGTCTGATCGCCCTCCACCGACGGCGGATCTCAAAGGACGGGACGTACGATCAGCATCCCCCGGCTCGAAACGAGCTGCTCCAAGTCGTCCGCCAACTGCTGGACGCGCTCGCTCGCCTGTTGCTCGAAGCGATCCACCTCGACGATCTCCGCGATCAGCACGTAATCGGCTTGACCGATCGCCTGGCCGGGCACGTCCGTCGGTCGCGTAAGACGCCACTCCGACACCGTGTCCAACGACCCGCGGACGATGTCCCGATCCCCCGCCATCAGACGCTCGAAGTCCTCCGCCAGCTCCGGAGAGCGCAGCTGAAACCACATGAGGAGTGTCGCGGGAGGACTCGTGCACGGAGCGTAATGCACAGTCGCACGTGGATTGCATGCGCGCCTGGCTTCCTTGCTTCGCACTCAGAGTAAGTCTCCGGCTAAGGCGCCCCGTAGAGATGCCCACCCAGACCCGCTCTGCTGACGCCGCGTGCATCAGACGGCGACCGAACGCGGACCCGCTAAGCGCGGAACTCGCGCACGCGGGCCGCTCCGGCGGCTGTCGCCGCGCGGCGCCGGCTCACTCCGCCCCGCTGGCCGCACGAAGGAGGGCCACTCGCATGCGCTTGCGTTGTGCGCGGCGGAAGCGAAGAGCAGGTCTGGCCTGCGTCAACATGCACTGTGGTCAACGGGCCTGTGCGAGGATGGTGAGGAGCATCGCGACGTCCCCGTCGTCGTGGTTGTGGCCGTGGATGGAGACGAAGTAGCTGATGCCGTGCTCGGTCGCGAACGCAGCGTCGTGGCCCTCCAATTGGCCGTCGTTGTCGGGAAACCGCCAGGTGCTGATCGAGTGCCCAGCGTAGTCCCGTTCGCTCACCCGGACCGCGGGGTGCTTCGGCGGTAGGGCCTCCCAGTTCGCCCGGTCGAACACCCAGAGCTGGGTTGCCGACCCTTGAATGGCTCCGAACTCCCAGTGGATGTAGCCCTCGTTGGTCCCGTTGTTGATCGAGACGGAATACGACCGCGGGGTGACGATCTGCGGCCCATATAGCTGCTCGGCACCGGGAATCTTCACAACGCCGCCAGCCGGTATCACTGGCGGGCAGATCACCCTGATGCGCGTCATTCGGGCTGCCGCGGCGCAGCTCTGCCTGACCTCGAGCGGGATCGTGCTCGTGAGCTTGATGCTGCGAACTCGCGCAACGCTCTCGACATAGCGCAGGCACGACGCCGGCGACACCGTCCGGACACACGCGGCTGGCGAAGATTCGGACGTGGCCCTTTCCCCCCTTCCGCCGCACGCGGCCACCGCCAACACCGGCATGAGAAGCACCAAGATCCACCGGCGTGGCAGCGCACCCGGGACACCAGCACCGTGATTCGTTCCGAGCATCACGACCGATCATCACAGGCCACCTCGCTCGGAGGTGCGATACGCGTGCGGAGATGAAGGCGGGTGCGTACGAGGCCGACTAGTGGTGCATCCTGCAAGTTCGCTGTCGGATAGTGGTGCGATAAGGGATTTCTAGGAGCGGTCGCGAAGTCCTTGCTGACAAAGTCGGCGAGGATGGAGGTTGCGATGGCTCTGAAGGGAGCAGGCAAGCGGATCGTGGTCGGCGGCGATGACCGGCTCGAGCTTGAGCGGATCGTGCGTGCGGTGAGCTCGGAGGTGCGGTTGGTCGAGCGCGCGCGGATTGTGTTGTGCGCGGCGGAGGGCATGACGGGAGATGAGATCGCCTCGCGGGTTGGATGTTCGTTGCCGACGGTTGTGAAGTGGCGGGGTCGCTACGCGCGGGACGGGATGGATGGGTTGCGTGACGCGCCGCGGTCGGGGCGTCCGTTGACGCATGGTCCCGAGAAGCGGGCGTTGTTGATCGCGAAGGCGTGCACCCGTCCGCCGGATACCGATTCCGGGCAGCGCCGGGAGCGCTGGACGCATCGCGAGCTGGGTGAGCAGGTGGGGATCTCGGAGTCCCAGACGCATGTGATCCTCAGCCGGGCGGAGATCCGCCCGCACCGGACCGAGTACTGGGTGATGACCGATTTCGACCAACCCGAGTTCGAGGCCCGAGCGGGCGAGGTGTGCGGCCTGTACCTCGATCCGCCCGCTGGCGCGCTGGTGCTCTCGATCGACGAGAAGACCAGCATCCAGGCCCGCGGGCTCGCGCGAGCGGACACGCTGCCGAAGGCGGGCACGCCCGCGCGTCGCGACTACGAGTACACGCGCAACGGGACGATGAACCTGTTCGCGGCGTTGCGCGTGCACTCCGGCGAGACGCACGCAATGACCTGCACGACCCGCAACAGCCTTGACCTGATCCGCTTCCTTGAGGAGATCGACGACACGATCCCGCCGGCCAAGGGTCAGCAGATCATCGCGATCATGGACAACCTCTCGACCCACAAGAGCAAGGACCTGAAGAAGTGGCTACGCGCGCACCCGCGGTGGCAGTTCGTGTTCACACCCAACCACGCCAGCTGGCTCAACCAGGTCGAGATCGTGTTCGCGATCATGTGCCGCCGACTGCTCAAGCACGGCCACTTCGACACCCCACAAGACCTCGCCGAGCAGATGCTCGCCTACGTCGAGACCCACAACCAGACCGCCAAGCCGTTCAACTGGACCTACACCGGCAAGGTCCTCAACGCATGAGTGAACTTACTTACAGGATGGACCACTAGGAGCCACCCGCTCGTCGCCACCAGCGCGTCACTTCACGTCGTCGATCCGATGGTCGTCGTGAACATCGGCCAGGATTACGGCGCTCTCGTGAATGCAGGGCAGGCGCGAGCCGATGCCGCGAGACCGACCATGAGACCTGCTTAATCCGAAAGCAAGGCTCGCGTCGTCGCGCCGGTCGCGTCTCAGAACTGCTGTAAATACGTGTCGGGTGCTGTCGTAGCGACGGCGTAGGTTCCCTCAAGTCCTGCAAGACGATGAAGGAGGCCTACGCCGTGAGACGCACCGTACCGCCATCAGCGGAGATACAAGCGAGCATCGACAAGCTGCTGGGGAAGGGGATGGTCGATGATCCGCAGAAGATGCTGTCCGAGCTCGCCCGGCTCGGGGCCCGGTTGATCATCCAGCGAGCGGTCGAGGAGGAGTTCGATACCTGGTTGGGTCGCGCTCGGTACGAGCGCCGGCCCGAACGCCAGCGCGGCTTGCGCAACTACGACTCGGGCATGCGCAACGGGTTCCGGCCCCGGCGTTTGCAGACGGCCGAGGGTGAGCTGCGGATCGAGATCCCGCAGGCCCGGGAGACAGCCGAGCCGTTCGTGTCGAAGCTGTTCCCGAAGTGGCATTGCAAGCGGCTGCTGCGGACCGACCCGCTCAAGGCGCTGATCATCGGCGGGTTCGTTCGCGGGCTCTCGATGCGCGACGTCGAGTCGTTGTGTGTGGAGGCCGGGCTCGGGAAGACGTCAAAGTCGACGGTGTCCAGGGTCTGTGCGGAGCTGCACGAACGGTTCGAGGCGTTCTGTCGCCGCTCGCTGTTTGACGTCAGCCTGGTCGTGCTGTTCCTGGACGCGATCTATCTGCCGGTCCGCCGCAGCGGCCCGAAAGAGGGTGTGATCTGCGCCTGGGGGATCACCGAGAACGGCCAGCGAGCACTGGTTTCCGTGCGGCTGGGGATGCGGGAGACCAAGGAGGACTGGCTGGAGCTCGGTCGTGACCTCATCGCTCGTGGGCTCCCGGCACCCAGGCTGGTCGTTGCCGATGGCGCGGCCGGGCTGCCCTCGGCGGTCGAGGAGATCTGGCCGCGCGCCGATCGCCAGCACTGCGCCGTTCACCGCTTGCGCAACCTGCTGGCCAAGCTCCCGAAGTCAGAGCAGGACCGGATCCGGTTCAACTACTGGGCAGCGCTCACCGACGCGACCTCGGTCAAGGACGGCAAGCTCCGCCTCCAGGTCCTCATCAGCGAACTCGAGCACGCCGGTTACGACTCGGCCGCGCGCTGCCTGGCCGACGACCTCGACGCGCTGGTCGTGCACCTGCGCTACCCGCTCAGACACCGCGAACGGTGGCGGTCAACGAACCTGCTCGAGCGCTCGCTCGGCGAGGTCCGCCGCCGCACCAAGGTAATGGGCCGCTTCCCCGGCGAGACTAGCTGCCTGTCACTCGTGTGGGCGGTGCTCGATCTGTTCTTCAGCCACGCCAGCAACGGCGCCACGTTCACCGACGTCGACCGCCAACACCTCTACCGCATCAAGTACCAGCAAGCCGACCCCGACACCCTCGACGAGGAAGTGACCGCCGCCTGAGCCCTCATCCGATCAAACAACCCAACCAGCAACCGTCGCATTGCACATCGGCGCGCTGTGAGCCCGTCTCCGCCCCTGCGACGAACACCCGCAACCGATATGACCCCCCAATCCAAGCGCCTACGCGCCAGACAATGAGGAGACCACTAGCACCCCCGCGACTCTAAACTCGGTCCGGGAACCTAAACCGCGAACGAATTTACAGCGGCAAAGAGACGCAACCGTCGCGCCGGTCAGACCTGCTATGCGCGGACAGCGGGACGCTCGCATTCGCGTTGTGAATTGCCACCCGGGGACGCTCGCTTCAGCGATGAGCTTTCCCGGTTCGCTCGTCAGATCGCACGCTCGCATTCGCGCCCGAGCGCGCTTCTCGCGATCCGCCGGTGGCGCCGGTCGTCTGCCGACGGGCGAGTCGCTGGGTGTGGCCGTCCGTCACTGTGTCACCGCATCCACCGCGGCCTGAACGCTCGGGTAGATGTTCGTAAGGGCGGGGGTGGCGACGACATGGCTCACGACGTCGCGGACCTGACCGATCTCGCGGGCGATGAGCAGTCGGACGTCCCGATCGTGGAGCTCGTCGGTGAGGTCGGCAAGCATGCGTGAGGCGGTGACGTCGATGAACGGGATGCTTTCGGCATCGAGCACGATCGCGCGGATGTTGTCGGGGGCTGCGGCTTGCAGGATCCGGGTACGGACGGCGTCGGCGTTGGCAAAGTACAGGCCGCTCTCGACGCGGAGCACCGCGACGCGGTCCGAGGTGCGGGTGTCGGGGTGGCGATCGATATCGCGGTAATCCCCATCGGTGCCGGGGGTCCTTCCGAGCGTCGCGACATAGGGCCGTGAGGCGCGGTAGATCAGCAACAGCAGCGAGACGGTAATCCCAATGAACAGGCCGGGGAGCGTGTCGAAGACGAGGACGCCGAGCAGCGCGGCGATCGCGGCGATGAAGTCAGGCCGCGCGACGAATCCGAACTCGCGGCCGAGCCGGCTGCTGGAGGCGCGATACAGCGTGATGAGCGCGCGAACGTCGACCAGCTCGATCACCGCCGCGATCACGATCGCCGCGAGCGTCGCCACCGGCAGATTCTCGAATAGCCCCGTGAGGGCCAGCAGCGTGACGATCGTCAGCGCAGCCACGACCAGGCCCGCGAGCTGGGTGCGCGCACCCCCCGTGACGTTGACCGCGGTCTTGGACAGACTTCCGGCGACGACGATCCCGCTTGAGACCGCGGATGCGAGGTTGGCGCCGCCGAGGCCCAGCAACTCGCGGTTGGCGTCGATCTGCTGATGCTCGCGGGCTGCATACGTCTTCGCGGCAGCGAGGCCTTCGGCGAAGCACACGAGCATCACCCCGACGCCCCCGGCCGCGAGCGCACCGACATCGCTCGCGTGCACACCGGGTACCCCGAACGACGGCAGTCCGCTCTTGATCGCGCCGACGATCTCGACACCATGCTGATCGAGGTTGAACAGCTTCACCGCGGCGATCCCAAGCACCACGGCGACCAGCGAGCCCGGAACGCGGGGCGCCACCCGCCGCAAACCGATGATCACCACCAGCGACAGCACCCCAACCAGCAGCGTCAACCCCTGCGTATCTCCGAGATGCGTAATGACGTTCCAAAGCTGCGCGAAGAAATCGCCGCTCCCCGGCTTGATTCCCAAGAGCTTGGGGAGTTGGCGGACGATGATCGTCAACGCCAGGCCGATGATGAACCCCTTCAGCACGGGCTCGGAGATGAAGTTCGCCAAGAACCCCAACCGCAACAGCCCGGCGACCAACGCCAGCAGCCCAACCGTGATCGCCAGCGCGGCCGACAACGCCGCGAAACGACCAGCGCCAACGGGAACCAGCGCCCCGACCGTCGCCGCCGACAGCAACGCTGCCGCCGCCATCGGACCCACAACCAGCTGACGCGAGCTACCCAGCGCCGCGTAGAGGATCAGCGCGCCCGGCGCGGCATACAAGCCAACCACCGGGGACACCCCCGCAATCGACGCGTACGCCAGCGCCTCGGGCACCAGCACCGCCCAGACCGTCAGCCCGGCCAGCAGATCGCCCGACAACCATGAACCCTGATAGCCGCGAAGCGAGGGGAAAAGCCAGCCCATGGCAGGGGCAGCGTATAACCTGGCGCCCAGGCACTCTCCGGGTCGGTTCGATCGCAAGGCACGCACTCCGCGGCGGTGCCAATGGCGCTGCGGGCCCGCCGCCGGAGACCCGCGTTCGACGTCCGGGTGTCCCGACCGCCGGCCCTGCTTGTGGCGCGAGGAGCAGGACGCGACCCCCGCGCCCAGTCTGCCTTGCAGTCCGCGCTAAGCGAGAGAGCGCGGCTGGGGACCGTGAGATTCGCGCCGGGCGACGAAACCGGGACCAGCGGGTCAACGCGGGGAGGTACAGGCGGCCGCGCGCTCGAGCAGCGCGGCCCGCTGCCGCGAGTTCGCGGTGCGCTGCGCGGCCCGCTCGAACTCGGCCCGGGCTTCATCGGGGCGGCCCAGTTTGTCGAGCAGGTCGCCGCGCACGCTCGGCAGCAGGTGGTAACTGTCGAGGGCGGGCTCGTCTCGAAGGCGGTCCACGATCTTGAGCGCCGCATGCGGACCGGACGCCATCCCGACAGCCACGGCGCGGTTGAGTTCGACCACGGGTGAGGGCATCAGCTGGGCCAGGCCGTCGTAGAGGGCCACGATTCGCTCCCAATCGGTGTCCTGTGGCCGGCGGGCGCGTGCGTGGCAGGCAGCGATGCCGGCCTGCAGCGTGTACGGTCCGATCGGCCCGAGCGTCGCGTACGCGCGCTCGAGCGAACGAAGCCCTCGGCCGACCAGCATCCAGTCCCAGCGCGACCGGTCCTGCTCGAGGAGCAGCACCTGATCACCCACAGGTGAGATCCGCGCCCGCGTGCGGGACGCCTGCAGCTCCATCAGCGCGACGATCCCGTGGACCTCCGCTTCGCGCGGGAGCAGCTCGGCCAGGATCCGCCCGAGCCGCAGCGCCTCTTCCATCAGCTCGGGTCGGATGAACCGCTCACCCGCGGTGGCCGAGTAGCCCTCGTTGAAGATCAGAAAGATGACCTCCAGCACCGAGGCCAGCCGCTCCCGCAGCTCGTCGCGGCCCGGCACCACGAACGGGACATGCGCGGCCGACAGCGTGCGCTTCGCTCGCACGATGCGCTGCGCCACGGCCGACTCCGACGCCAAGTAGGCCCGCGCGATCTCCCGCGTCGTCAGCCCGCACAGCAAACGCAAGGTCAGCGCCACCCGCGCATCGGGGGAGAGCACCGGGTGGCAGGTGGTGAAGATGAGCCGCAGGAGGTCATCGTCGAACGGGTCGTCAGCCGCGGCCGCAAGGTCCTCATCCACGGGCCAGCGCAGTTCTGCATCGCGTCCCAGCTCCTCGGTCTTACGCTGGTGGACCTCCGCGCGCCGCAGCCTGTCGACGCCGCGATGCTTGGCGGTGGCCATGAGCCAGGCGCCCGGGTTGTCCGGGACGCCCGACTCCGGCCACTGCTCCAGCGCGGCGACTAGCGCCTCCTGGGCAAGGTCCTCGGCGAGCGCGACGTCGCGCACGAGGCGGGCGATGCCCGCGATCAGCCGCGCGGACTCGATCCGCCATACAGCCTCGATCGTGCGCGTGACGTCGTGACCCGCCACAGCCGCGGCTACGCGCCCGCTTCCGTCTGTGCGCGCAGCCGCTCCTCCCTCGCACGCAGCTCGGGCGTGAACTCCTCTCCGAAGTCGTCGGCCTCAAACACCGGACGGATCTCCACCACGCCATGCTCCCCCGTCGGATTGGGGATCCGCCTCACCCACTCGACTGCCTCCTCCACCGAGCTAACCTGCCACACCCAGTAGCCGGCAAGGAGTTCCTTGGTCTCGGCGAACGGGCCGTCGATCACCCTGCGCTCGGAGCCCGAGAACACGACGCGCACGCCCTCCGAGCTCGGATGAAGGCCCTCTCCGGCGAGCATCACGCCCGCCCTGACGAGCTCCTCGTTGAAGACCGTCATCTGTTCGAGCAGCTCCTGGCTCGGCATTTCTCCCGCCTCGCTCTGCTCCGTTGCCTTGATCAGCACCATGACTCGCATCCGCTATGCCTCCTATCAGTTGCGTTGCTTCTACCTCTGCGTCGAGCGAGCGAGGCGAAAATCGACATCCACCCTAAACCCGCTGAGGCGGCTACGCGGTAGGCGCGCTTTCGGGTGTCGCCACCGACGTCCGCAATGACCGCGCCGACCTCATTGCAGGTCTCATGGCCGCAGGAACCGGGTTTCCCGCAACTCGCCACCAGCGAGGCCCGGCACGCCGTCCACCGGTCGGTCGGCGACGGCGATCAACGCCGAGTACCGCGTTTCACGAAAAGGGGGCTCGCGGCGCTGGACTCCGCCGACTGATCCGGAGACCCGAAAGTTTCGAGAGCGGGTCTGTGGCCGGCCCGCGCGTCGGACCCCCTATGCGCGGCAAGCGCGAGCGCCGGCGGTGTCCCGCCGCCAAACGAGCGCCCGGCGACCGCTGAGGCCGCTTTCCCCGCTTAGGGGGGTCGGTCGCTGGCGCCGGGCGAGAGATGTGGAATGCCGGCGGCGACGCAGGGCGTCCGACGAGCCGAATCTGAGGTCAGCGCCGCCCTGCTGTCGTCACAAAGGAGGCAGGATGGGAATGGTCTGGCTGACGGTCGTGGTGATTCGGTGGACGCACGGCATCGAATCGCTCAGAATCGCTGCTGCAATGACCCAAGCCGAAGTCCAAGTCCTTGTCGAGCGCTATCGAGCAGCGTGGTTCGGGCACGACCTCGAGGCGATCATGGCCGTTGTCAGCGACGACATCGTGTTCCACAACGTCACAAGCGGGGAACATGTGGATGGTGCAACTGCTTTTCGCGCGCACGTCGCCGGGATCCACGACCGCTGGCCGGACTTGGCCTTCGAGGAGCACGCGCTCTATCTCACGGCCGATACAGGAGTTGCGGAATGGACCGCCCGAGCGACGGCACAGGACGGGCGGCGGCTCGAGTGGGACGGACTCGACGTGATCAACTGTCGAGACGGCCAGATCACACGCAACGCTGTGTATTCGTCCGGCCACGCACCTCGCGTTCTCGGAACGTGAAAGCGAGACGCGCGGAATCCGGACCGCGTTGGTCGACCTCCGGACCGATTGCGTGCGAGCCCGCGGAGCTCTCCTGTGTCCGCGGGCTCGCAGCATCGCGATGACGGCGGGGCGACGTCAGTCGCCGTCGGCCGCTCCGGTGGTCCACGCCGGTGGTTGGACGACCTCAAGCATCCGTCGCTGTTGATCGAGGCAGCGGCGAGTTCGCGGCCCGTCAGTGACGAGATTCGACCGCCCCTGCTAGCCGTGTTGAAGTCTGTGCGGTCGGCATGCCCAAAGCGTCCCGACACCGATCGGGTGCTGTTGGGTCTCTAGAACCTTGTATCCGCGGCCTTCGAGCAACCGACGAGCGGTTTGGGCGCTATCGCCGGGCCCGGGACAGTTGTAGCCGTGGTATTCGAGAACGATCGCCGGCACAGTAAGGCCGTCGAAACGCGGATCGGTCAACAACGGCCATTCACCACCTTCGATGTCGATCTTGAGGAGATCGACATCCTGCAGGTGTGGGAACACGTCGACCGTTGGCAGCTCGGTGACCTCGGCCGTCACTTCTCCGTCATAGATAGCTCGGGACTCGGCGTGCCGTCCGGTCAAGAAACGGATTGTTCCGTCGGCCGGCGCGGCGCACGCCCGCGTTACTGACCAATTCCATGCGACGGGGGCGGACGTGAGGTTGCGATCGAGGATGGCCAGATTGGCGGGATCGGGCTCGAAGCCGTGCACTTGAGCGTCGGGCCACTGGTTCAGCACCCACAGTCCGAAGAGCCCGATGTTGGCCCCAACGTCGACGATCTTTGGCTGCTTGCGACGCCTAAGGATTCCCTCTACCTCGGGCGGGAGGGCATATGTCTGGTCGACGAACATCTCGCGGAGGATGTCGCGATCGCGGCTACCGGAACGGAGCGTCACTGTGCGGTGACCGTGCTTGAGCAGCCACGATCGGCTCTCGCCATGGCCCATCAACTCACGCCATGCGAACGCCAATCGCTGCCGTGGCACCACTGCGCCCGATGTCCGCACCACCTGCCCCAAGGTTGAGCCGCGCGCGAGCCAGCACAGGCGGCGCAGCAGCGCCCGCGGAGCCCTCCGAGCGAAGTCGGCTGGCGTCATCTCCGCATCACACCCGCCGCGAGTCCCCGCGCACGCATGCAATCGATCCTACTTGTCGCGGAGCTCCTTGAACAACGGGCATCACCGCGAGCGCCGCAAGAAGGAACCGCCTCGTGGTCAAGCGTGATCCACAAATCCCGGCCGCCGGTGCTGCCGCCCGCCACGAAAGAACAAGCGTGCGCGGGAAGCCGGGGATGCGCGGGGAGGGCACTTCGACCGACCGTGGTACCGCGTTGGGTCAGGGCTCGCCGGTGGAGGCGGGGGGCCTGACCGCCGCGGTCCATCGTGCGCGGAGAACTCCGACGAGCTCTTTGGTGCTGATCGGGAATGCCAGGGTCGAGATCTCGAACGTGGCATGGGGAGTCATGTCGCTGCGCAACGTATCCACGGCGTCGCTGACGCCCGACGGGCCCTCATACAGCAACTGTGCCGAGCCGAGGACCAGCTTTGCGAATCTCGGGAGCCAGCGGCTCCTCATAATCGGATTGAGTTGTCCCCGCTTGGGAAGCTTGGCGGCGTCTCGTACGGTGATTCCGAGGGTCTGGACGCGATGGCCCCGGTCGATCGCGCTGATGTCCATGATCTCTTCCCACGGGATCAGGACGTGAGGCCGGAGTGCTCGCTGGTCAATGCCTTCGGGACCGATCAGCATCAGATCACGAGGTGCAAGCAGGTCACGGAGAAGGACCGCGGCCGCGCCGAAGAACAGCAAGGCACCCACGATCCCGAGCACCTTTGCGCCGATGTTGCCCGGCACGAGGTAGACCAAACAGGCTGCACCCATAGCGAGCGCAATAACGGTCCACAGCGCCACCTTAGACCGCGAGCGCCGGATCCGGAGCTCACCGTTCGGCTCCATCCGAGGATCATCGCTCTAAAGCCGCCCTACGTCCAGCGCACCGCCTGGCGTGCACGTCCAAGGCACGACCCCTTCGACTACCGGGCGGTATGTCGCCTGCTTGCCACTCAGCTGCCGGCGGCAGCTGGTTCCCTCGCAAACCATGCGTCGGCCGTCCGGGTCCGGCGCTCGCTCTTGGGCCGAATCCGATCGTCCGCTGGGGTGCCATGCTGGACAGATCCGGGTGGCGCTTCGTCGCCGATGCACTCGTGAGCGCGGTGGTCGTGTGTGGGCGGAAGCGATCGTTGTCGGGGCTCCTGCGCGAAGCTGGTCAACGCCTTGTCGGGTGACGTCCTCGCAGCGGCTGCGGCTCGGGGTCTCGCCGGTCGCCCGGTTCCGACGCGACCGGCTGGGCGCGAGTTGACGACTTATAGTGGGAGTTGCTGCTCACGCGACCGCGAGGGATCGGATGGCTGCTTATCTCGTTTTGATGCAACAGGTCGATGACGTTGACCGGTACCGCAGCGAGTACCTGCCCGGGCTGCGGCCGTTCCTGGCGAAGTATGGAGGTGAGGTCCTGGTGGCGGGCTTCGACGCGGAGCCGGCCGAGGGCGAGCCGCCGAACAGCACGGTCGTGATCCGCTTCGCGGACGCCGCTGCAGCGTGGGGCCTGCTCAACGATCCGGACTACCGGCCGGTAAAGGAGCTCCGGTTCAGCATCACGTCGCGGGGACAGATGGTGGTCGCGCCCGAGTTCACGCCGGCTAGGTAACGGGACGTCGAGGCCGATGCTCAGGGCTCAATACGAACGGCGCGGTCCGGTGCCGCAGGACGTGATTGAGGCGGTGGAGTTCGAGGCGCCGCCGCTGGAGGCTGGGCAGGTGCTCTTGGAGGTCGTTGCGGCGCCGATCAACCCGTCGGATCTGCTGACCCTGACTGGCGAATACGGACAGTTGCCGCCGTTGCCTGCGACCGGAGGTCGCGAAGGAGTCGGGCGGGTCGCCGAGCTCGGCCCGGATGCCGGTGAGCTCGCGGTCGGCCAGCTGGTTCTGCTGCCGCGCGGCTCGGGTACGTGGTCCACGCACGTCGTTGGCGTCGCGGCACAGCTGCAGCCGCTCCCGAATGAGGCTGACCCGCTGCAGCTGTCGATGATGACGATCAATCCGCCGACGGCCGCGCTGCTGCTGAGCGAATTCGTGAGCCTCGAGCCGGGTGAGTGGGTGATCCAGAACGCGGCCAACTCCGCGGTGGGCCTATACCTGGTGCAGCTCGCCCGCTACCGCGGCTACCGGACCGTCAACGTCGTACGGCGCGAGGACGCGGCTGCGCTCGTGCGCGAGACCGGCGGCGACGTCGTGCTGCTCGACGGCGAGGATCTGGCGCACCGCGTCTCCGCGGCGACCGACGGAGTGCAGATTCGTCTCGGTATCGATGCGGTAGGCGGGGGCGCGACCGGGCATCTCGCCGACTGCCTGTGCGAGAGCGCGACGCTGGTTAGCTACGGCCGCATGAGCGGCGAGCCGTGTGTAGTGCAACCGGACGCATTTGTCTTCCGCGACCTGACGCTGCGCGGCTTCTGGCTCGCGAGCTGGTTTCAGGGCGCGCCCGAGGAGCGGCGCCGCGCACTCGTCGGGGAGACCGCCGGACTAATCGCCACCGGCAAGCTGCACGCGCCGATCGAGGCCACCTACGACGTCAGGGACGTCAAGGACGCGGTCGCGGCTGCGGCAAGCGGCGGGCGATCAGGCAAGATCCTCATCGTCCCACGACACTGAGCTCTGGCGCGAGAGCGCGTCTCCTCACAACGCCGCCAGAAAAGCGGCGCCGCCGGGGACGTCGTTCGTCGCCATAGGAATCGTCCGCTCCGAGGCCGTCCAGATCGCGAGAGCAGTCGTCGCGAAGGTGCGCGGTCTCCGCGCGAACAGGGTCTCGCGATCACCGCCGAGCCCCCGGCGACTTGAAAAGCAGGACTTCCTGGGCGCGAGCGCGTGAGTGCTCTGCACCAATTCGGGCCCCGTCGACGGCGCGGATCTGGTGGCCGCCTTTGTCCGGGAGCGGTCGCGTTTGACAGCACTGTGGACTCGCCAGTGTGACTGCTTCGGATCCAAAGGCGTAGTTCGTCGCCGAGCCCGACGCTGGCGATTTCCGCGACGCTACTTGCAGCGCGGACGATCGTGGTTAGCGTCCGCGCCGTACTTGCATGCCGCGCGTGGAGCAGGGAAGTTGTCGGAGCGGTCGAGATGCGTCGCAAATGCAGGAGCGTCGCGAACGGGCGACGCGGGCTATTGCGTCGCAACAGCTGGTGTTCCGCCTGGTCTTTCGGGAACAGCACCCCGGTAGGTCCCGATCGCGCACTTGTCGTCCAGTTTCCGGCGCTGGCGAACTGATTGCTGAGCGGCGAGGTGACCGCCGGGGGGCGTTCCAGCGCTCGATCAGCGCCAGCGGCGTCCGCACACTCGTTGCAGCGAGGCCGCATCGTCGTGTGGCGCGTGCCGAGCGGCGGAGCGGTCAGCTCGGTAGATCGCCGCAGTGCGTCCGAGGGGTTTGCGCCGATGCGGCGGGGCAGCGTAGGCGGCAGACTCTACTTGCTCATATGGGCCAGCGGCGCGTGTTGTGCCGCGTCTGTCGTGTGAAAGGGAATGGAATTGAGTAGCGTCGGGCGGAAGTGGCTTGTGCTGGTGGCGGTCGCGTTGGTCTGGTGTCCGGGTTGGGCGGCGAGCGTCGCGTCGGGGAGGCCGTTGAGCGTGACGTGGATGTCTGGCTTCCGCGCGCCCGGGACTCCGGCCAAGTACGACAAGGTCGGCGTGCTTAAGGTGGGGCCACGGTCGGCGAAGAACGTTTTGGTGTTCGAGCCGGGAACCTCCGCCGGGAGCAGCTACTTCGTGCCGTTGGCGGAGTGGATCGTCTCGAAGGTCAAGGGGTGGCAGGTGTGGTCGGTGGAGCGCAGGGAGAACTTGCTTGAGGACCAGTCGGTCTTCAATTTGGCCAAGGCGGGGAAGGCCAGTAACCAGCAGGTGTTCAGTTATTACCTGGGTTGGGTCACCGACCCGAGCATCAAGAGGCATCTGCGGCCGATTCCGGATTCGAGCGTGGGGTTCGCGCGCCAGTGGGGTTTGAACGTTGCGGTTGAGGACCTGCACCGGGTGATCGAGGCGGCGAAGAAGCTGGGCGGCAAGGTCGTGCTCGGCGGTCACTCCCTTGGGGGTTCGGTCACAACCGCCTATGCGACCTGGAACTTCAGCGGTAGGTCAGGCGCCGGTGATCTCGCCGGCCTCGTCTACGACGACGGCGGCAGTCATACCAGCCCGGTGACCGCGCAGCAGGCGGCCCAGGAGCTGCAGACCTTGAAGACGAGCTCGCCGTGGTTGGCGTTCAGCAACATTCCGGCGCCCTACCTTGGCCTGTTCTCGTCGACCGGCTCGCTGGGGGCGTTGATCGATCCGAACGCGCGGGCGCTGGGCCAGTCCTTTGCGCCGCTGCCGGCTGCCCTGAAGCCTTCGATTCCGGTGACGAACCTGGCGTTGTTCGGGTACGACATCGACGTCAAGACGTCGAAGCTGAGCTTCGCCGCCCAGGCGCACGTCGGCCGCCTGGACACGAGCGTCAGCCCGGCTGGCTGGAGCCGTGCGGGCGCGATCACGCCGCTGCAGCGCTACGCAACGATGCTCTCGGGTATCGGGGTCACGAATGCGGACGGCACCGAGTGGTATTTCCCGCAGCGGCTGACGGACGACACGGGGGCGATCGGCAACGGGATCGCAAATCCAGCCCAGCGTGTCCTTGACGTGAAGGCGACGATGGGCCGCCGGCTGCCGAAGCGTCTGCTGATCTACGCGTTCGGCGCCTATGGCGGGCAGGCGATCCTCGACGCCGCGAGTGCGCTGGCCAGACAATCACACATCCCGGCCGGCAACCTGATGCTGGTCAACCGCCAGGGCACGTACGCGCACAACGATCCCGCGGCCGCCTACCCCCGAAACGTCTTCTTCAGCGACCTCGTCTCATTCTTGAACAAGGTCGCCGCTCAGCGGTAGACCTGGCCGCGATCGCGATGGATGATCGGTTTGGGGAACGACATGCGCAGCGCCATCGTGACTATGGCTTCGCAGTGCGGCTCGCCGTCACGATCATCGCGGCGCTGACCGTCCTGTTTGCAGCCACTGTGACGATCGACGTATCAGCCGGGCGGGCGTCCAGGAAGACGGGCGCCGGGATCGGTCCCGGATGCGATCGATCGCGACCAGCGGTCGCTCACTATGCGGGCGGCGTCCGGCTGCGCCGGCAGCCCGCCAGTCGACCGATCCCCTGCATGACGTTCGTCGGACAGTCCGTTGAGTCGGCCACGATCGGCGTCACCCGCTCAGGGGCCGTGATGTATGCGCCGCGCGACGACAACACCGCCGCGCCACCTCAGAACACGGTGCAGGGCCCCGAGTTCGTAGTGCGCTCTCGCGACCGGGGTGCGACGTGGACCGCGCTGAGCTCCGGAGGGCCGACCACCAGCAGCCTGGTGCCACCGTGGATGGACGTCGATCCTCAGACATCCCGCGTCTGGTTCCTGACCGCGCTGCCTACCCTGTGTGGCGCCAGGATCTCGTGGAGCGACGATGACGGCAACCATTGGCATACCAACCCGAAGGTCGGATGCCCAGGGCAGGGCGGCGAACGGCTGCTGGAGGGTCCGGCCCCCAGGGGCGGAGCGAGATCGCACGGTTATGCCCACGTCGTCTATTACTGCGCCAACGGCGGCCTCGATACGACGGCAACGACACTGGCCTGCTACAGGTCGCTCGACGGCGGGCGCATGTTCACGTCGACGGGCGGGATTCCCGATCCTCCCGGCCGGGCCGGGGCCTGCGGAGTGAACCACGTGGCGCGACCGGGCGTTGCCGGACCCGATGGCGACCTGTACTTCTCGCTGGACCTGTGCGGGAACCTCGGCATCGCGATCAGTCGCGACGAGGGGGCCACCTGGCAACGGCGGATGATCGCCCGCACGAACGTGCAGGACGTGTACACGACCTCGGTCGCGACCGATTCGTCGGGCGACGTCTACGTCGCGTGGCTGGCGGCCCACGGAGTATCGGCCGGCGTCGAACGCCGCGGCCTACCGTACGTGATCATCTCCCGTGACCACGGAGGCAGTTGGAGCAAACCAATGATGGTGGCCGCGCCGGGCGTGCGCCAGGCACTCCACATCGCGATCACCGCGACCGGCACCGGGCACATCGCGATCGCCTACCTCGGAAGCGCAAGTACAAACCCGAACGTGGATTTCAACGGGTACTTGACCGAGTCAAGCGACGCGCTCGCACGCCGGCCCGTGTTCTTGAGCGCAGCAGTCAACAGCCCGTCGCGGCCCCTATACCCCGGATCCCACACGGAGAGCTTCGGCGACCGCCTGTTCTTCATCGGCGACGCTTTCGCACCGGACGGGACGCCGTGGGCCGGGTTCCACTGCGTCGACGAGCCCGCCTGCCCCGGCGAGCGCGTCGGAGTCGCAGCTCGGCTCGCGCAGCCATGAATTAGGCTCGACGCGGATCCCGGCCGGGTGCTCCGCGGGCCGTTGCTGTGAACGCGAGCGATCCTCGTCGACGGGCGTCCCGGCGAGCTGAGGCGGGTGTCGAGGGCGGCTGAGCGCGTGTGTCGGCTAATGTGCCGCCGCTGGCGTGTGCGCCAGCGCCGCCAGCTCATGCATGGACGTGAGGATGCCGTCGCTGAGTACGTCGAGGTCGGGCATGGTGGCGCGATCGGCGTAGAGCCCGAACGTCACTCCGCCGGCGTAGGAGATGGCGGCGATCCCGAGCGCGTGCTCGGCCGCGAGCGGCACGATCGGCACGATGTCGATCAGCGGCGCGCCGTGCGCGTACAGGGAGCTCGGCGGTCCGGGGACGTTGGTGATCGTGATGTTGAACAGTCGTTTCGCGTTCAGCAAGCGCGCGAGGCCCGCGTGCAGGACGGGCGGTGCGAGCTCGGTCAGCCCGGTCACCGCGCCAACGGCGAGCGCTTGCCCGCCGGCTTTGCGCTTCTCGCCTGCGGCGCGCACTTGCTCGTAGCGGCGCAGCGGGTCGGCCTCGGCCACCGGCAGCTCGACGAACAGCGAGGAGACTTTGTTGCCGAGCTCGCCGTGGGCTCCCTCGCGGCGGATGTTCACGGGCACCATCGCGCGCAAGCCCTGGCGCGGCGGGTCCTCGCCGCGAGCGAGCAGCAACTCGCGCAGCGCGCCGGTGGCCGCACACAGCACGACATCGTTGACCTTGCCGCCAAGTGCGGAACGGACCGTTCTGCAGCTCCTGGAGTTCGACGTGAGCGGTCGCGATCCGGCGTGTCGCGCCGATCGGCACGTTCAGGCTCGAGCGCGGCGCCGCGATCAGCTCGTCACGGACGAGCAGATCAACCACCTCCCGCGAGCGCTCCAACGCCTCGCGCGGATGCGTCAGCGCGTGCGCGCCGGTGCGCGCGACAGCGAGGCCTGCGCCGGCCGCCTGACCCACCGGCTCGGGTGGACGCGGGAGCCATCCGTCCCCGGCCTCGTCGGAGGCCGACACGCGCGCGACGCGCGCGGCGGGAGGCGTTGAGGGCGCGCGCGGTGCGGGTTCTGGGTCGAGCAGCAGGTGAACGACATCGACCGAGCCGACGCCGTCGACCAGGCAGTGATGGGTCTTCCACACCACCGCCCACCGCCCGTCCGCCAGACCGTCGAGCAGCGCCATCTCCCACAGCGGCCGGCTGCGGTCCAGGCGATGCGAGTAGAAGTCCGAGATCCAGTCCAGGAACTCGCGCTCCTCACCCGGCGACGGGAGCGTCGCATGACGGACATGCGCTTCGATCTCAAAGCGCTGATCGTGCTCCCACGAGGGCCAAGCGAGTCCGCCGGTGCGGGGCGCGTCGAGCTTCTGCCGATAGCGAGGCAACAGGTCCAAGCGCTGCTCGAGGCGCTCGCGCACCTCCCCGACCGCCGGCGTCCCACCGCCGGGAAGCGGGTCGAACACGAGCGCCCCACCGATATGCATCAGCGCGCTGTCATCGGCCTGCTCGAGCTCCAGGAACGTAGCGTCGAGCGCCGTTAGCTGATCATTGACAGGCATCGCGGCTCCTCGGGTCGCTATTTGGGGTCACGGTACGCGCCGCACCGCCGCCTTCCATCGGTGGATGATCGCGCGGCTGTGCGTAGGAACTACGCGGATACGGCTAGTCAGAGCCGCGCGAGCCCGTGTGCCGACGCGCCGCGTCCTGTGAACATCACGCGAGCGGCGGCGACGAACACTCGCGCGAACGCCTCCCGATCTCGGCACCGGCCAGGCGTCCGAGCTCGACGTGGGTAGCGCGGCTGAACTCGTCGCTGGAGCGGTCCGCCGCGCCGCCCCAGACAGGACACCGTTTGGACAAGACACCGTTTGGACAAAGGAAGGACCCGTCTCGGGCAACTCATCTCCCTACCGCGTCCGCGTGCGAGGGGAGCTCTGCGAGACCCGCGGTGCTTGCGCGCTCATGCAGGGGAGCACGCACATGCAGGCGGAAAGCGGAAGTGGCTGCTCCACGGTGCTTGCTCGGTCATGCCGGCGTTGGCCGACAGCAAGCGCCACCTTGTGTCGAAGGTGGGTCGGACCCGCGCGCGTAGGCAGCAGTCTGCGCGCGCGGCGCCACGTTTGTACCTTGCGCGACATCCAGCCGCCGAGCGCGCGGCGTCGAGGATGCGGCGCGTAGCGCGGGCAGATGATGTTGCGCTTGACCGTGAGCGTTGGAGTCAGCTGCCCGTGTCCCGCGGTGACCGAGTTGGAGGGGGCCGTTGGTCGGGGTACTCTTCGGTCCGCGCTTCGCGCGGCCGCCCGGCAGAAGTCGTGCGCTACTAGTGAGGCGAGGAGCTGATGAGCGTGCACGCGTATGTGAGGTTGCAGGAGGTGGACGTTCAGGCTTTGGATGCGGCGCGGCTTGAGTCGTTGGTCGGGGCGGAGCGGATGGCGCGTTTTGAGGAGGTGGCCGATGCGGCGCAGGCTTCGTTGGCTGGGCATGCGGTGTTGAACGTGAACTCGACGGCGACTGGGGGTGGTGTGGCGGAGATGCTGCAGACGCTTCTGGCCTACGCCCGCGGGGCGGGTATCGATGCCCGTTGGCTGGTGATCGAGGGCGATCCTGAGTTCTTTGCGATCACGAAGCGGATTCATAACGGGCTCTATGGTTCCGCCGGTGACGGCGGCGCGCTCGGCAACGCTGAGAGGAGCCACTACGAGCGGGTGCTGCGTCGCAACGCCGATGAGTTGCTCGCCCTGGTTCGGCCGGGTGATGTGGTGCTGATCCACGACCCGCAACCCGCGGGCCTCGTGGAGGCAGTCAAGCGCGCTGGCGCCTGGGTCGTGTGGCGCTGCCACGTGGGACGGGATGAGCCGAATGAGTGCACGGTGCGTGCGTGGGAGTTCCTGCGCCCGTACCTGCAGATGGCCGACGCGTATGTGGTGTCGCGAGAAGGCTTCGCGCCGCCATGGGCGGAGCCTGGGAGGACGCACGTGATCGCGCCCTCGATCGATCCGTTCTCGGCCAAGAACGAGCCCATGTCGCGCCGGAACGTGCGTCTTGCGCTGAGCTACGTCGGTCTGCTCGACGGCGACGGTGCGCCGCCGGTGGTTCCCTTCATGCGCCGTGACGGTTCGCCGGGCCGGATCAACCGTCACGTCGACATCGTGCAGAGCGGGCCGGCAGCACGCGCCGAGGCACCGCTCGTGGTCCAGGTATCACGGTGGGATTCGATGAAGGACATGTCCGGCGTCATGGAGGGCTTCGCCAAGTACGTCGATTCGGCGCTGGGTGCGCATCTCGTGCTCGCCGGCCCGGCCGTGAGGGGGGTCGCGGACGATCCCGAAGCTGCCCAGGTGTACGACGATTGCATCGAGCGCTGGCGCGGGCTCCCGCACGCGATCCGCGGCAGGGTGCACCTGGCGTGCGTGCCGTTGGTCGACCCCGACGAGAACGCGGCAATCGTGAACGCGTTGCAACGGCATGCCAGTGTCGTGGTGCAGAAGAGCCTGGCCGAGGGCTTCGGATTGACCGTGGCCGAGGCGATGTGGAAATCACGACCGATCGTGGCCAGCGCCGTCGGCGGCATCCGCGACCAGGTCACAGACGGCGAGCACGGGCTGCTGATCGAGGACCCGCACGACCTCCCCGCCTTTGGTGCCACGGTCGAGCGGTTGCTGCGCGACCCTCATGGAGCGGCGCGACTGGGCACCAACGCTCGCACGCGCGCTGCCAGCGAGTTCCTCGGCGATCGTCACCTCGAGCAGTACGGCCACCTGTTCGCAAGCTTGACATGACCGCCCGAGCGTCGCTCGGTTCGGCCCTGAGCCCCAACGAGCCACACGGCTGCTTCGGGCTTACTGCAGCAGTCTCGACCAACCGGATCGGACCGTCGGACGGACACTGCTGGTCTGGAACGCCGACCGACACGGCCGCGGCTGGCCGTCCGCCCCGGTGATGCAGCACTGTGGCGGCGCCGACCACGGCCGCCCTCCACCGTTAGCCACGAACTCCCGAACAGCAAGCACAAGAGCAGCAGCCTCGCTGGCATCGGTGGACTGCTGGATCAGACGTAACCCCGGTTGCGCGCGAAGGCTCGCCTGGCGAGTGTTTTCACGATCGGGGGGCTCTCAAACCGGACGGCTCATCATGGCGACCACGCGATCGCATCGCCGCTGACGCCGCTTCGGCGCCCCTGTCGAGTTCCTCGCATTGCGGCCGTCCCAGCCGGAGCCTTCGGGACTGCTGCCTGGGCCGGCTCTACGCTCGCGCCGCGACTGGTCGCTCGCCTCCACGACCCTCCGGACCCTGACGGGACGTGGCCGGCCTCAGCGGTCGTTCCAGCCGGCGCCGGTCGCTGCGTACTCCTCGACCCGTGCCCGTAGCAGCGACTTCAGAAGCTCGGTCGGCAGCTCGCGATCGTAGGGGAGCTTGATGAAACCCTGACCGGCCTCATAGCCAGCGGCCTCAACCGCGGCCTTCTGGGTAGCGAAAAAGGTGGCGGGAACCGCAGCGAGCAATGGTGCTTGAAGTTCTGAAGCATCCAAAGGCTCGTGTTCTTGCCGCGGACGTACACCGGCAGGTTCCACTTCAGCTCTTCGCGCGCCTCCGGGTCGGCATCACGACTCAGCTCCCTGAGCGCCTCGAGGTGCGGCCGCTGGACGTCGTTAACTTGCGCGAAGAAATCATCGACGCTCGACCGCTTGGGCATCGGCATGGCCTCAGCGTACCCCCCGGCAGATCGTACGTAGGCACCGGCCGGCGAGTGCTTTCGATTTCGACCGGCCGGGACCCGCACGAGCGCTTCGGCGACGATGGGATGGTTTGAATCGCGGTGCGGGATGTTACGGAGACGGGTTGGTAGGCAGCGCGGTTGTGGGCATCTCGCGTTGCTGTCAGCGTCGGGGAGAGTTCGATGGATGCGAAGCAAGACCTGCCTGATTCGCCGCTGTCGTTGTGGCTGGCTGAGTACGGTTCCTACCTGCCTGAGGCCGCGCTTGCCGGTGACCTGAGCGTCGATGTGGCGGTGATCGGCGGCGGCTTTACTGGACTGGCCACCGCGATCGCGCTCAAGCGCCGCGACCCGTCGCTGGAGGTCGCCGTGCTCGAGGCCAAGACGATCGGGTACGGCGCTAGCGGGCGCAATGGGTCGTTCGCGATGACGGTCATCGGCCTGGGATTCGGCACGACTGCGATGCTGCGAGGAAAGGATTTCCTCCGGCGCGCGCATGCGTACATGGAGCGATGCGTCGACGAGCTGGATCGGTTCATCGACGAGGCGGGGCTGGTGTGCGACAAGACCCGCCCGGGCTTTCTTCGCGTGGCGACCACGCCAAGCTATGTCAAGCGGCTCAAGCGGCAGGTCGAGCTCATGGCGTCGCTGGGGTTCGACGGGATCACGTGGCTCGACGGTGCCGCGACGCGCGAGATGGTCGACTCCGAGCGCTTTCTCGGCGCAATGTGGGAACCGCGACTGCTGCTCGTCAACCCGGCGAAGCTGGTGCGCGAGCAGAAGCGCTTCGCACTCGAGCTTGGGGTGAGCGTTTTCGAAGGCTCGCCCGTGCTCGCGGCCGCAGAGACGACGGGGCCGGACGCGGTGCATCGGCTGTTGACTCCGGGTGGAGCGGTGACCGCGCGCAAGCTCGCGTTTGCGACCAACGCGTACTCGCATCTGTTCACGCCGCTTGACCGGCTGCAGGTGCCGGCGTTCACCTACATGATCGCGACCGCGCCCCTGACCGAGGAGCAACTCGCACCAATCGGATGGACAGCCGGCCAGGGGATCGAGGACGCCCGCAACCTCATCCACTACTACCGACTCACCCCCGACAGACGGATCGTGCTGGGCGGCGGGCCGGTCGGGCTCACGGCGAACGGCAACTTGGACCGCGACGTCGACGAGCAGGCCTGGCGACACCTCGAGCAGTATCTGCACTGGCTGTGGCCGCATCTTCAGGACGTTGCGATCACGCACCGTTGGGGCGGTCCGTTCTCCGTGACACTCGACCTCACCCCCGCGCTGGGATACGTCGGCGGGAACCGCAGCGCGGTATACGCGCTCGGGTGCATCGGGCATGGCGTCTCGATGAGCTACCTCAACGGCGAGGTTCTCACCGATCTGCTGCTCGCCGACGGCGAGCGACTCGCCGACGATTGTCCGTTTGTCAATCGCAGCGTGCTTCCGTGGCCGCGCGAGCCGCTCGCCAGCGCTGCCGAGCACGCGATCCGTGGCTACCTGCGGGGAGAGGACGCCTTCTACGAGAACATCCTCCCCCGCGTCAAGACCGCCTGATCGCGCGCCACCGCGCAATCGTCTCCGACGACTCTCGACCGGCCGACTGCCGCCGCCCGCACGATTACCTCCGCTGTTGCGGCAGCCGGCCTCTGAGCGATCGCGTCCGCGAACGGGGGGATCGCGCCGGGCCCCGGGGGCGCGGCCGCGAGCGGGCACGAGGGGGAAGCCCAGCGCGATGCGGGGCGGCAGGAAGGGCGTCATGCTCGTCGCCAACGCGATGCGTCGCGGTAGTGTGCGGACGGTGAGAGCGCTCGTCACAGATGGCGGCCGCGGCATCGGCGCGGGCATCGCACGAGCGCTCGCCGGCGACCGGCTGGCACGTTGTCGTGGGGGCGCGTAGCCGCGAGCAGGATCGAGGCGGTCGCGGACGAAATCAGCGGTGAGTGGGTGCAGGTGGACGTCGCCAGTCGCGGCTCGGTCGAGCGGGCGGTCGCCGCAGCGGGCGAGCTCGACCTGCTCGTCGCGAACGCGGGCGTCGGCGATAACCATGAGCGGCGGCCGTCCGGGGAGATCGATCCAGCCGCGTGGTGGCGCGTCTACCAGGTCAACGTCCTCGGCGTGCATCTTTGTTGCCGGGCGGCGATCCCGGGGAAGCTCGAGCGCGGTCGCGGCCGGATCGTGATCACCGGGAGCGGCGCCGCGTACCTTCCGGGCGGCGCGCGCACCGCCTACCCACCGAGCAGGGCCGCCGTCTGCCGCTACGGCGAGACACTCTCGAACGAGATCGCCGGCAGGATCCCGGTCTTCCTCTTCAGCCCCGGCCTCGTGCGGACCGAGATGACCGACGGCGCGTTCCCGGAGGATGCGGCCTGGACCCATCCGGAGCTCGCACTGGAGCTCGTCCGCAGGCTCGCGACCGGCCGCTACGACGCGCTCGCCGGCCGCTACCGCCACGCCGAGCACGACAACGTCGACGAGCTGCTCGACCGGATCGATGAAGTGCGCGAGCAGGACCTCAACCGCGGACAGGCTCAGAAGATAGCCAGAGGCGGCTCAACCTTCGCGTGACCGTCTAATCCACACGCGGGGGCAGCGCATCTACACCCGCAGCGTCGCCGATGCGGTCGCGCGATGCGACGCGTCGGAGCCTGGAAAGCGTTCGCGCCGATGGCAGCATCCGGGGCGGTCGAGATTGGAGCGAACACGAGCCGTGGCGCCGACGACCCCGGGTACGCGACGGCGGCTGGACGCCGGACGGTGGGCGCTCGCGGGAGCAAGCGTTCTCAACGGCCTGCTATGGCGATCAGCGCGGACGGTGCTCACGCGGCTACGGGTCGCTGGCCACGTCCGGCTGGTCGTGCAGCGCGCTGCAGCCACGCAGGAACGCTACGACCTCGTCGACCAGCGGCTGTGAGCGCGTTATCTGTTGCCGCATCCCGTACGGCGTTGAAGGCCTCTTCGCGACCGAGGGCGCAACCGCGTAGACCCGCAGTACCGTGCGGTGCCGTAGGCGTTGCTGCAGGATCTGGATCGCGGCGCCGTCGGTGTCCGAGCGCTTCACGATCACGTTTGGAACCTGATACCAGCGCCCTTGCTTGACGATCTCGTGTCGATCCCCGAGTCCGTTCTGCACGATCTGCCATAGCGCGTCGGTGTTCAGCTCAGGCCGGTGGCCCACGTCGACGTGCACTAGCAGTGACATGTCGAGAGGATAGAGGCGCGCTCGAGCGGTCCACCACCCTCCGCGATCACCGCTGGACACAAGAAGCAGACGCACACCGATGCCGACCGCGCATCGGATCGCCGAGCGCAACCGTCCCTTGTGCCCGGGGCGCGTGCGCCCTCCGCCGCGTGCTAGGAAGCAACCGTCGGCACTGCCGCCCACTCGCTTCCACGTACATCCGAGCGCCGCACGGCGGATCGCCGAATCGGATCGTCCGCTGGGGCACCAACGCGGGTCCGGCTCGGATGAACGCGTGGTCGCCGATGCGATGGCGCGCGTTTCCCGGGTGCGCGGAGGCAAAGCGATCGTGCAGGACGCGCGTTGGATCGTGGCGCACACGGAGTCGGGGGGCAGCAAACGCGCTCTCGATGGGATTGGGGGTCCCGTAGCTACTGCGAGTGCTCGGCGGAGTAGTCGGGAGCGGTCGGCCGTGCTCGTCCGGCTTGAGCTGCTGTGGACGACAACCGCATTTCGTTCACTGGGTTGACCAAGCCTGAGCACGAGATGGGTCGCCATCCCGGCGATGTCTTTGCGTCGCCAAATTGGGGCACAGCGAACTCCTGGGCGGCTTCACGAAGCGTGGTCATCGGTGGGCCCCTTTGTGGAGGTGGGCGACACAGCCCGCGACTCGCGGTGGATCCAGCCCGTCAGGAGCATCGTGTCCCCCTGAGCGGGCGAGCCTCCGGTCCTCAGGCGTCGGTTAGGTTCCCTGGCGCACACCTACGCCCAACCCGAGCAAGGGGGAGGAAGCCGATGATCGAGCCTTACCAAGCCGTCGGTCTGATCCAGACGATGCGCGGGATCCGACGGCGCGAGGAGATTCAATGGAACCTCGAGCACATCTCGCACATGATCAAGGCCGCCTCGTGGCTGAGCAGCATGGATCTTCCGGTCCGCCTGATCTGCATTCCCGAGGGCGGGCTGCAGGGGTTCACCGACGAGGTGCTTGATCTCGACCATGAGCAGTACGCGCACGAGTGCGCGATCGACATCCCAGGCCCGGAGACCGAGTATCTCGGCCGGCTCGCGCAGCAGTGGGACGCCTACATCGTCGCGCAGGCGAAGGCGCGCCACCCGGAATTTCCGCGACGGTTCTTCAACGTCGGGTTCGTGATCGAGCCGGTCGACGGCACGGTGATCCTCAAGCACCACAAGCTTGTCCCGCTGTTGCCGGTCGAGCATTCGGTCACGCCGCATAACGTTTGGGACCGGTGGATCGAGCTCTACGGACTCGAACTCGACGCGTTCTATCCGGTGGCGGACACGGAGATCGGACGGATCGGGATCATGATGGCCAACGAGGCGTCCTATCCCGAAAACGCGCGCGGGCTGGCGATGAACGGCTGCGAGATCGCCTACCGCGGTCCCTACCCGGCGCCGGGCGTGATGAGCGGCATGTTCTCGGTCCAGAATCGGGCCCGAGCGCTCGACAACAACATGTACGTGATCGGTATGAACCTCGGTACCTACTACCTCGACAAGGACTCGCCGACGCCGATCGACACGTTCTCAGGTGGCTCGCAGATCGTCGACTACCGCGGGCAGATCGTCACCGAGGTCCCGTACGGCGCCGGCTCGACCTGGATCGGCGGGACGCTCAACATCGAGGCGCTGCGCCACTTCCGCCAGACCGCCCAGTGGGACAACTGGATGAAGGACCTCACCACTGAGCAGTACCAGCTCATATACGAGCAGCCGGTGTACCCGCGAAACCTGTACCTCGACCGCCCTCCCTACACCCACCAGGAGTATCGCGAGCAGGTGACCCGCCGCCAGGTGGAGCTGCTGCAGGACCGCGGGATCTGGGCTCCCCCCGCGGGCACACGCCAGCCTCCGGAACTTCAGCCATAGCTCACCCGCGACCCAGAGCAGCCAAGAGTCCGGCCAGATGTATCGAACACCTAAGGTTCGGAGCACGTCATCGGCGCTGTGCCGAGCCGCCGTGTCCGGTGAACATCCGCCCGCGCGGAGACGACTCCCAGATCCGTCCCAACGAGATAACGCGCAAGCGGAGTTGTGTGGAGATGCTCCTCTCGGTTCCATGCCTCGCACAGAGACCGCAGTGGCGGCGAGCTGGCGATCGCGTTCGTGGCCAAGCGCCCGTCGAGACGGCGGTGCCAGCGGACCACTCTCGTGTCGCCATAGCGGTCGGGCGGTGTGCGCCGGCCATAGCCGGAAAGCAATTGTCCGGGCCCCGGCAGCCGGACGCTCGAGGCTCGTCCGATGCGCAGGTGTCGCTTCAGTGCGGGCTGACGCTCGCAATGGTCGCGAAACGCGCTCACCGGTTCCATGGCGGATCGCTAGTCGAGTGCGATTAGCCCGCCTCAGATACGATCGGTCTGTCAGACGGTCGGGCGAAACGCGAGGGACCGGAGCCCGCAGCCGGAAGTACCCGGATCCTCAGGCCGTCCCGAGCGGCGAGGAAGGCGGTGCCAGTCGCAGCTCGAGTTGCTGGGCGCGCCCGCCCAGCACGACACGCCCGACATGTTCCTAGCCCTCCGGGAGATAAGACGAGCCAAGACGCGCTTCGCGCTGCTCGTCGCCGCGGTGGCGCTGCTCGTGTTCCTGATCCTCACGCAGCAGGCGCTGCAGAACGGGCTCATCACGTCCTTCGTCGGCGCGATCAAGCGGCAGTCGGCCCCGGTGCTCGTGTTCGCGGTCGACGGGCAGCGCACGCTTCAGGGCAGTGTGATCACACCTGCGCTGCAGACGGCGATCGAAAGCGCACCCGGCGTGGCGGAAGCAGGGCGGATCGGGCAGGGGACCTTCACGGTCGTCGTCGGAGACGCCGCACGGTCGAACGCGGCGCTGATCGGATACGAAAAGAGTCAGCTCGGCGGGCCCGATCGGCTGAGCGCGGGGCGAATGCCCGCTGCCGCGGGCGAGGCTGTGGGGAGCGCCGGGGACTTCTCGCTGGGCGACCGCGTCCGTGTGGTGGGCCCGGGCAAGGCCGTTGAGCTGCGTGTCGTCGGGCTGACCGACAACGCGCAGATACAGGTGAGCCCGACGCTGTTCGTCGCCTGGCCCGACTACGTGGCGGCCACGCGGGCTTTCAACCCGGACGCCAAGACGGTTCCGCCGAGCGTGATTGGGGTCCGTCCCGTGCCGGGGGTGAGCGCCGGGGCGCTCACCACCCAGATCAACCAGGCGTCGGGGGATGCCGATGCCCTCACCCGCGATCAGGCCGCCGAAAAAGCACCGGGTGTGGCGGCGGTGCGCAACTCGTTCAACCTGATATTCCTGCTGTTCGCCTTGGTGGTGCCGCTCGTCACCGGGTTGTTCTTCCTCATCGTCACGCTGCAGAAGGCGCGCGCCCTTACGCTGCTGCGTGCGATCGGGGCACCCGCCGGTGTTCTCGTGCGCTCGCTGCTTGTGCAGGCGCTGATCATCATCGGAGGGGGCATCGCGATCGGAACCCTTCTGTTCTTCCCTCTCTCGCAGGCGAAGGTCGGCAAGCTCTCCCTCAGCTTCGACCCGGCCGCCGTCCTGTTCTGGGCCGCGCTGCTCCTCACGCTGGGGCTCCTGAGCGCGCTGGTGGCGGCGCGACGGGTACTGGCGATCGACCCGGCGCAGGCCACGACGGGGGGAGGCGCACGGTGAAGCTCGCCCTGCGCGAGCTCTGGCGCCGGCCCGGACGGTTCGCGGTCGCCACTGCGATCCTGGCTCTCATCGCGCTGCTGCTGATGGTTCTCGGAGGCCTGCTTGACGGACTGGTCGCCGGGAGCACCGGCGCGCTGCGCGCGCAGCGCGGGCAGCTGATCGTCTACTCCTCAACCTCACAGGAATCACTTGTTCGCAGCCACATCACGCCCTCGGTGCGCAAGGAGGTGGAAGGGGTCGCCGGTGTCAGCCGGGTGGCGGGGATCGGGAGCGTCCAGCTCGGAGCACGCATCGACGGCCACGGCCCGAGAGACCTCGTTCCGGTCGTGCTGTTCGGCTACGAGCTCGCGCCGAAGGGGCTGCCCGACGCCGTGCCCGCATACGGCGAGGTCTACGCCGACGATTCCCTGCACGCCGAAGGCGTCAAGAAGGGCAGCACGATCCGCCTCGGCCCCGCCCGGACACCGGTCCGGGTGATCGGGTTCCTGCAGGACAGCCGCTACTCCGGGCAGGGCACCCTGTGGGGCTCGCTGGCGACATGGCGCTCGGTGCTCGCCGAGAACCGGCCCGGCGAGCGTGCCGGGGACGGCGTGGACCAGGCGCTGGTCGTACAGGTCGCCGGCGCGGACGCGAGCGGACAGGCCAGCGCGATCGATCGCGCCACCAGCGGCGCGACCAAGACGCTGACGATCCCGCAGGCAATCGACGCGCTCCCCGGCGTCTCGCAGCAGCAGACGGTGTTCAACCAAATCATCGGGATCACCGTCGTCATCGCACTCGTCGTGGTCGGGCTGTTCTTCGCGCTAATCACCGTGGAGCGCATCGGCCTCTACGGAGTGCTCAAGGCGGTCGGCGCCAGCTCCGGGATCCTGTTCGCCGGCGTACTGGTGCAGGCCCTGGTCGTGACGCTGATCGCGTCAGCGATCGGTGTCGCAGCATCGCTCGCGCTCGCCGCAGCGATCCCCTCGGGGTCGATCCCGTTCGTGGCGACGCCAAGCCGGCTGCTCACCAGCACGGCGTACCTGCTGATCGCGGCGCTGCTCGGCTGCGCGTTCTCGCTGCGCCGCGTCCTGAAAGTCGACCCGGCCGCCGCGATCGGCGCGGAGCAATAGCTCCTCACACCACCACGCAACGCCCACCGATCACCACTCACCGCCGACCCTGGAGACCCTCGTGACCACAATCGCCACCGACCTCGCGCTGCAGATGGAGCGCGTCTCCAAGATCTACAGCGTCGGCGACGCCCAGGTCGCGGCCCTCGACCATGTCGACCTCACCGTCGACGCCGACGAGATCATCGCCCTCGTCGGTCCGTCGGGGTCGGGCAAGACCACCCTCTGCTCGATCGCCGGAGGCCTGCTCACGCCGACCGACGGCTCGGTAATCGTCGACGGACAGGACATCTCGCAATACAGCCCCAAGCAGCTCACGCGATTCCGGCGAGAGTCGGTCGGCTTCGTCTTCCAGACGGTCAACCTCGTGCCGTTCCTCACGGCCCGCGAGAACCTGCTCGTCGTCGATGAAATCGGCCCGCGCACAGGCCGCAGGGCCAGGGATCGAGCGGACCAGCTGCTCGACGAGCTCGGACTCACCGACCGCTCGAGCAACCTGCCGGCGCAGCTCTCCGGCGGCGAGCGCCAGCGGGTCGCCATCGGCAGGGCCCTGATGAACGAACCCGACCTCGTCCTGTTCGACGAGCCGACCTCCGCCCTGGACACCCAGCTCGGCGACCAGGTGGTCAACCTGATCCGCCACGAGATGAAGTCCCGCGGCACCGCGGCGATCATCGTCACGCACGACGACCGGATCACGCACTACGCCGACCGGGTCGCGCGGATCATCGATGGCCGCATCAGCGACCCTGGTGCCCGAGACGATTGACGCTGGCTCGCGTGGCGCTGCCAATAGGCGGGAACGCTGAACCTGCGTGCCGAGCCGGGTCCGTGGACCTGATCTGACTCGGACGAACACCCGGAAACCGGCTCCAGTCCAGTCTCGCTCCGGACAGTCTTCCGCTCCCTGGCTACTCCAACCCGCGCTCGGTTTCGCTTCCGCCACCAGGCGGGCGCATGGATCACACCTCCGCCCACCCCCCGCGTTGGACGAGGCTCAAGCGTCCGGCTGCCGGGGCCCGGACCATTGCTTTCCCGCTCTGGCCGGCGCACGCCGTGCGACCGCTATGGCGACGACGCGATGGCCCGCACACGTATGCTCGTGCCGCTTCGCTACTGGCGTCGCCATAGACGGTTGCGCTATTGGGCGATAAGCGCGTCGCTCGTCAAGAAGTGGGACGACCCCTGCTTTCGTGCTCGCGCAAGTATTGGCGGCCAATGGCGTGGCGTGGCTGGGTGGGTCAGAGCGGCTTGCGCGTGACCGGGCAGCTGGTATTGACCGCGTGGCGGCTTCTTGCCGTGGAGGGCGCCGTCGCTGGCGCGTCGGGGGCCGCACTTGATGCTGTCAATACCTAATGGCCGGCTGGCTTCGCTATGCGTCGAGCAACTCAAGCTGGCCGATGCCGGCCAACAACACCTCGCCACGCGCGATCAGCGGGGCGCTCGCCGTTCTGGCCGGCCGTTGGGCGCAACTCATCTGCTTGTCTTGCTTGTCAGCGGCGTAGGAGCTGTTCCTGTAGTTGTCGTAGTTCGGGTGCTGGGGTGGCTCCTAGTGGTCCATCCTGTAAGTAAGTTCACTCATGCGTTGAGGACCTTGCCGGTGTAGGTCCAGTTGAACGGCTTGGCGGTCTGGTTGTGGGTCTCGACGTAGGCGAGCATCTGCTCGGCGAGGTCTTGTGGGGTGTCGAAGTGGCCGTGCTTGAGCAGTCGGCGGCACATGATCGCGAACACGATCTCGACCTGGTTGAGCCAGCTGGCGTGGTTGGGTGTGAACACGAACTGCCACCGCGGGTGCGCGCGTAGCCACTTCTTCAGGTCCTTGCTCTTGTGGGTCGAGAGGTTGTCCATGATCGCGATGATCTGCTGACCCTTGGCCGGCGGGATCGTGTCGTCGATCTCCTCAAGGAAGCGGATCAGGTCAAGGCTGTTGCGGGTCGTGCAGGTCATTGCGTGCGTCTCGCCGGAGTGCACGCGCAACGCCGCGAACAGGTTCATCGTCCCGTTGCGCGTGTACTCGTAGTCGCGACGCGCGGGCGTGCCCGCCTTCGGCAGCGTGTCCGCTCGCGCGAGCCCGCGGGCCTGGATGCTGGTCTTCTCGTCGATCGAGAGCACCAGCGCGCCAGCGGGCGGATCGAGGTACAGGCCGCACACCTCGCCCGCTCGGGCCTCGAACTCGGGTTGGTCGAAATCGGTCATCACCCAGTACTCGGTCCGGTGCGGGCGGATCTCCGCCCGGCTGAGGATCACATGCGTCTGGGACTCCGAGATCCCCACCTGCTCACCCAGCTCGCGATGCGTCCAGCGCTCCCGGCGCTGCCCGGAATCGGTATCCGGCGGACGGGTGCACGCCTTCGCGATCAACAACGCCCGCTTCTCGGGACCATGCGTCAACGGACGCCCCGACCGCGGCGCGTCACGCAACCCATCCATCCCGTCCCGCGCGTAGCGACCCCGCCACTTCACAACCGTCGGCAACGAACATCCAACCCGCGAGGCGATCTCATCTCCCGTCATGCCCTCCGCCGCGCACAACACAATCCGCGCGCGCTCGACCAACCGCACCTCCGAGCTCACCGCACGCACGATCCGCTCAAGCTCGAGCCGGTCATCGCCGCCGACCACGATCCGCTTGCCTGCTCCCTTCAGAGCCATCGCAACCTCCATCCTCGCCGACTTTGTCAGCAAGGACTTCGCGACCGCTCCTAGAAATCCCTTATCGCACCACTATCCGACAGCGAACTTGCAGGATGCACCACTAGTTCGTCGCGGAGCCGCTGACGGAGGGTTTCGTATGCGCGGAGGGCTTCGGCGCTGTTGCCGCGGGCGGTGAGGATCTGCATCAGCAGCGCGTGGCCGCGTTCTCGGTATGGGGCGAGTTCGACGAGCTCGCGGGCGACGCGTTCGCCGGGGGCGAGTTCTGAGCCGCCGACGCCGAGCGCGACGGCGGCGTAGCACTCGAGCGCGGCGATGCGGATCTCCTGGAGCCGGCGGCGGTGCTCTTCTGCCCAGGGCAGATCTTTTCTGGGGAGGAATCCACGGCGTGCGGTGAACAGCGCGACGAGCGACGGTCCCCAGCCGCGCGCCCAATCACCCTGGCTGACGGCGGCCTCGGCGCGGTGGATGGCCTCCTCTGCCGCCTCGAGGTCGATCCACGCGTCGCGCGGTAGGCGGAGGTGGATTTCGCTGCGTCCGCACAGCACCTCGGTGCCGAGCACGGAGCGCAGCCGGGACAGCATCTTGCCGTTGCTGTACAGGAACGCGCGCTCGTCGCTGGCGGCGTTGTCTCCGCTGCCGACGACCTGGCTCGAATTGTTGATCCCGCTCGCGGCTGTGTAGATGCCGCCTTCACCTGGGAGCAGGCCGAGGTCGGTCATCGTCCCGTCGCTGTCAAGGAAGGCGTGCTGGCCGCCGCCCCCGGCGGCACCCGACCAGCCTGCTACCACCCCGGAGTCGTTGATCGCGAACGCCTCGCTGCTGGCGCCCGGAACGAGCGATCCCAGACCGGTCATCTTCCCGTTCTGATCGACGAACGCCTCGTAGTTTCCAGTGGAGATCTTGGAGTAACCGGCGACCTCGCCCGAGAGGTTGATCGCGGTTCCCGTAGCGTAAATCCCACCGAGCGCGCCGAGATCGGTCATCGTGCCGCCGCTGTTGAGGAACGGATGCTCGGGGTGGGTCGTGCACGGCGGCTTCTGCTTCGGGCGGCAAGGTATCGGGACCGTGCTCGCCAAATACGAACCGCCGGTGATCTGAGCGTTGGCACTGATACCGGAGCCGACACTGACGCCGAGCCCGAGCGACCCGAGGTCGGTGATCGTGTAGGTGGACGCCGCCGCAGCCGGGGCGGCCTCGGCCGCGATCACACCTGCTGAAACGCACGCAGACAGCGCTCCCAACCGTCTCAGCCGCCCATGCCGGGTGTCGATACGCGGGGACCGGATTGGATGGGGGCTGGCTGAGCGCATGCGTGTGGCTCCTTGTGCGCGATGTCCGGTCTCGCGGCAATCGGCGCGACGCACCGTCTCTCGGGCGCCGCCTGTGGCCGCCTGTTGGCGTCCAACTCGTTTGTGGTCAAGGACGCCTGTTTCTCGCCTTTCCTTCCCGACGCTGCAAATGATTTGCGTCTCACTCCGCTGCCCCGATGTCGTCCGTGCGCCGCATCCCGCTTCAACACGATCAGGCACTGGCCGGCCTGGACGGTCGCGGCGGCCGTGATGTGAGCGGATGACACACTGGTGACGGCGCGGCAGTGTTTATCGTCCTTGGCTGGCTCTCTGGCCGCTCGTCAACCGGTTCGCGCCCGGTCCCGGACGATCCGAAGGTTGCTCGTCCGCGCCTCAAGCCGATCCATCGCCGAAGCAATGTCACTCGGGGGCCGTTCGGTCGACCAGCGGTTGCCGCGGCGCTGGACCTCGCCGCGACGCTCTAGGTCCTGTAGTCGGGCGAGCGTCTTGTCGTCGTTGAGTCCTGCCGCTCGAGCAGCCATCGCTGTCGAGAACGAGTGCGGCATCTTGCGCAATGCCGCACGGAGACGATCAGGGCGCCGCTCGGTCTGGCGCTCGCGCTCGTGCGGCTTCGGCGCCTTGAGCGGCTTGGGAGCGGCGGGAGCGGCGTTGCGTTCGACCGGTGGGTCGTCGCCGAAGCGGGCTCGGCAGCTGCCACACAAGATGACCGGCTCACGCCCGGCTGAGCGGACGACCTTGAAGCGACGCCATCCGCGACCGGAGTGGCAGACGCCGCAGCGACGTCCGGCGCGTTCGATCTCGATCAGGTCTTCGGTAGTCATCGTGTTGCGGCCTTCACCATAGATCGTCGCGAACAGCGACCGCGGGACGGTGTCGGCGATCTCGATCGGCGGCGTTGCACGACGAGCTCTCCGCGATGTCGTTGGCGGCCTGAGCGTCGACGGCGCGGCCGGATCGTGGCGCGCGGTCAGCCGGCCGCTCTTAGCGCGGCAGGATCCGCGGGTGGCCGTCGATCTTCAGCTGATCGACGACCTCAACGTCGTCGAGGCCGACGATGCGTGCCAGTCGCCGCAGACCCGTCGGGGGTGAAGCCCCAGTAGACGAAGTCATCGCGCGCGTACACGTCGCCGGGCTCGTGCACCTCGATCGCGCGGGCGTCGGCGGCCAGGCGAGAGCCGTAGGTCTCGAGCACGATCTCTCCGCCCGGCGAAAGCACGTCCGAGCGCCCGCAGCAACCTCATCGGGTCGCTCACTCGGTGCAGGATCCCGAAACACAACACGACATCGAAGCGCTCGCCGAGCTCGCGCACGTCAGCGCGTCCATGCGCCGGTACTCGACCCGCGATGCGAGTAGCCCGGCGATCGCGCGGAAGCCGACGCCGCCCTGAAGCGGCACACCGAACCGGGCCCGCACCCTCGCTCGTCGGCGGGTACCAAAGCGCGACTGCGTCCCCTCCGCGGAGGTAGGAGCTCGTGCCGGCACGCGGGCAGGTGGCTATTCGGCTTCTGTGGCTGTCCGGGCGGAGTGCATGGCGCCTTTGTGTGATTGGGCGGTCGTGCGGGGGATGACGAGCCGGAAGTCGCTGCCGCGCCCTGGCGTGCTTTGAAGTTCTATCCGTCCGCTGAGTGCTCGGGCCGCGCGCTGCGCGAGGGCCAGACCGATACCGGAACCGCCGCGCTCGCGGTCGCGCGCCTCATCGACGCGGTAGAGGCGGTCGAAGACGCGGCGTTGCTCGGCGGGATCGATGCCAATCCCGGTGTCTTTGACCGAGATGACGATCTCGTGGCGCCGTCGGTGGCTTGTGAGGGTGACCTTGCCGCCCGCCGGGGTGTAGCGAAGCGCGTTTGAGAGTAGGTTGTCGAGCACCGTCTCGAGCAGCCGCGCGTCGCTCTCGGCGGTGCCGCTGCCGCGGACCTGCAGCGCGACCCTTGCTTGCCGGGCGACGGGCGCGAAGCGTGTCTCGACCCGTCGCAGCAGCTCGGCTACGTCGACCTGTTGGATTGGGCCCGGCGCCGCGAGGTCAAGCTGGGTGAGTTGGCGGAGGCTGTCGAGCAGCGAGCGAAGCCTCTCGGTCTCGTTGCGGATCACCTCGGAGGCTTCGTGCAGCTCTTGCGGGTCTTGCAGGTCTCGGTCGGCGAGCGCGAGCGCATAGCCGGCGATCACGTTCAGCGGGGTGGCGATCTCGTGGGCGACGTCGGCGAGGAAGCGTCGCTGGTCGCGGTCGGCTGCCTCTAGCCGGGCGGCCATCTCGTCGAAGGACCGGCCGAGCTCAACGAGCTCCTCCGGGCCGCCGGCGCCAATGCGGGCAGTGAAATCCCCTCCGGCTACGCGCCGGGCGGCGGTTACAGCGCGCTCGACCGGGCGGCGAACCGCTGCGACCACCACGGTCGCAGTGCCAGCAGCTGCGAGGATCACAAGTAGAACCACGCCAGCGGTGACCAGGATGAGAGCCCAGGGGCCGGGGGTGCCGCCGGGAGACTCGTAATCGCGAAGCAGCACCCGCCCGCCACCGGGTACTGGGTTCGTGACGGTCAGCTCGAGTCCGTCGTGGTGGCGCGGACTGCTGGCAAACACCAGCTTGTTGCCGCGGTAGACGACGATTTGGCTGTTGGGAAGCACCGATTGCATGATCTGCAGCCGTGCCGGGGTGGCGCCGGCGCCGACTTGGGCGGCGATCGAGGCCGCCACCAGCTCGGCTTTGCGGCGATCCTTCGCCAGCTCGTCGCGCTTTTCGATCCCCGCGATGACGAACCGGGCGGCAACCAGACCAGTCACGGCGGCAACGGTCATCGCTGCCACCAGCCAGAGTCGAAGCGATCCCAGGCGCCCCAGCATCAGCCCGTGAGCCGGTAGCCAAGCCCACGCACCGCCTCGATCCGCACCGCCTCGCCGAGCTTGTGCCGCAGCGAACCGACGTGGACATCAACCGTCTTCGGCGATAGGAACCGGCTCCCCCAGGCCCGGTCGAGCAACTGCTCGCGGCTGATGACCACATCGGGTCGCTCGAGCAACGCGGCGAGTAGATCAAACTCCCGCCGGGTCAGCTCGACCGGGTGACCGTTGACGTGACAGCGACGGGACTGCGGTTCCAGCTCCACAGGCCCGAGCCGCAGCGGCCGCTGTTCCTCGAGCATCCCTCGCGAGCGCCGCAGCTGCGCCCGTACGCGCGCCACGACCTCGCGCGGGAAGAACGGCTTGACCACGTAGTCGTCGGCTCCCACCTCCAGACCGGCGACCCGGCTTGTCTCCTCGCCTCGTGCGGTGATGAGGATGATCGGCACCTCCGACTCAGCGCGAATCCGCCGCACAAGCTCAAGACCATCGATACCGGGCAGCATCACATCGATGAGCGCGACATCGATCTCCTCGGTACGCAGCAGCGACAGAGCATCGAGCCCGCTCGCGGCTTCGACCACCGTGAAGCCGCCCTTCTGCAGGTAGCTGCGCAGCAGGCGCCGGAGGTTCGTCTCGTCATCAACCACCAGCACGCAGCCTGAGGATTCCATTCGGCCATCTTGACGCAACCGATCCACGGTGCAGCGGCGAGGGCGCCTTTTCCAAGCCCTCACCGGCGCATTGCCGTCGCTTTACCACGCTGCGCCTAGCGTTGAGTACACGCTCCTGACGCTGATCTCGCGTCACTGGCTCTCACACCACGACTAGCACAAGGAAACGCATGGAAACCTCAATGATCGTTCTCAACGCCTGCTTCTCGGCGTTCGCGCTACTGACGGTCGTCGGCCTGCTCGTGTGGGCGGTCCTGACCTCGACCCGCGACCAGCGCGCCGTCGCAACCGCGCACAGCCAGACAATCGGGCCGCGCATTCGCGGACCGCGGCTTCGTCCGAGCTCACCCCGACAGTCCGGCAGCCGCGACTCCGGCCCCGCGGCAGCGGTCTAGCTAGAAAGACCGAGTGGAATCGCGTGGGCCCCGCGCGCGATTCCGCTCCTCCTCGCGCAGCGGGCTCATCCGAGACCTCGCGGGAGCCGGGAGCCGCCGAGGCATGACGGGTCAGTGTGGGCTTGGACCGGTCATCGACCGCGCTTGCGCTCGCGATCGAGTTCGAAGGGTATGGGGCGTCGTCGACGAGGCGTGGCTGCGCGCGTCCGGATGAGCCGTGGCCGGGCTCGTGTGTTCGGCCTACCGTTGGCATGGTGCTGGCTTCGATGCAAACACGCCGACGGATGCAACTCTCGCTACGTGGGCCCCATGGACGCGCGGTGCTGCTGTCGCTCGCGCTGGCGAGCACGTGGCTTATTGCCGCAGGCGGCTGCCGTTCCACGCAAGACCGCGGCCACGTGCGACCGATCCGCCCGACGTCCACGGTGTCCACGCAGCTGTCCTACCGCACAGCGTCAGGCAGGGTGATGGGAATAACGATCCGCCGGCCACCCGCGGCGCGCGGGCTCGTGGTGCTCGTCCACGGTGGCGGCTTCGTGGGGGGCAGCCGCGCCGACATGGACACGTGGGCCGGCCTGCTGACCGCCGACGGCTACGCGACGGCCACGATCGACTACCGCCTCGGCGGTGCCCAGAATCGCGAGCGCGCCCTCGAGCGAGCTGTGCAGGACACGGTTGCGGCGCTCGCACAACTCCGCGCACAGCCGACCCTATCGCCGCTTTCCGTCGTGCTCTGGGGATATTCCGCCGGTGCGCTGACTGTTCTCCGGGCGGCGGGCGAGTTCCCGGACCGGGTGCGAGCAGTTGTGAGCCTCGCTGGATACGAGCAACCCGTACACATCCGTCGAGGCCATCCCCCGATGCTGCTCTTCAACGGCACCGCCGACCGAGCCGAGCCCGTCATGCTCGCCGCCGCGACCTGCCGCGCGGCCCATGCCGTGTCCGTTGACTGCGCCCAGGTCACATATCCGGGAGCGACGCACAGCATCAGTCCAGCGCAGATGGCAGACATCCATCGCAGAGCATTGATATGGCTAACGAGGATCAGTGGCTGACCACGCAGGCCGATCCAGGCATCGCTGCCGGCGGTTCGCACCGAGCGGCGATGGCTTAGGTGATTGTGATCGTGACCTGCGCCACGTCGCGTCGCGCGATCGCGTTGGCGACGAGGCGCTCGTCGTTACGGCGCGGTCCTCGCGCCTGCGCGCCTGTCCTTTCCGCTGGCGGCCAAGTTGATCGGGACGCCCGGTATCAACGGAACGGGTTATCCATTTGAGTCAGGGACGCCCATGGCTGCGGTGTTTTCGCGCCAAGGACGGTGAACTGCCGGGATGTGGGCGACCCGACCGGGCCTGGATGGGTGTGGAGATCGGCGGCCGGTCGGGGCCGGGTTGACCACGAGGCTGCGGTACGTGATCGGGTCGGCCGCGACGGCCTGTTCCAGGAGCCGGTGCGTTTCGATTCGGCCGGACGGTGGCAGTCAGCTCACGGCAACGGCTCGGATCGGTGCCCGGGCGAACGGTCGGGCCGGTCGCTGGTCCGTTCGCGCAGCGCTCCCGCGTGTGCGCGGATGCTGGGATCGCGGCGCGCTGCGAACACGCTGGCGAGCGCGGTCGCGACGAGCACGACAGCGATCACCGCTAGGGACAGGCCGGTGGAGATCTCGGGGATCGCGTGCTCCTGCTGGTGGGCGAACTCGAGCACGAGTTTGACGCCGATGAAGGCGAGGACGATCGCTAGGCCGGTGGAGAGGTACACGAGCCGGTCGAGTAGTCCGGAGACGAGGAAGAACAGGGCGCGGAGGCCGAGGAGCGCGAATGCGTTGGCGGCGAACACGATGTAGGCGTGGTCGGTGACGCCGAACACTGCCGGGATCGAGTCGAACGCGAACAGGACGTCGCTGCTGCCGATCGCGATCAGCACCAGCATCAGCGGCGTGAACACGCGACGGCCATCGACTCGGGTGAGGATCCGTCCGTGTTCGTAGTCGCGGCTGAGCGGCAGGGCGCGGCGGGCGATCGCGACGAGGGCGTTGTCCTCGACCGAGGGGTCCTTGTTGCGGTGGCGGAACAGCTGGACGGCGGTTCCGAGCAGGGCGAGGCCGAACAGCAGGAACATGAACGAGAACGCGGCGAGCAGCGTGGCTCCTAGCACGATGAACACCGTTCGCAGGCCCAGCGCGATCGTTATCCCGATTGTGAGCGCCTTGGGTTGTTGCTCGGCGGGTACCGAGAAGGCGTTGATGATGATCAGGAACACGAACAGGTTGTCGACGGAGAGGCTCTTCTCGACCACGTATCCGGCGAAGTACTGCGTGCCGAGATCCCAGCCGGATACCAGACCGAACACGACCCCGAACAACATCGCGACTGCGATGTAGAAGGCCGACCAACGGGCTGCCTCGCCGAAGCGGACCGGGTGCGCGTGGCGCCCGAGCAGCAGCCAGTCCAGAGCCAGCAGTGCTGCGATCACGGCGAGGGTGATCGCCCAACCCGCGGCGGTCACCTGCTGCACCGGGCTCTCCTGGCCAGGCCTGGATACGAGATCCAAGGCCGGCACGGCACGGGAGTTCCGTCGCTAGCGCTCGTGTGGGCGGCGGCGGGTCGGCGATCGGGCGAGTGAGGGGTAGACACTCCGCTCGCCGCCGCCGATGCGGCGAGATCTGCAGCGACGTGGATCATGCGCTGGCTAGAAGATCGTCCGCAGGCCGTGGAGGGCCGCGGCGCCAAGCGCGATTTCGAGCGCAACCCCCGTGACGCCAACCAGAATCCCTGCGGTCACAACGGCGAAGTCTTCGAGGAGCACGCCGAGCGAGAGCAGGACCACGCCGAGCGCGGGCAGGGTATCCAGCCCGCTGAACGGCGGGGCGAAGAAAGCACCGGCCGTGCCGCCGATCACCAGCAGGCCGTAAACGAGATCGGTGAAGCGGCGGTGAAACAGGAAGCTCAACCGAGGGCGCGAGAACCGCTCGAGTCGGCGGATCAGCTTCAACAGCGCCGCAACGAAGCGCTGCTGCTTCTCACCCGCAAGCGCGAGAGCACGCCACCGGTCTGGCAGCCACACCTCGCGCCGTCCGGCGATCAACTCAAGCGCGAGCAGCGCGGCGATGATCTCAAACAGATGAGTGACCCCACCGGTCGGTAGCGGCAGCGCTGGAACGCCGAGCAACAAGACGAGAAGGATCGCGAAGCTCTTATCGCCGAACGCGTCGACGAGACTCCCCACTGTCTTCTCGCCGTCGCCGGTCAGCCACCCTTCAAGCTGATCGCTGAGCTTCAGCGGCATGTCGCTCGCGGTCATCTGATCGGAGTCTGACCGCTGCGGGGGCGCCGGCGGCGCCTGCCCCAGACGCTCGTCCCGACGGCCGCCGCGATGATCGGACCGGTCGGCGGGTGTCGCTCGGAGGACATCGGCGACTACTAGGGTGCGAACGAGAATGAACCGCTCGTCGCCGATCGATCTCGAGGTAGCTGCGGGCGATCACGCACCTCTTGCGGTGGGGGATGAGATGCGCTCGCGCAGCTCCGGCTTGGCGATCTTGCCAATCGGGGTCCTGGGTAGGTCGGCCTCGATGAAGACGGCGCGCGGGACCTTGAACTTTGCCAGCACCTGCTTGCAGTGCTCGATGAGCTCGTCAGGCTCCGCGGCGAGGCCGGGACGCAGCACGACGAACGCGACGGGCTCCTCACCGAACAGCGGATCCGGCCTGCCAACTACCGCCGCCTCGAGCACGGGCGGATGCGCGTACAGCGCCTCTTCGATCTCCTTCGGGTAGATGTTCTCGCCACCGCGGATGATCATGTCTTTGAGCCGGTCGACGAGTACCAGGTAGCGGTCCTCGTCAAACCGGCCGAGATCGCCGGTGTGCAGCCAACCTCCACGCAGCGCCTCGGCCGTTTCCTCGGGCTTGCCGAGATAGCCCCGCATCACGTTCGGTCCCCGCACCGTCACCTCGCCCACCTGCCCGGAAGGCAACGGCTTGTCGTCCTCGCCCACGACGCGGACCTCCTGCCCGGACAACGGCAAACCCACCGTCCCGGGCTTGCGCAAGCCGGTCAAGGGATTTGCCGTCGTCACCACCGTCCCCTCCGACTGGCCGTATCCCTCTAGGATGGGAACGCCGTAGCGATCCTCGAACTCGTGAATCGCCGCGGCGGGCATCGGCGCGGCTCCGCAGACCACGCACCGCAGCGAGGCGGTGTCCGGCCGGACCTCCGCCGGCAGCGACGTCAGCATCGCGTAGATCGTCGGCAGGGCGGAGAAGAACGTGGGCCGGACCCCGCTCCACGAGATCCCAGAACGTCTTCGGGTCAAACCGGGGTGCGATCACCGTGGAGCCACCCGCCACGAGCGGCGAGACGACGCTGACCATGATCCCGTTGACATGGAACAACGGCAACACCAGCAGACATCGATCGGCCGCCGTCATCTCGAACCAGTCGACGATCATCGCGGCCGTCGCGACCAGGTTGGCGTGGTCGAGCATCACGCCCTTCGGGCGTCCAGTCGTCCCGCCCGTGTAGATCATCAAGGCCAGCTCATCGGGCTCCGTCCTCGGCGCCATCACGTCAGTCGCGCCGCCTCGCCGCAGCAGCTCGTCGACCACGCACACGCGCGCGACGCCGCCCTCGACCTTCGACAACGACGAATCATCCGCCACGACCACTCGGGCGCCCGAGTCGGTGAGCTGGTACTGCACCTCGGGCTTGGTCAAGGCAGGGTTCACCGGCGTCAACGCTGCGCCGAGCCGCCACGCAGCGAACATGATCGTGACCAGCTCGACGCTGTTGGAAAGCACGACCGCCACCACATCACCACGCCCGATGCCCATCCCGACCAGTGCGCAGGACACCCGGCGTACCTCCGCGGCGAAGGTCGCGTTGTCGAGCTCTCGGCGACCGTCAGCGAGACACCGCCCTCCCGGATGTGACGCGGCCCGCTCGTCGCGCAGCGCAGCCAAATGCATCATGATGTGGGTCCTTCTCCTCAGCGGGACAGTGCGGCTCATAGTAGGCGCCCGGCTCCGCACCTCCCATACGGAGCGGACACCGAACGCTGCGCCGCGCGTCGGACAGGGGCACCGACAAAGCGCGGCAATGCTCCGACCGGAAACAGATTGTCCTCAGATCTAGGGAGAATTCTGGTTGGCCGCCCCAGCTCGTCACGCGCCCGCTGCGCCACGCAAGCGGCCGCCCCGGCGGCGTCGGACTAGCCGACCGAGTCGGACGACGAGCAGCAGCACCGGCCGGGTCGCTCACTACTGCTCCGCATGCGATTGCGAGCGTGTCGTCGGCACCGTCCGGACCAAACGGTCGCGTGCTCATCCACGACAGACCTGCTCTCGCCCTGCCGGCGGTCTGTACGGAGATCGATCTCGCGACCCGCAAACCGAGGAAAGCGCGCATCTTGTCGCCGATCGCTTTCACCTTCCACCGACCCGCCGGGCGGCGATTGCATTGGCGAGAGGCCGTCGGAAAATGCGCAACGAGCGCGAAAGCTGACCTTGCGTGCGGCGTCGGTGGAGCGGTAACTCGGGGGCGCGTGGGTCGGCGACCCTGCGGTGTCAGGCCGGGGTGGCGATCCAGTGGCTGTGGAGCTTGAGCAGGTTGTGGGTCGCTGTGACGAGTCGCCACTCTGACCGGGCGCCCGATCTGCCTCTTCGCATGAACCGGTCGATGTGCCGGTTGTATTTGATCTGCCCGAATACCGGCTCGATCGTGATCTTCCGCTGGGCGTAGAGCTTGCGGCCGCGATCGGTGCTCAGCTTGTCGCGCGTCTGCTGGTAGACGCCTTCTTCCCAGCCGCGGCGTTTGCCCTCGCGCATGTTCCCGTCCGGCGGGACGAGCACCTCGATCCCCTGCTGCTCGATGGTCTGCATCTGCGGGTGATGCCAAGAGCCGGCGTCAGCCAGCACCACCTCCGGGGTCTCGCTCACGCCTTGCTCGGCGAGCTGGCGCATCGTTGCTTCGAACATCGGCGCGAGCTGTCCGAAGTCCGGGGCGGCGTTCGTGATCTCCGCCGCCAGGATCACCTGCTGGTCGTTGACGGTGGCTTGCGCGTTGTAGGCCTGCCGGGGCGGGGTGCCCTGGGTGCGCATCACCCTGGAGTCCGGATCGGACAGGTTGATCACTCCTTCCGGTAGCTCCGGCGCGGTGAACGGTTTGCTGTTGCCCTTCAGCACCCGACCCTTCGTATCCCGCGCCGTTCTGCGCCAACGCTCATAGGTCTCGACCGCGGCAAGGTTCACCCGATGGTTCTCCTCGAGCCGCTCAAGCGCTTCGATCATCCGGTCATCGCGATCACGCGCGACGGGCGCTGCTTGGCGTGTGCGGAAGGCTTCCAGCTCGCGCCGCGCGACCCGGAGCCACTCGATCCGGCCGCCGCGCCGCAGCACCGGACGGCCCATGACCGCAGCCTCCAGATCCATCTCCAGCTCCTTGGGCTCCGGCTTGGGCTCCTCACCAGCCGGACGCTGTTTGCGCTCGGCCAGGCGACGCTTCGCGTCCGCCAATGCCTGACGGCGGGTCTCTGGGTTGCGCAGCGGCTCGGGCAACTCATCCCCGCGATCATCGCCGTAGAGCTCGTCCTCACGGCGGTCGGTCTCCTCGGCCTCGCGCAGGATGTCTTTGACCAGCCCGCTATAGGACCGGTTCTGATCCATCGACGCGTTCGCCTTGATCTTCGTCCCATCGATCGTGATCACCCCGACCGACACCAGGCCCGCCTCCCGACACAAACCAAGGACCTCGTCAAACAGCCCGGCGATCTCCGCTTCATGGCGCCGGCGGAACTCCGCGATCGTGGAGTGGTCCGGGCAGCGCATCCCCGTGATCACCTTGAACGCCACGTCCTCCCAACACGCCCGCTCGATCCCCCGCGAGGACCGAATCCCGCGCGCGTACGCATAGAGCAACAACGCCACCATCACCGCCGGATCGAACGGCGCGCGCCCCGCCGCGCCCAGCCGATACCGCTCAGCGAAGCAGCCGAGGTCCATCTGATCCACAGCACCGAGCACCGTCCAGACCAGATGATCCTCAGGCAGCCACTCGACCAACGACGGCGGCATCAACAACAACTGACCACGGTCAACCCCAGCGAATTCTCGAGCCATCCCAGAAGTCTCTAACTTAAACCCACCAGACAGCACCGATATTCCGACAGCCGTGTGTCACGAACGCTGAGGAGGACGTCATGTAGGAGGCATCTTTCATAGGCGGTGCTGTGCCGGAGATGGAGGCTTGTTGGCCCTCCAGCGTCGTCCTTCGGGGGAGGGCGCTAAACCACCCCGTGCTGCGTTGGCTGAAGACCGTCGTGGTGAGCGATCGGGGAGAAGGCGCGGTTGACGCGTCAGGTGGGGACCAGGAAGACGTTCCAGAATGCGCCCGGCCCGGGGTTCTCGGGTCGGGGGTGCGCTGTTGAGGCGTCGTTAGCAATATTGAGGTGGCATCAAAAGCGGGGGGTCTGGCTGTTCTCTCGTGATGAGCTTGGCGGGTGTCCCGATGATTGGCCAGGTGGTGCCCGGCGTGAAGGCGGCGTGAGCCTGGTCTGCGGCTCTGGCACGGAACGTGAGAAGGCGAGCGTCGAAAGCGGCCGTCCGGGCCTGCGGGTCAGTTTCACGGGCGGCGAGAGGGAGCGTGCTGACGGCGGACACCGGAGGCATTGAGTACCGGTCGCGATGTTCGCTGGCGGACCGGCCCGTAGTAGTGGTGAAGCTCCTGCTTGCTGGGGTGGGGGTGGAGCGAAGGGGCCGGCTGATCAGGAATGCGATTCGTTCAACCGGGGCGCGAGCCCTGGGAGGAGGCGAAGCAACATGCCAAGGCCCGAAGAGAAGTCGTTTGCGATTCCCAAGCTGATGGTCTGGGAGGCGTGGCGGCAGGTCAAGGCCAACAAGGGAGCGCCGGGAGTGGACGGCCAGGATCTCGACGCGTTCGAGGCCGATCTGGAGGGCAACCTCTACAAGATCTGGAATCGGATGAGCTCGGGAACCTGGTTCCCACCGCCGGTCAGGGCAGTGGAGATCCCGAAGCCGCATGGTGGTGGGGTCCGAATGCTGGGAGTGCCGACGATCGCGGATAGGGTCGCGCAGACGGTGGTGGCCATGCAGCTTGAGCCGGTGGTGGAACCTCGGTTCCATCCCGACTCGTATGGCTATCGGCCGGGCCGCTCGGCTCATGACGCGCTCGCAGCCTGCCGGCAGCGGTGCTGGAAGTACGACTGGGTGATCGATCTCGATGTCCAGAAGTTCTTCGACGAGGTGCCGTGGGACCTGATCGTCAAAGCGGTGCAGGCGGTCACCGACGTCAGTTGGGTGCTGTTGTATGTCAAGCGGTGGCTTGCGGCCCCGCTGCAGCATCCGGACGGCTCTCTTGAGCAGCGCAGCAGATCAAGTCGTAGCCGAGCTCGGACTGGGTGAAATCCTCTTCGCGGTAGTCGATCACGTCATCCGCGCCGAGCGCCCGCATGAACTTCAGTTTGGCGGCGTTGTCGACTCCGGTCACGTGCGCCCCCAGCCGCTTGGCCAACTGGACCGCGAACGAACCTGAGCCTCCCCCGGCCCCGTTGATCAGCACCCGGTGTCCGGCCGCGGCGCCTGCGGTTCCTTGCAGCGCGATGGCTCCCGCTTGAGGGATCGTCGATGCCTGCGCGAAGGTCAGCTCTGCCGGCTTGTGGGCGAGGGCTGATTCGGCCGCGACGGCGTACTCGGCGAAACCGCCCTTCAGCGCCAGGTTGTCGCCGTATACCTGGTCACCGGTTCGGAACCGAGTCGCGCCCTGGCCGACCGCCTCCACCCACCCGGCGATGTCGGAGCCCAGCGTGCGGCGCGCGGGCGAACGCAATCCGCCCAGCCGGGCGTACATCGGCGAGCCGCGCAGCGTCTCCCAGTCACTGAGGTTGACCGACGTTGCCGCGATCCTGACCAGCACCTGCCCCGGGGCCGGAGTCGGGATGGCGACATCGTCAACCCGCAGCGCGGATGGCGGGCCGTACCGCTCGTAGACGACGGCCCTCACGTCCGTTTGACGGTGCCAGCCGTAGACGCGCCCGCCTCGAACGAAGCTGCCGGCACAGCCGGGCGGACTCCTTCAACCGGATCTTCAGGACCGGGGCCATCCTCGGCTCGACGCGTGAGGCCACTCGCACTGCCATCTGCTCTCCGGCTGCTGCGCGGCTCGAAAACAACGACCGGGGTTTCCACGGGTCGGCGCGATGCATAGGCATCGAGGTTCTTGTCGATCTGTTGCCATCGAGCCCACAGACGGGCGCGCTCGTCACCGTGTGCCGCTCGGCCGGTGACCTGGCGGGGCCCGTCCCCGAGATCCACGCTCACGTCGGGATGTGCTTGAAGGTTCAGCCACCAGGCCGGTTCGGTGCTGCCCCAGCCATTCATGGCCATGGTGACGAGGTTCGCGCCGTCCTCAAAGTAGCCGACCACGACCGGGTGGACTCGGCCGGTCCGCCGCCCGATGGTCCGAAGACACATGGCGCCCCAACCGCCGGGCTTCGGCCGCCACAGACCGAATCGGCCCCTCGTCGCGCGGTACACGCCGCGGTGGATGACCCAGAAAAGCCGGATGAACCAGCGGGGAGGAAGCGGCGCTTTCTTGGGCCTCAGCTCAGGCATGTCATAGATGATGGTCGCGCCTGGAAGGCTCGACCGTCATCCGGGAAGTTGGGCACGCACCGCCGGACAACTACGGAGGTCAATTAGCCAGGCCCTTGGCCACAACCGGGACTGCCACTTTGGGCAGGGAAGCGAAAGTGCTCAGCCACTGCGCGGCTTGAGTTGCGTCGCGGCTCTCAGCACCCGTGGTCCGGGCCGGTCGGATAGCGTGAGCCCTGGCTACTCACGACGTTTCTCTCAATATCACGAAGCCTACCCCGGCCGGCAACGTGGACATCGAGGTCCCGGTTCGCCGGAATGGCCGAGCATTCGGCAACGTCAAGATCAGCAAGGGCGCGATCGACTGGATGCCGGCGAACAAGAGCAAGACCGCCTACTACCTCGACTGGACCGACTTCGCCAAGAGGTCATGGCCAGTACGGGCGTCCGGTGTGGAGCTGCCGCTTCGGTAGGACCAGCAGTCGCCGACCTGTCCGCTCGCATGTTGCCGGCTGCGATCATCCCATCCTCGCCAAGGCGATCGCCGCCCCACACTGTGAGCCGAGGTGTAAGACGTCCTGTGTCAAGCAGCGGCGGTTGAGGGTGAGCTGGCGAGGGGTTTGCCGGCCCGTGGGGCCGGTGGGATGGTGACCGTGATGTGCTGCTGTAGGCCGGTGTGCCGGGCGGGTTCGTATGGGGTGCGGGTTTGCCAGAAGCGCCAGATGATGCGGCTCCACGCGCGGCCGAGGGTGCGCAGCGCGCGGCGGTGGTTGTGGCCGCGGGCGCGGGCGTTGGCGTAGCGGTCGGCGGCCCATGCGTTCCACCGGCGGCTGTTGAAGCGCGAGCGTCCCAAGCGCGTTGCGCAGCCGCTTGTTGCAGGCCCAGCGGAACTTCGCGTTTTTGCGCTTCCCCGATTCGACCGCGACCGGTGCCTGGCCGCCGTCGGCCGCGATCGCGTCGCGGTGCGGGTAGCGGCGTCGGCAGTCGCCGATCTCCGCGAGCAGCGTCGCGGCGCAGATGACCGCTTCCGGTGAGCAGAAGAAGCTGCGGAAGATCGGGCCGTCGGGGTGCGCGTCGAGCGCCTTGGTGATCTCGGCCTCGAGCTCTCGGATCTGGGCGGCCAGGACCTGCAGCGTCCTGGTCAGGCGCAGCACGATCGTGCGGCGGGTGCGGGTCTCGATCTCGCCGGCGCGACCCGTCGGCCCGGACCGCAACCGCTCAAGCAGCTGCGCCGGCGTTTTGCGCGCCGAGTAGCGGTGCCCCTTGAGGAACGCGGCCATCCGCTTCTCACCCAGGCCACGCGCATCTCCCGGACTGGGATAGCGGGTCAGGAACGCGAGCGAGATCGGGCTATCGAGATCGGAGAACAGGCCGATCGCTCCGGGCCAGAACCGTTCGAGCTCGGCGCGCAACTGATTCGCGAGCGCGACCCTCGCGGCCACCAGATCCTCTCGCGCGCGAGTCAGCGCGCGCAGCGCCTTGGTCTGATCGGTGTCCGGCTCCAGCAGCCGGAAGCGATGACCGTCAGTCCTGGCCAGCTCGCACAGCACGAAGCAATCGAACCGATCGGACTTCCCGCCTGAGGCGCGGAACCGATCACGCGCTGCCTTCACCTGATTGGGATGCAACGCCAACACCCGCACCCCGCTCTCCAGCAACCGCTCGCCCAACACACCGCCGCCGCGTTCGATCGCGACGACGTCAACCTCGAAGCAGACCAGCGCGTCGCACAAGGCGCTGATCCCTTGTTCGTCATGCGCGAACGTCTCCGCCAACAGGCGGCCGCGTGCTCATCGGCGATCAACACGTCGTGCTTCTCAGAGGCCCAGTCGATCCCGGCATAGTGCGCCGAGTCTTAAGTCGCTTGCATAACTAACTGACTTAGCGTACAGTCGTGGTTGTGGCCCGCACCGCGGCAACGATCGAGCTCTCCGAGGAAGAGGAACAGGAGCTCCATGCGGTGTTGAGGGCCCCGTCGGCTCCGCAGCAACAGGCGATGCGCGCGCGGATTGTGTTGCGCGCGGCGGAGGGCGCCTCGAACACGCAGATCGCGGCCGAGCTCGGGGTTTCGCTCCCGACGGTCGGGTTGTGGCGGCGGAACTTCAGCGAGCGCGGGATGGACGGCCTGCAGACCGCTCCGCGGCCGGGGCGTCCGCGCGAGATTGATGCTGCCGAGACCGCCCGGGTGCTCGCGATGACGTTGGAGACCCCACCGGACGGGAGCACTCACTGGAGCGCGCGCAGGCTGGCGGCTGCGGCGGGGATCTCGGCCTCGACGGTCCAGCGGATCTGGCGGGAGCACAGACTCAAACCCCACCAGGTCCGGTCGTTCAAGTTCTCCAAGGACCCGCAGCTGGTCGAGAAGGTGATCGATGTCGTTGGCCTGTACCTCGCGCCGCCGAAGGGGGCGCTGGTGATCTGCGTGGACGAGGAGACCCAAACGCAGTAGGCAACTTCGAGTTTGAGTGCGCTGTGTCGCGTCCGGCGGGGAGGAGTCTGTCGTGACGCGTAGTACTCAAGGGTCTGATGGCGTTGCGTCGTGCTCATGCCGACGAGTACGCGGTTCGGGTGAACCGAGCGGTCGAGTTGCTGGCCAAGCTGTCGCGGGCGGACGCGGTGCGTGGGTTGGAGGCAGAGTTCGGTCTGTCGGAGCGTCAGGCGCGCCGGTATGTGAACGAGGCGCTCGCCCGTCCGGGTGGCGTTGTGGTGCCGGAGCGGACGGTGGTGTTTACGGTGCGGTTGGCGCCGTCGCTGATCGCCGGTCTGCGCGAGCGCGCGCGGGCGGGCGGGGTGTCGTTGAGTGCGGCGACGGCGGCCGCGGTGGGTGCGTATCTCGATCAGGCCGGCGAGCTGCCCGGTGGCCCGGCGCGTTGAGGTCGAGTTCGTGTCTGACCGCCTCGCTGACGCGCGGCTGGCGCAGGTGTACGTGATCTTGGCGCCGGAGCGGCGTCGTGTGACCCGGAACGAGGAGAGCGACAGTGAACGACAGCAGCGACAGCGTGTGGGTGACGGGGAAGCGGTCCGGACGAGTGGCTGCGATCTACGCGCGGGTGTCCTCGGACAGGCAGCGTCGCGAGCAGACGATCCGCAGCCAGACCGCTGCGTTGCGTGAGCTCGCCGCCGCGTGCGACCTGCTCGTTGTCGAGGATCTGGTGTTCGAGGACGAGGGCGTCTCGGGCACGGTGCTGCGCCGCCCGGGGCTGGAGCGCCTGCGTGATCTGGCGGTCGAGGGCCGCTTCGAGGTGCTGCTGTGTCATGCGCCGGATCGGCTCGCGCGCCGGTACGCCTATCAGGTGCTGCTGTTGGAGGAGTTCCAGCGCGCCGGGATCGAGGTGATCTTCGCCAAGGAGCCCGAGCGGTCCGGCACCCCGGAGGATGAGCTCCTGCGCCAGTTCCAGGGGATGATCGCCGAGTACGAGCGGGCCCAGATCGCTGAGCGCTGCCGCCGCGGCAAGCTTCACCGCGCCCGAGGCGGCGCGGTCTCGGTCATGGCCCGCGCCCCGTACGGCTACCGGTACGTCAAGCGCTCCGAGCACGCCGACGCATTCTTCGAGGTCGACGAGGCCGAGGCGCCGGTCGTGCGCGAGATCTTCCGCCGCTACCTCGAGGAGGACGAGTCGATCGCGAAGATCGGACGGTGGCTCACCGCGCAGGGCGTGCCGACCAGAACCCGCGCCACGGGCTGGAACAACGCCACGATCTGGGGGATGCTCCGCAACCCGGCCTACGCCGGGCAGGCCGCCTACGGCAAGACGCGCGCGACCGGCGAGACCGTCCGCGCCACCCGTCAAGCGCGGCTGCGAGGGCAGCGCTCCACCCACATCTCCCGCGAGGAGGTCGCGCCGCAGGACTGGAAACGGATCACGGTCCCCGCGCTCATCAGCGAGGAGCAGTTCGCGCTCGCGCAGGAGCGTCTGCACCGCAACAGCCGCTTCTCGCCGCGCAACACCTGTCGCCCGTCGCTGCTGCAGGGGATCCTCGTCTGTCGCGAGTGCGGGTACGCGTACTACCGCTGCTCGACCCGCAGCAAGAACGGGAAGCTTCGCGAGTACTACCGCTGCTCGGGCACCGACGGCCACCGCCGCCCCGAAGGACGCGTCTGCGAGAACCGACCGGTCCGGCTGGCGGAGATCGACGAGCTCGTCTGGACCCGCGTGCTCGCGCTGCTCGAAGACCCCGCGCTGATCCAGGCCGAAATCGACCGCCGACTCCAGACGATGCGCGCGACGCACGCCGCCGCCAGCCGACGAGACGGGCTCGAGCGCGACCTCGTCCGCTCCCAGAACGCGATCCGACGACTGCTGGACGGCTACCAAGAGCAGCTCGTCACGCTCGACGAGCTCCGCGCCCGCACGCCCGAGCTGCGCAAACGCGAGGCCACGATCCAAGCGCAGCTCCACGCGCTCGACGCCGAGCTGCACGACGCCGAGACCTACCTCAAGCTCACCGAGACGCTCGAGGGCTTCCGCGCCCGGCTCACCGACAACGCCCAGAGCCTGACCGTCGAGCAGCGCCAGCAGATCGTGCGGCTCGTCGTCCGCGAGGTCTTGATCGGCGAGGACGACATCACGATCCGCCACTCGATCCCCGTCCCCACACGCGACCAGCCACCCGGTTATCTACTGCGTTCGGGTAGTCGAGAAGACCCAGATCCAGGCGCTCGATCGCACCCAGCCGACGCTCCCGATCAAGCTGGGCAAAGCGGCTCGGATGACGCATGACTACAAGCGCAACGGGACGACCAGCCTCTACGCCGCGTTGGAGATCGCGACCGGGGAGGTCACCGGCGCCTGCTACCCCCAGCACACCCACAAGGAGTTCCTCGCGTTCCTCAACCAGCTCGTTCGCGCGTACCCTCGCCGGCCGCTGCACGTCGTGCTCGACAACTCCTCAACGCACTCCACGCCCGAGGTCGAACGGTGGCTCGAGCGTCACCCACGCGTGCATTTCCACTTCACCCCGACCAGCGCATCGTGGATGAACATGGTCGAGATCTGGTTCTCGATCCTCACCAAACAACAAGTCCGCCGGGGCGTCTACCACGACGTCCCCGAGCTGATCGCCGCGATCGAGCACTTCATCGACGGCTACAACAACCGCGCCCAACCATTCATCTGGACCAAGACCGCCGAGCAAGTCCTCGCGAAGGCGATCAAACGACAAGACACTTCAGACCCACTGCAATAGCTACCCATCCCTCAACGACTCCTTCCAACTCGGACACTCGACCGTGCCCCGACTAGGAGGTACTGTTGCGGGTGCTCATAGACAAGGCCCTCCAATCGGGGCTACGTCCTGTCGCCGCTCGCGGCACCTCGCCACCGCCGGGACGGGCTGGTCTTTCACTGGCCCTCCGCAACAAGGGCAAGCGATCGGGGCCCTGTCCCGGCGGCGGTCGAGGCAACCCCAGGTTGACCTATGAGCGATCGTCCGGAAGGCGTTCGCTCCTAGTGCGAGTGCCTGCCCTAGTAGGGCAGCGGCCGACTTCATTGGCTGCCGCTCGTCTCATGAAGGCGTTGCTCGTAGGCGTCGACAGCGGCATGGACGGTGGGGTAGAAGTGGCTCGGCTTGAGCGGTCCGATCAGCTCGTAGCGCTCGAGCTTCGCCCGGACGGGATCCTTGAGCTCGGCGAAGACGATCGAGATGCCCTCGGCGTTGAGTTCTTCGTCGAGTGCGAGCAGCATGTCGGCGGCGGTCGTGTCGATGTCGGTGATCGGCTCGGCGGCGATGATGATCCAGCTGGGTGGCGGATCGGCCGCGGCGAAGTGGCGCAGGTGCTCGCGGAACGTCCGGGCGTTGGCGAAGAGCAATGGCGCGTCGAACCGGAAGATTACGAGGCCTGGAGGGACCGCGGCGTCGGGATGCTGCTGGCGGTCGTGATAGCCCCGCAACCCGGGCGCCCGCCCGAGCGTCGTGTGATACGGCCACCAGACATGGCGGAATACGTCGAAGATCGAGAATGCGACGGCGATCCCGATGCCGGGCAGCACGCCGAGGAGTGCCACGCCCAGGAGCGCGGCGATCGACAGCGCGAAGTCGCTTCGTCGCTGGCGCCACAGCCGGACCGTTGCCGGGATGTTGGCCAGCGACAGCGAGGCGGCAATGACCACCGCGGCGAGCGTCGGTTGGGGAAGGTCGCGCAGCAGCCCGGGGACGAGCACCAGCATCAGCACGATCAGCGCTGCCGCCACGACTCCAGTCAGCTGCGTCTTGGCGCGGGCCTGTTCGGCGACCGCCGTGCGTGAGGCGCTCGTGCTGACCGGGAACCCCTGGAAGAACCCAGCCGCCACGTTCGCGGTGCCGATTCCGATCATCTCGCCGTTGCCGTTAACCTCCTGGCCCGTGCGGGCCGCGAACACCGACGCGGTCGTAATCGTGTCGGTGAGTGCAACGAGCGCGATGCTGGCCGCGCCCGCCGCGAGCAGCGGCAGGTCGGACACATGTGGTGCAGGGACCGTGAACGGGGGGAAGCCCTGCGGCAGCGTCCCTACGAGCTTGACGCCGTGGCTGGCGAGGTCGAAGGCCACCGAAGCCGCGATCGAGGCGATGACCGCGACGAACACTCCCGGCACTCGCGGCAGCAGGCGGCCGAGCGCCAGGATCAGGACGAGGCTTCCACCGCCGACTGCGACCGCGGCCGGCACCGCCCTTCCCGCGGCGAGCCCGTCAGCGAAGGCGCGAGCCTCGTCGATCAGCCCGTTGGCGCTGACCGAGAAGCCGAAGAGTCTCGGCAGCTGCCCGACCAAGATGATCAGCGCCAGGCCGTTCATGTAGCCGATCTGCGTCGGCTTTGAGAGCAGATCGGCGATGAAGCCGAGCTTGGCGACAGCCGCGATCAGCATGAGCGCGCCCACCATCAGGGCAAGCGTCGAGGCGAGCGCGATCGCTCGCTCTGGACTGCCGTTCGAGCCGATGATCGCGACGATCGTGGCGGCGATGATCGACGCGAGTGCCGAGTCCGGGCCCAGCACGAGGATCCGCGACGGACCGAACACCGCGTAGGCCAGCAGGCACGTGACGCTCGCATACAGGCCCGTGATCGCGGGGACGCCCGCAAGCTCCGCATACGCCATCCCTTGCGGCACCAACAACGTCACCAGCACCAGCCCGGCGACGATGTCGCGGGGCAGCCACGAGCGGCGGTAGCCGGCGAGGGCTCGCGCCCCAGGAGGCAAGTGCGAAGTGGTCACGGCTCCTTCCCGATCACGAGCCGACCAGGCAGCCGTACGCCTCAACCGGCTTACGCTGGAGCTCGACGTGCTGGGGACGAGCGCTAACGGCGACCTGAGTCATCGGCACCGACGCTAAGCCAACACAGAGATGCGATCAACTGTCAGGGCCCGCGGCCCGACGCGTGGGTTGCACGGAGCAAGTGGAGGCGTCCAGAGGTTGCAGCGCCAGAGCAGCAGCCACCCGGCCGTCGATCGCGCTGCCGGTATCGGACATTCGGCCACGAATCTAGGACCGCCGCCATGACCGCTCCCGGCATCCGGCAGCAAGGCTGAGCTTGCCGTACGATCGAAACGCCACGAGATGACTGAGCCCGGATCCACCGATCCGGTAGGCGGGTTCCGTCCGGGCCCGGGAGAAGAATGACCTCCTGTGCAGGGCTTTAACGGCTGATTGGCGCAGCCGGGGCCTGCAGACAGGAGGTCACCTTCGTGGTGCATGATGACGAGCGGGTCGGACTGGATTGTCTCGGCGTCGAGTTCGACGACGAGCGGGCGGTCTCGGACGCCGGGGTGGTGCTGGTCGCGACGCTCGCCGGACGGCTCGGGATCGAGGCGTTGGCGGGCCGGCTGGTCAGATTGCGTCGGGATCGGCCGGGCGCGGCAAACGCGGGCCGCAAGGTGATGGCGCTCGTGTTCGCGATGGTGCTCGGCGCCGACTCGATCGATGATTGCGAGGTGCTCCGGGCCGGGCGGACGCGTCGGTTGTTGGGCGGATGGATACCGGCGCCCTCGACGCTGGGCACGTTCCTGCGCGCGTTCACCTTCGGGCATGTGCGCCAGCTCGACGCGCTGCTCGGAGACACACTCGTGCGCGCGTGGAAGGCCGGTGCCGGACCGGGCGATCAGCGGTTGGTGATCGATGTCGACAGCTTCGTCGGCGAGGTGTGCGGACGGCTCAAGCAGGGCGCCTCCTACGGGTACACCAAGCTGCTGGGGTATCACCCGATCCTTGCCACGCGGGCTGACACTCGCGAGGTGCTGCACATCCGGCTGCGAGCCGGGAAGGCAAACACGCAGAAAGGGATGCTGCGCTTCTGCGATGAGCTGATCGCCCGCGTCGACCGCGCCGGCGCGACCGGTGTGAAGCTGCTGCGCGCCGATTCCGGGTTCTGGTCAAAGAAGGTGTTCGCACGACTGGAGCGCGCGGGCTGGGAGTACTCGATCGGCGTTCGCATGATCCCCAAGCTGCGCAAGGCGGTTGACGGGATCGACGAGCACGCCTGGCAGCCTGTCGAGGACTATCCCGAGGACGGCGAGGCGCAGATCGCCGAGACCATCTACGGCGGGCGGCGGCTGATCGTCCGCCGGACCCGCCTGCTCGGCAGACAGGCACAGCTGTGGCCCGACTGGCGTCACTTCGCGTTCATCACCAACCGCGTCGACGAGCTCGCCGTGGTGGAGGCCGAGCATCGTGACCATGCCGTCGTTGAACAGGTGATCGCCGATCTCAAGGACCAGGCGCTGGCGCACTTCCCGTCCGGCGAGTTCAACGCCAACGGCGCGTGGACGGTGCTCGGCGCGATCGCGCACAACCTTCTCAGATGGACACAACAACTCGGGCTCCCCGACACAACGATTCGTGCCGCGCGGACGATCCGTCGCCGGTGGTTGCAGATCGCCGGGCGCCTGACCCGTCACGGCCGTGCATGGACGCTGCATCTCCCCGCTCGCTGGCCATGGCAAGGCGACTACCTCAACGCGCTGAACCGGATCCGCGCGCTCCGCGCCGCCTGATCCGGCGCCACCGCGATCCACCGACGAGCACCGAGCCTCCGCCGGACCCGGGCGCGATCGCCGCTGCCCGGAAACACCCGCGCACGCTTCCGCGCAAGCGCCGAGCTCGACGTGAGAACCCGATCACGTCCGATCACCACCACCAACCGCGCTCAACTCGGCCAGATCACCCGATCACGCACCCCACCCCCAGCGGATCGGTGGATCCGGGATTAGGCCAGCGGGGTGGTGTGTGCTAGCCGCCGTGGTTGACGTACTTTATGCACTGGCCTTGGTTGGGGAAGTCGTAGTTGTGGTAGCGGCCGTTCATGCAGTCCTGTTTGCTGGTCGGTTGCACGGTAACGGTTGCCGATCCGCTGCTGGTGGTGTGCGTCGGATCCCCGCCGTAGCTCGCGGTGATCGTGTCCGACCGACGAGGGGTGCCGGTCGCGCTCGGCGTGTAGGCCACCTGGCAGCTTGCCGACGCGCCATTGCCCGACAGCGTGCAGCTACCCGCACCGCTGAAGCTCCCCGCGCCGCTGCTTGCAAAGCTCACCATGCCGGTCGGTGTTGTCTGACCACTGCCGACGTTGTCAGTGATCGTAACCGTGCACGTGGTGGACTGGCCCACCGCCAGCGTCCCCGGCGAGCAGCTAACAGTGCTGGCAGTTGGGTGAGAGATGGGCAGCGACCCTACGGCCATGCCATAGGGTGCGGGCCCCGTGGCGATGGTCGCCGTGGTCTTCGGCGACAGCGCGCCGGTTGTCGAGTCGATGTTGTACTCAGAGACGGTGTTGTCGCCGTAGTTGGTGACGTAAGCACTCTTACCATCTGGAGTCACGGCGACGAAGACGGAGATGCTGCCGGTTGTGATGGTCGGCGGGGTCTTCGGCGAGAGCGTGCCGGTCAGAGGGTCGGTGCTGTACTCGGAGACTGTATTAGCGTCCTGGTTGGCGACGTAGACGCTCTTGCCATCCGGGCTAACCACCACGCCGAGCGGACTCGGTGTGGCGACAGTCGGGGGAGCCTTGCTCGACAGTGCACCGGTCGCGGGGTCGGTCGTGAACTGGAAGATGCTGACCGGAAAGCCGTCGACCGTGGCGTAAACACTCTTGCCGTCAGGGCTCATGGCCATGGCGTTGGAATTGAAGCCTGCGCTCGCGCTGGCTGGAGTAGCGAGCGACAGCCACCGGTCGCAGGGTCGATCGTGAACTGCAGGATGCTGCCGCGATTGTTCAGGACATAGGCGCTGTGGCCGTCAGGGCTCACAATCACCTGATTGGGGTACTGGTCTGTCGGTATCGTCGCCGTGGTCTTCGGCGACAGCGTGCCGGTTGTCGGGTTGATGTTGTACTCAGAGACGGTGTTGTCGCCGTAGTTGGTGGCGTAGGCGCTCTTGCCGTCCGGAGTCACGGCGACGTCCCATGGACTCTGGCCTGCGGCGACGGTCGCCGGGCTCTTGGGCGATAGCCCACCGGTCACCGGGTCGATCGTGTACTGCGAGACGGAGCCGTTGAAGCTGGCCACGTAGGCACTCTTACCGTCAGGACTGACCGCGATGTGGACCGGGGTCTGATCGGTGGCGACGGTCGCCGGGCTCTTGGGCGACAGCGCGCCGGTGACCGGATCGATCGTGTATTGCGAAATGCTCGCGTCGTGATAGTTGGCGACGTAGAGACTCCCGGCGGCTCGCGCGGCGGCTGGCACGAACAGGGCAACGAGGAATCCAAGCAGGAGTCCGGTGATCCTCATTCGCTTGCTCGTCGCACGGGCTTGGCGGACGCGAGCCAGCGCAACGCGGCCCGTGAACGCCACCGACGATAGGCGGGATCTGGGGGCCCAAGAACAGCCGGGGGTAAGCATCGAGACCTCCCTGGCCGGTCAAGCCGACCGCGATGTAGCCGGGCGGTATGCGCACGCGTGAAGCCGAGTTCGAACCTCACCTCCTCACGGGCGTAACGCCAGATCGTGGCAGGCTGCGAGAGCCTCGGCATCGGTGCCCATCCGTAGACGAGGTTCGTAGTTTCCCGGCACCATCGAGCGCCCCCGCCAGCAACGTGACCAGCAGCATCACCAGCAGGTTCCTGACGAACGTGGACGGCCCAGTGGCGGGGCTACAGATCGTCGGTCGCCCGGTCCCAGGCGCGTCCCAGGGGTCGCTCGTGAGGCGCTTGCGGCTCGTTTTGTTGCCGGTCACGTTAGGCTCGGGCGCTAGAGCATTTTTCCCACCTGTGAGGGTAGGTGCCGGGTAGACTGCTGTGCGGGCGCGGAGAGCCCGCCGGGTCGGATGAGGAGGGTTCGGTGCGACGTCGTTTCGTGACCGCTGGGGTGGTGGCGGCCGTCGTTATGGTGCTGCCGGGATGTGGTGGAAGCTCGTCTTCGAACCAGACCGCGGCGTTCAAGGCGAGTTTTCAGTCTGCGGTGAATCAACTGAGGGATACTTCGCAGGCGATCGGGACGGCGATCAAGCAGGCTCCGTCGCAGACGGACGCTCAGATCGCAACTGCCTTCCAGCAACTCGCGACCCGCTGGCAGAACCATCTCAGCCAGCTTGAGACGCTGAAGCCTCCGTCGAACCTGGCCGCGGTCTTCAACACGCTGACGGCCGGGGCCACACGTGCTGAGTCGGATCTGAACGCGATCGTCGCGGCCGCCAGGACCCATAGCTCGTCGGCCGCCGAGCAGGCCAGCGCCAGCTTGGTGAGCGACATCCTGGCTGCTAAGTCGGCGAGTACAACGATCACGAACAAGCTCGGGATCCAGTAGGAGACACAACCCGGTCGGATGCCTCGGGATGTCGAACGGGGCGTCCCAGAGTCCGTAAGGGCCGCGCTCTCTGCGCGGCCCAGACCGGCTCGAAACGAGCGCCAGCCGACGGTTACGTCGCGGCGGCCAAGCCCGGGCGGTGGTGACCGTGCTGGATCGTCTTTCTCGGCCCTCGAACCCGTTCGCTGGCGGCGGGGAGTACGCTCGGATCGAGGCGGCATTGACCGAGTGTGTGTTCGAGCAGTGTTCGGCGTTCAACCTCTCTGGGATGTGGTGACTCGCCTCAAGCGGGTTAGGGTGTCGTCCCGACTCCTTGACTCTCCGGGGCCCCGGACGGATCCGGGGGACCCCGGGCTATCTGGGCTCGCATCGCGGCTACGGAGCGCTGCGTGGTCGCGTTCGTCGCTCCGGACGCGCGCCGTCGAGCTGCTCCTCTCCGGGCCCTCGCACTCCCAGGAGGTTGGTCTCGGGGGGATTTGCACCCCCTGGACCGAAGATGATCGGCGGCGATGTCTCGGACGTTGAGGTGGACTGGGGCGACCATGAGCGTCAGGGGCCCCGCCCGCTCGCCCCTTGGACTGTTCCTGGCCCAATCGAGGCGAGCCCCCCCGAACCGCTGCCGGGCGCCGGAGGTTGGAGACGGCGAGCGGCGGGCTGAGAGCACCCTCCACGCGGCGGCGGCCGACTTCGGGGCGGGCGCGAGGCCGCGCACTCCCGAGGTCCTCAGACACGCCGAAAGACCGTCTCGTCGATCCTCTTGCGGGGTATCTCGCGCGTACACGCTGAGCCCTCCGATCACTCTCGATCGCTCATGCGCCTTCGGGCTAGCAAGCGTCCGCGGTCTCGACTCGCTCCCGTACGCCGCGCGCGATGGACTTCCCGCAGCCGGGAGCGCGCGTCACGAAACCTTGTACCTCTCCGGGCAGGCGAGCCCGGGGAGGTTGGCCCCGGGGAATTGCGCCCCCGGACCCGGGACTATCGGCAGCCAACGCGCGGACGTTGAGCACCGCGGGAGGGTGAGACTGAGCCGAGACCGTTGGCGCCGCCCCGAGCCGCCCCGTGACTGGCTGGGTGCGGAAGATGGGCCCTCGGATCGAAAGTTCGACGGCGGCGTCCGCCGTCTATATGGGTACAGCCGGATTGCGGGCGGCGAGCCGGGACGGGGTCCCGGCTCGTCGATGTGACGCCTTACAAGGGGCGCCCCGCCGGGCCATACTCGCCCGGACGGGGCGTTGCGGCCGGACGAGGGACTGGTCGCCGGGCCGCGCTCGGAAGGCGCCGGGCTGGATTCGGCACACCCCGATGTCTTGATAAACGACCCGATGCATCACGCGCTTGCCAGCCAGTGCGGCAAACACGCGCGACCCAGTCGTACAACTTGTAACGGTTTGCCTGGTCCATGGTCCTCCGCAGGACCCGGCGAGGGGGCCATGATCAAGTCGATCACCCATCTCGCCGATCAACGTCGCATCCCACTTGTGCAAGCGCGCGATGGGCCCGCGCGCTTGCATGAGCAGACGCCCGGCAGGCTTCTCTTCGAGGAGGCGCTTGCAACGGGTATCCGGCCACAGACTGTCAGGTTCGCTACAGGACGTCAGGGCGTGTCGATCATCCCGGGTAACCCGGAGCCAGCGCGAGCCTTCCCACGACGCGCTGGATAGGTCGATCGGCGTATGTCTGCACGGAACGACAACCACCGACGGGACCTGAGCCATGACTGCACCGTCTTCGTCGACGTGTTCGCACTTGCGTTCGCACTCCGCTTGATCAGGGCCTGCGCGACTATCGGCGCGCCCCGATATAGCGCAGATTTGCAGGACTTTCTTGGACGCGCCCGGAGAGATTCGAACTCCCGACCTTCGGTTCCGTAGACCGACGCTCTATCCAGCTGAGCTACGGGCGCATGTGGCGGAAACGCCTATGTTTGACGGGCGAGAGCCCGCCCCGACAGTACTACGCGCGGACCCATCCTACCTCCCGTTCTACGCTCAAACGCGCGCGTGTGTGAGCGCTGTTTGAGACCACGATTGAGATCGCCCGAAGCCGCTCGGCTGATGCTAGCGGCTGAACTGGCGCGTCGGTCAGCTCACGAGGGGGCCCGGGCAGGCACGCGGCTCGGGTATCGCGCGCGCTCGCGCGGCGAGCGAAGATGCGTGCTGTGTCGATGCCCGAGCTCGTCGCCCATGCCGACTGGGGGCTGCGCCCCGGCAAGCGGCAGGTCGGGATCGCCCGGCTGATCGGGGGGAGCACGCCTGATGCCGCGCGGTACCGGCTGGACGACCTCGCCGCGGCACCGCCGCTGGGAAAGACGAGTTACGGTGGGGGACCAAGAGTGCGACGAGCGCGGCCGGCAGCTTCCAAAACCCCCACTGCGCCGGCGCCTGATAGCACGTCATCCCGATGACAGGGCGACCGCGGGGCACGCTACGACCCCGAGGCCGCGACGTCCGCTTCGATCGCCGCAACCGCCTCCAACAGCTCCGCGAGCATCTGCCCGCGCAGCTTCTCAAGCGTGGTGCGGCTCGTGTGGGTGGAGACGTTCACGGCCGCCACCGCCTGGCCGTGCTGGTCCCGGACCGGCGCGGCGATCGAGCGCAGGCCGTCTTCGAGCTCCTGGTCGACCAGTGCCCAGCCCCGGTCGCGGACCCGCGCGATCTCGGAGACCAGCTCCTCCAGGTCCGTGATGGTCCTGGATGTCCGCGCGAGCAGCGGGGAACGAGCGAGCATCGTGCGGAGCCTCGGCTCCGGAAGCTGGCTCAGCATGGCCCTGCCCATCGAGGTCGCGTAGGCCGGAAAGCGGGTACCGATCGAGATTGCGACCGTCATGATCCTGCGCGTCGGCTCCCGCGCGACATACACGATGTCGGTGCCGTCGAGCACCGACATCGAGCACGATTCGTCGACCCGTCCCACGAGCGTCCGGAGATGCGGTTGAGCGATTTCCGGCAGAGTCAGCGCTGAGAGGTATGCGTGGCCGAGCTCGAGCACGCGCGGCGTGAGCGAGAACCGACGGTCTTCCGAACGCACGTAGCCGAGCTCCTCGAGAGTGAGCAAGAACCGCCGCACCGCCGCTCGCGGCAGCCCGGTGTTTCTCGAGACGTCAGCGAGGGTCTGGCCGCGGCCAGGCATGCTCAGGGCCCGCATGACCGCCAGGCCGCGGTCGAGTGACTGGACGTAGTCCCGACCCGGCGGGTCGCCCTTGACTTCGTCTGCCGGCCCGCGGTCAGACAGCGAAGAAGACAGTCTCATCCGCTCCTTGGAGCCGTATGTCGAACCGGTAGCCACCGCTCGTGGGCTCCGCGAGCAGCGTCCGACGACGCTCGGCGGGAACCGACGCGTACACCGGGTCGGCAGCATTGGCCTCGGGCTCATCGGCGAAGTAGATCCGGGTGACGCAGCGGTGGAGTAGACCGCGTGCGAACAGCGAGACATCGATGTGGGGCGCCTGAACTGTGCTGCCGGGTCCCGGGACCGGACCGGGTTTGACGGTGATGAACTCGTACGCGCCGTCCCCGTCCTCGTGGCCGCAGCGGCCGAATCCGCGGAAGCCTTCGAGCTGCGAGGATGCGCCGTAGCCGTGGAGATCGGCAAACCGTCCGGCCGGATCGGCCTGCCAGGTCTCGATCAGGTGGTCGGGGATGAGCGCCCCCTGGCCGTCGTACACCTCACCGGCGATCCGGATCGCTCCGGGCGCTCCGGCCGGCACGACGTGGGGGCCGGCGTCGAACGGCAGCCCGATCGCGAAGTATGGGCCAACGGTCTGCGAGGGCGTCGTGGGAAAGATCGTCATGTCAGTTGGCGTCCTCGAACGGAGTCTGGCCGGGGCCGCGCAGGTATATGTCGAATTGGTACGCATGCGCCCAGTTTGGATGCGTGGCGTGGATGTCAAAGCGGCTGACCAGGCGCTCGCGCGCCTGCTTGTCGCGGATCGCATTGAAGATCGGGTCGTAGGGGAAGAACGGGTCCCCGGGGAAATACATTTGCGTGACGAGGCGCTGCGCGAAGGCGCGGCCGAGCAGAGAGAAGTGGATATGGGCGGGACGCCAGGCGTTGTAATGGTTGCCCCATGGATACGGACCGGGTTTGATCGTCGTGAACGAGTAGCGGCCCTCGGGGTCGGTGACGCAGCGCCCGGCGCCAGAGAAGTTCGGGTCCAGCGGCGCCGGCCAGTTGTCCCATCGGTGCCGGTAGCGCCCGGCGGCATTCGCCTGCCAGATCTCGACGAGGGTGTCGCGTAGCGGCTTGCCCTCAGTGTCCCGCACGACGCCTGAGACGATGATCCGCTCGCCGATCGCCTGACCCTCGTGCTGCGCGGTCAGATCGGCGTCCCGTTCGGAGGTCGGGAGCACGGGGCTCAGCTGAGGCCCGGTGATCTCGGTGATCGACTGCGGTAAGTAGACGAGCGGTTCCGCGGGATGGCGAAACCGCGTCGACTTGTAGCCCGGAGCGTCGAGTGGGGGATGGGCGTCGGCGCCTTCCCGCGCGTAGCTCGTCGGCGTTTCGGCCACCGGGTCGTAGATCGCTCGCTGCTCGGACTTCTCGCTCATCGCGTGCCCTCCAGGGCGATTATCGGCTCAACAGCTCACGCAACGCCGTGAGCTCCTCAGGACTTGGTGGCTCGGTTACGTGAAGCTCCCCGGCCACCCTCAGTTTCCACCCGGTGGCTTCGCGCACCCGTTCGGGCGTGGCCCCTGCGTGAACCTGGGTCAGCGTGAGCTCGCCGTCGCGTGGTTCCAACACGCCCAGATCCGTGATGACGTGCGTCGCACGTCCACCCGTCGTGGTCAGTAAATCGAGCTTCTCGACGAAGGTCCGAGGCGTGTGCGGTGCAATGATGACGACGTCCCGGCAGCCGGTGGCGATCTCCGGGGCTCCGCCGGCACCCGGCAGGCGGACCTTTTGCGCGGGGTGCACACTCCGGGCGAGAATCGCAGCCGTGCTCGGCCGTCCCACGCCGATGAACACCGACGCCGCTGCCCGCAGCCGCCGCGCGGCCATGACCGTCTGCACCTCGTCGGCGGTGGCCGGCTCGGTGTCCGCCGCCGCGGTCATCAGGTCATCGTCTGGTCGCAGCATGCGGCCAGTGTTTCTCGCCCGACACGCTGCAGCCGGCGCAGGTACTCGAGGTGCTCCGACCAGGCCGCGTCGTGGTCGAGGGTCGCCGACAGACTCGCGGTGTCGTCGTGTGCGTCGAGCAGCTCGTAGACAAGCGTCACGAGCGCCGCCTCTCGACCCCGCACGACCGTCATCCGGTCACCACCTCGTTCAGCACGTTGGCCTCCATCCACGCTCGGAATCGGCCCCGATCGCGGCTGACCTGATCCCACATCCGGTAGAAGTCGTTATCGCGCCGCGTGATGCCGAGCGAGAGCAGAGGTCAGCCATGATTGTGCGCATACCGAACAGACGGTCGCTATGCGCCCATCATTCTACGCGTTCGACTCTCTAGATGCTGAGCCCGCCATCGACGGCGAGTGTCGCGCCGGTCATGAAGGCACTCTCGTCGCTGGCCAGGAACACAACCGCCCGCGCGATCTCCTGGGGCGTTGCGTGCCGGGCCAGCGGGATCATGCCCTCGAAGACCTTCGCCGCCTGATCCTCCGGCGCCCCGATCGCCTCGACCTCGATCGCGTGCTGGAAGGCGTTGTCGGTCGGACCGGGATGAAGTGAGTTCACGCGTATGCCACGCGGTGCCATCTCCTTCGCGGCGGTGCGCATGAGCCCGACGACAGCGTGCTTGGATGTCGCGTACGCGCTGATCCCGGCGTCCGACGTGAGCCCGACGACGCTCGAATTGATGATCAGACTCCCGCCGTCTCGCATCACCGAGAGCGCGTGTTTGGCCACGAGGAAGCTGCCGATCACGTTGACGGCCAACACGCGCTCGAACACATCGACCGGGTAATCGACGACGGGCGCGACCGTGCCGAAGATGCCGGCGTTCGCGAACGCGACGTCGAGCCTGCCGAACCGTTCGACGGTCGCCGACACCGCGCCCTGCACCTGTTCCGAGCTCGTCACGTCAGCCTCAGACCACGCGGCGGCGTTCTCCCCCAGCATCGAAGTCGCCCGCTCGAGGTCGGCCCTGGCGAGATCGACGAGCATCACGTGCGCCCCCTCGGTCACGAACGCGTGCGCGGTCGCGAGGCCGATACTCCCGGCGCCGCCGGTGATCAGGGCGACCTTGTTTGCCAGGCGCCCGCCTGTCGGTGCGTTCATCGACGGACCCCTTTCAAAAGTCCTCGGTCGCCGGGAGACCGGCGTAGTTCTCGGCCAGGCTCGTCGCGGAGGAAACCGACCGCGAGAGGTACTCGAGGCGGGCGAGTTGCAGACGTTCCTGGAACGCGCCCTGATAGAGATCGTGGAACAACTGGGTCATGAAGTTGGAGAAATCCTGAGCCCGCCAGATGCGGCGCAACGCCGTCTCGGAGTACGACTGGAGCGCCTCGGTGGACCCATCTCGGTAACGACTCGTCAGTGCTCGGGCCAGCAGTCGCACATCGTTGACCGCCAGGTTGAGTCCCTTAGCGCCGGTGGGGGGGACGATGTGGGCCGCGTCGCCGGCAAGAAACAGCCGGCCGTACTGCATCGGCTCGCAGACGAAGCTGCGCATCGGGGTGATCCCCTTCTCAACGATCTCGCCCTCGTTGACCCGCCACTCCTCGGTGGCGAGACGGACCTGGAGCTCCTTCCAGATCCGCGCGTCGGACCACGCGTCGAGCCGCTCGTCAGCCGGAACCTGAAGGTAGAGCCGACTCACCTCGGCCGAGCGCATCGTGTACAGCGCGAACCCTCGCTCGTGCCAGGCGTAGATGAGCTCGTCGGTGGCCGGAGGCGCGTGGGCCAGAATTCCGAGCCAGGCAAACGGATAGACGAATTCATACTGGGTCAGGAGATCCTGCGGGATCGTCGGACGGCTCACGCCGTGGAACCCGTCGCACCCCGCGATGAAGTCGCACTCGATCGTCTCCGTTCCCCCGCCAGTTCGGAAGCCGATCGACGGTTGCTCGGTCTCGCACCCGCGGAGCTCGACATCCGAGACCTCGAATTGGAGCCGCCCGCCGCGGTCAAGCCACGCGGCGATCAGGTCCTTGACCAGCTCCTGCTGTCCGTAGATCGTCACATGGCGGCCGGTCAGCTCCGCGATCCTGATCCGCTGCGTGTGACCCTGGCGGCGGAGATAGATGCCGTCGTGCTGAAGGCCCTCACGCGCGAGCCGCTCGCCGACGCCGAGCTCGTGCATGAGATCGACGGTGTTCTGCTCCAGAAGGCCGGCCCGCACGCGCCGCTCGACGTGCCGGCGGTCTCGGGCCTCCAGAATCACGGACTCGATTCCCTCGCGCTGCAGGAGGAGCGCCAGCGTCAGCCCGGCTGGTCCGGCGCCGACGATTCCGACCTGTGTGCGCATCCAGTTCCTCTCGCTCCTGTCCCGGTGAGCAAGCCGTGACGGCGATCGTATGCGATTCACGCTGCGGTGCGGGCCTGCGTCGGATACGTTGTCGGCGTGACCGTGCGCGATGCGACATTCGAGGTCATGCGCCGGTTTGGGATGACCACGATCTTCGGCAATCCCGGCTCGACCGAGATCCCGTTCCTCACCGATCTTCCTGACGACATCGGTTTCGTCCTCGGACTCCACGAGGGGACGGTCGTGGGGATGGCGAGTGGGTTTGCCCTCGCCCGTGACCGTCCAGCCTTCGTGAACCTGCACACCGCGCCGGGGCTCGGCAACGCGGTCAATGCGATCGCGAATGCACGTGACTCCCGGGTCCCGCTCGTGATCGTCGTCGGACAGCAGGACCGCCGGCAGATCCCATCCGAGCCGTTCCTAACCGGCCGCTCGCTTGAGCGGCTCGCCGCCGACTACCCGGTCTGGACCGCCACGCCGCTCCGCCCGCAGGACCTCCCCGGCGCGATCGCCCGCGCATACCACGAGGCCGCCGGTGCCCGCGCGCCGACCCTCGTCGTCGCGCCGATGGGCGACTGGTCGCAATCGGCTGACGAGCTGGCGGCCGGATTTCCGGCGGAGGTGGTCCGCTCGCGTGGGGTGACGGAGGCGGATGTGGGGGCGCTCGTCGATCTGATCGACGCGGCTGACGCGCCCGCGGTCGTCGTCGGCGCGGGCGCCGATACCACGGCCGGTTGGGAAGCGGTCGTGCGGCTGGCCGAGCGACTCAGCTGCCCCGTCTGGCAGGAGGCATTTGGCGGCCGCGCCGGATTTCCTCAGGATCACGCGCTGTTCGCGGGCCACCTGCCCTGGATGCGGCGCCGCATGCACGACACGCTTTCGCCGTATGACCTCGTGCTCGCCGTGGGGACAAACGCGTTTCGGGCCTATCTGTTTGACGATGCGATACCGCTCGTGCCGCGCGGCACCCGCGTCGCCGTGATCACCGATACGGACGCCGAGGCCCTGCGCAGCCCGTGCGATCTGGCGGTCATTGCGCCCGTGGCTGGGGCATGCGCCGCGGTGGCCGAGGCGACACGGATCCGTACGCCGTCGCCCGGTGAGCTCCGGGCCCCGCTGCGCAGTCCTGCGCGGGCGCCCGCGCCGCCCCGCGCCGGCGAGCAGCTCCGGCCGGGACACGTGTTCGCCGCCCTGGCTGAGCGGCTGCCGCGCGACGTTGTCCTGGTCGAGGAGACGCCGTCGAGCCGCCCTGAACTGCACGAGCGAATTCCCGCGCGCGCGCCGATGGGGTTCGTCAGCGGCGCCAACGGTGGGCTCGGGTTCGGTCTGTCCGGGTCCATCGGACTGCGCATGGGCAATCCGGATCGGCCGGTCGTCGCCGTGCTCGGCGACGGCGCCTCGCTGTACACGATTCAAGCCCTGTGGAGCGCGGCGCGCTACGACGTCGGTGTTCTGCTGATCGTGATGGCCAATGGCGGCTACGCGGTCATGGATGCACTCGCGCACGAGCAGGGCGGCCACGGCGCCTGGGGTTCGTTCGAGACGATCGACATCGCGGCGATTGCCGAGGCATTCGGCTGCGCCGCCACCCGCGTGCGCACTCACGAGCAGCTGCTGAGCACGTTCGACGAGGTCCTCCCGACCCTGCGTGATCGTCGCCAGCCGCTGCTCGTCGAGGTCGCCGTCGCGCCCGCCTAGGCATGTTGAGCCAGTTCCACGCCCCTGACCAGGAACGCCAACCTTGGGGCTCTCTCGCTCGAGTGAGGCGGCCTGGCGATGGTATGATCAAGGTTCGGAAACCTGATATGCATCCGATTGGGAGAGCTACGTGAGCACCGCCGACATCAACGGGTTGAGGACCACCATGGCGACGCTGCCAGACAGCGCCGGGCGGCATCTGGGCTACAGCGAGTGGACCGAGATGACACAGGAACTCGTCAACCAGTTCGCCGAGGTCACCGGGGATCGCAACTTCATTCACGTTGACCCCGAGCGGGCGGCATCCTCGCCGTTCGGCGGCACGATCGCCCACGGGTTCTTGACCCTCTCGCTGATCGCTCCGATCACTCAGCAGGCGCTGACGGTCACCGACGCCGCGGTCGGGATCAACTATGGCCTTGACCGCGTGCGGTTTCCGGCCCCGCTACGGGTCGGGTCCCGCTGGCGCGCGGGCGTTGAGATCCAGGAGGTCAGGGAGATCGGGGGTGGCGTCGAGGTGAAGCTGCTCGTCACGGTCGAGGTCGAGGGCTCCGAGAAGCCGGCGCTCATCGCGGAGAACCTGCTTCGTAGCTACCGATGAACGATCACGATCTCGAACGCGTCGTGGCGATCGACGTGCACACGCACGCCGAGCGCAATGCCAACGAGCCTCCGGACTCCGTCACGACTGAGATCCTGGCCGCGGCGGCAGCGTACTTCGGCGGGAGCCCGCCGCAGCCGACAGCGCAGGAGGTCGCCGACTACTACCGGCAGCGGAACATGCTCGCGGTCATCTTCACGGTCGATGACGAGGCCGGGATGGGTCGGCCGCGCATCGGCAACGACGGCGTGCTCGAGGCCGCGCGCGCGAATCCTGACGTCCTGATCCCGTTCGGCTCGGTCGACCCGCACAAGGGTAAGTTGGCGGTGCGCGAGGCGCGGGCGCTGATCGCGGCCGGCGTGCGGGGCTTCAAGTTCCATCCCAATACGCAAGCGTTCTGGCCGAATGATCGCGAGCACTACGGGCTCTATGAGGTGATCGCGGAGGCGGGTCTGATCGCTCTGTTCCATTCTGGCACCACGGGGATCGGCGCCGGGATGCCGGGCGGAGGTGGCGTGCGCCTGAAGTATTCAAACCCGATGTCCGTCGACGACGTCGCGGCGGACTTCCCTGAGATGGACATCATCATCGCCCACCCCTCGTTTCCGTGGCAGGACGAGGCGCTGGCGATCGCGGTGCACAAGCCGAACGTCTACATCGACCTGAGCGGATGGTCGCCGAAGTACTTCCCGGAGAACCTGATCCGCTACACGAACACGCTGCTGCGAGAGAAGATGCTGTTCGGCTCGGATTACCCTCTGATCACCCCCGACCGGTGGCTCGCCGACTTCGAGAAGCTGCCGATCAAGGACGAGGTCCGCCCGCTGGTGCTCAAAGAGAACGCCATCCGGCTGCTCGGCCTGCGCTAGCGCGTGGCCATTCACAGATGAGGACGGGCTGGTGAGCGCACCTCGTGAGCCGACGGCGCCGTCGCTTATCTACGCGGTCGGGCGGGTCAATCAGGGCATCCGCCGGGAGATGCGCACCCGGCTGAAGGCGTTCTCGCTGACCGTCCAGGAATTCACGACGCTGTCGGTGCTCGCCGCGCGTCCCGGGTTCTCCAACGCGCAGCTCGCCCGCCGGGCCCTCGTCACCCCGCAGTCGATGATCGAGATCCTGGCCAAGCTCGAAAGCCGCGGGCTCGCTCGTCGTTCCGTCGACCCTGAAAACGCACGGGTGCTGCGCGCCGAGCTCACGGGCGCTGGACGGACGCTGCTGCGCCGAGCTGATCCGGTGATCGCCGAGGTTGAGCATCAGCTCCTGGATGCAATGACTCCGCGTGAGCGCGCGCTCGTCGTGCCCGCGATGCTCCGGGCGATGGGTCGGCTGTCGGGTGGGCTTGAGCGCCGGTAGACGGTGCGGGCCTGAGGGCCGCACTCGCGGCGACGTGGTCAAAGTAACCGTGATCGCCGTTGTCGATGTACTCGGCCAGTCGGCTGGCGAGCGCCATGATCGTCAATGAGGGGTTGACCGACAGCGTTCTCGGCACGACCGACCCGTCGCCGATGAACAAGCGCCGCACGTCGTGCGATTCGCCATGCGGTCCCACGACCGATCGTGTCGGGTCGCTCCCCATTCGGCAGCTTCCTTGGACGTGGGTGCTGATCACCCCGGTCTGGAGCACACGTTTGGCGCCTGCGGCCTCGAGCACCTCGCGGGCGAATTGAAGCGAGCCGTCGATGCGCGCGCGCTCGCGATCGTTCCAGACGAACGTGAAGCGGTCACGCCCCGATGCGTCGACCCAGGCGGTCCCGTTGTTCTCGTCGTTGACCATCGTCAGCAGCCCGGTGAAGTACCGGTATTGGCGCATCGTTTGCGCAAGCTCCTCGCCCCACAGTGGCCGGCCGTGTTCGTCCGACAGCGCGGTCGCGAAACCGATCGGGTCCTGCACGGTCGCCGCCTCCACGATGAAGCCGCCGTCCTCGTCGCGCTGAAACTTCATGCAATGCGCGCTGATCGGGTAGACCATGTGGGCGTCCTGGATTTCGTCGAACAGCCCCTCGACGAGTCGCGCCGGGTGAAAGCCGAGATTGCGGCCGATCAATTCGCTGCTCGGGGATCCGGCCGCTACCTCGCGGACTCCAGAGCGAAGCAGGATGCCCGGGGTGGCAAGCGTCCCCGCCGCGACGACGACGACATCGGCGTTCACCTCCCGTGGCGTGCCGCGGGCATCGAGATACTCGACGCCGGTCGCCTGCGGCCCGTCGCCGCGATCGTCGATCACTACCCGCCGCACGTCGCAGCCCGCCTGCAGATCAAGCTCGGACGTGACCTGGGCAGGCTGAATGTAGGTGTTGAGAGTCGACTTGCCGGCGTTCGTCGGGCAGCCCTGCAGGCATGAGCCACAGCGCATGCAGTTGCCGTCCGTGTACGACATCACCGGCTCGAGCTCTGCATCGAGCGCCCGGAAGCCGCGCTGCGTCGTGTGGACACAGGTCTGCCAGTCGTGGCGCTCGCGCACGCCGAGACGCTGCTCGACCCGCTCCAGATGGGCCAGCAGGTCCGCCTCGCCGAACGGCTCCCCGCGATCATTGACGATGCCCGCCGCAGCGTGCCACTTCTCGTAGTCCTGCGCGGTCGGGCGAAGGGCCACCTTTGTATTGATCGTCGTCGTCCCCCCGACGCAGCGACCTCGGAAGAGCGCGACCGGTGGCTCGAGCGCGCCGGCGGTGGGCTCGGCGAAGGCGAGTGGCCACCACAGATCGTGGGTCGCGTGGGCCTCCCAGCGCATGAAGTCGGCGGCGGTCCGGTGCGGGCCGGCCTCGATCAACAGGACGCTGCGGCCGCGCTCGGCGAGTTCGCCGGCAACGACGCCACCTCCTGCGCCCGAGCCGACCACGATCACGTCGTATCGCTCGCTCATCCCGTGACCCCCAGGTATGACCAGTCTTTGTTCAGTCGCGCGGCCAAGGGGGGAGCGAAGTCGATCTCCGTCCAGGCTCCGGGCCCGGGTGCTCCCGGCGCCACGAAGTCGCTGTAGAACGCTTCGCACGCGAGGGCCCGGACCATCATGAATTCCGGCGTGAGGGCACGCTCGGCCAGCGACGCCGTCCCCTCGGCGGCGGGCTCGAGAGCGTCGAAGGCCCCGAGCGCCAACTCCCGATATTCGTCGGGCATCCGGGCCAGCAGTGCGTCGATGTACACCTCGGGACCGACACGCTCAGAACCGGGCACGATCAGCTGACAGAGCCGTCGGACCAACTCCGACCGGCGCGCGTCGAGAACCACCATCTCTCCCTCCTTGTTGTGGCGTCGGTGCAACGTACGTCAACCCCAGGCCTCGCGCAATCGGCTCTGCACGCGGTGGTGAGGCCGGGTGCGCTCTTGACCGTGGTCATATGATTCAGCGGCCACGGTCGACAAGATTGTCAACAATCTGCCCCAGCGGCCCGAGGACGCGATCCGCGAAGCGATCGTGGCCGGCCGGTTGCACCCCAACCAGCGTCTCGTTGAGGCTGATCTCACCCGGACGCTTGGCGTCGGGCGGTCCGCGGTTCGCACCGCGCTCGCGCGGCTCGAGTCCGAAGGACTCGTTGCGCACGTGCCGCACCGCGGGGCACATGTCCGCCTTGTCGACGAGCGGGAAGCGGTGGAGATTCTTGAGGCCCGCGCGGCGCTCGAGGGCCTCGCGGCTCGCCACGCCGCCGCCCGCGCGCGGGACATCGACGTTGTCGACTTGAGGCAGATCCTCGAGCGGATGCGCGCGATGCTGGATCGGGGCGATCTGCTCGGTGCCTCGGACGAGAACGTCGTTCTGCATCGGCGGCTGCTCAAGCTCGCCGGCCACGCCACCGCCGCGCGTCTCATCGCCACGCTGCGCTCCCAACTGGTGCGCTTTCAGTACCGCACGATCCTTGTCCCCGGGCGCAGCGAGCAGTCCTTCGCCGAGCACACCGCGATCGTCGACGCGATCGCGACCGGTGATCCTGAGGCGGCCGAAGCGGCGATGCGCACGCACCTGGCCAACGTCGCGCAGGCGCTGCGCCGATGAGCGCCGAACCCTCGAGCCGCGCCCGCGCGCTTGTCCGAGACGGGTTTGACACTCACGTCCACATCGCGCCCGACGTGGTACCGCGCAAGATCGACGACCTCACGCTCGCCCGACGCTGCGCTGAGCTGGGAATCGCCGGCTTCGTGCTGAAGTCGCATTACGGCTCGACGGCCGAGCGGGCCGCGGTCGTCCGCGCCGCCGTGCCCGGGATCCAGGTCCTCGGCGCGATCGCGCTCAACCGGGCGGTGGGCGGCATCAACCCACTCGCAGTCGAGATCGCCGCGCGGGAGGGCGCGCGGACCGTGTGGTTCCCGACCGTCGACGCCGTCAACGAGGCGGGCGAGCGCGACGCGCCGCCTGGTGCCAAGGTTCCGGTCTGGGTGAAGCTGCAACTGGAGCTTCGCGAGCAGGGCCTTGAGATCGAGCCGGTGCCGGTGCTCAACCCCGACGGAGCCGTGCTTCCGGCGACGCGGGCGGTGCTGGCGATGATCGCCCGCCACGGGATGGTGCTCGCGACCGGTCATCTGGGGCGTGACGAGATCTTCGCCGTCGTCGACGCCGCGGTCGACGCCGGAATCGACGAGATCGTCATCACCCACCCGGAGTTTCCCTCACAAGACCTCTCAATCGAGGATCAGCGCCGGCTCGCCGCGCGTGGCGCTCTGCTTGAGCGCTGCTTCACAACGCCTCACACCGGCAAGATCGAATGGGAACGATGGATCGAGAACATACGCGCCACGGGCCCCGAGCACTCCGTCCTCTCCACGGACCTCGGCCAGGTCTTCAATCCGCCGGTGGAGGACGGGATGGCGCTGATGGTCGACCGACTTCTGGCGGCGGGATTCGACGAAGAGGAGGTGCACGTCATGGCCGTCGTCAACACGCGTCGGGTGGCGGGGGCTGAGCCGCCGTGAGCGCGCGTCGGATGATGGTGATCGGCGCCCACTCCGCAGACTTCGTCTGGCGTTCCGGCGGGGCGATCGCGGTCGTGACCTCGCGTGGCGGCACAGCGAGCGTGGTGGCGTTGTCCTACGGAGAACGCGGCGAATCGGGCGAGCTGTGGAAGGAGGAGGGCCAGACGCTCGAGCGGGTCAAGGAGATTCGCCATGGCGAGGCCGAGCGAGCGGCCGGCGTGCTTGGGGGGTCGTTCGCGTGCCTGGACCTCGGCGACTACCCGCTCGAGATCGGATCCGACGCCCTTCTGCGGATCACCGAGACGATCCGCGAATTTGCACCCGACGTGCTCGTCACCCACACCGACACCGACCCGTTCAACCCGGATCATCCGGTCGCGTTTGCCGCTGTCATGCGGGCGCGGAGTTTGGCGGCGGGCGCCGGCGTGCCGAGTGCGTTCGCGACCGTGCGGCCGCCGGAGTTGTTTCTGTTCGAGCCGCATCAGCCGGAGCTCTGCAACTTCACGCCCACGACATTTGTGGACATCACAGCGGTGATGGACCGCAAGCTCGCCGCGATGAGCGAGATGAAGGCACAGAGCTACCTGCGGGACTACTACGCGGAGCGAGCCGGACACCGCGCGAACCACGCGCGCCGTTCCTCGGGGAACGCGGAGATCCGTCACGCGGAGGCGTTCCAGCGGGTCACGCCGCAGGTGGTCGGGGAGCTGTGAACGAGCTCTATGCGGAGCTGGCGGAGCTCGGCACGGCCACTGTGTATGAAGCCGACGGGCGGCGCGGATGTGTCGAGGCCGATTTCATCCAGATCGTTCCCGGCTCGCGTGCGGCGGGTCCGGCGCGAACAGTCCGTTGCGGCCAGGACGACAACCTCATGGTCCATGCCGCGATGGCGCAGCTCGAGCCCGGCGAGGTACTCGTCCTGACGATGCCCGAGCCGCGGCCGGTCGCGCTCGCGGGCGCCCTGCTGGCGACTCAGGCGAAGGTCCACGGCGCCGCCGCGATCCTCGTCGACGCATCCGTGAGGGACGTCGACGAGCTCGCGGAGGTCGGGCTGCCGATCTGGGCGAGGTGGATCCGCGTACGTGGCGCCGGCAAGGACCTCCCCGGATCGATCGGCGAGCCGGTGACCGTCGGCGGCGTGAGGATCCGTCAGGGCGACGCGGTCGTGCTCGACGGAGACGGCGTGGCGATCGTCGAGCGCGAACGGCTGGCCGAAACGCTCGCGAGCGCGCGCGGGCGCAGCGACTGGGAGACCGTCAAGCGTGCCCGGCTCCAGGCGGGCGCGCTGTCGTACGAGCTCGACGGGCTGTGGGCGCGGCTCGAGCCAGAGAGGGAGTGATGCCATGACCGACGCCGTCGCGGAACCGATCCACGACCTCGCCCATGTTGGGCATGCGGAGCTGCTCACGCCGTTCCCCGACGAGAGCCTGCGGTTTTTCGTCGAGCTGTTCGGGATGGAGGTCGAAGCGCGTGAGCGGCAGTCCGTTTACCTACGCGGCTGGGGCGACTATCAGCGCTACAGCCTCAAGCTGACCGAGGCCGCGCTCCCGGGCCTCGGTCATCTTGCGCTCCGTGCCTGGAGCTCGCAGGGGCTCGATCGTCGTGTCGCGGCGGTGCGGCGGACCGGACAGGACGGAGAGTGGGTCGACGGCGATGTCGGCCACGGGCCCGCGTTCGCGTTCACCGATCCGGATGGGCACCGCCTCGAGCTCTACTACGAGACCGAGCGCTACCGGCCGCCCCAACATCTGCGTCCGGCGCTCAAGAACGTGCCCCAGCGGTATGTGGGCCGCGGGGCCGCGGTCAAGCGCCTCGACCATGTCAACGTGCTCGCGCGTGATGTCGCCGTCAACCGGCGCTTCGCCCAGGACGTCCTCGGATTCCGTCTCTATGAGCAGATCGTGGCTGACGACGGCAGCGAGGTCGGGGCGTGGATGAGCCTGTCGATCGCCGCGCACGAGCTGATCTACGTCGCCGACAATGCCGGCGCCAGCGGCCGCCTCCACCACCTGGCGTTCTTCGTCGATACCCGCGAGGAGGTGCTGCGCTCCGCTGACCTGTTCCTCGACGCGGACGTCCCGATCGAGGCGGCACCGTCCAAGCATGCTGTTGCGCAGGGCATGTTCCTGTACGTGTACGAGCCGGGCGGGAACCGGGTCGAGGTCACGACCGGAACGCACTTCATCTTCGATCCCGCCTACGAGCCCATCGTCTGGACGCAGGCCGAACGCGCGCGTGGTCAGGCCTGGGGGGTCAAGACGATCGAAACGTTCCATACCTATGGCACGCCGGACGTGAGTGGGGTTGCCACCGGGCCGCCGATCCCGCCGACGAGTCAGATCCCGGGTGGAGGTGGAGGGCCGCCGTGAGCGTCGGCCCGCGGCCCGAGGAGGCCGACGACCGCCGGCTGATCCGGGAGTTGGTCGAGAACTGGGCGCTGTGGCGCGACGCGGGGGATTGGGAGCGATTCGCGACCGTGTGGCACGACGACGGATTCATGATGGCGACCTGGTTCCAGGGCCCGGCAGCGGACTTCATCGGTGTTAGCCGGGAGGGCTTCGAGCGCGGAGTGAACATCCTCCACTTCCTCGGCGGGTCGACAATCGACCTGGCCGGCACGCGCGCGATCGCGCAGACGAAGATGACGATCTCACAACGAACCGAGGTGCACGGCGTCCTCTGCGACATCGTCTGCACCGGGCGCTTCTACGACTTCCTCGAGTGCCGGCACGATCGCTGGGGCATCGTGCTGCGCCAGCCGATCTACGAGAAGGACCGTCTGGACCCGGTTGATCCTGCCATGACCCTGACGCTTGCGCGCGAACGGCTTGACGAGTTCCCGGTCGGCTACCGGCACCTCGCCTATGCGCAGAGCGAGATCGGCTACCAGGTCAAGCGTGACATGCCGGGCCTGACGGGGCCGGGCGTGCAACGTCTCTACGCGCGTGGCGCCGACTGGCTGGCCGGCGGTCCGCTCGGCGACCCGCTGCGAACGTAACGCCTCTTACGCCATCCCGGCCGTCGCCCTCGCTCCCGCGCCCGCGCGGATGAGGTCGGCCGCGCGCTCGGCGATCATCATCACCGGTGCGTTCGTGTTGCCGCGCGTGACCGTTGGCATCACGGACGCGTCGACGATCCGCAGGCCTTCAAACCCGAAGACGCGCAACTCGGAGTCGACGACCGACCCCATCGAGCAGCTTGACGTCGCGTGGTACACGGTCTGCGAGACACGCTTGATAAACGCCATCAGGTCCTCGTCGGAATCGGACTCCGGCACGCTGAACGGTGCACGCTCGACGGCCTTCAGCGCCGACTGCTTCGCCATCGCCAAAGCCATCCGCATCCCGCCGAGCATGCTCTGCCTGTCCTCCGCGGTCGTCAGGAAGTTGCACAGTACGCGTGGCTTTGAGTCCGGCAGCGGTGTGCGGAGCATCACCCGCCCCCGGCTCGTCGGTGCGATCACGACCGGCCCGAAGCAGTAGCCGTGTTCGGACGGCGCGGCCAGCCCCTCGTCGAAGAACATCGACGGCGCGAAGTGAAACTCGATGTCAGGCGCATCGAGACCTGGACGCGTACGGAAGAACCCAGCCGCTTCAGGGATGTTGGACGTCAGCGGACCGCGACCCTCGTTTTCGAGCAGGGCGAGGTTGTCAGGGTCGGCGGCGGCCATGAACAGCGAGGGCTCGTCGGTCAAGTAGTTGACCTGAGCCATGCAGTGGTCCTGGAGACCGATGCCGACCGGCAACGCCTCCCGGATCTCGATCCCGAACGGCGCCAGCTGATCCTCGGGCCCGATGCCGGACACCATCAGCAGCACCGGTGACTGGTAGGCGCCGGCCGAGAGGATCACCTCTCGTTCCGCACGGAGCTGCTCGACCTTGCCGTCGTGTGCGACCTTGACGCCGACGGCGCGGTTGCCCTCGAACAGAATCCCCAGCGCCATTGCTCGCGGGATCACCTCAAGGTTCGGTCGCTGCGCGGCCGGCCGCAGAAACGCATCGGCCGTGCTGCATCGCAGACCGTCGCGCTGCGTGAGCTGGAACCGTCCCACACCCTCCTGCCGGGCTCCGTTGAAGTCCGGATTGCGCTCGTGCCCGGCCTGCTCGGCCGCCTCGAGCATCGTATCGACGAGGGCGTGCATCGACCGGCTGTCGGACACGGACATCGGTCCCCCAACGCCGTGGTACGCATCGGCACCGCGCTCGTTGTGCTCCGAGCGCTTGAAGTACGGCAGCACGTCGTCGTAGCTCCAGCCGTCGCACCCGGCGGCCGCCCAGCCGTCGTAATCGACGCGGTTGCCACGGATGTAGATCATCGCATTGATCGAGCTGCAGCCGCCCAGCATCCGTCCGCGGGGCAGATAGAGCCGACGGTTGTCAAGCCCCGGTTCGGGCTCACCTTCCAGGTCCCAGTCGAGGCTTGACTTGAACAGTGCGGGGAACGCGGCAGGGATCCTGATCTCCGGCTGCGTGTCCTCGCCGCCCGCCTCGAGCACCGCAACCCGGACGTCCGCGTCCTCGGTCAGGCGAGCCGCGAGCACGCAGCCCGCCGACCCGGCCCCGACGATGACGTAGTCGTAGCTCTCAGTCACCCCGGATCACCACCTTCATCACGTGATTTGGATTGCTCATCGCAAACTGCAGCGCCTCGGGCGCCTCGGCGAGCGGGAACTCGTGACTGATCAACCGCGCCAGCAGGCTGCCGTTGCGCTCAACGACCTTGACCGCGTCGCCGAACTCACCGCCGCCGCAGCAGGTGACGCCGAGCAGGTCGAGCTCTTTCTCAGTCAGGCTTCCAATGCGGATCGGCGCCTCCTGGTTTGACATCCCGACCTGCACCGCGCGGCCGGCGGAGGCGACGACGTCGACCATCGCACGCACCGCGTCCGCCGCGCCTGTCGCGTCGACGCCGACCGGCGGGCCGTCCGGGCCGGCCCAGTCGCCGACCGCCGTGACGACCTCGTCACGGCTGCTCCACGTGAGCGTGTCGGCGCCCATCTCCCGGCTCAGCGCGAGCCGACCCTTCTGGAGGTCGATCACGAGCACCTCGGCCCCTCGCTCGCGCGCGAGCAGGCAGACACACTGGCCGATCGGGCCGGCTCCGAATACCACGACGCGCTCGCCTGGCTGGACCCGAGCCCGATTGACCGCTCGCACCGCGATCGACACCGGCTCGGCCATCGCAGCGATCGCCGCGTCATCGGCCTCGATCGGGAAGACCTGGTCCTGCGTCGTCGCGAGTTGGTCCTGAAGACCGCCGTCGAGGTGGATCCCGATTAGCTTGAAGTTGTCGCACGTGTTTCGGCGTCCGATGCGACACGGGTAGCAATGGCCGCAGGTGTGCAGCGGGTACACGGCCACCCGCCGGCCCCGGATCAGCTCGGGCCGACAGTTCGGCCCGACGGCGGTGATCGTGCCGGCGAACTCGTGGCCCTGAACGCGGGGGAACTGCGAACCGCCGGCCGCATCGGATAGTTCGCCAGCGAAGAAGTGGTAGTCCGAGCCGCAGATGCCGACCGCCTCTGGATGGACGACGACCTCGCCGGGGCCGGGGTCTTCCGGCTCAGGACGGTCGATCACCGTCATCGACCCCACCCGCTCAGTCACGGCGGCGCGCATGTCCCCGCCTCAGCCCCACACCTCCGCCGCGGTCTCGACGATCAGCGCGAGCTTCGCCACCTGTTCATCGAAGGTGACCGAGTTGCCCTCGACCGTGGAGGAGAAGCCACACTGCGGGGAGAGGCAGAGCTGCTCGAGCGCCACGTACTGAGACGCCTGCTCGATCCGCCGCTTGAGCTGATCCTTGCCCTCGAGCTCGCCGCGCTTGGTTGTCACCAATCCGAGGACCACGAGCTTGTCCTTCGGAACGAACCGCAGCGGCTCGAACCCGCCTGACCGGGCGTCGTCGTATTCGAGGAAGAACCCGTCCACGGCAAGCTCGCCGAACAGCGCCTCGGCGACGAAGTCATAGCCTCCCTCGGCCACCCATGAGGAACGGAAATTCCCGCGGCACATATGCGTCGTCACGGTCAGGCCCTCCGGCCTGTCCGCGAGTGCCTCGTTGATGTGGCGGATGTAGGTCTCGTGCAGGTGCTCCGCATCCTCACCCTTGCCGGCCATTTCCTCGCGCTGGCGTGGGTCGTTGAGGTAGGCGAGACTCGTGTCGTCGAACTGGAGGTAGCGTCCACCCATTGCGGCGACCGCCTTGACCTGATCGGCGTACGCGCCGGTGAGGTCGGACCAGAACACGTCGACATCGGGGTAGACGATCGGATCGATCGCGGCCCGGCCGCCCCGGTAGTGGACCATGCTCGGCGACGGGATCGTCAGCTTCGGCGTCACGCCGTCCTCGACCAGACCCTGCAGGAACCTGAAGTCCTCCGCGAAGATCGGCTCAGACAAGTGCACGCGTTCCGCGATATGGATCGATGCGGGAGCGAACTCGATCTCGCCCTGCTCGTTGCGGAACTGGACCTTGATGTCCCCGGGCGGCCGCTTCTCGATGCCGCCGAGCTGGTAGATGAAGTCCATATGCCACGACGCGCGGCGGAATTCTCCATCGGTCGCCGATTGCAGGCCAACGTCACGCTGCATCTTCACGACATCCCGGATTGCGTCGTCCTCAACGGCGTGCAGCTGGTCGGCCGACATCCGGTCGCTCGCGAACTCCTCACGCGCTTCCAGCAGCCGTTTGGGACGCAGCAGGCTGCCGACGTGATCGGCGCGGAACGGGGGCGTCGTGCGGGGCCCGGACGTGATCGAGTTTGCGGTCTGCGAGTCAGCCATCTCTACCTCGTTTAGCTCAGGGGGTCTCTCACGTTGATCTCGACGCGCACGCCATTGGGGTCCTCGAAGAACAGCTGGCGGAGTCCGGCGGCCGGCACGCGGTTGGGGACCGAGCGGACGCCGCGCGTGGCGAGCCGCCTACGAACCCCGTCGTAGTCGTCCGCGTTGAAGGCGATGTGGTCGACTGGTCCCGTGCCGGGCGGCTCACGTGAAACTGCGAGTCCGAGCGCTGCGGCGTGGGTGAGATACGCGTGGCGCTCAGCGATGTGCAGGCACGGCCTGTCCCCGGCGTACAGCCAATAGCCGCTGAACTCAAGCGGCGGGCGCTCGCCCATCCGGAGCCCGACGATGTCGCAGTAGAATTCGCGCGTCGCCTCCAGGTCGTCAGTGAGTACGAGTACGTGCTCCATCTCGGTGACAGTCATGTCGGCTTCACGACGGCTGGCGCGGGCGCGCCGTTCCCGGTTGGGGCACCCCGGAACAGGTACGCCGAATGGAGCAGCTCCGGCTTCTCACGCAGCTCTTTGGCGGAGCCCTCGTATCGGATGCGACCACCTTCCATCACGTACGCGCGTTCTGACAGACCGAGCGCCACGGTCGCGAACTGCTCGATGAGCAATACGCCGATGCCGTCCTGGGCGATCGAGCGGATCGTCGGCATCAATCGCTGGACGACCACCGGGGCGAGGCCGAGCGACAGCTCGTCGATGATCACGTATCGCGGCTGCGACACGAGCGCCTGAGCGAGCACGACCATCTGCTGCTCGCCGCCTGAGAGCGATCCAGCGGCCGTCGGCAGCCGCTTCTCCAGCTCGGGGAACAGCTCGAGCGCTCGCTCTCGGCCGGCTTTGGCCTGCGGGCGAGACAGGGAGTAGGTGGCCACCCGAATGTTGTCCTCGACCGTCAGCTCAGGCAACAGCCGCCGGCCCTCCGGGACCACAGCCAATCCAGCCTGGCGGATCTTCTCCGGTCGGCGTCCGGCGAGCTCGCGACCATCCATCGTCACCGACCCCCCGAGCGGCTTCAACACCCCCGCAACAGCGAGCACGAGGCTCGACTTGCCCGCACCGTTCGGTCCGAGCAGCGCGGTGACGCTGCCGGGGGCGATGACGAGCGAGACCTCGTGAACCACCGTGTGCCCGCCGCGCGCCACACTGACCTCCTTCAGGGTGAGTGCGCGCTCACTCATCGTCACTGTGCGGGAGTTCATGGTCAGCAGAACTCCCCATCGGCTCCGTGTCAAGCGCTTCCACGTCCTCGGTGCCCAGGTAGGCGCGGATCACGCGCTCGTCGCGTAGGACCTCGGCGGTCGGGCCGCTGGCGAGCAGCTTGCCGAAGTCGAGCACCGCCGTCGTGGCGCAGCAGCTGGACACCAAGCTCATGTCGTGGTCGACCAAGATCGTCAGTGCTCCGACCTCGTCAGGGATCCGGCGGATCACCTGGCCGAGGTGAGCGGTCTCCTCGTCCGGAAGTCCTGCGGCCGGCTCGTCGAGCAGCACGACGCGTGGCCGACCGACGACCGCGCGAGCCACTTCCACGAGCCGGCGGTCACGCGCGCCGAGCACGCCGACCTTGGTGTTCGGATCCATCTCGAGCCCAACGAATGAGATCGCGCCCAGCACGTCGTCGCGGCGTGATGACCCCGTCAGCTTGGAGTGCTCGTGGATCATCGCCACGTTGTCGAACACTGAGAGCTGCTCGATCGCCTGCTCGGTCTGGAACGTCCGGCGCACCCCCCAGCGGGCGCGGCGGAAGTGCGCCATTTTCAGGAGGTCCTCGCCGAACGCGTGAATCGTTCCGGACACGGGGCGGACGAATCCGCTGAGAACATTGAAGAACGTCGTCTTGCCGGCACCGTTGGGACCGATTAGACCGCAGGTTCCCTGTTCGAAGCGCAGGCTCATTTCGTCCAACGGTGTGACTCCGCCAAACCGGACGGTGAGCGCGGTGACCTCGATCACGCCTTCTCCCCCTCGGCAGTGGCGCGACCGCGACCGAACAGCAGTCGGCCGAGCCGCTTGAGGTCGCGTGGAACCTGATCGACCAGACCGGCGGGCGCGGTCGTCAGCACCTGCAGCACGCCGATCCCGAACAGGATTGTCAGCCAGTCCGGGGATACGCCCCAGTCGTTGAGCACAGCCTGGAGGAACTTCAGGAGGAACGCGGCAACGATCGCGCCCCACAGGCTGTAGGCGCCGCCCATCAGGACGACCGCCAGCAGCGTGATCGAGTCCTGGGTCGCGAACGTCAGCGAGTTCAGATACCGGTCGCTGCTGGCGACCAGGCCACCCGCGACGCCGGTGACGAACGAGGCGAGCGCAAACGCCCACAGCTTGTAGAACGTCGTGTTGATCCCGGCGGCGAGAGCGGCCGATTCGCTCTGCCGGATTGCTGCCCAGGCCCGTCCCGGCTTGCCGCGGATGTGGAAGAGCACCAGCAGGAACATCAGGATCCCGATGATCACCGCGTAGCGGAAGAACGCGGGATCGGTCGTCGCGATGCTCGGCCGGCGGATCGCTTGAATGTGAACGCTCGCGCCGTTGTACCCGGTGAAGCCATGGCCCCCGTTGGGGAAGTTGATGGAGGACAGTGCGACGGTGATCGCGCCGGCGAGCATCAGTGTGATGAGCGCCAGGTAGAGCCCACTCATGCGCAGTGCAGGGAGTCCCACGAGCGTCCCCAGCACCATCGTGATCAGTCCGGCGCCGAGCAACACGATCGGGAACGACAGCCCGGTCGCGAACAGCAGGCGGGCGGCGACCCACGCGCCGAGCGCCAGAACGGCACCCTGACCGAGCGACACCATGCCCACGCGTCCAACGAGCAGGCCGAGGCCGAGGGCGACGATTGAGTAGATCGCCACCTGTGTCAGCGCGTCGAGGTAGTACAGGCTGACCATCGACGGCAGCACCAGCAGCACGAACAGCAGCAGAGCCGTGATGATCACCGGGCGCACGAGGTGTCGGGGGGTCCGAGCCGACCAGGGCGGGGGGCGGCGCGGCGCCGTCTCGGCTGCGGCGGGGCCGTCCGGCGGCGGGTTGCCGTCGGCGGCGGTGGCGCTGCCAGCCGCGGTGTTCGCGGCGGTTGGCTGTTCCACGGCTACATCCCCTGGCGGCCGACGGAAATGACGCGACGGCGGTTGAGGATGAGCAGGGCGATCGCGGCGAGCACGAACGGCGTCATGTCACGGTAATTGGTCAGCTTCTGCACCGGCGTCAGTTCTGCGGTGACGACGCCGATCACGATCGCGGCGAAGAACGTGATCACGATCGAACGCAGGCGCGCGATCAACGTGGCCGCCAGTGAAGAGATGACCAGGAACGTCAGGCTGGTTGCGTCGAGCGCAACGAGGTCCGCCAGCAGCACGCCGGCGATTCCCGACAGCACGCCGCAGCCGAACCAGGCATTCGCCTCGACTCGGCGGACGCGGACGCCGAGCGTCGCCGTGATCTCCCGGTCGTTGGCCATCGCGCGCATCGCCGTACCGGTCTTGGTGAAGCGCAGGAACGCGCCGGTGACGACGGTGATCGCGAGCCCGAGCGCGAGTGCGATCACGTTCGTGTAGGTGACGGAGATCTCGCCGACCTGGAATGTGTTGTTGTCCGTCGGGATCGTCAGCGCCCGTGAAGCGCCACCGCTCGAGGGCCACAGCAGGTCCATCACCCCGAGCAGAATCAGCGTCAGCCCCAGCGTCGCGGTGGCTTTGACGAGTGGGTCGCGACCGGCGAGCGCGGGACCGAACACCATCCCGTAGGCGAGCGTTATCAGGCCGCTGGCCAGAACACTGACCAGCGAAGCCGGCCAGAACCCCAAGCCGGCGTGGGTGATCAGCTGCCATGCGATCAGGGCGCCCATCGCACCAACCGCGCCGAACGCCAGGTTCAGCACGCCGGTCGCCCGATACAGGACGACCATGCCAATCCCAGACAGGGCGTACACCCCGCCGAGCGACAGGCCCGTGACCAGAAACTGCTCGAGGTCAGTCAGGCTTGGCATTGGTACTCAGACACCCTGATCGCGATGTGTTGCAGTGCTCCTTACTGCGTCGGCGGATTCGTCGACGGTGCCGTTCCCGCGACGTTGCGATATTGCGCAATCTGCGGGTCGGCGTTAGAGATGTTGAAACACTCCTGGGCCGTCACCATCTTCCCGTTCTCCGGCGTCGTGGTGAAGTCGGCGTTGTTCGGGATGTGCAGCGGGTAGTTACCGTACACCCACGGCTGGCAGAGCAGCTCCGTCTTCTGGTTCTTGATCGCCTTGATCGCAGCGTTGACACTCTGGATCGTGTACGGACCCTTGACTGTCATCAGTGCGTTGGTGAGGAACTTCCCGAGGAGGAAGCCCATCTGGCTGAACGAGCCGAGCCCGCCGGCCACGCTCTGACCGTATTTGGCGAGGATCGCCTTGTACAGCTGCATCTCCGGCCCGTTGTGGTCATCCGGGGAGGTCAGCTCGGCGTTGACGAACAGCTTGTGGTTCCACTTCGGTCCCAGCGCCTTGGCCAGGAAGTCGGTATTGCACGGCGTCGAGCAGCCCCAGCCCTTGACACGGTCCTCGAGCCCGAGCTTCTGTGCGGCCTGGAGGATCACCAGCGCCTCGGGCGGGGTGAAGTTGAGCACCACCCACCCGTTCGATCCAGCCTTGTTGACGAGGTCGAGCGCGACGGAACTGGCGTCGTTGATCGGGACATTCTCGGTCAACTCGGTGATCGGCACGTTCGCGGCCTTCGCCAGCGCCGCAGGACCGGCGGCGATGTAGCCGGTGCCGGGGACGTTCGACTGCACGAAGACGACCTTCGACGGCTTCTGGCTCAGCCCGTATTGCGTCGCCCCATCGGAGCTGTAGCGCGGTCCCATGTTGACCGCCGCGCTGTTCGGCGTTGACCAGCACTCCGGTGCGATCCCTGCGTCCATCTCGTAGATGCCGAGCTGCTTCCAGTAGCTCTGGTTGATCGTGCACTCAAGGAGATCGAAGACGCCGTCGATCGCGACCACGTGATCGGACTGGATCAGCTGCTTGGCCGCGGCCGCAACCTGCGCCGGCTGCGTCTGGTCGTACTGGATGAACAGCTTCAGCGGATGCCCGTTGACGCCGCCGTTGTCGTTAACGCAGCTGAAATACGCCTGGATCATGTTCGGGCCGTCACTGAAGTCCGTGCCCGGCTGTTTGGTATCGATCGTGCCGACGTTGATCGGCGTACCCGTGGCCTTCACGCCCGGCTTGGTTCCGCACGTCGACGTGTCGACCGAGCCGCCGCCGCTCGACGCCGTGCTGGCGGTCGAGCTGCCGCCTGCCGCCGAACTGCTGCTCGAGCTGCTGCTCGAGCTGCTGCTTCCGCAGCCCCCTAGGACCAGTAACCCCAGCACCATGGCCAGAGCAAGACTCAGGCGCCTGCGCGCCGCGACGTGGAACATCCTCACCCTCTCCTCTCCTCAATGGAGTCTGCCCGCCCTGTCGGCGAGGCGATGGCTGATACTAGTTCGCATCAATCTTGCATGCAAGAGACAGCCGAAAACGCGGCAGGGGGAGCGACGGAGACTGCTGGACCGTCATCTTGCATGCAGCAGTCACTCGGGGATAAAGTGGACGGGAGGGGACGCTGCACACCTTGGCCAAGTCCACAAACCGAACGCACATCATGAGGGCGCAGCTGCGGCTCCGGGAGTGGATACTCAGCGGGGAGTTCGCCGCCGGAGAACGGATGTCGGAGCTTCCGCTCGTCGAACGACTCGGCGTTTCGCGCACGCCATTGCGGCTGGCCCTCGCGGAACTCGAGCACGAGGGTCTGCTGCGGAGGCTCACCCGGGGCGGGTACGCGGTGCGAGAGTTCACGCAGGACGACATCCGAGACGCGATCGAGCTGCGGGGCGTGCTCGAGGGCACGGCCGCCCGCTTCGCAGCCGAGCGCGGCCCGACGCGCCGGGATATCCGTCGCCTGCAGGAAATCAGCGACGCGACGCAGGAACTCGTCCATCGGGCCGACTACGAATCGTTCGAGCGATACGTCGCCCTCAACGAGCGCTTCCATCAGCGCCTGCTGGCGATTGCGCGCAGCCCGCTGCTTGAGCGCTCGCTCGAGAGGATCCTGCTGCTGCCGTTCGCCAGCCCGAGTGCGTTCGTGCTCGCCCACGCCGAACTACCGGAATCTCGGGAGATCCTGGTCGTCGCTCACCGCCAGCACCTGGCGCTCATCGACGCGATCGAGCGCCGCGAGGGGGCGCGCGCCGAGGCGCTGGGGCGTGAACACGCACGGCTGTCCCTCGTGAACCTTGAGATCGTCCTGCGACATCGGGGCGTCATGTCGCGGATGCCCGGCGCGACGCTGTTGGCGCTTGACGGTGACGGTCACAGGCCCGCCGTCTCGACCGGTTGATCCCATTCGATCGCCACCCGGGCCGCCGCCAGGATCTCCTCGGCGCCCGGGCGGTAGGCGTCCTCGAGCGGCGGGCTCACCGGCACCGGCATGAACGGCGCGCCGACGCGCTGGATCGGGGCCTCGAGGAAGTCGAATGCCGCCTCCTGAAGCTGAGCGGCGAGCTCGGCGCCGAAGCCGCCGATCGTCACGGCCTCGTGTGCGATGACGGCGCGCCCGGTCTTCTGCAGCGAGTGGGCAAGGGTGTCGAGATCGAGTGGCACGAGCGTTCGCGGGTCGATCACCTCCGCCTCCACGCCACCGCGCGCGAGCTGCGCGGCAGCCGCGAGAGCGTCGGCAACCATCCGTGACGTGGCGATGATTGTCAGCGAGCTGCCGGGGCGTAGGACGTTCGCCTCGCCGAGCGGGATCCGTGTGGGCGCACCGCCGGGGTCGGCAACTGGCTCGCGGCGGAAATAGATCGACTTGTTCTCGACGAACACGACCGGCCCGGGATCCGCGATCGCGGATTCGAGCAGGCCAGCCGCGTCAGCGGCGGAGCTCGGCATCACCACCTTGAGTCCGGGGACGTGCGTCAGCCACGACTCAAGACTTTGCGAATGCTGCGCCCCGCTGCGCCCGCCGGCTCCCCCCTGGGTGCGCAGGACGAGCGGCACCGCGAGCTGGCCGCCGGACATGAAGTGGGCCTTCGCCGCCTGATTGACGAGCTGGTCGAGCGCGAGCGTGATGAAGTCGATGAACATGATCTCGACGACGGGCCGCAGACCGCTCTGGGCGGCGCCGATCGCGACGCCGCAGACAGCCCCCTCACTGATCGGCGTGTTGATCACCCGCTCGCGTCCGAACTCCTCGGCGAGGCCGGCGGTGGCCAGGTAGGGGCCGCCTTCGGCGACGTCCTCGCCGAGCACGATCACCCGATCATCCTCACGCATCGCCTTCGCGAGTGTTCGCGCGACGGACTGGATGAACGTGATCTCGGACGGCGCGCTGCTCATGCGTAGACCAGCTGTTCGGCGAGTCCTGGCTGCGGCCAGGGGCTGGCGCGCGCGTACTGCACCGCAGCCTCGACCGCCGTCGCGGCCTCGGCGCGGATGGCGTGGATCGCCTCGTCATCGAGCCATCCCCGATCGACGGCACGCGGCTCAAACTGCGCGATCGGGTCGCGCCTGCCCCACTCCTCATCGACGAGCGCGTCGCGATATTCCTGCGCATCGCCCTCGTAATGGCCGCGCCGGCGGTGCGTGAGGCACTCGAGCAAAAACGGACCTTCGCCGCCGCGCACGCCAATCTCCATCTTGCCGAAGGCATCCCACACGGCGGCGGCGTCGTGGCCCTCGATTGTCTCGCAGCCGAACCCGTAGGGTGCGACGACGTCGCTCACGCGCTCAACCACCGTATGGGCCGAGCGAGGTGTGAACTCGGCAAAGCCATTGTTCTCGCACACGAAGATCAATGGGAGCTGCCACAACGCCGCCAGATTCACTGACTCGTTGAAGTGACCGGCTTGGACGGCGCCGTCGCCGAAGAAGACAACCGTGACCGCGTCGCTCCCGCGTGTTCGGGCGGCAAGCGCGGTGCCGAGTGCGAGCGGAAGATTGCCCCCGACGACACCGGTCGCGCCCATGAACCCGTGCTCGGCGTCGACGAGATGCATTGACCCGCCCAGACCGCGGCACAGGCCATCGTCGCGCCCCATCAGCTCGGCCATCACCCGCTCGAGCGCCGCGCCTTTCGCGATCGCATGGCCGTGGGCGCGGTGGCCGCTGTACACGGCGTCGGTGTGCCGCAGCTGCCGGCACACGCCGGCGGCGACGCCCTCGCCACCGATGCTCAGGTGAATCAGCCCGTGGACCTGAAGGCTGCGTTTGAGTTGTGCGACGCGCTCCTCGAAGCAGCGGATCCGCCACATCGTCGCCAGCAGGTCGGCGGCGCTGCGCGAGTCGAGCTGCGTCGGTGAGCGCGCCACGGTCGGTGTCTCTGGGCTCGCTACCGGCCGGTGATCGTTGCGACGGGCGCCGACCCGACCACCTGACGGGTGGCATCCGCGATCTTGGCCTCGTTCGGCAGCAGGAACGCTTCCATCGGCTCGCTGTAGGGAATCGTCGCGTCGAGCGCGGTGACGAGCTTGATCGGCGCCTTGAGGCTCCCGAACCCGTGTTCGGCGACCTCCGCGGCGATGATCGAAGCCGCTGACGCGTGCCGGGTCGCCTGGTCGGCGATCACGAGGCGGCCGGTCTTCTCAACCGACGTGAGGATCGTCGGCATGTCGAGCGGCTGGAGCGAGCGGGGGTCGATCACCTCGGCGTCGATGCCCTCGGCCGCCAGCGTGTCGGCCGCGGCCAGTGCTTTGCCGACGGTCCATCCCGTGGCGACGATCGTCACGTCCGATCCGGGCCGGCGGATCGCCGCCTCGCCGATGGGTACCACGTACTCGCCCTCGGGCACGTCGCCGTGCTCGAGCACGAGCAGGTAGTGCATCAGGTAGATCACCGGGTTGTCGTCGCGGACGGCACTCGCCATCAGGCCCTTGGCGTCGGCGGGGGTGGAGGGGAGTACGACCTTGAGCCCCGGGATGCCCGCAAACATCGTGTAGATCGAGCCGGTGTGCTGCCCGGCCCAACCCGCGGTGAAGCCGTAGCCCGCCTTGAGCACGAGCGGGACCTTGACCCGTCCGCCGCTCATGTAGCGAAATCGGGGTGCCTCGTTGACGACTTGGTCCATCGCCACGAGCATGAACTCGGCCATCAGCAGTTCGACGATGGGCCGGTAGCCTGCCAGCGCGAGCCCCGCCGCCATCCCGATCTCGGCGGTCTCCGAGATCGGTGAGACGCGAACGCGGTCGCGCCCGAACGCTTGGACGAGCGGGTCATCATCGCTCGGCGCAACGTCCTGGCCGTAGAAGACAACGGTCTCGTCTCGCTGCATCTCGAGGCTGATCGCCTCCTGGACAGCCGCTATGTAAGGGAGCTCTCGTGCCATCGTGACTCCTAGGCGTAGACGTGGTTGAGGGCTGCTTCCGGCGCCGGAAAGGGGCTGTCGAGCGCGAACTGCACGGCGCCCTCCATTTCGTCGCGGACCTCCTGCGCGATTTCATCGGCGCGCTCCGGGCTGAGGCTTTCCTGCTCGATGAGGCGCATGCGGAACCTGGGGACCGGATCGCCGCGGAGAGCGGCCTCATACTCCTCACGGTTGCCGAACACGGTGATCGCCTCGTGCTCGGGGTAATGCAGCGGCACGCCGGGCGGCGCGATCAGGTTGCCGTGGGCCGAGAGCCGGTAGACCTTCGACTCGACGAGCGTCGGGCCCTCGCCGCGGCGGGCGCGGCCGACGGCCGCACTGACCGTCTCGTGCACGGCCACGGGGTCGCCGCCGTCGATCGTGACCCCGGGCATGCTGTACGCCGCGGCCTTGACCGACAGAGGCTCGCCCGCGGCCGCGTTGGCGTCCTCCTGCTCGGAGCGGGTGGCGACGTTGTAGTTGTTGTTCTCCATGATGTAGACGACCGGCAGCTTCCACAGCGACGCGAGGTTGAGCGACTCGTGGAACGCGCCCTGTTTCGATGCGCCGTCGCCGAAGAAGCAGAGGACGACCTGGCTCTGCTTACGAATCTGCGCGGCGAACGCGACGCCGGTCGCCTGCGGGATCCCCTGGCCGACGATCCCTGAGGTGCCGAGGAAGCCGCGGTCGGGGTCGCACAGATGCATCGAACCGCCGTAGCCGCCGCACAAGCCATCCTGGCGCCCGTAGATCTCGGCCATCATCGCCTTCGTGTCAGTTCCGAGGGCGATCGGATAGCCGTGGCAGCGGTACGTGGCCATGAGCTGGTCGCCGGCCTCGATTGCCGCGAGTGAGCCGACGATCGATGCTTCGGCGCCGTCGGCGAGGTGCGTGTGACCGCGGATCACGCCGGGATGCTTCTCAAACGTGCTCTTCACACGCTCCTCGAACTCGCGGATCCGCATCATCTGCGTGTACATCCAGACGAGCCGGTCGGTGCCGAGTTCTGCCATGTCTTCCTCCTGTCTAGTGGTCGTTCGCGGGAGCGGCCACTATCTATGCGACTCCGGCGTGGAACTGCGCGATTGTCGTCACGTACGCCCGGTCGAACTCCTGATCGATCGGGAGGCTGCGCAGCTCCTCGGAGAGGACCTCCACGCCCCACGGTCCGCCGTAGCCAACGTCCTGGCAGGCGGCGACGTACCCCGGGATGTCGAATTCGCCCTCTCCGGGAAGGCGACGATGGTTGACGGTCTCGTCGACGAGGTCGTCCATGTTCTGGACCTGGCCGTCGGAGAGCTCGACCCAGCGGAGGTACTGGGGCGGTACCCGCCGCAGCTCGTCGGGCGCGATTCCGAGCTTGGCCATGTGCCACGTGTCGATCGCCAGGCCGCCATTGGGCTGGGCGGCGCCTTCGACCACCTTGAGGGCCGCATCGAGCGAGTTGACGTTCACATCGAACGGCATGAACTCGTAGACGATCGTCGCCGGTGTGTGGCGCGCGGCGTCCTGACAGAGCTCGCCGAACGCGTCGGTCAGGCGGCCGAGCTCGCATGGCGTGCCCGGGATGTTCCCGACCTTGATGTGATGCGCGTCGAGGGCCGTCGCGGCCTCGAACAGCAGCCGCCGGCGTTGATCGGACTCTGCGCGCAGCGGATCGGCGGGCGCCACGAAGAAGTCGGCGAGGAACTCCAGCTGGAGGTAGCGCAGCCCGGCAGCGTCGAAGATCTCCTTCATCTCCCGCAGCGACCGCGTCTCCAGCTGGTGCTCAATGTCCGCGTGCCACAGCCCGACGCCGCGGAAGCCGACGCGGGCCGCCTCGGCGCAGCGGTCGCTCCACTCAAAGGTGCTCCATTCACGGCCGATGTGCACGTCAGCCGGGCCGGCAATCGTCCAGTACAGCGCCAGCAGCTCGATCTCGGCCATCCAGTCTCCTCTCCGCTCCCGAACCGATCTCCAAGCTATCGCCGCGCCTCAGGTGAGTCCAGTCATGGAGCGCAGGCCTTCTTGTCGATCGGTGCGTCTCACTACGTCACCGTGCCGATGATCTCGTTCATCGCGCGGACGAACTCGTCGGTCCGAGACAGCCATGGCCAGTGATCGGTGTCGATCTCGATCACGGGTTTGCAGCCGCGCTCGGTGAGCATCCGCCGCTGCATCGCCGGCGGGATGGCGTTGTCGGAGCCGCAGAAGATGTACGCGCGGGGGAGCGCTTCGAACGCAGCGCGAGCGCCGTCCTGCACCTCGATCCGTCCCTCGAACGGCGCGATCGGCTGAGCGCCGAGTCGGTCGGCCGCCCATGCGGCCTGGTCCTCGGTGCAGCAGTTCAGCATCGCGTGAATCGCGCCCTCCCGCAGCAGGCGGCCCACCGGTGGATCTCCTTCGACGACGAGGTTCGCCTGCACCTGATCGTCAGCCGCCTCCGGATAGGAGACAAGCTCGGCCAGGCTCTGGCCGTTGTCCGGCGCGAACGCGCTGATGTACACGAGCGCGCGCACGCGCTCCGGGCATCGAGCGGCCGCTGAGGTGACAGCCATGCCGCCCATGCTCTGCCCGGCGAGGATCGCCGGCGGACCCTCGGAGAGCGCTCGGCAGATTTTCGCGCCGTACGCATCGAGCGTGACCTCGGCCACCGGTGTCGTGTCCTCGCCGGCGCCCGGAAGGTCGATCGTCTCGACAGTGTGGCCACCATCTCGCAGACCGGGCAACGCCGGCTCCCAGCACCACGCGCCGGCGAACGCGCCGTGTACGAGCAGAATCCTCGCCATTCGTCTCTCTCCTAAGGTTGTCAGCACGAGCGCTGCGCCAAGGCGGCGTGATCCTATTCGTGCGCCGCGTGTCATCGGCTGAATCGGGCGTCCGTGCGCAAGCGGAGGTGCGCGGACCGGCAAACGGTGTTGACTTCAAGGGAGCGCGTCCCGTATACAGGGCGGGCCGAGCCCACACCGCGGCGAGGCAACCGAGTGGAGAGACGGAGGTTCGTATGGTCAGCTCGACGCAGGCAGTCGGCTCGTTTCCGAGCCCGTTCTCGATCGAGACACCGCCGGGCTGCGAAGGCTGGCAGGAGATGTATCCGTACTACGCGCTGTTCGACGAACGGCGTCGCGAGACGGATGAGCCCCGGTTCTGGTTCTGGAACTCGATGCATTTCCCGGTGCCGATGCCGGCATTCGACGTGATCTGCATCGATTCCCCCTACCAGGCGGTCGGGGCATGGCAGAACCGCGTGTTCGCCGTCCCGCCGGCGATGGGAATCGACTACCGCGCCGTCAACGGCTACATCTACATCTCCGGCAACCCGGTCACCGACCCGGCAAAGATCGCTGAGCGCGCCGAGTTCTTCCAGAAACGGGCCGGCCACTACTACGCGAACTGGGGCGAGCTGTACCCGAAGTGGCGGGCGAAGATGGAAGCGCTGATCGCCGAGCTCGGCGAATTGGTCGTGCCTGACCTTCCCGAGTACGAGCCTGACGAGGTGGCGTTCGGCGAGGATCGCAACACGGCGTTCTACGAGCTGCTTGACGCCTACGGCCGATGCCTACGGATGTGCGACCTGATGTGGCAGCACCACTTCGAGTTCCTGCTGCTGGGATACGGCGCCTACGCGACATTCGCCGAGCTCTGCAAGGCCAACCTTCCGGACATCCCGGATCAGCACATTGCACAGATGGTGGCCGGGATCGACGTACTGCTGTTCAAACCCGACGCCGAACTGCGCCGCATGGCCAGGCTGGCGCTTGAGTCGGGGGTGGACGGCGCGTTCCGTGAAGGCCGCAGTCCGGACGAGATCGACCGCGAGCTGGCCCAGAGTGACGCGGGGCGGAGCTGGCTGGCCGAACTCGAGGGGGTAAAGGATCCGTGGTTCAACATGGCCACCGGAGACGGGCTCTACCACTACTACGGGAGTTGGCTCGACGACCCGAGCATTCCGTACGCGGCGCTGATTGGGCACATCGCAGCGTTGCGTGCCGGCGAGCAGATCGATCGGCCGACCAAAGAGATCGAACGCGAGCGTGACCGGCTGGCGGCAGAGTACGGGGCGCTGCTCGACGACGAGACCCGCGGGCCGTGGAACGATCTGCTGGCGTTGTCACGCACGGTGTTCCCATACGTCGAGGAGCACAAGTTCTTCTGCGACTACTGGTTCCTCACCCGATGGTGGAACAAGGTGCGTGAGTTCGGCGCCGTCCTCGCCAAGCATGGTTTCCTCGAGGACGGCGAGGACATCTTCCAGCTCTCCCGCCACGAGGTCGCCTCGGCGCTTGACGAGCTCGTGCTGACGTGGGCGACGGGCGGACAGCCGCTCGGGCCCCAGCACTGGCCGCCGATCGTTGCTCGCCGCCGGCAGATCCTCGAGCGGCTGGCGGACTGGACGCCTCCGCCGGCGCTCGGCGTCACGCCCGAGGCGATTACCGACCCGATGACGATCATGCTCTGGGGCGTGACAACGGAGCGCGTTCGGGAGTGGGCCCGTCAGCAGGACGGCGGCACCGAGCTCAACGGTGCCGCGGCTTCGCCCGGCGTCGTCGAGGGACCGGCGAGAGTCGTGCGTTCGGTGGCCGAGGTCGCTGACATCCGCGACGGCGAGATCCTCGTGTGTGGCAGCACCTCGCCCGCGTGGGCGCCGATCTTCACGAAGATCAGGGCGACCGTCACGGACGTCGGCGGCGTCATGTCGCACGCCGCGATCGTGTGTCGCGAGTACGGGCTGCCGGCGGTCGTGGGCACCGGCCGCGCCACCTCTCAGATTCGCACCGGTCAGATGATCCGGGTCGACGGAACGGCCGGCGTGGTCACGCTCCTCGGCTCCCCCTGAGCGAAGCTCGCGAGTCCGGTACCGAGGAAGAGGACGAGGATGATGCACAGCCGTCTCCTGAACGACCTGCGGCTCGCCGACGAGCCGCAGTTCGGCGGTAAGAGCGCAAACTTGGGCGAGCTGCTGGCAGCGGACATCCCGGTACCGCCCGGCTTCGCGATCTCGACGGCGGCGTTTGACGCGTTTCTCGAGGAGTCGGGACTGGAGGGTGAGATCGCGGCCGCGCTGCAGCACGTCTCGCCGGGGGACATAGATTCCGTCGGCGGGGCGTCACACAAGATCAGCGAGGCGATGCGCTCTGCACCGCTGCCGGACGCGGTCTGTTCTGAGGTGAGCGAGGCGTATCAAGATCTCGCGCGGGCGCAAGCCGTGGCCGAGCCTCCGGTCGCGGTCAGGTCGAGCGCCGTGGGCGAGGACAGTCAGGACGCGACGTTCGCCGGCCAGCAGGAGACGTATCTGTGGGTGCGCGGCGTCGACCGCGTCTGCGCCGCGGTGCGGGACTGCTGGGTCAGCCTGTACAGCACGCCGGCCATCAGCTATCGGCTGCGCCTCGGCGCCGGCGCCGCGACAGCCGCGATGGGGGTCGCCGTCCAGCTGATGGTCGATGCGGCCGTATCCGGCGTCATGTTCACGTGTAATCCGGTCACCGGTGACCCAAGTATGGTGGCGATCAACGCGAGCTGGGGACTCGGGATCGCCGTCGTCGGTGGCGAGGTGACCCCGGACGACTTCCTCGTCAGCAAGGTCACCGGCGAGGTCGTCCGCGAGCACATCCACTCCAAGCACGTCGAGTACGTGCCCGACCGCGGGGCGCGCGGGGCCGTGCGACACCCGGTGCCCGAGGCTCGTCGCGACGCGCGGTGCCTCGACGGAGCTGCCATCTCCGAGCTCGTCGACGTGGCACGGAGGGTCGAGGCGTTCTTCGGCTCGCACCAGGACATCGAATGGGCGCGTGACCACGAGGCGCGACTGTCCATCGTGCAGACGCGGCCCGTGACCGCCCTACCCAAGCGCACGCAGAAGCCTGTGCGGGATGCGCTGTCGCTCGTCATGAGTACCTTCGGCGCGACCCGGCGCGATGTCTCTGACTGACGACGACGTCCGCGAGATTCTGCGGATCATCGACGAGTCCGAGCTGGATGAGCTGCGGCTCGAGACCGGCGGCCTATCGCTGTACGTGCGCCGCGGCGGTGGAGGAGCACGCGTGTTCTCGGACCCTGTCCCCGCGGGCGGACCCGATAGCGTTGCTGCCGGCAGCGCACCAAGCCCGCCCCCGCCCTCGGCGACGGCGGAGGAGGATGGACTGCTCACCGTGCCGGCGCCGATGCTCGGGACGTTCTATCGGGCCGACGGTCCCGGCCAGCCGCCGTTCGTCGAGATCGGCAGCACGGTCGAGCCCGAGACGATCGTCTGCATCATCGAGGTCATGAAGATGATGAACTCGATCCCCGCTGGCGTGTCGGGCACGGTCGTGGAGGTCTGTCACGAGAACGCCGTTCTCGCCGAATACGGTTCGACGCTGTTCCGGGTCCGGCCGGCATGAAACGGGTGTTCGTCGCCAACCGCGGCGAGATCGCGCTGCGGATCGTGTCCGCGTGCCGCACCCTGGGCCTGGAGACGGTGGTCGGCGCGTCCGAGATCGACCGCGACGGCGCCGCGGCCCGTGTCGCTGATCGCGTCGTCGTCATCGGACCCGGCCCGGCGGCGCAGAGCTACCTGCGTGACGACATCGTCGTTCAGGCGGCGCTCGGGACCGGCTGTGATGCGATTCACCCTGGGTATGGCTTCCTCGCCGAGAACCCGCGGCTCGCCCGGCGAGCTCGTGAACACGGCCTGACGTTCGTCGGGCCGCCGCCGGAGGTGATGGAGCTCTCCGGCGACAAGCTGCGGGCGCGCGCGGCGGCGCCGCGAGCCGGGCTGCCGATCCTCCCCGGGCACGAAATCGCGACGCCCGCCGAGGCTCGTGACATCGCCTACCCGCTCTTGATCAAGGCGGCCGGGGGCGGCGGCGGGCGCGGGATCAAGCTCGCACATGACGAGGACGAGCTGCGGAGTCTGCTCGGCCTGGCCCGCAGTGAGGCGGGCGCTGCGTTCGGCGATGAGCGCCTGTACGTCGAGCGGTTCATCGCCGCCGCGCGGCATGTCGAGGTGCAGGTCGCCGCCGACGACCACGGGTCGGTCATCCATCTCGGCGAGCGGGAGTGCAGCGTGCAGCGTCGTTACCAGAAGGTGGTCGAGGAATCGCCGGCCCCGGCGCTGTCGGTGCACACGCGCGATGCGTTGCACGGCGCGGCCGTGGCGTTCGCCCGCGCGATCGGCTACCGCAACCTCGGAACCGTCGAGTTCGTCGTCGATGCCGTCACGGAGGAGTTCTTCTTCCTCGAGATCAACTGCCGAATCCAGGTTGAGCATCCGGTCAGCGAGGCCGTGACAGGGCGGGACCTCGTCGCCCTCCAGCTTCAGATCGCCGACGGCCGACCGCTCGGGTTCACGCAGGACGACGTCTCCGTCGCCGGCCACGCGATCGAGTGCCGGCTGAACGCCGAGGACGCGACGCAGGGCTTCCGGCCGTCTCCGGGCGCCTTGACGCTGTTCAGCGTGCCCGAACGGCGGGGACTGCGCGTCGACACGCATTGCCGGCCCGGCGCGGTCGTGCCGCCGTACTACGACTCTCTGCTGGCGAAGCTGATCGCTCACGCGCCGGACCGCGATGGGGCGATCGCGATTCTGCTCGATGCGCTCGACGATGTCGACGTGGAGGGCGTGGAGACGAACCGCACCCTGCTCCTCAGCGTGCTTGGGCACCCGGACTTCGCTGCGGCGAAGGTCACGACCGACTGGCTCGAGCGCGCGCTGGCATGAGTCGCGAGATCGCGTACATCGACACGACGGTGCGGGACGGCAATCAGAGCCTGTGGAGCGCGACGGGTCTGACAACGCCCGACGTGCTCGCGATCGCGCCCACGATCGACCGGGTCGGGTACCACGCGCTCGACTTCACCTCGAGCACGCACATGGCCGTGTCCGTGCGCTTTCACCGTGAGGATCCATGGGAGCGCCTGCGCGTCGTCAGCGCTGCGATGCCGAATACCCCACTCGGCATCATCACGACCGGCATGCGGTTCATCTCCTGGGTGCCGGCGGACGAGGAGGTGATGCGGCTCTCGTTCAGGCTCTGCGTCCGCAACGGGATTCGCCGGATCCAGATCGCCGAGCCGTCGAACGACCCGGAGCGGCTGCGACGGCTGGCCGCGATGGCGCGGGCCGAGGGCGCCGAGGAGGTCGTGATCGGACTCACCTATTCGATCAGCGACGTCCACACACATGACTACTACGCCGATCGGGCGACGGCGCTGGCCGACTGCCAGGACATGGACCGGCTCTACCTGAAGGATCCCGGGGGGCTGCTCACGCCTGACGCGGTGCGCGAGTTGGCGCCGTCGTTACTGGCGGCCGCCGGCCCCAGACCGCTCGAGCTGCACAGCCATTGCACGATCGGACTCGCGCCGTACGTGTATGTGGAAGGCGTGAGGGCCGGCTTCGGCGTCGTTCATACCGCATGCGGACCGCTGTCGCGCGGGACCTCGCAGCCGGATGTCCTGAGCACCGCGCGCAACCTCGAGGCGGCCGGCTACGGGCATGCGCTTGACCTCGACGCGGCGGCCGCCAGCGCCGCCCACTTCAGTGAGGTCGCTCGGGTCAAGGGGCTGCCGCCAGGGGCACCGCGGGATTTCGACGGCGTCTATTACACACATCAGCTGCCCGGAGGGATGGTCAGCACTACGCGCCGGATGCTCGAGGAGCTCCGTCGCCCGGAGCTGTTCGACGCGGTGCTGGAGGAGGTCGCCCGCGTGCGAGCCGAGATGGGGTATCCGATCATCGTCACGCCCGTCTCGCAGTTCATCGCCACCCAGGCGGCACGGAACGTCATCGACGGTGAGCGGTGGGTGAACGTGTCGGATGAGACGGTGCGCTTCTTCCTCGGGCACTACGGACCACCACCGGCGCCCGTCGATCCCGACGTGGCCGAGCGCGTGCTGTCACGGTCGCACACCGCGAAGCTGCGCGAACTGCAACCGATCACGCTCGAGGGCGCCTACGAGCGGTTCGGGTCACGGATCTCCGAGGAGGAACTGCTGCTGCGGCTCACGATGCCCGAGGAGCAGGTCGACGCGATGGTGGCGGCGCGCGGGCAGCCGGCGTCCTCGGCGGCCGCCCGGCCCGGCCGCGCCCCGCTTGTGACGCTGCTTCAGGAGGTTGCCCGCCGCGAGTCGATCACCCACTTCGAGTTCGTCAAGGGCGGCGACCGGGTGCTCTGGCGCCGTGGGTGAGGCTCCGCCGCTCGATCACGTTCGCGGGTTCGTGTTCGACATCGACGGCACGCTCGTGCACCGCGGTGTGGACGGACGGGCGCGTCCCCAGCCAGGGGCCGTCGCGGTGCTCGATCGCGTGCGGGCGTCCGGGCGCCGGCTCGTGCTGTTCACCAACGGCAGCCACGTGCCGTCCGCGCAGATCGCGCGCGGCCTGCGCGAGGATGGACTTCCCGTTGCCGACGACGAGGTTCTCACGCCGGTCGACAGCGCCACGACCTATCTGCTGCGCCGGCACCGGTCCTCGGCGGTACAACTGTTCGCGTCTGATCGCGTGCGCGAGTGGATGGTCTCCGCCGGCGTCACGGTTACCGACGCAGAGGGCGCCGGCGCCGTGTTCATCGCGCACGTCGACCACGTCGATTTCTCCGCGCTCGAGCGCGCCGCACGGGCGGTGACGACCGGCGCGCGGCTGCTGACGGGCAGCTATGTCCGCGGGTACGCGGGCGCGAGCGGGATCATCTTCAGCCGCGGTGCGATGACCACCGCTGCGATCGCGAAGGTCACCGGCGCGCGTCCGCAGGTGCTGGGCAAACCGTCCCGCGCCGCGCTCGGCGAGGTCAGTCGCCGCCTTGCGGTGGACACGAGCGAGGTGGCAGTCATCGGGGACGACCTGGGGATGGACATCGCCCTCGGCCGCATGGGAGGTTGCACGACCGTGCTCGTGCGCAGCGGCATCAGCGGCAACGTCGTGCTCGATGATGTGCCCGCCGCGCGGCGTCCCGACGCGGTCATCGACACCGTGGCCGACCTGCTCGATCGGCTCTAGACCCGGAAAAGGGCCCGATGAACGGGCCTCCGCCGTACCTTTCTTCGGTGGTGTGACCTAGCGCGAGCCGGGCCGCCCGCTCTGCAGCGCACGCCACACGCGTTCGCCGTTGACGGGCATGTCGAGGTGCCGCACACCGAACGGCGCGAGCGCGTCGATCACCGCGTTGTGGACGGCCGGGGTCGCGCCGATCGTCCCGGACTCGCCGATTCCCTTGGCGCCGAGCGGGTTGACCGGCGTCGGCGTCTCCATCTCGACGAGTTCGAACGACGGCAGCTCCGTCGGCCCCGGGAAGCCGTAGGTCACGAGGTTGGCGTTCTGCGGGTTGCCGTCCTCGTCGTAGCTGATCTCCTCGTAGAGCGCCTGGGCGATGCCGGCCGCGAGCCCTCCGTGCACCTGCCCCTCGGCGACGAGCGGATTGATGATCCGGCCGGCATCATCGAGCGCGACGATCCGTTCAAGCGTCACCGCACCGGTTTCCGTGTCGACTTCAACCACCGCCAGGTGCGCGCCAAACGGGAAGGTCGGCTGCGGAGCTGTGAAGTCGACCTCGGCGCGCAGTTCGGCGAGCGCGTCGCGCTGCTCGAGCCGGGTCGCGAGCTCCGACCACGTCAGCGCGGGCTCCGGCGCTCCGGCGACATGGAACCGCCCCCTGTCGAGGTCGAGCACCATGTCCTCAGGGCTCGCCTCGAGCTCGTCGGCGGCGAGCTGTTTGGCGCGCTCGGCCACGGCCTCGGAGGCCTCGGCCGCGGCCGCTCCGCCGATCTGGGTCGACTTCGAGCCATACGTACCGGTTCCGCGCGCGACCTCGTCGGTGTCACCCTCGATCACCGCGATCTTCTCCAGCGGGAGTCCGAGGCGCGCGGCAACGATCTGCGCAAACGTCGTCTCGTGACCCTGCCCCTGCGACTGCGAGCCGCTGCGGACAATCGCCGTCCCGTCGGCGGTGATCTCCACCGCACCGAACTCCGTTTCGTTGATCCCGTTGGTGATCTCGACGTACGTGCTCAGACCGATCCCGAGCTGCCTCGGATCATCGCTGCGACGGCGCACCTCCTGTTCCTCGCGCAGCGCGTGGTAGTCCGCCCGCTCGAGGACGCGGTCGAGCGCGGTCGCGTAGTCGCCGCAGTCGTAGTGCGCTCCAGTTGCCGTCTGAAACGGGAATGACTCCTTGGCGATGAAGTTCCGGCGCCGGACCTCGGCCGGATCGAGCGACACCTCGGCCGCGAACATGTCGATCACGCGCTCGAGCATCTGCGTCGCCTCAGGCCGGCCCGCGCCCCGCACCGGGCCGGTCGGAGTGGTGTTCGTGACGACGGCGGTCACGTTGGCCTCGACCTTCGGGATCGCATAGACGCCACTGCTCATCATCGCCGTGAGGTTGGCGAGAAAGGCCCCGATCCCGGGATAGGCGCCGGCATCCTGGAGGATGTCGAGCCGGAGCGCGGAGAGGCGGCCGTCGTGATTGCCGCCGACTTCGAACGCGATCCGCTGGGCACGTCCCTGGTGCATCGCCACGAGGTTTTCACTGCGTGTCTCGGTCCAGCGAACCGGCTGACCCGTGGCGCGAGCGAGCCAGGCCACGATGACATCCTCGACGGCGAGCCCCTTGCCGCCGAACCCGCCGCCGACGTCAGGCGCCACGACGCGCACCTGCTCGGGCTCCAACCCGAGGAGCAGGCCGAGCACCATCTTGTCGGTGTGCGGCGTCTGTGTGGACAGCCAGATCGTCACGCGGCCGTCGTCCCCGAACGTGGCGAGCGTCGCCCGTGGCTCCAGCGGGCAGGCGGCAATGCGTTGGGACACGATCTGTCCGCGGATGACCACCTCACACTCGTCGAGCAGGTGTGGATCGGGCGCCTCCGGCGGGTGCCGGAGACAGACGTTGGTGCCCATGGACTCGAACAACAGGACCTCATCGCTCAGCGCATCTTCGATGTCCGTCACCACTGGGAGCGGCTCGTACTCGACGTCGAGGAGCTCGGCCGCGTCCGCCGAGCCATCCCGCGTCGGGGCGAGAACGACGGCGACGATGTCCCCCACGAACCTGGCCTTGTCCGAGGCGAGGAAGGGGCGGAACATGCGCTCATCGATTCCGATGAACGGCGGGGGCGGATTGACGGCGAGACCGACGTCCGCGGCCGTGAACGCGCGCGCTCCAGGGACCTCAGCGAGCCCCGCGCTATCGATCGAGCCGACGCGGGCATGGGCCCAGGGCGAGCGGACGAAGGTCGCGTGCAGGGCACCCTCCATCACCACGTCGTCGACGTACTGTCCGCGCCCAGTGAGGAACCGAGGGTCCTCCTGGCGGCGCACCCGCTGTCCGATCACGCTCGCCATCTCTGCGCACACCTACCAGACCGCGGCGCCGGTCGCACGGCGCTCGGCGTCGTTCCGGTGTGTCTTAGCTCGCCCGCGCCGATTCCCTTGTCGTTCCGCGCACACTGCGAGAGAGCCGGGAAGACTGGAGTTCATCGATGCGCCGATACCCAAGCGACGGACCCGGCGTCCACGGGCAGCGCGACCCCCGTCACGAACGACGCCTGTTCGGAGCACAACCACACGACGGCCGCGGCGACCTCCTCCGGTTCGCCGAACCGTGTCAGAGCCTGCGGGGCGAGGATCTCCTGCTGGCGGTCGGGCGGCTGTTCGGACATCAGCGGTGTCATGATCGCGCCTGGGCACACGGCGTTGACCCGGATGCCGTCATTGGCGTATTCCACGGCGGCGTTCTTCGTCAGGCCGAGGATCCCGTGCTTGCTGGCCGTATAAGCGCTCAACATCGTCACCGCGCGCAGCCCGGCGTTCGAGGATGTGTTGACGATCGCCCCGGCGCGCTGCTTGAACATCTGCCGGATTTGGTGCTTCATTCCAAGAAACGTTCCTCGCAGGTTGACCGCGATCACGCGATCGAAGTCCTCGTCGGAGGTCTCGTGCAGGAGCTGGTGGACGCCGATCCCGGCGTTGTTGTGAGCGAAGTCAAGTCGATCGAAGCGGCGAACGGCATAGGCGACGAGCGCCTCGCTGTCGGCTGCGCTGGAGACGTCGCAGGCGACGAACTCGGCCTCGCCGCCTGCGGCGCGGATCTCCTGCACCGTCTGCTCGCCGCCCGACCGCGCGCTGTCAAGATCGGCAACGAGCACCGCCGCGCCCTCAGTTGCGAAGCGCACCGCGCACGCACGGCCGATGCCGCTCGCGGCGCCGGTGACGAGACCCACCTTCCCTGTCATCAGGCCAGCCATGATGCGAGCCTATCCCGACACCGCGCATGACGTCCACAACCGAATCCCAGGATGAGATCCTCACCCGGGCGGGACTGACGCCGGAGACGCTCTACGACGAGCTGACCGACGGCGGCGCGCGGTCGCTACGCCTCGAAGACCTGATGTATGCGGCCGCGGGCCGCGTTCCGGGTCTCGTCCCCACGCGCGCGGAGATGGAGGCCGAACGCGCGCGCCCGCTCGCCGACAAGCACCGACTCGAGTTGGCTCAGGGCCTTCTCACGGCGCGGTTCCTCGCCAATCCGCGGACCGGCGGGCATTTGCTGGAGGCGATGCTCGCGCCGACGCCCGAGGCGCTTGAGCTCATCCGGGAGTTTCGCGACTCCGGCTGTGTCGACCTCGGCCCCGTTCTCCTCACCCGCCGGGACAAGGCCGGGATCCTCGAGCTGCGCAATCCCCGGCACCTCAACGCCGAGGAGGGGTGGACGCTCGGCCCCACCGAGACGGCTGTCGACCTCGTCCTGCTCGATCCGGCGATCGAGGTCGGCGTGTTTCGGGGCGGTCCGGTCCAACACCCGCGCTATGGCGGCGAGCGCGTGTTCGGCGCCGGCATCAACCTCACGCTCCTCTACCAGGGGCAGATCGATTTTCTGTTCTACCTCGTGCGGGACATGGGGTACGTGAACAAGATCTTCCGCGGCGTGCGAAGCCCTGACGGGCCGATCGAGAAGCTGTGGATCGCCGCCGTCGAGCGCTACGCCATCGGCGGCGCCTGCCAGCTGCTGCACGTCGTCGACCACGTGATCGCCACCCGGGGGGCGCGGCTCTACCTGCCCGCTCGCAAGGAGGGGATCATCCCGGGCGCGTCCAACCTCCGGCTCCCGCGCTTTGTCGGCGACCGGGCCGCGCGGCAGGCAATCCTCTCCGGCCGGGAGTGGGAGGCAGGGCAGCCCGACGCTACGCTGCTCTGCGATGAGGTCGTCGACGCCACCGAGATGGACGGCGCGATCGAGACGCGCATCGACGCTCTCACCAGTTCGGGCCTGATCAACGCCGCTGCCAACCGTGCGGCGATGCGGGCGGGCGCCGAACCGCTCGATCTGTTTCGCCAGTACATGGCGACATACGCGCGCGAGCAGGCGCACTGTCACCTCAGCCCGGCGCTGGTGCAGAACCTGGAGCGTCACTGGAATGCCGATAAGCGCCGCGTTTAGGACGCCATCGCCCCCACGCAACCGCGCTGAGACGATGGCACGCGCGGAGCTCGAGGCGCTGCAGCTGGCCCGTCTGAGGCAGACCGTTGAGCGCGTCCTCGCCGCGCAGCCCGTCGGCGCCGAGCGCCTCGTCGCGGCCGGAGTGGACGATCCGTCGCGGCTCACCTCGCTGCGAGACCTGGCGGACGTGCCGTTCATGATCAAGGACGACCTCCGCCGGGGTTACCCGCTCGGCCTGCTCGCCGTGCCGCGCGATCGGGTCGTCCGCATCCACGCGTCCAGCGGCACCCACGGCAAGCCGACGGTCGTCGCCTATACCCGCGCCGATCTTGAAACCTGGACCGAGCTGATGGCCCGGTGCATGTCGATGACCGGCGTGCGCAGCGGGATGATCATCCACAACGCAAACGGCTACGGCCTGTTCACGGGTGGCCTCGGGTTCCATCAGGGCGGTGAGCGCCTCGGCGCGACGGTCGTGCCCGTGTCCGGCGGATTCACCGCGCGCCAGGCGACGTTGGTGCGTGACCTCGCGGCCGACGTGCTCGTGAGCACTCCGTCCTATGCCCTGGCGATCGCTCAAGCGCTGAGCGAGCAGGCCGACGTCGGGGCGCGCGTCCTGAGCCTGACGCTCGGACTGTTCGGCGGTGAGCCATGGACGGAGGCGATGCGGCACCAGATCGAGCAAGCGCTCGGGCTGACGGCGTTCAACTTCTATGGGCTGTCGGAGATGTGCGGGCCCGGCGTTGCTGCGGAATGTCCCGCGCGCGAGGGGCTGCACGTCCAGGAGGACCACTTCCTCGTCGAGGTCGTGAATCCGGTGACCGGCGCCGCGCTAGAACCTGGGTCGGAAGGAGAGATCGTGTTCTCGACGCTGACCAAGGAGGCGCTGCCGCTGATCCGGTACCGCACGCGCGACATCGGGACCGTCGTCGTCGAGCCGTGCGCTTGCGGTCGGACGACGGCGCGACTCGTCGGGCTGCGCGGACGCCACGACGACATGCTGATCGTGCGGGGGGTCAACCTGCATCCGTCGACGGTCGAGCACCTGCTGCTGAGCGTCGACGGCACCTCACCGCACTACCGCCTCATCCTCGAGCGGCGCGGCCCGCTGGATGAACTGACGCTCGAGTTCGAGCCCGCTCCCGGACACGATCCAGCCCCGGTGGCGGAGCGCGTCGGCCACGCCTTGCATGAGCACACCGGGCTGCGGATCGGCGTCTCTGTCGTGGAGCTCGGCAGCATCCCGCGCAGCGTGGGCAAGGCGTCACGAGTCGAGGATCGCCGCGAGTAGCGGCAACGGACCCCACGATCGGAGCATCGAGCCGCTCGCCGCCCCTCGAGTCAGCTGCCGTTGCCTGAAGCCTCCGCCGCGATCGCGGCGTGGCGGCTCTCGCTTGGAGTAACGCCGAACTCTCGCTTGAACACGCGAGAGAAGTGGGCGGCGTCACAGAACCCCCAGCGGAACGCGATCTCGGTCACCGACCCCCCGTTCAACCGCTGCAGATCCTCCCGGCATCGCACGAGTCGCTCAGTGCGGATAAGGGTTGCGACCGAGGCGTCGCTGTCCTCGAACAGGGCGTGCAGCGCGCGCACCGACATCGCGTAGGTTGAGGCGATCGAGGCCGGTCCGAGCGCGGCATCCTGGAGGTGGGTACGCACGTAGCGACGGATATCTGCTCGCAGCGCGGCACGTTCCGCCGCGCGATTCGTCGGCAGGCGCGGCTCCACCGCAGCCCTGAGGAGCTCGAGCGCCGCGTTCGCCGCCGCGATCCGCGCACCCGTCTCGAGCTGCGGCAGTTCGAGCGCCAGCGCGTTCATGTACCGGACGAGCAGGCGAGCCGGTCCGTCGCGGTCCAGCACCGGGAGCGCGTCCGCGTCGGCGAGGCGCGGGCAGAGTGCCAGCACCTCGTCACGGGGGAACATCAACGTGCGCTTGTAGAACGGCTCGACGATCTCGACCTCGGTCGGCTGCAAGCCATCCCACAGCACGACATCGCCTGGCTGCAGCGCGACCTCACGGTTGCGCTCGCGGACGAGCTCAACGCCCTTGAACACGAACTGGAGTCCGAGGATGTTCTCGTTCCCCGCGGGCGTGCTCATCCCGCCACGATGGAGCCCGAGAAACGGTGATGCCGCGCAGTCGACGAGCATCAGATCGCCCAGGCGGCGCCGCATCACGGCACCGTGGAACTCGACCGGCGTCCGCACTGTCTCACGCACGTCGAACGCGATGTGAGTGGCCGCGAGGATCTCCGCCCACGACTCGAGACGGTGCTGAACGCTCGCGCCGTGGGCGCGCCATCGCTCGGGTTCACGAAGCCGCGGACCGCGCGGCTCTGGGCCTTCGAGCGCCCCAGCCAGTCCCTGTTGTCCACTCATGGATTCCCTCTCGGACGAACCGTCCGAATCAGGAGTTCATGCTAATGCAGACGGTGGTCCGGGTGGGGAGGCACCCGGGTCAGCCGACGCCGCGGCGCCGGCGGCGGAGCGCCGCTCGGACGCCAGCGCGACAAAGGCGTCGAGTGCCGCCGGGTCGGCGAGCGAGCCGCGGCTGGCCACCTGCTCCACGGGATCGCCGCGCAGGATCCGCTTGACCGGCGACTCCAGCTTCTTGCCTGTGAGCGTACGCGGGATGGCGGGCACGACGAAGATGCCGTCCGGCACGTGTCGCGGTGAGAGCTCACTGCGCAGCGTCGTCGCGATCCGTCGGCGCAGCGCTTCGTCGACGACGGTGCCGTCGGCGGCAACGACGAACAGCAACAGTTCGCCGGCGCCGCCGCCGGAGTCCTCGAGGTGGACGACGAGCGCGTCGACCACCTCCGGCATGTCCTCGATCACGGCATAGAACTCGCCGGTCCCGAGTCGCACGCCGCCGCGGTTGAGCGTTGCGTCAGAGCGTCCCGCGAGCAGGCAGCTCCCCCGCGCCGTGAACCGGATCCAGTCACCCTGGCGCCAGATACCGGGATACCGGTCGAAGTACGAGCTCCGGTAGCGACTGCCGTCGGCGTCGCCCCACAGTCCCACCGGCATCGACGGCATTGGCTTGGTGATCACGAGCTCGCCGAGCTCATCGACGACCTCCTGCCCATAGGGGTCGAACGCGTGAGCGTCGACGCCTAGGCATGGCCCGGAGATCTCGCCCTCATACACGGGTTGGGCGAACGACCCGGACACGATCCCGGTGCACACGTCGGTGCCCCCCGAACCATTGATCAACAGAAGCTCCGGCGGCAGCTGCTCGTACACGTAGCCATATCCCTCAGCCGGCAACGGCGATCCCGCCGTGCACAAGACTCGGAGCGAGTGCAGATCACATTCCTCGCCCAGCCTGAGGCCAGCCTTGCGACAGGCCATCAGGTAGGGCGGGCTGACACCCATGACCGTCGGTTGAAGCTCCTCGGCGAGCCGCCACTGCTGCAGCAGGTCGGGCCAGGTCGGATCTCCGTCGAGCATCACGATCGAGCTTCTGAGCAGCAGCGCCGAGACCAGCGCGTTCCACATCATCCACGCCGTGGTCGAGAACCAAAGCAGCCGTCCACCGGGCTTCAGATCCCACCCGAGTCCCTGGTTCTTGTGGTGCTCGATGAGCTGTCCCCCGTGGCCGTGGACGATCGCCTTGGGCAGTCCCGTGGTCCCCGAGGAGAACAGGACGTACAGGGGATGGTCGAACGCCACGGGCTCGAACTCGAGCGGCTCGGCGTCACGGGTCAGGTCCTCCCAGTTCGTGGCGTTTGGCAGCTCCGCGTCTCCGTATGGAACCCAGACAACGTGTTCGATGCTCGGGATCCGCGCCCGGATCGTCGCCACCTCCGCGCATCGGTCCACGTAATTGTCGCGGTAACCGTAGCCGCCGACGGCGAGCAGCACGCGCGGCTCGATCTGGGCGAAGCGATCGACAACGCTGCGCGCGCCGAACTCGGGAGCGCACGCGGCCCAGATGGCACCGAGGCTGGCCGTGGCGATGAACGCCGCCAGCGTTTCCGGAATGTTCGGGAGGTAGGCGACGACCCGGTCGCCCCGCTCCACCCCGAGCCGCTGCAGACCGGCGCGAACCCGGCCCGCCAGTTCCCGCAGTTCGCCGAAGGTGAGTTCGACCGGCGGGCGCGTTTGCGAGCGGGCGACGACCGCCGAGCGGTCAGCGTCGCCCTCACCGCCGAGAAGATGCTCGGCGTAGTTGAGACGGGAGCCGCTGAACCACTGCGCGCCCGGCATCGTCGGCGTTTCGAGCACCCGGTCGTAGGGCGTGTGCGCGCGAACGCCGAAGAAATCCCAGATGGATGACCAGAAGCCACCCAAATCGTCAACCGACCACCGCCACAGCTCGTCGTAGGAGCCAAACGTGCGGCCACGCTCACGCCCGAGCCAGGTCGTGTATCGGCCGACCTCGGTACTCGTGGCAAGATCCGCGGGCGGGCTCCAGAGGATGTCTCCGATCATCGGCAGGTCTCCGAGGTGGGCATGGGCGAGATCATGGGGGAGGCATTCCAAGCAACGCCAGGTACCGAGCAACCGCCTCGGCCCGGTTGGCGACATGGAGCTTGCGCAAAACGCTGTTGACGTGAAACTTGACGGTCCCGTCCGACAGAACGAGCTCGCCGGCGATCGCCCGGTTGGTGGCGCCGTCGACGAGCAGCCGTAGTACCTCAAGCTCGCGCCGGGTGAGCAGCCCGGCGAACACCACCCGATCGTCTCGGCCCTCCGCTGGCGAGTCGGCGTCGAAGGGCTCCGGCGGCGGCAGCGGTGCGGGCGGACGCGTTCCGGGGTTGATCGGTGCCGCGGTGAGGAGATCGGAACGGGCGCGGGCCCACTCCAGGAACTGTCGCATCTGATCACGCTCGTGCCTGATGGTCCGTCGCAGGCTGGCGGTCTCGTAGGCCTGCGCGAGACCGCTGGCGAACTCCCAGAGGACATCGCGGTCGAGAACGTCGATCGGCGCGTCGGGTCCGCGGTCGGCGTGAATGACGCCGACGACGTTCGAGCCGATCAGGAGCGGTGCCGCCGCGTACGCCCGCCAGCCCATCAACTCGGCCAGCCGCCGGTCGACCCGGGGGTGAGCACGGGCATCGAGCACGATCGTCGCCCGTCGGCGGCGCAATAGCTCCGTCTCGATCAGCGGGTGCTCGAGGCGCACCGGAGTGCTTCGGAGCTGCTCGACAACCCGGATGGCGCTGGCGGGGTCACCCTCGAAGCAGGCCGCCTCCGGGATGATCGTGCCATCGCGAACGACGCTGAGGACGGCGCGGCGGAACGTCGATGACGAACAGAACACTGTCGGTGCACGTTCCAGCATCGCGGCCGGCGACGTGATTTCGCGCAGCTCGGCGACGGCCGACTGCGCCCGCGCGAGGGATCCAAACCGGGCCTCGAAGCGTCCCCGCAGCCGCTCGAGCGCGAGCTCGTGGTCGGTCTGCCCAGGATCGACCTCGGCGGACAGGTGCTCCCGCAGCACGGCGGCCGCGCTGCGCAGCCGTGTGAGATCGTCGGCAGCGGCCGGATCGATCTCGATGCCGAGTAGGCGCTCCGCATCGACGATGGTCCGCGCGACGCGGTGGTGCAACTGCTCCCCCAGCGGACCTGAGAAGACCTCCGGAAGCTCCGCGGCGGGGCTCATCGATCGGTTCCGCTGCCCCGCACGTACCGCGAGACCGCGTCCGCCCGGCTCGTTGCGCCTAGCTTGCGCAGGATGTTCTTGACGTGGTATTTCACGGTGCCGACGCGGACGACGAGCGCGTTGGCGATCGCCTGGTTGGTGCGGCCCCGGGCCATCAGTCGGAGCACCTCGAGCTCGCGGGGCGTCAGCGCCTCCCGAGTGTCGCGGCGCGAGCTCGTGTCCCTCGGTGTGCCGGCCGGCGCGCCGGCGTCTGCGGCGAGGCGTCCGAGCCGTCCCGACATCCACTGCGCCGCGGCCTGAAGCTCAGTCCTATGGCGCCGTAGCGTGTCTCGCAGCGCGGCGCGCTCAAACGCGGCGGCGAGCCCGTCGCAGAAGCGGTTCAGCACGTCGTCGTCGAGTTCGTCGAGCAGCCGGCCACTGGTGGCCGTATCGGCATGGAGCAGCCCGATCGTGTTCCCGCCGACGTTGATCGGGGCGACGACGTAGCACGGCCATCCGAAGACGTCGGCCAGCAGTGCGGGCGTGCGCGAACGCGCTGACGCAACAATCACGCGCACGGCGACGCGTCGGCGCGCCACGTCGGCCTCGATCAACGGGTAAGCGAGCTCAACAGGATCGCGCTGCAGCCGCTCCACGATCGACTGTGCTCTCGGGTCCGGCTCGCGCGTCCACAGAGCGTGCGCGCACATCTGATTGTCGAGGACCTTGCTGATCAGCACGCGGTCGAACTGTGATCCGTGGCCGAGCTCCTGCGCGGCGCGGTCCAGTATCCCGTTGGGCGAGCCGACCTCGCCGAGTCTTCTGACGGCGTCATCGACGCGCTCCACCGCGTCGGAACGGCGGACGTATTCCAGCTCAAAGATCTCGCGCTCGAGCTGACGGCAGGCGGCCAGCGCGCGTTGCAGTCCCTGACGATCGCGCACCTGGTCGGTTGCCGCACGCGTGCTCACCGGTGTCGAAGCTATCAGTGCAGGGGTCCCCACAGGCAAGGCTGTCGGCCGCGGCGCCCGCGGGCCGGCGGCGTCCTACGTCGGCGGATCGAGCAGCGAATACCGGGCCGCAGCTTGCTGGCCAACGCAGCTGATCGCGAACGGCCGCCCAGCCTCCTCGAGCGCCCGCCAGGCGATGGCGGCGTGCTCGCGCGCCACGAGAGCGAGTGCCCGGCGCGGCGACTCGAGCAGCCAGCTCCCGTCGACTGTGCTGATGCGCGCCGTGGAGAAGGGTGCGACGCGCCGAGCATCAAGATCCACGCCATGGACCCCGAGCGCCGCCAGGATGTTGGGCGTGGCGCGGCCGATCAGCTCGATCCCGGTCCACGTGTGCGAAGAATCAGTAAGGGCGACGGACCCATGCCGACGCGCCTGCAGGCGAAGCTCCTCCCACAGTCGCTTTCCGCGGGCCGGTTCACAGATCGCGATCGCCCTGTGCGGGTCGGCCCGGCACCACCAGGTCGTCGACCGCCGCGCCACCCCGCCGACGGGGAGATCGGTCTCGGCGACGCGAACGAGAACCGCGGCGATCCGCTCGGGCGGACCCTCGAGCACCAGGGTCGTCAGCTCGGAGCGGTCAACCAGCCCGACCGTCCTGAGGCAGACCGCCAGCTCGCCGGCGGCAGACCCGAAGTTGAGGACGGTCAACCGTCCCTCGTGTTCGCCGAAGACCGCTCCCGCCTGACGGAGGATCGATGCGAAAGCCTCCTCGTTCCGAGCAACCGTCGACACGGAAGCGACGATAACCGGACGCTGTCTGCTGCACCCTATCCCTTTTGGCTGAGTTTCCTGACCGACTGGTAGGTGAACCGATGCAGGCAAGGGATCGGTTTTGGCGCAGGGCGACAGACCTATCCGAATGGACAGGACAATTAGGCGATGTGGGAGTGGCGTCAGGCGCGTGCGAGCGAGAAGGTGTGATCGGGCGGACGTGCCGCCGTTGATCTGGAAGGAGAGCGGGGACCTTGAGGACACCGACGTGACCCCGGTCGGCACCGCGGACACCGACCTGCCGAGCGATCCTTACGCCCGGCTGATCCAGCTGATCACCGCCGAGGAATGCGTGATCATGGACGGCGCGGTCGGGACCGAGCTGTTCGACGTCGCCGGCCGACCGCCGGACGTCGAGGAGCACCTCTGGGGGGTGACGGCGATCCTCGACGCGCCGGCCACGGTCGCCGACGTGCATCGGCGCTACGTGGAGATCGGGTCCGATCTCATCTCGACGAACACGTGGGGGTTGCCGACCGCCCTGCGCGAAGGGTCGCTGTGGGAATCGGCGGGGTCCGTGCACTGGATGGATGTTGCGCGCGAGGCCGTGCGGCTCGCACGGTCAGCCGCCGCGGACGCCGGTCGTGAAGACGTCGCCGTCGCTTTCAGCATCAACGGTGACGTCGACACCGCCGATGGTCGGGAGACGATCCGGCTGCTCGCGCGGGCGTTCGAGCAGGATCGACCGGACCTGATCCTGTTGGAGACGCTCTCTCTCGTGCGCGGATCGACCTACGCGACCGTCGAAGCGCTGCTCGACACCGGCCTGCCGGTCTGGCTCAGCTTCCGGCGCTGCCGCCAGGGCGTCTGCGGCGTGTATGGCGAACATTGGGGAGGTCCGGAGGGCGATGCGTTCGGACGCGCGGCGCGCCGCTTCGAGGAGATGGGCGTCGACGCGCTGGCGATCAACTGTATCCCGCCCGACCATGTCACCGGCATGCTGTCGTGGCTACGCGATTTCACTGATCTGCCACTCGGCGTCTACCCCAACCTCGGTTACCTCTCAGCTGCCGGTTGGCGACACGAGACGAGCATCGGTGGGCCCGAGTACGCGGAGCTCGCACGACGCTGGCGTGCGGAGGGGGCCCAGATCATTGGCGGGTGCTGCGGCGTCGGGCCGGAGCACTTGGCGGCCGCACGCGCGGAGTTGACTGGCACCAAGCCGGGAAACGTACGCCCCGAAGCGCTTCCGAGCGACGGCGAGCTGACGGCGGGGCGGGCCCCTCGCCGTGCGCCCCGGTGGAGCGATTCGCGTGGCCGCGTGATGTTTCCGCTCGAGTTCCCCGACCTGACGCGCGAGTCTGGCGTGTTCGTTCCCACCCAGGGGAGCCTGCTGATCTGGAAGTACCTGTATCGGGAGGGGATCGGGGCACATCAGCGCTGCGTTGACATCGGCTGCGGGACCGGACTGCAGACGGTGCAGCTCGCGCGTAACGGCGCGGCGCACGTCCACGCGATCGACATCGACGAGCGCGCGACCACGAACACACTCACGAACGCATTCCGCAACGGCGTCGCCGACCGGGTCACCGCCGCGGTTCAGGATCTGTATCCGTGGGTGCCCGAGGAGCGATATGACCTGATCGTCGCGTCGCTCTACCAACTCCCGGTTGACCCGCTCGAGCAGGTCGTCACCCATCGCCCGCTCGACTACTGGGGCCGCAACCTGCTCGACCACCTCATCCGCCTGCTGCCAACGGCGCTCGCCGACGACGGCACCGCCTACGTCATGCAGCTGTCGATCATTGGGGAGCGCCGGACCGTGCAGTTGCTCGAGGAGCTCGGCTACCAATCGCGCGTCGTCGACTTCGCGTTCTTTGAGCTGGCCGAGACGTTCGAGGAGAAGCGCGAGCAGATCATGCGGGTGCAAGCCAGCTCGGACGCGTATCACCTTGACGTGGGCGGCCGCGAGATGATGGTGGCGTACCTAATCGAGATCACGCGTCGAGATCTGCGGTAGAACTCGCGGCGAGGAGTCAACCCAACAGGAGAGGGACATGGCGACGACGCAGATCGCGAAGCAGCAGCTGCTGATCGGTGGCGCGTGGACGGACGCCCAGAGCGGCCGTGAGTACCAGCAGGCTTTCCCGTTCACGGGCGAGGCGGTCGGGGCGGCGGCAGCAGCGGGACGAGAGGACGCGCGCGCGGCGGTCGAGGCGGCCCAGGTGGCGTTCGCCGAGTGGTCGACGAGCGCGCCGGCCGCGCGGAGGGCGATTCTTTCCAAGGCGGCTGACCTCCTGATGGAGCGCCAAGAAGAGATCGCCGGGATCGTCACCGAGGAGACCGGGGGCGTGTTCGGCTGGGGGATGTTCAATGTCCAGCTCGCGGCCGGGATGCTCCGAGAGGCGGCCGCCCAAGCGTACGGCCTGATCGGCGAGGTGATCCCCTCAGACGTTCCGGGCAAGCTGGCAATGGGTGTACGGGCTCCCGCCGGGGTGGTCGTCGCGATCGCACCGTGGAATGCACCGGTGATCCTCGCCACGCGCGCCGTCGCCACACCGCTCGCCTACGCCAACACCGTGGTGCTCAAGGCCAGCGAGATCTGCCCTCGCACGCATGCCGTCGTCGTCCGGGCGCTTGAGGACGCGGGCCTGCCACCGGGCGTGATCAACCTGATCACCAACGATCCGGCCGACGCCGCCGACGTCGTGGACGAGTTGATCGCCCATCCGGCGACGCGCCGGATCAACTTCACCGGTTCGACCAAGGTCGGCCGGATCATCGCCGAGAAGGCAGGGCGTCACCTCAAGCGGGTGTTGCTGGAGCTCGGGGGCAAGGCTCCGCTCATCGTGCTGCGCGATGCCGACCTTGATCGGGCCGCCTCCGCTGCGAGCTTCGGCGCGTTCTTCCACCAGGGCCAGATCTGTATGTCGACAGAGCGGATTGTGGCTGACCGTGCGGTGGCGGACGCCTTGTCGCAGAAGCTCGCTGACCGAGCGCGCGCACTTCCGATCGGGGATCCACGTGAACCGACGACGGCCATCGGGCCGCTCGTCAACGACGCGGCCGTTGAGCGCGTGTCGGCGCTCGTGCGCGACGCGATCGAGAAGGGTGCGACGGCTCTGAGCGGCGGCGAGCCGAATGGGCCGTGCTTTCCCCCGACCGTTCTGAGCGGCGTCACGCCCGAGATGCGCCTGTACGCCGAGGAGTCGTTCGGCCCGGTGGTGACGGTGATCGCGGTTGACGGACCGGACGAGGCAGTGAGGGTGGCCAACGACACCGAATACGGGCTGTCGGCGGCCGTGTTCAGCGAGGACGTCCCAGCGGCGCTCGAGCTTGCACAGAGGATCGAGAGCGGCATCTGCCACATCAACGACACGACCGTGCACGACGAGCCGCAAATGCCGTTCGGCGGCGTCAAGGCGAGCGGGTGGGGCCGGTTCGGCGGTCGCGCGGCGCTGGAGGAGTTCACCGAGCTGCGGTGGATCACGGTCCAGGACGCGCCGCGGGCTTATCCGATCTAGCTCGACTCGGTGGTTGAAAGTCGTGACGCTGTGAGGGCCGAAGAACCGGAGCCCTGCGATTCGGGGCTCCCAATCCGAGCGAGGAGGGGTGCTCAGCGCGCTTGCGAGCGCGTGGATGCTCCGATCGTCTTGGCCAGCCAGTCGACGAGCGGCTTGGCCGCCTCGAGCTCGGCCTGCACGACCTCGTCACAGGCGGGCTCGTGCAGCCAGGGCTCGAGCTCGTGGCGGCGATGGACGGTGATCGACTTCATGCGCAGGAGGTCGATCCGGGGGTGGTCGGGACGATAGCCGCGCGGGGCGCGCTTGAGCTCGGGCTCGGTGGCGCTCAGCCCGGCTGTGGCGGCGGTCTGGAACGCGCGCTCCACCGCCTTGGAGCGGCGGCCGTCGTCGACGGCGGCGCGGAAGCGCTCGAGCTGGTCGGTGGCGGCGTGATGCAGGCCGGCGCCGACGAACAGGCCGTCGAGCGACAGCTCGAAGTAGTAGCCGCCGGCATCGCCGTAGCCGATCGCCACGGCGATGTTCTCCTTGATCGGCGGGCGCATGTGGAAGCGGGTGTCGTTGTAGGGCCGGAACACCTTCGGCCGGCCGAGATGCGAGAGCCTGTCGGCCAGCTCGCGGGCGGGCGCGAGGAGGTCGGCGTCGTAGCGAGCCCGGTTGGCCCGGAACCACTCCCGATCGTTATTGGCCTCGAGCTCCTCGAGGAAGGTCAGCGCTTCAGGCGGCCACATGGGCCGGGATCCTATGCGTCGGCGAAGCGCGCCACGGTGAAGCCGATCAGCGTTGGCACGTGGATCGCAAACACGACCAGCGAGAGGGTCAGCACGACGAGCGCGCCCCCGCGCAGATGGTTGCGCAGGAACGCGTACTCGATCAGGCCGGCGATCACCGCGTAGGCCAGCAGCGCCCACTTGGCCACGCCGAAGAACGTGGGCCAGGCGAAGTCGTCGACCCGGGTCAGCGAGAACAGATTGCCGATCAACAGCAGGATCGAGGCGGCGAGCAGCGCGACGGCCGGCGCGAGCGGCACGTGCTGAGGGATGTGCGCGGCGAGGTAGATGCCGCCGGTGACGATCAGCGCCAGCGAGAGCATCGCGAGCTGGGTCACCGGCGGGAGCCGGCGCTCATCCGTCGCGGCGCCGTTGTGCGCACTCAACTGGAGGCCAATCTGGTCATGATCACGAGCGTCGCGACCTGCATCACGCCGAGGACGCCGGCGCAGTAGATGAAGCGCTTCATCAGGCGCTCGATCACGGCGGGGTTGGGGCGCGGCTTCTTGAGCTCGCACAGGACCGCGATGTTGGCCGGCTCGAGCAGGCCGAGCGCGAGCACCGCCATCACGCCCACGATGATGTAGCTGGCCACGAGCCAGCCGTGCAGGGGATAGCTCGACTGCACGGTGCCGAGCTTGTTGCCGAGCTGCCAGCCGGCGGCGAGCGTGACCGCCACGACGGTGGGCATGATCAACACCATCTTCGGCATCAGCCGGGTGGTGAACTCGACCCGCGCCGGGACGGACATGCGACCCATGATCGGGCCGAGGATCAGGCCCAGGAACAGGTCGATGATCGTCCAGCCGGCCCCGAAGGCCACGTGCAGGAACACCAGCGGCCACTCCCGGTTGACCGCGATCGCGGCGATCAGCAGCACGAGCACTGCGGCGACGATGAACAGTCCCTTCCGGGGAACGATCTCGAACTCGGGGATCTGGATCTGCGGCGGTGGCCCTGTCGCGGGCCTCGGAGCGGCAGCGGCTGGAACGGCGATCTCGGTCACGGACGGACCATATAGCGCGAGAGGGTCGTCTTGGCAAGTGTCTCTTCCTGATCGGCGCTTGGACGATCGGCGAGGCGTGAGGGCCACCAGACCGTCGCCCCGAAGTCATAGACGAGCGCGAACGATCACCGAGCGGACGAACAGGGTGTCGAGCAGGACTCCGAAGGCGATCACGAACCCGATCTCGGCGAGTTGCACCAGCGGCAGCAGACCCAGGATGCTGAACGTGCCGGCGAGCACGATGCCGGCGCTGGTGATGACCGCGCCGGTGACCGCGAGCGAGACGGTCATCCCGCGGCGGGTGCCGATCCTCCGCGTCTCCTCGCGCACGCGTGTGGCGAGGAAGATGTTGTAGTCGATCCCCAGCGCGATCAGGAACACGAATGCGAGCAACGGCAGCGTCGCATCGCTGCCGCCGAAGCCGAACACATGCTTGAAGACGACGGCGCCGACTCCGAGCGACGCCGCAGAACACCGGGGAGCGGTAGATCAGGACCAGGAGCAGCAGCACGAGCAGCGCGGTCCCGGCGAGCAGCTTCACGTCGGCCCCGCTGAACACCGAGCTGAGGTCGGTCAGCACACCCGCGGCTCCGGTCACCTGCACGGTCAGTGCGCTCGGGCGGCCGACGGCCAATCGCGCGCGCAGTGCCATCGTGCTGTCGGACACCTTGACGTCGTCGGCCGTGGCCAACGGGGTCACGAGCACGGCGGTGGTGCCGTCGCGCGAGATGATCGCCGGCGGGGTGAAGCGGGCGTGGGGCAGGCGGTCGGAGTTCAGCGATGTCCGGCGGCCGTCGAGATAGGTGCGATCGGCCGCCGTCAAGCCGCCGTCGCGCCGGATCACTGTCACCGCCGGCGTCGTGGCGCCCGCGGGAAAGCGCTTGACCGCCGTCAGCGCCGCCCTCGGTTGTGCGAATCGGGCCCCCGATCCGCGATAGGTTGGGCACATGCCCGAGACCAATCAGCCCAGCATCGTGATCGTCGGCGGCGGCTTTGGAGGCCTGGCCGCGGCCATCGAGCTGCAGCAGCACGGATTCACCGACCTGACGATCCTCGAGCGGGGGCCGGACATCGGCGGCACGTGGTTCTACAACTCCTATCCGGGCGCCGCCTGCGACGTACCCAGCCATCTGTACTCGTTCTCGTACGCCCAGCGCCGCGATTGGTCGCGGCTGTGCTCTCCGCAGGCCGAGATCCTCGACTACCTGCACACGGTCGCCCACGACTACGGGGTGGACCGATTCGTGGTGCCGGGCACCGAGGTCGGCTCGTGCGCGTGGGACGACGCGGCCCGTCACTGGACCGTGACCAGCACCGATGGGCGGGCGTGGCAGGCCGACGCGGTCATCCTGGCGACGGGCCAGCTCCACCAGCCGTCCTACCCCAGGATCACGGGTCGCGAGCACTTTGCCGGCCACAGCTTCCACTCGGCTGAGTGGGATCACGACTACGACCTGCGCGGCAAGCGGGTCGCGGTGATCGGGACCGGTGCCAGCGCGGTCCAGTTCGTGCCCGAGATCGCCCCGCAGGTCGACCGGCTCGTCGTCTTTCAGCGTACCGGCAACTGGTTCCTGCCGCGCAAGAATCGCGCCTACCCGCGGCCCGTCAAGGCGGCGATCCAGCGGCTCCCGGGCCTGCAGGCCTGCCGCCGCGCGTACATCTTCGAGTACACCGAATCGCTCACGCTGACGATCCGTCACCCGAGGACCTTCGGGCGCGTGGTGCGCGCGATGTCGACCGCGTTCATGCGCCGGCAGCTCGCGGACCCGGAGACCCGGCGCAAGGCGTGGCCCGACTACACGTTCGGGTGCAAGCGCATCCTGTTCAGCTCCTCCTTCCTGCCCACCTTGCAACGCCCCAACGTGGAACTCGTGACCGAACCGCTCGAGCGGATGACGCCGACCGGGCTCGTGACCGCGGACGGCACCGCACACGAGGTCGACTGCGTGATCTACGGGACCGGGTTCCGGACCACCGAGTTCATGTTCCCGATGGAGATCACCGGCGCCGGTGGCACGAGCCTGCGCGATGTCTGGGCCGCCGGTCCGCATGCCCATCTCGGCATCGTCGTGCCCGGATTCCCGTCGCTGTTCATGATGTACGGGCCCAACACGAACACGTCGGGGGGCTCGATCATCGTGTACCTCGAGGCTCAGGCCTCCTACCTGCGCCAGGCGCTGCAGCAGGTCCGCGACCGCGGCGCGGCGGCGATCGACATCCGGCCCGAGGTCGAGGCCGAGAGCGACCGCCGGGTGCAGGCCCGGTTCGCCGGCACGGCGTGGACGCAATGCGACTCCTGGTACCGCGATGAGCACGGCCGCATCGTCACCAACTGGCCCGGCTACATGCGCGAGTACATCGCCCAGACCCGGGCGATCGATGCGAGTCAGTACACGTTCGTGTCCGCCGCCGAGCCGATCGGCGTGCCCGCGTCCGAGCCGGACGCCGTCGGGCTCAGCTGATCGGTCCGCGCAGAACCGAGTCGCCCGAGTGGCGCGGGCTGCCGTTGGCCGGCTGGAGGGAGACGTCGACGAAGTGGTAGGAGCTGGGGCTGACGGGGAGCGGGACCTCCATCGTCATCTTCCCGGACGCCGGCACCCGGAACGAGGCCAGCGACACGAGATCCCCGGGTGAGTTCATCAGCCACAGCTCGTAGAAGGTCCCGGGCGGGCTCGGGCGCACACCGCGGAGCGAGACCTCGAGGCGCCCGGGCTTCGCGAGCAGACGCGCGGTGCCGAGTGCCGGCGTGGCCGCCGGAGCCAGCGGGCGCAGCGTCAGCGACGCCACGGTCGAGGCCGTGCCGCCGCCCGTGCCGCCGGACTCGAGCGCCGCACCGACGGCCAGGCCGCCGGCGAGCAGAGCGAGCGACGCCACGAGCGCGGTCACGGGACGCAGCACGATTCGCCCTCCCCAGCGGGGACGGCGTACGCGCTCGGTGCCGGAACCGGGCCGGGCCGGCACCGGTGTCGCGTCCGGCGGGAGGACGAGCGGTGGCGGTTCGACGTTCTCCCAGGCGTCCGGCGGCAGGCCCTGGAGTCGCGTCACCAGCGGCTTCAGGCGCGCCACCTCGGCGCCGAAGGCGGGATCCTCGCGCTCGAGCTCCGCGGCCCGGGCACGGTCGGGCTCCTCGAGCTCACCGAGCAGGTAGTCGGTCGGGTCTGGCCGCTCGCTCATCCGGCCGCCTCCTCCCGCTCGATCATCTCGCGCAACCGCTTCAGCGCCGAGACCATACGCGTCTTCACCGTGCCCAGCGGCAGTCCGGTGCGCTCGGCGATCTCGCGCTGGGAGAGGTCCTGCTCGAAGCGCATCCGCAGGATCTCGGCCTCCTCGACGGGCAGCCCGCGCAGCAGGTGCACGACGCGCCACTGTTCGAGCAGCTCGTCGATCACGCGGCCGTCGTCACCGGCGTCGCTCAGCGCCACGACGCCAGGATCGTGGGGCTCGGGCACGCGGCGGCGCAACTGGTCGATCGCCCGGGAGCGCACGATCTGCATGATCCAGGTGAGCAGGGAGGCACGCCGCGGGTCGTAGTCGGGCGCACGCTGCCACACCTCGAGATAGACCTGCTGCTGGACGTCCTCGGCCGTCTGGTGATCGCCCAGCAATCGCCGGAGCAGGCCGAACGTCGTGGCACCGTACTCGCGGTACAGCAACTGCAGCGCGTCAGGGTCGCGGCGGCGGAGCGCCGCGACGAGACGCAGTTCCTCGCGTTTCGGTTCGCTGCGACGGCTCACGGACCGTTCCAGTGTGACGGACGGGCCGGGGAGGCGCGGTGCGGAGGAGACCCAGACGGTCGACATGCACCCGGGTATACGCAGCGGAGCCACGGTCCGACCAAGAATCTCTTTGTCAACCGTCCGGGCGCGGTCGGTCGGACAACCCGGTCAAGGGAAGCCAACCACGAAGGAGATCCCAATGTCCCGAACCCGAGGCCGCATCCGGCCCCTGGTAGCTCTGTTCGCCGCGCTCATCGCCTGCCTCGCCGTCGCCGCACCTGCCGGAGCCGCCACAGTCAAGCTCGCCGGCGGCTACACGACGCTGAAGCTCTATCCGGCCACCGCGGCCGCACTGAAGTCACTCGGCGTCAACGTCAGCCTCGTGCGCCCCGCCACCGTGTCCCACGGCGGCATCAGCTTCCCGATCACCGGCGGCCGGATCGATCCGGCCACGGCAGCCGGCGAGATCAACCACTCCGGCGGCCTCGAGCTGAGCGCCGGGGGCACCCACGTCCGGCTCACCAGTTTCACCGTCAAGGTCGGCGCGCGTTCGAGCCTCACCGCCATGGTCGGCGGGCAGCGCGTGAAGATCATCAACCTCGACACCAGCCACGCGCGTATCACCCGTAGTGGTCTCGGTACGCACGTCACAGACGTCCGCGCCACGTTGACGGCGCTCGCCGCGCAGGCGCTCAACGGCGCCTTCCACGTGCACGCGTTCAAGGCTGGTCTGCCGCTCGGGACGGTCAGCGTGCATGCGGTACCGGCCCAGTTCATCATCGTCAAGGGCTCCACGACGCTCGCCCTCGACCCCGGCACGGCGCAGGCGCTGACCACGCTCGGCGTGTCCGTGGCGCCGATCGCCCCGGCGGCCGCGGGCAGCGCGGGGATCGCGTTCCCGATCACCGGTGGCCTGGTCGACGCCAAGACGCTGGTCGGTCAGATCCGCCACTCCGGTGGCCTGGAGCTGAAGGCGGGCGCGACCACGGTCGACCTGCGCAGCTTCTTCATCAACGTCAACGCCAGCCCCGACCTCACGGCCCTGCTGGGCTCGGCGCGGACGTCGATTCTCAGCCTCGACCTCACGGGGCTGACCGAGCACGTGAGTGGTCAGACGATCACCCTCGGGGGCGTCGTCGCGAAGCTCACAGCGGGGGCCGCCGCCGCGCTCGACAAGGCGTTCGGCACCTCGGCCCTCACGGGTGGGCTGGTCGTAGGTAGGGCAACGGTCGTCGCGACCGTTCGCTGAACGACACCCGCCGCGGTCAACGTCCCAGCTGCGCGATCAGGCGGCGGTAGGCGCCGAAGGCGGCCTTGCGCGTGTAATCGGCGCGCAGCAGCCCATCGGACGAGAAGGTCGCACCGACCGGCGTCGCGGCAGTGCTCGCGACCGAGTCGCGCAGGTTGAACCAGCGGTAGTCGGTCACGTTGTCGGCGCGAGCGTACGTCACGGCCGCATGGACGAGCTGATCGAGTGCCGCGGCCTGCGCCGCCTCGCCGAGCGCTCCGGTGGGGACGCCGTTCTCCGTGATCCACAGGGGCACGCGGCGGCTGATCCCGGCCAGCGGCCCGAAGCAGTCGCGCATGACGCCGAGTGCCTGCGCGAGCTCTGACCGGTAGGTGTCACCCGGAGGCAGCACCGGCGGGTAGATCGAGCCGGGATAGAAGTCGAGGCCGATGAAGCCCAGGGCGCGCCGGAACGCGCTGCCACCGTGTGCCCTGAGGTAGGCGAAGAAGGCTGCATCCTGGCTGGGAGCGAACCGGTAGGCGAATGTGAACCCGAAGCGCAACTGGGCGAAGTGACGACGCACCGCCTCTCGGTGGGCGGATTCGATGCCGCCGATCAGCGCGTCCCGCGCCCGGGCGTAGAAGCCGTCGGACGTGTTGGGTGAGAACTCGATGTTGACCTCGTTGGTGATCGTCATCGCGACGACCCGTGGGTTGCCACCGAAGCTGTCGACGACGTGTCGCACGTACGCGTCCCAGCCCGCGATGTCGCCGGCCCGGCCGGGCGCGGGGTGGTAGCGGACCTGCAGCTCGACGTCGAATCCAGCCCGGGTGTCGGCGGCGACCATGCGCCCGAACCGGTCGATGCCCGCTTGACCGTCGGACCAGAACAGCCGGTTGAGCCGAAGCACCACGACCCGTCCTGGCGGTCGCAATGCGCGCAGCGCGGCGAGATCACGCCCGGGGTTGTCGGGGACCGACGGCAACTGCACTCCGCCGGCGCTGCCGGCGATGCCCGGATCGACCCCGAAGCGCAGCGGAGCGCCGGCGGCGGCCGGGGCGCCGCCGTAGTGCCCGAGGCACAGCGGATCAGCGGCGGCGGCGATCGCGGACGGGGTGCCGGCGCTCACGGCCGACAGCGTCCAGATCAGACCGGCCGTCACCGCGCTCGCGCAGCCCCGCATCCACGCCGGCCAACGGGGCCGGTGCGTCATTGCGGCTCGTCGGGCTCGTCACCGAACACGAGCCGCGCCCCCCACTGACGTCCCTCGGTCGTGTAGGTCGCGGTCGCCGCCGCGAGCACGAACGACAGCGATTCCCCCTCTGCGGTCAGAACGACCAGTCGCCGGCCGTCCTCCTCGACCTGCTCGACGACGCCGGCCACGGTTGCGCCGAGATAGATGACGGTGACCGCGGAGCCGACGTGCGGGACGACCCGGGCGCGCATGGGCTGAGTGATAGCAGCCGCGGAGGGGCGGCAGGCGGCGGCGCCAGGCCACACCGCACAGGGCAACGCCGCGCCGGCGGCGAACATACGGCGTGGTGGGCACGATCATTCTGCTCGCGTTCGGGGCCAGCGTGTTCCCGACGTTGCTCGCGTGTGTGGCGATCATCGTCTCGCGGCCGGAGCCGCGAGGACTGCTGCTGGCCTTCTTCGCGGGGGGGCTGTTGGCCAGCCTGGCCAGCGGTATCGGCCTGCTCCTGCTGTTCAACAATGGTCACGCGGTGCTCGGGAGCACCAAGCACTCACCTCATCCCGGCAACTCGATCCTGGCCGGCACGGTCGCGCTCCTGTTCGCGTGGCTGATGGCCTCCTCGCGCGGGCATGCAGTCATCGACCGTTGGCGCAGCCGGCGCAGGCGCCGGCGGCCGGCCGAGAAGGCGACGGCCGGCCAGGCCACCTCGTGGGCCGAGCGCCGGCTCGGTCAGGCCTCGGCCAAGATCGCGTTCCTCATCGGCGCGGCGATCAACCTGCCCGGCCCCTTTTACATCCTGGCGATCGGGAAGATCGCCCGCGGGCACTACGGCCCTGTCGAGCAGATCGCGCTGATCGTTCTGTTCAACGCGATCATGTTCCTGCTGCTCGAGATCCCGCTCGTGGGCTACGTCCTGGCGCCCGAGACCACGACCGAGCGCGTCCAGGCGCTGTCCCGGTGGCTGAACGCCAACGGCCTGCGGGTGACCGGCTGGCTGGTGGGCCTGTTCGGCGCCGGCCTGGTTGTGCGGGGTGTGGCCGCACTGGGCTGAGACGGTCTTCGGTCACGCGGTCACCCGCGTCCCTCGCTCTCCGCGGACGATCGCGGCGGCGTCGCGCAGCGATCCGATCGCGGCCAGACGGCCGGTGGCCTGCGCGAAGCGGCAGGCGGCGTCGACCTTGGGCGCCATCGAGCCCGGGTCGAACGCCATTCCGGCGAGCTCGCCGCACGACGCGCCATGCAGCGGTCGCGAGCTCGCCGTGTCCCAGCCGGTGTAGACGGCGTCGACGTCGGTGAGCAGGAGCAGCGCATCGGCGTCGAGGGTCCTGGCCAGGAGCGCCGCCGAGAGATCCTTGTCGACGACCGCCTCCACTCCGCGCAGATGCCCGTCTTCGACGAGCACGGGGATGCCACCGCCTCCGACGCAGATCACGAGCACACCGGCATCGACGAGCAGTCGCAGCGTCGAGAGCTCGACGATCGCGCGGGGCTCGGGCGAGGGCACCACCCGTCGGTAGTACGCGCCGTCGCGAGCGATCGACCAGCCGCGCTCTGCGGCCCGACGCTCGGCCGTCGCGCGGTCGTAAGCGGGGCCGATCGGCTTCGACGGATGCGCGAAAGCCGGATCCTCGCGCCCGACGATGACCTGGGTCAGCAGCGTCGCCACGCGTCGTCCGGGTAGAGCGTTGGTGAGCTCCTGCTCGAGCAGGTAGCCGATCATGCCCTCGCTCTCGGCGCCGAGCACGTCGAGGGGGTAGGCGGCGAGTGAGGGATCGGCCTCGGCCTGCAGCGCGAGGAGTCCGACCTGCGGCCCGTTGCCATGGGTGATCACGAGCTCGTGCTCGCCGGCCAGCTCGGCCATCGCTTCGATCGCGGCGCGGACGTTTCGGCGTTGGTGCGAGACGTCCGCGGGCTCGTTGCGGCGCAGCAATGCGTTTCCGCCCAGGGCTGCGACGATGCGCATGGATCAACGGCCCCCGTAGGAGGAGTGGTGATGCGCAGCGTGATCGTGATGGGTGCCGGCGGGCGCGACTTTCACAACTTCAACGTCGTGTACCGCGACGATCCTGACGTCGAGGTGCTCGCGTTCACCGCGACGCAGATCCCGGGCATCGCCGATCGCGTATACCCGGCGTCGCTGGCCGGAGCCCGCTATCCGGCCGGAATCCCGATCCGTCCTGAGCACGAGCTCGCGGCGCTCGTCGCCGGCCGGAGCGTGGACGAGGTCGTCTTCGCCTACTCCGACGTCGCGCATCGCGAGGTGATGCACAAGGCGTCGGCCGTCCTCGCCGCGGGCGCGAACTTCACCCTGCTCGGCCCGAGGGCCACGATGCTCGCTTGCGCCAAGCCTGTGATCGCGGTCTGTGCTGTGCGCACCGGAAGCGGCAAGAGCCAGACGAGCCGGTACATCGGTGCCGTCCTGCTGAAAGCCGGGCTGCGGGTTGCGCTGATCCGTCATCCGATGCCCTACGGGGACCTCGAGACGATGCGCGTGCAGCGCTTTGCGACGCTGGCCGACATCGATGCCTCGCACCCCACGCTCGAGGAGCGCGAGGAGTACGAGCTCCCGGTCCACGCGGGCATGGTCGTGTATGCCGGCGTCGACTACGAGGCGATCATCGCCCAAGCACAGGCCGAGGCCGACGTGCTGCTGTGGGACGGAGGCAACAACGACTTCCCGTTCATCACGCCGGATCTGCTGATCGTCGTGGTCGATCCGATGCGGCCGGGCCACGAGCTCGAGTACCACCCCGGCGAGGCCACCCTGCGCATGGCCGACGCAGTGCTGGTCAACAAGATCGACAGCGCCTCCGCCGATCACCTGCGTCGGGTGCTGGCCGACGTGCAGGAGGTCAACCCGGCGGCGACCGTGCTCCGCGCCAACTCGCCGGTCTCGCTCCAGGATGGGCCGGCGCTTGCGGGCCGGGCGGTGCTCGTGGTCGAGGATGGCCCGACGGTGACGCACGGCGGGATGCCGTTCGGGGCCGGCACCGTGGCGGCGCAACAGCATGGGGCTCAGCTCCAGGTCGATCCGCGTCCGTTCGCGGTCGGCTCGATCGCCGAGACGTTCGCGCGCTATCCGCACATCGGGCCGGTGCTGCCGGCGATGGGGTACTCCGAGCAGCAGTTGCGTGAGCTCGAGGCCACGATCAACGCCATCGAGTGCGACGTGGTGGTCGCCGGCACGCCGATCGATCTGGCGCGGCTGATCGACTCGCGGCACCCGATCCGCCGCGCCACATACGAGCTTCAACCGCTCGACCCGGCGGCGCTCGAGGCGTTGCTCGCACCCTTCATCTGCGCTGCGTCCAGGTAGGCGACCGCATCGTCGAGCGTCGACAGCTTGGGATAGTCGCGCTCGGGGATCTCGATCCCGGTCTGCTCGTGAATCGCGACGATGATGTTGAGGAAGTCCATCGAGTCGATGTCGAGCTGCTCGGTGAGATCCGCGTCGGCTTCGATCGCGGCGGGGTCGACGTCGGGCGCGACCTCGGTCAGCGCGCGGATCACCACGGCTCTGAGCTCCTGTCCGTTCATAGCTCCTCCGGTTTCTGTAGCCGGCGGTCGATCAGCGTGAGCATGCGGCTGCCGGCATGGCCGTCGCTCGCGCGGTGGTCGGCGGCGAGCGTCGCCACGACGATCGGCCGCACAGTGAGCATTCCGTCCACGGCCCACGGTCGCTCCCGGACCGCTCCGAAGCCGACCAGCGCAACCTGCGGCGGGTAGATCACGCCGTGTACCAGGTCGACGCCCCGATCGCCCAGGTTCGTGACCGTGATCGTCGGGTCCGACATCTCCGAGCTGCGCAGCCTCCCGGCTCGGGCCCGCTGCACGAGGTCGCGCACCCCGGCCATCACCTCGTCGAGGCTCTTGCGGTCGGCGTCGTGCAGTGCCGGTGCGATCAGGCCGCCACCGCGCAGCGAGACGGCCACGCCGAGATGGATGCGGTCGGCGGGACGAAAGGTGCCGTCGACCCAGAAGCCGTTCAGCTCCGGCATCTCGGTCACCGCGAGCGCCACCGCGCGCAGCAGCAGCACCGAGGGCAGCAGCCGCTCGGTCACGCCTCGCGCAAGGTTGGCCTCCTGCAGCCAGGCCAGGCTGCGGCTCAGGTCGATCTGGCGCTCGAGGTAGTAGTGCGGGATCTCGCGCTTGGAGCGCGCCATCAGGGCGCCGATCGCGTCCCGCATGGCCGCCTGGCGAGCGGCAGCCCCGGCGTCGGGCGCCGGCGGGGCGACGGGCACCGGCGGGGCAGCGGGCACCGGCGGGGCAACGGGCGCCGGCGGGGCGACCGGAGCTTGGACGGTGGGGGCGGGAGGAGCGGCGGGAGCGTGTGACACCCGCTCGACGTCCACCTTCGTGATCGCCCCGTCGGGACCGGTGCCGGCAACCTCGCTCAGATCGACACCCAGTTGCTCGGCCATCCGCCGCGCGACCGGGGAGACGCGCAACCGGTGCTCGTGCGGCCCGACGGGGAGTGCCGGCGCGACCGGCTCGGCGGGGACGGCCGTTCCCACCGGCTCGGCGGGCACCGCCGGCGCGACCGGCTCGGCGGGGACGGCCGTTCCCACCGGCTCGGCGGGCACCGCCGGCGCGACCGGCTCGGCGGGGACGGCCCGCTCGGGGGCCGCCGCCGGCTTGCCGTTGCCCGTGCTCGCATGCACGGTCGCGAGCACTGTGCCGACCGGCACGCGCGTGCCCTCGGTGACCAGCAGCTCGCCGATCACCCCGTCCTCGAAGATCTCGATCTCGATCTCCGCCTTGCTCGTGTCGACGACCGCGACGATGTCGCCGCGGTGCACGGCGTCACCCGGCTTGACGTACCACTCGAGCAGCGTGCCGGCGTCCATGTCGGCGCCGAGCGACGGCATCAGGAACTCAGCCATCGGCGCCCGTCGTTCGGCGGGCGGCGGCCACGACGGCGCTCACCTGCGGGGCGGCGGCCTGCTCCAGGTGCCGGGCGTAGGGGATCGGCACCTCGGATGAGCACACCCGGTCGACCGGCGCGTCGAGCTCGTAGAAGGCCTGCTCCATGATCCGCGCGCTCACCTCCGCGGCGAGGCTGCCCGAGCGCCATCCCTCGTCGACGATCACCGCCCGATGAGTCCGCGATACGGATGTGATCACGGTGGCGTCGTCGAGGGGGCGCAGCACCCGGAGGTCGATCACCTCGGCGTCGATGCCCGCGGTGGCGAGCTCGTCGGCGGCGCTCATCGCGGTGGGGACGGTGCCGCCGTAGGCGATCAGGGTGACGTCGGCGCCGGGCCGGCGGATCGCTGCGCGCTCGATGTCGACGGCGCCGCTGTCGTCCGGGAGCTCGCCCTCGAGGTTATAGAGCGAGCCGTGCTCGAAGATGAGGACCGGGTTCGGGTCGGCCAGCGCCGGGCCGAGCATGCCCCGCGCGTCGGCCAGTGTCGCCGGCGCGAGCAGCTTCAGGCCTGGGATGTGGGCCAGCCACCCCTCGAGGCTGTGCGAGTGCTGAGCGGCGACCTGGCGGCCCGCGCCGGTCGTCATCCGGATGACCACGGGGATCGCGAACTGGCCGCCCGACATGTGCGTGATCGTGGCGGCGTTGTTCATGATCTGGTCGAGCGCCAGCAGGCAGAAGTTGACCGTCATCACCTCGACGATCGGACGCATGCCGCCCATCGCTGCGCCGATGCCGGCGCCGACGAACGCCGATTCCGAGAGCGGCGCGTCGCGGATCCGTTCGGGTCCGAACTCGCCCAGCAGACCCTTGCTGACGCCGAAGCTGCCGCCGTAGGCTCCGACGTCCTCACCCATCAGGAAGACCCGAGGATCGTCGCGCATCGCCTCGCGGATGGCTTCACGCAGCGCGTCGCGGTAGGTGAGCGTCGTCATCTGCGATGTGCTCATGCCGTCGATCCCTCCCAGTAGACGAACCGCTCGAGCTCCTCGACCGGCTCCAGGGTCCCCGCCTCGGCGAAGGCGATCGCCGCCTCGATCTCTTCGGCGATCGACTGCTCGAGCTGCTCGAGCTCCGCCTCGCCCAGCATGCCCTCCGCCTCCAGGCGGGCGACGAGCGCGGGGATCGGATCGTGCTCCTTCCATCGCGCGATCTCGTCCTTGCTGCGGTACAGGTCGGGGTCGTACATCGAGTGGGCGCGGAACCGGTAGGTCTGGAGCTCCAGGAAGCACGGGCGGCCCCCGTCGCGGACCTCGGCCGCCGCCCGCCGGGCCGATTCCTCGACCGCGAGCACGTCCATCCCGTCGACCGACCAGGCGGTCATCTCGTAGCTCGCCGCCTTGAGGGCCAGATTCGTCTCGGACTCATAGCGCTCGAGCGCGGTGCCCATCGCGTAGCGGTTGTTCTCGCAGCAGAACAGGACCGGCAGGTCCCACAGCGCGGCCAGGTTCATCGACTCGTGGAACTCGCCCTCCGCGACGGCGCCGTCGCCGAAGAAGCAGGCCGTGACCCGGCGGCGGCCCTGGAGCTTGTCGGCGAGCGCAAGTCCGACGGCCAGCGGCAGGCCGCCGCCCACGATCGCGTTGCCGCCGAAGAAGCGGGTGGACGCGTCGAACAGGTGCATCGAGCCGCCCCGGCCGCGCGAGCAGCCCTCGACCTTGCCGTACATCTCGGCCATGATCGACGCGGCCGAGACGCCGCGCACGAGCGCGTGACCGTGCTCGCGGTAGGTCGCGACGATCGCATCCTCGGGCTCGAGCGCCTGCATCACGCCGACCGCCACGGCCTCCTCGCCGATGTAGAGATGAAGGAAGCCGCGGATCTTCGTGGCGCTGTAGAGCTCGACGCACTTCTCCTCGAACCGCCGCACGAGCAGCATCTGCCGGAGCAGGCTCAGACCATGCTCGCGCTCGAGCGGCCGCGCAGCGCTCATGCGCCCGGCTCCAGCGTCGAGGTGTCGCCCTCGGGCAGTCCCAGTTCGCGCGCCTTCAGCAGCCGGCGCATGATCTTCCCGCTGCGGTTGCGCGGCACCGAGTCGACGAACTCGATCTCCCGCGGGGCCACGGCGGCGCCGAGCCGCCGGCGGGCGAACGCCAGCAGGTCCTTTCGCAGCGCGTCGTCGGGCTCGTGGCCCGGATTGAGCGAGACGAACGCCTTCACGATCTCTCCCGCCACCGGGTCGGGCTTCCCGATCACCCCGGCCTCGGCGACGGCCGCATGTTCGAGCAGCGTGCTCTCGACCTCGAACGGACCGATCAGATGTCCGGAGGACTTGATGACGTCGTTTCCTCGCCCGACGAACCAGTAGTAACCGTCGGCGTCCCGGCGGACGAGATCGCCGGTCAGGTACCAGCCGCCCGCGAAGCACTTCCGGTAACGCTCTTCGTCGCCGAGATAGCCGCGGAACATCGACGGCCAGCCGGGACGGAGCACGAGCTCGCCCTGCTCGTCGGCAGCATCGACGAGTTCGAGCGTCCCGTCGGCGGCGAGCACGGGGCGATCGTTCTCGTCGCGCCGGGCCACCGCGGCCTCGATGCCGGGGAGCGGTCGGCCCATCGATCCGGGCCGCACCTTCATGCAGCGGTAGTTGGCGATCATGATCCCGCCGGTCTCGGTCTGCCACCAGTTGTCGTGGATCGGCATGCCGAACGCCTCCTCGCCCCACACGACCGCCTCGGGATTGAGCGGCTCGCCGACGCTGGCGACGAACCGAAGGGCGCCGAGGTCGTACTCGTGTGCGACGTCGGCGCCGACTCGCATCAGCATTCGCAGCGCGGTCGGCGCCGTGTACCAGACGGTGACGCGCTGATCCTGGAGGATCCCGTACCAGCGATCGGCGTCGAATTCCGCCTCGTCGACGACGCAGGTGGCACCGAGCGTGAGCGGGGCGATGATGCCGTACGAGGTGCCGGTGACCCAGCCTGGGTCGGCAGTGCACCAGAAGACGTCTCTCGGATGCAGGTCGAGCACGATGCTGCCGGTCGCCCGGTGCGCGACGACCGCATCGTGCACGTGGATGGCGCCCTTGGGCTGTCCGGTTGTGCCGCTCGTGAAGTGCAGCAACGCCATGTCGTCGGGGCGCGTCGGGGCCGTCTCATACAGCTCCCCGGCGGCATCCATCAGGGTGCCGAGGCCCGCGACGTCATCGAGCTCGGCGATCTCGCCGGGATCGCCGACCAGCGCCACGTGCCGCAGTCCGGGCAGCCGCTCGCGCAACCCGGCCACCTTGCGGCGATACAGGGTCGTCGTCGTCACCAGCATCCGGGCATCGCCGAGCCGCAGCCGCTCCTCGATCGGCTCCGGGCCGAAGGCCGAGAACAGCGGGCAGAACACGCTCCCGTGCTTGAGCGTGCCGAGCGCCGCCACGTACAACTCGGGGATCCGGCCGGCCAGCACGAACACCCGCTCGCCCCGCTGGACGCCGAGCTGGTCCAGCACATTGGCGAAGCGGTCGGTGCGGCGCTTGAGCTCGGCGTAGGTGAGCTCCACCGCGTCGGCGCGCTTGCTCAGGAAGCGCAGCGCGACCGACTCCGCCTGGGGGCCGGCCGCGTGCCGGTCCACCGCCTCGTAGGCGATGTTGAGCCCGCCGCGCGGCAGTCCGGCGAGCTCGGCGCGGGCCTGCGCCCACGAGAAGTCCTCGCGCGCATGCGCGTAATCGAGCATGTTCGGCGTCGCGAGCATGTTCGGCGTCGCGCCCGGCGAGCTCGCGCGGAGCGTGTCAGTCATTGTCGGGGCTCAGGAGCGTGCGCACGTGCTCGGGAAGTGCGTGCAGGACGCTCCGGCCCTCCCCCTCGGACACGTGTCGTTGCAGAACGTTCGCCGCCGCCCGCGCGGCGAACGAAGCCTCGGTCTCGCCCGCGAGCCCGGCCGACGTGGCGATCTCGGCCAGGAAGCCGTCGACGTCCCGGCGGTGCTCGGGCGTACGGTTCGGGTCCCAGCCCTCGAAGTACACGCCCCGCACGAAGATCGGCAGTTGCGCCGACAGCTGGGCCGACTCGTCGATCGACAGTCGGTCCCGCAGGGCATGGAGGAAGGCCCGCAGCACCCGGTAGGCGTAGCGCTGATCCTGTCCCCCAAGCTCGTCGGCGAGATCCTTGAGCCAGACGTGCGCCTTCTCGACGCTGCGTTCGATGGTGTCCACGTGAGCCATGGTCATCGCGATCAGTCCTCGCAGATGTCGGCGGTCCGTGCCTTGGTGATGCGGACGACGTCGTGCGGGTCGATCAGGACCGAATGGCGGTGGTCGCCCGCCGCGCAGAGGATGCGATCGTGCCCGGTCAGCGCCACGTCGATCACTTCGGCCGCCGGGACGACCGGCCCGAACGGCGGCAGCGCCCCGACCTCGAAGGACGGGAAGTGTCCGGCGATTTGGTCCTCGTCGGCGAGCTGCAGCCGGCGTGTCGCGCCAAGCACCGCGCGCAGCTTGTGCAGGTCGAGCCGGTTGGCGGCCGGTATCGCCGCGAGCACGTAGGCGGCGCCGTCGTGCAGCACCACCGTCTTGGCGACCTCATCCTGGGGCCGGCCCATCGCGCGCGCCTCGGCGGCGGCGCTCATCGTCGGCTCGTGCTCGACCAGCTCGAACGGCACGCCCGTGCCGCTCAGGAAATCGACGATCGCATGGTGTCGCGTGCTCGTCACCGCCCGGGTCTCGTGTGTGCTGGCCATGGCAACCCTCCTCGGACGTGGTCCCTCTCACCGTCACGCTACGCCCGGCGCAGCGTGGTGACATCAGCGCAAGCCCGCCCACCCGATCAGTAGGGGCCACGGACGCAGCAAGCCCACCCACCCGATCAGTAGGGGCCACGGACGCAGCATGGGCCGCCGCGGCAGCTCTCGCCCCCGCGCGATGTCATGGCGGGTGACGTTACGTACTTGACCGCATTGATTCCGCGGGGAACGGCCCTCCACCTGCTCCGGCCGGTGGCGTAGCTTCGGTCTTGGATCGAGCAACTGAGCGCTGGGAGGCCGACATGGCCGAAGCCCAGAGGACATTCGGGATCATCATCGAGCGAGCCGACCCCTTGGCAGCGCTGATTGCGCGCAGTTCGCCATTTGTGAGCAGCACCCGGGCCGGGCTGTCGCCGAGGTCTCGTTCCGCGTCCCGGCCTCGCCGAGCGGGGCTGCGCATTGCAATGGTGGCCCCGCCGTGGTTCCCGGTTCCGCCGCTGGCCTATGGCGGGATCGAGGCCGTGGTCGACCTGTTGTGCCAGGCGCTGGTCGCACGCGGTCACGACGTGACGCTGTTCGCCGCCCCTGGATCGCATTCGGAGGCCCATCTGAGGACGCCGCTCGAGGCCGCTCATCCGCACGAGATCGGATCCTCGATGGTGGAGTCCGACTGTGTCGCCTGCGCGTGGGCGGAGATCGACCTCGCCGCTGAACTTGGCCAAGTATTCGACGTCGTGCACGACCACTCGGGGTTCACCGCGCTGGCGATGGCCGATCGGATCGACGCCCCGGTTGTGCACACGCTCCACGGGGCATTCCTGGACGAGACGATCCCGTTCTACCAACGCCACGGACACAAGGCGCGACTGGTGGCGATCAGCCGGTCGCAGGCGTTGAGCGCTCCCGCCGGGGTACGGATCGCTGCCGTGGTGCCCAATCCGGTGGACGTCGACCGGTGGCCGCTGCGGACGCAGAAGCAGGACTACCTCCTCTGGATCGGACGGATGGACCCGGTCAAAGGGGCGCACCGGGCCATCCGCGCGGCACGCCTGGCGCGCCGGAAGCTCGTGCTCGCGGGACCTGTCCAACCCGGCCAGGAGGCGTACTACCACGAGCAGATCGAACCGCAGATCAACGACTCCGACATCCGCTACGTCGGCGAGGTGGGCGGGATCGACAAGCAGGAGCTGTTCGCCAACGCAGCCGCATTGCTGATGCCGATCGGCTGGGAGGAGCCGTTCGGGATGGTGATGGTCGAAGCGCTGGCCTGCGGGACTCCCGTGATCGCCTTCCCAGAAGGCGCGGCCGGCGAGATCGTGATCGACGGGGTGAACGGCATGCTCGTCGCCGACGAGGCCGCGATGGCGAGCGCGGTTCACCGTCTCGACTCGATCAGTGCCGCCGACTGCCGCGCGAGCGCTGCGGCTCGCTATGACATATCGGTCACCGCCTCGGGCTACGAGGCGGTCTACGACCGGGCGATCGAGCTGGACCGCCAGCGCGCGAGGTGGGGACAGCACCCGGCTCGCCTGGCACGCCATCATCTCCGCCTCGGAGCTTTCTGATGCTCGGTATCGCCCCTCCGACGCGTCCCGGAAGCCCAAAGCGCCAGAGCCAAGGCGATCGCGATCTCGCGCGGGTCTTGGGACTGCTACGAGAGGAACGCGCAGGCACGCTGACGGTTGCCACTTTGCGTGGGCACGGCATACGCGCGCCCGGTCAGGCCGTTTACGACCTTCAGGTCGCCGGATATGTGATCGACCGCGTCAGCTGCGTCGGTGCGGACGGGCACAGTGCGCTCGGCTACCGCCTGCATCGGGTCTCCGGCGACACATCTGAACTCGCGCCCGGCGGCCTGATCGGAGTCGGCGATGATTCCTGACTCGGTCGGAGCGGGCACCGTCAAACGGCTCGGTGAACTTCCCACCGGCGCCGGCCCGGTCCTCAGCGTGTACCTCGACCTTGAGGCCGAGTCGCCGTCCACGTCCGGTGGCCGTGATGCCCAGCTCGGCTCGCTGCTGAGCGAACGAGGCCTGCGAGGCGCACAGACGGACATCGAGTGTGTGCGCCGGCCGCTGCGATCCGACCCGTGGCTGGCGCGCGGGGCGCGTGGGCTCGCGATCTTCTCCTCGGCCGAGGCCTCCATGTTGGAGGCGTCCGCTTGCCGAGCGAGGTTCGACCGATGCTGGTGCTCGACACCGAGGCGTGGCTCGAACCGCTCGCCGACATTGTTGCGCAGGGTGACTGGGGCGTCGCCGTGCTGGGCAGTCACTCCTCACGGCTGTTCCGTGGTGGCCCCAGCGCACTCGGCGAGTTTGCCGGAATGAGTCATGCGAACGCGCAGGAATCGGCCGATCGTGTGAGCAGGATCGCGGAACCCATGCCCGCGAGTCCGACGCGACGGAGTTCATCGTCGCCACCGAGACGGGGATGCTGTACCCGCTCCGGGCGCAGAACCCCGGCAAGCGGTTCATCCCGGTGTCGCGGATGGCGGTCTGCCAGTACATGAAGATGATCACACTGCCCAAGCTCCGCGACTCTCTCCGCGACCTGGCGCCCGAGGTCCGCGTCCCGCCGGCGACGGCCGAGCGCGCGCGCATACCGATCGAGCGCATGGTCGCCATCTCCTGAGCCGGGCGGTCCGTAGCGCGCCCGATTGGTCCCGGGCCCGATCAGCCCGCCGCGCCGAGGACGCGAGCGACGGCTCCAGCCCGGTTGGTGGAGCCGGTCTTGGCCAGGATCTGCTTGACGTGCCACTTGATCGTGCCCTCGGTGACGACGAGCCGTTCTGCGATCGCCGCGTTGGTGAGGCCCTGGGCGATGAGTCGGAGGATCTCGAGCTGTCGCGCGGTGAGTGGCGCGTACGCGGCCGCCGGCGCGTCAGTCGTGCCGAGCGCGACCTGCTGCAGGACGCTGGCGCGGCGCTCGAGCTCCGCGGATGTGCTCTGCAATGCCTCCTGGGCGAGTTTCGCCTCCGTGATGTCCTGCACGATGCCGACGACACGGACGGGCTCCCCGGTCTCGGCGACGATGACCTCCGCGTGATTGCGGAGGGTGTGAACTCGGCCGTCGGCGAGCACGGCGCGGTACTCGAGCGTGAACGACGACCGTTCCGCGATCGCCCGCTCGAGCGTGTGCCCGACCCGCTCCTGGTCGCCCGGGTAGACGCGCCGGCGAGCGCCCTCGAGCGTGGAATCGAACTCGTCGGGAGCGATCCCGTAAATCCGGTAGAGACCCTCCGACCACGTGGTGTGGTCGTTGACCAGGTCCCACTCCCAGCTCCCGATTCGCGCGACGCGCTCCGCCTCCCGGAGCCGGGCCTCCGCGGCGGCCTGCGCTTCCTCGGCGACCCGTCGCGCGGTGATGTCGGTCACCAGCACCACGATCCCCCGCACCTCGCCGCCGACCACGTCCGGGACGTAGGACGCCTGCGTATAACGCCGGGCGCCCGACGGGGCGACGATCTCGCGGTCGAACAGCTGCGGCTCGCCGGCGAGGGCGCGTTCGAGATACGGACGGTTGAGCGCGTAGAGCTCTGGTCCGAGAACCTCGCTGATGTGGCGGCCGTGGATCTCGTCCGGCGTGAGCCCAAAGAACTCGACGTAGGCCTGGTTGGAGATCACGTTACGCAGCGAGCCGTCCCAGTAGCCGACCATCGCCGGCAGCGCGTTGAGAATGGCCCTGAGGCTGATCGTGGCCTCGTGTTCCGATCTGGTGTCTGTCATCGATCTCGCCGGTGTGAGGAGTGACGATCGGCGCGCAAGACCCCCCGGTGGAGTAGTACAGCCTATCCCTCCGGGGTGTTGCGCACCGTCGCGGCGCGACCCACAATCTCGGCCATGGGCACGCGCTCGGACGCCGCGACCCTCGATGACGGTAAGGACCGCCACCATCAGCTGGGGGAAGGCCGCAGCTGGCACGCACACGCCCACGCAAGGATGACAAGCGGCGTGTCCGTGCCCGGCCATGGCGATCGGTCACGTCCGGACCCCGAGGCCGAGCATCGGGCGGCGGTCGCGACAACGCTCGGCTGGGCCGACAGCGCCGCATTGGAGGGCGACTACGCCGACGCCATCGCCTGGCTCGAGACCCTGCTCGCGATTGGAGAACAGCTCAATCCCGAGTACCTCGCAAAACGGGCGGCCTGGCTCGACGCCCGGAGCCGGCAGACGGCGCCCTAACCGGGCTCGCTTCGTACCAGCGCAGCGGCGCGGCGATCCCTCCATGCACCGCGAGCCAGTTGACCTCGCGTCGCATGACCACGATCTGGCCGATTCGCTCGCCGCCCTCCGGCGGCGAACTCGGTCAGCGCGTCCGGGCCTCCTCGAGCTCGTCCTCAGCGCCGTGGGCGGTGGCCGTGCTGCGGCGTGATGACGATTCCGTCGGCGGGGTACACGATCGATTCGTGCTGCTCATCCCAGCGCACGCGGTAGTGCTGGTGTCCCGCCCGGCCGAGGAGCTCCACGATCTGTCCACGCCGAGCCGGCTGGCCGTGGACCCCGTGCGCCTCGACCCAGTCGCCGACGTGGACGTTGTCAGGGGTTTCTGCTGGAGCCATGGTGATCATCTAAGCGCTGGGCGCCGCTCCCGGCATCAGGGTCTGGAGCTGAACCCGCCTGTGGGGATCTACTGATGATGCGCGAGGCGGGAGGGGCCGGCCCGGTGGCGAAGGACATCGAGTCGGCGAGAGCGCCCGCAGCTCACGACATGACGGCAGCGGGGGGCGGATCCCGATCCGTAGTCTCCCGGCCCGGGGCCGGAGGCACACGGATGCGCCCCCGGCAAAGGCGGGCTAGCGTGACCGAGTAGGCCCGATCGTGCTGGCCCCACCCGGATACACGTGCTCTCACGGCGTCGTCCACCCGTGTGCTTCCCATCGTCGCGGTGATCGCGTCCGAGCTGCGGGGGATCGCGACTGACGCGAGGGAGATTCGATGCTCGAGGTGACCACACATCGGTTCGCCGACCGGCACGCCGCCGGCCGGGAGCTTGCCGGTCGACTGAGCGGATTGGCAGCAGAGGACCCGGTCGTGTTCGGCCTGGCGCGAGGCGGGGTCCCCGTCGCCGCCGAGGTCGCGCGCGCGCTCGGGGCGCCGCTGGACGTCCTCGTGGTGCGCAAGATCGGTGCGCCCGGCAACCCCGAATACGGAATCGGCGCCATCGCTGAGGGCGACGTACGCGTGCTCAATCAGCAGGACGTGGTTCGGTTACTGGTGAGCGTCGAGGAGCTGGAGAGCGCCGTGGCACGGGCGCGGGCTGAGATCGACGCGGGCGTGCGCAGATACCGCGGCGGCCGGTCGCCGATCGATGTTCGTGGACGCTCGGTGATCGTGGTCGACGACGGACTGGCCACAGGTGGGACGGCGCGGGCGGCGCTTCGCGCGCTGCGGGCACGAGGTCCGAGCCGGCTCGTGCTGGCGGTGCCCGTTGGGGCCCGAGACAGCGCCGAGTCCCTGCGGGAGGAGGCCGATGAGGTCGTCTGTCTGCTCGAGCCCGATACCCTGGGGGCGGTCGGCGCCTGGTATCAGCACTTCGAGCCGACACAGGACGCCGAGGTCGTCTCGCTCCTGGCTGGTGGCGGCGTCGATCCACCCGGGCCCACGGCGAGCGCGCTCAAGGCGCGGATCGCGGTTGGTGGCGGGCTCGAGATCGTCGGTGATCTGAGGCTGCCGGAACCGGCGCGCGGGCTCGTCGTGTTCGCCCACGGCAGCGGCTCGGGCCGCCACAGCCCTCGCAACCGGCGGGTTGCCGCTGCGCTCAACGATCGCGGTCTGGCGACGCTGCTGCTGGACCTGCTGAGCGTGGACGAGGAACTCGACCGGGCCAACGTGTTCGACATCTCCCTCCTGGCCGAGCGCCTCGTCGCTGCGACGCGGTGGGCGCCGGTGGAGCCGCGAATCGCCGAGTTGCCGGTCGGCTACTTCGGCGCCAGCACGGGCGCGGGCGCGGCGCTGTGGGCGGCAGCGGAACTCGGCGAGGAGATCCGCGCCGTCGTATCCCGCGGTGGACGGCCGGACCTCGCGGCGGCACGGCTCCGCGACGTTCGCGCACCGGTACTGCTGATCGTGGGCGGACACGACGAGGTGGTACTCGAACTCAACCGTGATGCTCAGCGCCACCTGCGAGCGCCGTCGGAGCTCTCGATCGTCCCCGGAGCCACGCACCTGTTCGAAGAGCCGGGCGCGCTCGAGGAGGTCTCACGGCTCGCGGGCGACTGGTTCGAGCGACACCTGACTCGGCTGTGAGGGCCTCAGTGCGGCACGAGAGTGGCCGGACCGCTCCCGGGGCCGCCCAGGCGATCGGCCCGGATCACGCGCTGAATGTCGGTGAGCGAGACGATGCCGACCGGCCGGGCGTCCCGGTCGATGACCGTGGCCCGACCGACGCGCACGAACGCCGGCCGCTCGAGCAGGTCGGCGACGTCTGCCTGCTCCGGTATGAGCAGCGCTGCATCGCGATCGGCGAGTTGCTCGACGAGCATGCGCGCGCGTTCAGACGGCGACGTCCGCTCGAGTTGCGCGATGCTGAGCATGCCCAGGGCACGGCCGGAGTCGTCGATGACCGGGAATGCGGTGTACCTGTACCGGGCGAACTGCTGCTGGGCCTGGTCCAGCGTCAGCCGCGAGGGGATGCTCACCACCGGCGCCGACATCAGCTCCTCGGCGCGAACGCCGGTGAACGTCGCCACCACCTGCTCCTGGAGTCGCTCGGCGTTCGCCGCCACGACGAGAAAGACGCCGATGACCGCGAACCACAGGCCGCCGGGCGCGCCGTCGAAGGTCAGGAGCACTCCGACGGCGATGAGCACGTAGCCGAACGCCCGCCCCAGACCGGCGGCGGTCTCGGTGGCGGCGCCGATGTCGCCGCTACGGCGCCACAGCACCGCCCGTGCGACGCGTCCGCCGTCGAGTGGAAAGGCGGGAATCAGGTTGAAGCCGAGGATGATCAGGTTGATCTCGGCCTGGTAGCTGACGAGGGCTCGCAGCGCCGCCGGCGCCGACGCCGGCAGGGCGAGCGCGAGCGCGCCGAAGATTGCCGCGACCACGGCCGTCACCGCGGGTCCGGCGAGGGCGTAGCGCAGCTCGTCGCCGGCGCTCTGCGGGCGCCCGCTCATCCGGGCCACGCCCCCCAGGAGCCAGAGGTCGATCTCCTCGACCTCGACTCCGCGACGGCGGGCCACGAGCGCGTGGCCGAACTCGTGCGCGAGGATGCTCGCGAACAAGAGCAGCGCGCTCGCCAGTCCCAGCGCGTAGGACGCCAGCGGCGTGATCCCATGTACGACGCCGGGGTAATAGCTGGCGCCGAGCGACCACGTGATCAGCGCGACCACGATCAGCCACAGTGGGCTGACGCCGACCGGGATGCCCGCGATCCGCGCAACGCGAATGCTCCGACCAGGCATGTGCTCAGCGTCGCAGGCGGGCGCAGCCAATGCATCGGTGGTCCGTCCGCTGCCCGCGCGGCAAGCTACGGATCGCGTCGGCCCCGGCGATGATCAGCGCAACGACCGCAGGCGCCCGCGCACACCGCGCCGCGCCCGCTTGCGCCGCAGCCTGCGGGGCGTGACCACGCCGAGTAGGCGGGGCTTCCGCCGGGCCTCGATCCGCCGCTTCGCCAGTAGCCCCCCGCCCACGCCAAGCGCGGCGAGGCCGGCGGCGATCAGTCCGGGGGCGGCGCGCAGTCGCCCGTACTCGTCGCGAACCGCCGGCCAGACCCGATCGTCGATGAGCTCCGAGAGCTCGTCACGGCCCTCCGCGGGCTCGGCGGCCACGGGGGAAAGGAACGCCAGCTGAACGCGTTTGAGCCTCGGGAGCGCGCCGCGCCACAGATGGCCGGTTCCGCTGATCGCCGCGGGAACGATCGGGGCTCCGGTCTCGAGCGCAAGCCTGGCGGCGCCGTGGTGGGGCGATCCGAGCGCGTCGGGATCCGCGATGCGCGTCCCTTCGGGAAACACCACCACCAGCCCGCCGGCGGCGAGGATCGCCCGGGAGGTCTCGATCGCCTCCGCATCCGCCTCCCCGCGTCGGACGGGAAACGCTCCGAGGCGGAGGAACAGCCCCCCGAACGGTCCTCGGAACATCTCCCCCTTGGCCATGAAGCGGACGTGGCGGCGGAGCGCGAGTCCGACGAAGAAGGGATCGAGGAAGTTCTTGTGGTTGGGCGCGACGATCGCCGGGCCTTCGGGCGGCACGTGCTCAGCGCCGATGATCCGAAACCGGAACCATCCCCTGAGGACGACTGTCGCAAGCGCCCGCACGAACGCGTAGAGCCGCGGTGAGACGCCGCGTTCACGGGCGTAGGCGTGAGCGCGCTGCGCTCGCATGCCGACGCTCGATCAGTCCGCGCCGTCGGCGAGCCGCGGCATGACGAGCACGGGGCACCGGGCATGCCGCACGACAGCGCTGGACACGCTGCCGACGAGAGCTCGCCGCACCGGCCCGTAGCCGCGGGAGCCGAGCACGAGCAGATCGACATCCGACGCAGCAGCCTCCAGGATCGGCTCCACCGGGTCGGTCCCGAACAACACCTGCTGCTCGACGGCGACGCCGTTTCCCAGCCCTTGGATCGCGGCGTCGACGGCTCGTGTCGCGGCCAGTTCCTGGCGCGCGAGGGCGTCGGCGCGTTCCATGCCCTCGAGCGGCTCGAGGCCGGGCAGTGGCACAAACCGTCCGGGGATCGCCGCGGGCGGCACGACGACGGTCAGCGCTCGCAGCGCCGCTCCGGTGCGCTGGGCGAGCGCGTGCGCGACACGCAGGGCACCGCGCGCCTCGGGCGAGCCGTCAAACGCGACTGCGATCACGTCGAGGGCGTGCGGCGCGCTCGCTGCGTAGCCGCGTGGGGCGATGGCGATCGCGCACGGCGCGCCGCTCAGCAGCCGCTCGCCGACCGACCCCAGCAACACCCGACCGAGCGGTCCGTGGTGCGAGGAGCCGACGACGATCAGGTCGGCCCGCTCGGAGAGCGCCGCGTCGTGCAGGCCACGAGACGGCGAACTCGAGGCCTCGACGCGTCGCTCGACGTGACCCAGCTCCGGTCGTGCGGCGAGTTCGGCCGCCGCCTCCCTGAGCGCCGATGCCGCGCGCTCGCGCTCACCGCTGTGAACGACCGCGGGACCCGTCTGTTCGCCGATGTTCTCGATCCACACCGCCATCACGACGCTCACCAGCAGCAGCTCGGCTTCGCACGCGGAGGCCAGATCCACGCCGAGCGCCCGTGCGTCGGCGCCCTGCTCTGTCGCCAGATAACCGGCCAGGACGTGTGAGAAGGGGCCGGGCGCCATCGGTCCGGGCGGTCGTCACTGGCCGCCGGCGAAGATGATGGGGTCCACAAGCGCTTCCGCCTCTGGCTTCGGCGAGCGTTCGCGGAGGGCGTCGAGCACCTCGATGGGGATCGGCAGGACGAGCGTGGAGTTGTGCTCGGTGGCGACCTCGGCAAGCGTCTGCAGCGTGCGCAGGGTCAGGGTGCCCGGTTCGCGGGCGATCACGCCGGCCGCCTGCGACAGGCGCTCGGCCGCCTGGTACTCGCCCTCGGCGGCGATCACCTTGGCTCGCCGCTCGCGCTCGGCCTCGGCCTGGCGCGCCATCGCCCGCTTCATCGACTCCGGCAGGCCGACGTCCTTGGTCTCGACCTTGACCACGCTCACGCCCCAGGGCTCGGTGCCGGTGTCGATGATCTGCTTGAGCTGCTCGTTGATCGCGGCCTGATTGGCGAGCAGGTCGTCGAGATCGTGCTGGCCGAGGGTCGCGCGCAGGGTCGTCTGGGCGATTCGCAGGACGCCGTGCTGGTAATCACGGATCGCCACGACGGTCTTGACCGGATCGACGACCCGGAAGAACACCGCCGCCTCGACCCGCACCGTGACGTTGTCCTTGGTGATGAGGTCCTGCGCCGGGATGTCGGCGGTATCGACCTGCAGGTTCACCTTGCGGGTGCGCTCGATCAACGGGATGATCAGGACGAGCCCCGGTCCGCGGGCGCCGCGAAGCCGGCCGAGCCGAAACACGACCACGCGCTCGTACTCGCGCACGATGCGGATAGCGCTGGCGAGCAGCACAAGCGCGACAACGACGACGATGATCGTGACGATGACGGCGGTGGACACTTGGGCCAACAGTCCCACGGCGGCGCTCGCCCCGCATCCGTACAGCCACCGCATTGCGTCTCGGCCAACTACGGCGTTGAGCGCGGGCCGGCGATCGGTTCAGTAGTTCCCCGCGCCAAACCCGCGGATCGTCGGGATTGCGGCCCCGAGGGTACGGGCTAGCGTTCAGGATCCGGCGTACGAGCCGGTTCTCCATGAACGAGACGACACTCACGACGTTCGATCCGGCCGGGGGCCCCCCGATGGCGGGGTTGATTCGTGCTGTAGCCCTCGATCTCGACGGCACGCTCGTGGACGGCGACCGTCTCTCGGCGGCGGCGATCGAGCAGGTCGATCGGCTCCGAGACGGAGGCCTGGTCGCGCTGCTGGTGACCGGGCGGATCGCGCCCGAGCTCGATGCTGCATTCCCTGGGCTGCGTGGCCACTTCGATGCCGTGATGACGGAGCGGTACTCGCGGCGGTCGGGGCACTCGGTCTGGACTGCCAGATCGTGCCCAACCGGGGCGAGCTGATGATCCTCCCCGCCGGCATCTCCAAGGGCACGGGGCTGCTGGCCGCTCTGAGCGAACTGGGAGTCTCACCGCACAATGTCCTCGCCGTCGGCGATGCCGAGAACGATCTGGCGCTCCTGCAGGTAGCCGAAATCGGGGTGGCAGTGGCCAACGCGGTGCCGTCGCTGGTCGAACATGCCGACCTCGTGCTCGAGGAACGCAACGGCGCCGGCGTGGCCGCGCTGCTGGCGGGTCCCGTCCTGACCGGAGAGCAGATGATCCGGCCGGCGCGGCCCAGGATCGCCATCGGGCGCTTCGTAAGACGCGACCTGGGCCACGCTGCCGGGGTCGCCGACCAACGTCCTGGTCTGCGGACAGAGCGGGTCCGGCAAGTCCTACATCGCCGGGTTGCTGATCGAGGAATGGATCACGGCCGGCTATACGGCCGGAACAGCTGAGTCCCACGGCATTGGCGGCGATCGACGTGACGATCACCGCCGATCCCCCTCGTTGGCTGGGCGGCGACGATCGCGCTGCCGCGCGAGTGGCACGGATGCGGGAGACCGGTCGACAGAGCGCTCATTCATCGTTCGCGTGCGCCGGACACCGCACGTCCGCCACCGGCACAAGTACGCCGCCAACGCCCTGCCGGACCACCGATGGTTTCGCTTCCGCGGCCCCGACGGCCGCGTGGTTGCGACTGCCACGACGCTGGCCGAGTTCAGCCGCATCGTGCGCGATATCGACGACAGCATCCTCGACCATCCCCTCGCGCACGGGGCCTTCTCCCGCTGGTTCCTCGGCACGATTCAGGACCGCAGCCTCGCGTCCGCCGGCGGCGCGATCGAGCGCAACGTCCTTGCCCGACGAGCTGCGGACGTCCTCCACGCGCGCGAACTTCTGTTGGACGAGGTCGACTCGCGCTACCTCACGTCGCTGTAGTGCTCGACGCGGGTCGCGCGGCCGTGACGCGTGGCTCACCCCTCCGGTACGAGCAGTACCGGGACGTCGCTGTGCGCGAGCGTCTCCGCCACGACGCGAGCGTGACCGGGACTGAGGTCCTGCTTCCAGGCGAGGGCGATCAGGTCGGCCGAGACCTCGTGCGCGACCGCGACGACGTCATCGGCAGCGATGCCGACCCGGCGGAGCAGCGTGATCCGGTCGTCGGGCGCGGAGACGTAGCGCGCGAGGAACTCCTCGCCCCAGGCGCTGGCGGCGTGCGGGGCGTGATCGGCGAAGGCGGGCACGGTCTCCGGCGAGTGGACGTGGAGCACGAGCACCTCGACCCGGCGTCGGTGAGCCAGCTCGATCGTGCGCTGGAGCGCCTGCGAGCGCTCGGGGCTGCCCTCGAGGGGCACCAGGATGCGGCGGAGCTGTCGTGGCGCCTCGCCGTCGGGAGGGACGACGACGACCGGCTTGCGCACGCGCGTGATCACGTCGAGTGCGGTGTGCCCCGCGGGGTGCGGGCCGCTGCGGGCTCCCCGCGCGCCGAGGACGAGCGCAGCGACATCCGGGTCCTGCGCATCGGTCACGATCTGCTCGATCGGTGAGCCGGCGGTCTCGCGCAGCTCCACCCCCGCGGCGCGCGCCAGCTCCGGGGCGCGGCTGGTCACACCCTCCTCAGTGATGTGCAGCGCCACCACGGAAGCGTCGAACAGGCCGGCCACCTCGACGGCGGTGCGGAGCACCGGCCTCGCCGACGAGTTGGAGTCGAGCGCGGCGAGCAGGGTGGTCATGGCGTCCTCGCCCGCGTCATCGGCTGAAGCGGGAATGTCCGGGCGCTGCGGCCCAGCTGCACGGGCTCCCCGGCGGGGTCGAAGGCACGAACGGGCGGATCGGCGGTGAGCTCGACGGAGTCGGGATGAACACGGACGCGAACGCGGCTGTTCCGAAAGCGCACCCGCACCTCGAGCGCCTCGCAGCCGGGCGGAAGCACGGGGTCGATCGCCAGCGCGTCACCCACGGGCCGCAGGCCGGCAAAGCCCAGCGCGAGCGCACGCCACACGCTGCCCATGGCGGCGAGGTGCAGCCCGCCGGCGGTCATATGCCCGATGTCGTCGAGGTCGATGCCGGCCGTCAGCCGCAGAAGGTCCAGTGCCTGCCGGGTGCGGCCGGCGCGAGCGAGCAACGCCGCGTGGACGCCGGGGGAGAGCGTGCTGCCGTGGGCAGTGCGCGGCTCGTAGAAGTCGAGGTTCGCCTCCAGCGAGCCGGGGACCACCTCGTCGGGGATCAGGTAGTGCAGCATCAGCACGTCAGGCTGCTTGACGACCTGGGCTGCGTTCGTGCGCTCGGGACCGAGCAGGATGTCGGCGGCGATCGGCCGCTGCGGCGCGAGCTCCGCGATCACCAGTGGCTCGAGGGCGTGGAAGCCCGCGAACTGCTCATAGACACCGGTGGCAGCGTCGAAGCCGTCGACGATCACATCGGCCAGCTCGAGCCAACGCCGGCGCTCGCGCTCGTCGACGACGCCGTTGCCCGAGGACGCGGCTCGGCGCAGGTTCCAGCGCGCCATCACGTTGGTGAACGCGTTGTCATCGACATGCTCGTGGTACTCGTCCGGGCCGATCACGTCGCGGATGTGCCCGCGTCCGTGCTCGTCGGTCTCGATCCGGGAGGCCCACCAGCGGGCCGTCTGTACGATCAGCTCGCGGCCCGGACCGTCGGCGAACTCCCGGTCGCCGGTCCAGTCGATGTAGCACGCGGCCGCCCACGCGACGTCGGCGATGATGTGCTCCTCGAACGGGCCGGTGAGCACCGGTCGCAGTTCGCCGCGTCCGTCGCGCATCTGCGCCGGCGTCACGTCCCGTCCGGATCCCGCGGACTCCCACGGGAACCGGGCCCCGGCCCGGCCCTGAGCATGGGCCGTGCGCATCGCCACACGCAGACGCCTGACCCGGTACTCGAGCAGAGCCCGAGCCGCGCGCGGGCGCGTCGCGGCGAGGAACGGCAGCACGTACACGTCGCTGTCCCAGAACACGTGTCCTCGGTAGGCGTTGCCACTGAGTCCCCGTGCGCCGATCGCCCCCTCGTCCTGCTCCGGGGCGTTGGCGAGGAGATGGAAGACCGCGAACCGTGTGGCCCGCTGCAGCTCCGGATCGCCGTCGATCCGCACGTCCGCGTCCTCCCAGCGCGCGGCCCATTCCTGGCGGTGCTCGCACAGCAGCCGATCGAATCCGAGGCTCCGCGCGATCCGGAGGCGGCCGACAACGGCGAGGGGAGCGACATGGCCGTGAGCGGAGCCCTCGTAGGTCGCGATGCGGTCGAGCACCCGGTGTCCACTCTCGTCACGCAGTTGGTCATGGGCCGCGGCGGCGATCGACCCGGGGCGGCCGGTTACGCACATCCAGACGCAGCCGTCGTCGGCCTCACCGTTCTCGTGGCGGGCCGTCGAAGGGGCCAGCGGCGTCGGCGCGAGCATGGTTCTGCCCTGATCGACGACCCGCAGCACTGCGGTCGCGGGCCGCGCCAGCGAGGACAGCAGCAGCGCCTCGAGCCGGGCGGAGCCCGATCCCATCCGCTGGTGCAGCACGCCGGCGTGGAGATCGAGCACGCGATCGACTTCGGTCGCCGCGGCGTCGCCCCCGGTGATGACGTTCCAGCGCGGCGCGGGCAGCAGGTGCGTCTCCGCGCCTCGCCTCGCATAGACCCCGGACATCAGCACCGCCGGGTCGCTGCCCGGTCGTTCGATGAGCAGGCTTCCGCGCGTGCCGAGTCGGCCGTCGGCCAGGGTCAGCAGAGACTCGCGCACGCGCTCGAGCAGCGGATCGACACCCTCGATCGAGAGCGTCCACGCCGGATCCGCGTCGAGGATCGGCAGCTCGCCGTCCGAGCGTCGGGCGATCTGGTCCTTGAGCGCGGCGGCGAGTGTCTCCAGGTCGCCCCCGAGCGAATCGCTGCGCAGAACCTGGTCGGCCGAGATCCCGCGCTGCCACAGCCAGTGCATGACCCAGTCTCGCGATTCGGACTCGTCGCCGATGCGCGCAAGTAGCCGGGGCCCCTGCTCATCGACCTGGTAGGCCTCCGTACCGGGACCGGCCAACACCACGAGACCGCCGGGGCCCGCTGGGCGCGCCGGCAGCCGGTCATCGAGGTCGCCGATCTCGGTTGCGCTCACGATCGCCAGCTCGATGCCGGTTGCACACGCATCCTCGATCAGACGGCACAGGCGCGCCGCACCGACATCGCGGTCAGGACCCGCCGTGCCGTCCCAGCCGAAGACGATCGCCTCGCATCGCCGCGCCGGCGACGCGCTGATCGCCGGCTCGGCCAACCCGGCGGCAGGCACGCGGCTCATGTCGACATCGTGACCCGCACGTCGCCCTGTTGCTCGAGCAGCGAGAAGCCCGTGCTGGATCGGTCCTGGCGAAAGGCGAGGCTGACCTTGGAGCGGCCGACGCGGACGTTGCTGAGCTCGACGCTCGAGAGCCAGTCCGGCAGTCGCGGGCGGTCGACCGTCAGTCGGTTGTCCTGCGCGTGGGCGGAGATCCCGAGCATGGCCTGGAGCAGCATGAACGGGGCCGTCGCCGCCCAGGCCTGAGGGATGCAGGCGACCGGGTAGGGGACGATCGCTCTGGACCCATCGCGGTGAAAGCCGCAGAACAGCTCGGGCAGGCGGAAGTCACGCGCGCCGGCGGCGACCTCGAACAGCCCGGCGGCGATCCGCGCCGTCGCCGCGTCGAAGTCGTAGCGCTTGAGGCCGGCGGCGGCGATTGCGTTGTCGTGCGGCCAGACCGAGCCGTTGTGGTAGCTCATCGGGTTGTAGGCCGGCGAGCGGCTCGACAGGGTCCGGATCCCCCAGCCGGAGAACATGTCCGGCGCCATCAGCCGCTCCGCCACGAGCGCGGCCTTGTCCGCGTCGACGATCCCGCAGTACAGGCAATGCGCCGGGTTGGACGTGACGCTGCGCACCTGGGCCTTGCGCCCGTCCAAGGCCAGCACGAAGAACCCCTCATCCGGGTCCCAGAACGCCTCGTTGAAGGCCGCCCGCAACGCGCCCGCCTCGGTCCGCAACCGGTCCGCGTGGGGCGCATCGCCGAGTGCCTCGTAAACATCGGCGATGCGCAGCTTCGCCTCGTAGACGTAGCCCTGGACCTCCACGAGCGCGATCGGGCCCTCGGCGAGCGACCCGTCGGCGTGCATGATCGCGTCGTGTGAGTCCTTCCAGCCGTGGTTGACAAGGCCCGCCGGCGAGCGGCGCTCGTACTCGATGAAACCGTCGCCGTCGCGATCGCCCCACGCGTCCATCCACTCGAGCGCGGCGCCGAGCGCAGGCCGCAGCTGGGCCATCGTGTCGAGGTCGAGCGTCCAGCGGTAGTAGCCGCCCGCGACCATCAGGAACAACGGCGTCGCGTCGACGGTGCCGTAGTACGGCGTGTGCGGGATGTGGCCTGTGCGGGCGAGCTCGCCCGTGCGCAGCTCATGCAGGATCTTGCCGGGCTCGGCATCGCGCCAAGGCTCGTCCGAGCGGGCTTGGAGCCCTGCGAGCACGAGCAGCGTGCCGCGGGCGACCTCGGGATTGACCATCAGCGACTCGCAGGCGCTCAGCAGCGAATCACGGCCGAACGGCGCGACGTACCACGGGATCCCGGCCGCGGGCAGCTGGCCGTTCGCGACCGGTGTCATCAACGCGTGCAGATCACGCACGGACGCGTCGATCAGCCGGTCGAACCGGTCGTTGTCAGTGCTGATGCGCGCGCAGCTCCCGACCCAATCGGCGTGGGCCGCCTCGAGCCGGGTGGCCGTCTCGTCGGGCGTCGGCCGAGCGCGCCGGCGGCCACTGCGCGCCGGCAGCACCGTGATGAGCAACTCGGTCGCCTCACCGGCGTCGAGCTGGACGTCCCAGGCCACGATTGCCCGGCCGCCGTCGATTCTCAGGCGTGACGGAAGCGGGCTGAACTCGACGAGCGTCTCGCGACGCTGACCGTCTGCCGCCAGATAGCGAAGGCGCACGTGCCTCCCGTCGCTCGTGGGCGGCGCCACGTGGCCAGTCGTGTGCCGCCCGACGCCTCTGACCTCGAACACGTCGGCGAAGTCGGCCGCCAGCGACACCTCGGCGACTGTCGCGACCGGATGAGGACGGAAGCTGCGAACACGCACGCGGTAGAACAGCCGGTCGGAGATCAGCACCGTCCGGCGCACGTTGAGCGTCTCCTGTGGAACCGGCGGCCGGGTCCCGCTGAGCACGGAGTTGGTGGCATTGATCACGGCGTGATGTCCGGACTCCATCACCGACGAGAGCAGCACCGGCGGCCGCCCGCCCACCGTCACGCGCAGCTCCGACAGGTGTCGCGTGTCCTCGACGTAGAGTCCTTCGCCGGATGCGCGTGAGGCGCGGATGTCCCCATCGGGCCGTGCGCACAGGAACACCGCGCCGGACTTGAGTGCCAGCAGCTCCTCGCGCGCCTCCGCCGGCACATCGGGCGCGCTCTCAAGCTCACCAAATTGCGGCGCCTCGACGCCATCCGCATCAGGGACGAGCGGGACCTCGGCAGAACCGAGTTCGCCCTCGGGTTCGCCGGCCGATGTCATCAGACTCTTGTGGCCCGATCAGCCCTGGGGGCGGGGCATCGGTCTCTCAAAAGCATCCATCTGCTCTGACGATGCTAGTCCCCAGGCGCTTGGGTCATCTCTCGACCACGGGTTCGCCGGGCCTGGACTCGCTCCGAAGCGCGTTGGTGCGTGCGCGCCAACGCCAGAGCTCGTCCGATCCCCCAGACGATCAGCCGGAAGCAGGCGAGTACGAGGAGGTCGTGCGCGGCCGGCGACGATTCCGACCCAGGTCATCGTGGTCGCTCGGCATGTGCTCGGCCAGATGTAGGCGGTCGCGCGCATCGATGAGCTGCCCGCATGCCCCGACGACTCCGCGCAGCGTGCCGATGGAATCTGACCACTGTTACGCGCCTTCCCGCAGGCGTAGGCCGCGTAGCACCCATCGTGCTCGCGCGGACTGCTCGCGCTGACTCTCGTCGAGCGCGAGGTCGAGGCTGGCGAGCGCGGCCTCGTGTTGCGGGATCCAGCGATTCTGGAGGGCTCGGAGCCGTCGGGCGGCGCGCCGCAGCTCGGCCGACAGCTCGGCCTCCGCGCGCTGGAGAGCGACGTAGCGCGCGGCGGCGCGCGTGGCGTCCGCGCATGCGCGTGCGGCGAGCACCGTCGCGGAGCTGCCGCCGAGCGCCGAGAGCCGCGGCGGGTCTGGGATGTCGATCCGCTCCACCGACGGAAGGCGGGCGCCCATCATGTTCGTCCATGACAGCTCGAGCGATGCGGGCTGCTGGACGTGGCGTGCCAGTAGCTCGAGCCGGCCGGGGCCGTCGAGCATCGCCGCCCGCGCCGACCAGAGCGCGACCTGCGCCGCCGCCTCGTGCCACGCCAGCTCGGCGTCGGCGGCCTCGGTCCGGACCCGCGCCAGCTCGCGGAGCAGCACCTGGCGCTTGCGATCCAGCAGCTCGGCGCCGCGCCTGGCGATGTCAAGCCGCCGCACGAGCCAGATCCGGCCCGCCCTACCCGGGGGAATCCGCAACGCCATCGACGTAGTGCGCGTCCAGGGTGGCAGGGGTGATCATCGAGAGCTCGTGCCGCGGCAATCGCGAGGCGACGGCCCACGCGCGGTCGAGCGTGTCCTCAAGCGAGCGGCTTTGGTCCAGTGGCTGGGACAGGAAGTCCGACTCGAACGCCGCGGCGACGCGCAGATAGTCGCGGTCGCTTTCGGCCAGCGCGTCCTCACCGACCACTTCGGCGAGGTCCGCGGCCTGGCGGCCGCGGGCGGCGATCCCGTACAACTGAGCGGCGATCTCGAGGTGGTCGTCCCGGGTCAAGCCAGGTCCGGCGCCGTGCCCCATCAGCCGCGACAGCGAGGCGAGCGGGTCCAGCGGCGGGGAGATGCCGCGGGCGTAGGCCTCGGCGCTCAGCACCAGCTGGCCTTCGGTGATGTAACCGGTGACGTCGGGCACTGGGTGGGTGATGTCGCCGGCCGGCATCGTGAGCACCGGCACCTGCGTGAGCGATCCCGCCACGCCTTTGATCCTGCCGGCGCGCTCGAGCACTGAAGCCAGGTCGCTGTACAGGTAGCCGGGGTAGCCGCGGCGGCTCGGAACCTCGCCGCGCGCGGCAGATACCTGGCGTACGGCCTCGCAGTAGTTGGTCAGATCGGCGAGCACCACCAGCACGTGGCGCCCGAGGTCGAACGCGAGGTGCTCGGCGACGGTCAACGCGACGCGTGGGGTGACGATCCGCTCGACCACTGGATCGTCGGCGGTATTGACGAACAGCGCCAGGTCGCCCAGCTCGGCGCGGCGCTCGAGCACGCTGCGGACCGTGTGGACGTCTGCGTGCGGGAGGCCGAGCGCGGCGAACACGATCGCGAACTGCTCGCCCTCGACGTGCGCTTGGGCTGCGACCTGCGCGGCCAGTTCGAGGTGTGGCAGCCCGCCGACCGAGAACACGGGCAGCTTCTGCCCGCGTACCAGCGTGGCGAGCCCGTCGATCGCGCTCACTCCGGTGAGGATCGCCTCGGTCGGGGCCGCCCGCGCCGCGGGATTGATCGGCGCTCCGGCGACCGGACGCAGCTCGCCCCCGAGCACCGGCGGCCCCCCGTCGATCGGGTCCCCGCGGCCGTTGCAGGTCCGTCCGAGCCACCCCTCGCCAACCGGAATCCGCATCGGGGTGCCTGAGAACGCGACCCGCGCAGAGTCCAGTCGCATCCCCGAGGTTCCTTCGAGGATCTCGACCACGGCAAGGTCGCGGTGCACGTCGAGCACCGTTCCGTGGCGGACTTCACCCGAGTCGAGCGTGACCTGTGCGACCTCGTCCCAGCCGACGCCCGTGACGTCCTGCACGACGATCAGCGGCCCGCGAATCGATCCGATCGAGCGGTACTCGATCGGAGCCGGCGGTGTCCTGCGCGCGGAATCCGGCCCCGCGGTCTGAGCCTGATGCTCGGCCTCCGGTCGCGCAGTCATGAAGGCGGCCCCAGCGACTCGAGCGCGCCGATCAGCTCACGGTGGATCCGCTCGACCTCGCCGGCGCCGTCGGGCGGCGTGTCGTAGCGGGCGCGCATCACCGGCGACAGGTCGGCTTCGTCGAGCTCAGTGATCGCTACCCCACGCGCGAGCAGCGCGATCAGTCGCTCGTGGACGGCGAGCACCAGTTCGAGCAGCGCGCGCTGCTTACCGGGTGAGCTGTACTGGTCGTTGTCGAGCACGGCGCTCTGCTGTAGCACCGCCTCGCGCAGCAGCCTCGCGGCGCGCAGCGACACGCGCTCGTGTTCGGGTAGCGAGTCGGCCCCGACGAGCTGGGCGATCGACTCGATCCTGTCGGCGTCGGTGAGCAGCCGCAGCGCGGTCAGGCGGCGATCGCCCCAGGCGGGGTCGCCGTGTTCGGCGTGCCAGGTGGCGAGCTGGTCGGCGTCGCGTGAGGAGGAGTCCCGCCAGCTGACGGCCGGGTAGTGTCGGGCGTAGGCGAGGTCGCGGTCGAGCGACCACACGGAGCGCACGAACCGCCGGGTGTGCGAGGTCACCGGCTCCGTCAGGTCCCCGCCGGGAGGCGAGACCGCGCCGAGGATGCTTACCGACGCGGTGTCGCCGGCGAGCGTCTCGACCCGGCCGGCGCGCTCGTAGAAGTCGGCGAGCGCGGACGAGAGGCCGGCCGGATAGCCCTCTTCGGCGGGGAGCTCGTCGGTGCGCGAGGCCAGCTCGCGCAGCGCCTCCGCCCAGCGCGAGGTGGAGTCCGCGATGACGACCGCATCGTATCCCATGTCACGGTAGTACTCGGCGACCGTCACGCCGGTGTAGATGCTGGCCTCGCGAGCCATGACCGGCATATTCGAGGTGTTCGCGATCAGCACGGTGCGTTCGAGCAGCGACCGCCCGGTTCGGGGGTCCTCCAGCCCCTCGAACTCCTCGAGGACGTCGGCCAGCTCGTTGCCGCGCTCGCCGCAGCCGACGTACACGATCACCGCCGCGTCGCACCATTTGGCGATCTGCTGCAGCAACACGGTCTTGCCGGTGCCGAACCCGCCCGGGATCGCGGCGGTGCTGCCGCGGGCGATCGGAAACAGCAGGTCAAGGACGCGCTGGCCGGTGACGAGGCTCTCGGTCGCCGGCAGCCGCGCCCGTGCCGGCCGTGGACGACGGACCGGCCAGCGGTGCGAGAGACCGAGCGCCGTGCCGCCGACGCGGGCGATCGGGTCGTCGACGCGGTACGCGCCGGCCGGCGCGATCCACTCGACCGGGCCACCGCATTGGGGCGGCACCAATATGTGGTGCTCGACCGCCGCCGTCTCGCGCACGCTTCCCAGAATCGCACCCGGACCCACTTCGCGGCCGGAGCTGACATTCGGGGTGAACTGCCACGCCCGCCCGGCGCCGATGGTGCCGGTGGCGCCGCCGGGCTCTATCCGCACACCCGCGGTTGCCAGCGGACGCAGCACGCCGTCGAACACGCCTCCGAGCAGTCCGGGCCCGAGCTGCCCAGCCAGCGGACCGCCGGTCGCGACCACGTCGTCACCCGGCCGGAGCCCGCCGGTGTACTCGTACACCTGCACGGTCGCCGAGGCGCCGTCGAGCGCGATCACCTCGCCGGGGAGACGCTGCGGGCCGACCTCGACCAGATCGAGCATCGCGAGGCCGTCGCCCGCGCTCACCTCGACCACCGGGCCGTTGACGCGCGTGACGAGCGCCGAGGTCATCGCCACAGCCGTTCGAGCTCCTCCCCGAGCGCGTCGAGGTGGCGCTCGACCTGCGCGCTCAGCGAGTAGTCGAGCTCGCGGCTCCCGGCACGCGCGACGAATCCGCCGTTCGGCGCGGTCACGATCTGCACGGCCCCGTTGCCGGCGAGCCGCTGGCGGGCCTCCCCGGCGAGGGCGTCGTTCAGCCGCTCGTACCGCGGGTCGTGGATCAGCTGAAGGGCCGCCGCGCGCACCGCCGCGGTGGCGTCGTTCAGCACCGCCCGCTGTGCCCGCAGTACGGTCGTGCGTGCATCACCGCGCGCCTGCGCGAGTCGCTCGCGCTCCTCCAGGTCCGCGAGCGCCTCGGCGGCTGTGCGACGCTCGGCGAGCAGCGCTGCCGCGTGCGCGCGGGCCTCGACGAGGGTCTGCTCCGCGCGATTCCGTGCCGCGCGCTGGATCGCGTGAGCCTCGGCCGAGGCGCCGTCGAGCGCGGCGTTCTGCACGGCCTCGAGCGTCACGCGGGCATCACCACCCACAGCCGCCGTCCGCCGTCCGCAAGCTCGCCCGCGATCGCGGCATGCGCGGCGGGCGTGAGGATCGCCAGCGCCACATCGGCGGGCAGCGCCCGCCATGCGGCACGGGCGGCGTCGGGCTCGTCGGCCGCGGCGACGGTCACGCCCGCGAGCGCGAAGCCGCGCACCCGGTCGCTCTCTCCGATCGCGGCGATCCCGCTCATGCCTTGCCGATCAGGATGATCGCGACGATCAGCCCGTAGATGGCAATGCCTTCGGCCAGTCCGACGATCACCAGCGCGCGACCCAGCATTTCCGGCTTCTCGGCGATCGCGGCCAGCGCGGCCGACCCGGTGTAGGAGACGGCCACCCCGGCGCCGATCGTCGACCCGGCAACCGCGATTCCCGCGCCGATAAACGCGTCGCCCGGGCTGCGGCTCGCCGCCGCCGTGGTGGCGGCCTGGGCGGGATCGACCACGCCGGCGAGCATCAGCAGGAGCGCGAGCGCGGAAGCGCCGGCGATCGTGACGTTGACCCGCAACAGCCACCGCACGCCCATTCTCGGCGAGCGGCGCAGCAGCGTCCGTGCCGTCAACCCGCCCCCGATGGCAGCGGGCACGGCAATCAACAACGACTCGATCATGGCGCCTCCTTCGTAGACAACAGTGGCAGGCTCCACGGCCTGAATGGACGACCCTCCAGCGCGAACACGCGCGAGAACAGCTCGTAGTACTCCAGCCGCAGCGCCTGCACCGCGACGACGAGCCCCTCGAGCGCGAACGCCACGGCACTGCCGATGACGAACACCGTGGCCGCGGCCAGATCGCCGAGCGGCGAGCCGATCAGGCCGCCCGCCGCGTGCAGCACCTCTTGGCCGATCGCGGCGTGCATCAGGCCGAAGGCGGCGAGGCGCGCGAAGGAGAACACATTCGAGAAGACTCGCAGCAACGCATCGAGCAGGCCGATCAGCACTTCGAACACGCCCGCGGGACCGGGACCCGCTTCGGAGCGAAGCCCGATCGTGAGCGGCAGAATCGCCGCTGCGACGACGGCCAAGCCGAGGATCTCGGGCGGAGCCGCGTGAACGGCGATCCCGAACCCGATCAGACCGAAGCCGAGCAGCAGCATGAGCCCTGGGACGCCAGACACCGCGGTCAGCGCCAGCCGTGCTCCGCCTTCGCGCCACCGATTGACGATCCCGATCGCGTAGCCGCCGGCGAGCAGGCAGCCACCGACCACCACGGCGGCGACGAGCAGCCGCGTCGGCTCGTCAAGGGGCGCAAGCCACAGCGTCGGCAGCAGCTTGGTGGGACCGAAGAACTCGCCGTACAGCACCCCGAACACGATTGCCGCAGCGCCCGGGGCGGCGATCATCGGCCACGCCTTGCGCAACGACTGAAGGCGCGGGTGACGAGTGCGGCGCAGCGCCAGCGCCGCGAGCACGATCAGCAGCCCGTCGCCGACGTCGCCGAACATCATGCCGAACATGAGGCTGTAGGTGAAGGCCACGAATGGTGTCGGGTCGACATCCTCGTACGGCGGCGTGCCGTACGTGGTCAGCAACGGGTGGAAAGGCTCGGTGGCCGGTGCCGGAGCGAGCAGCGTCGGCGGCCGTGCGCCGCGTGGATTGGGCAGCTCGACCAGCGACGCCCCGAGGGGCGCGAGCCGCTCGCTCAGATGTGCGAGCTCCGGCTCCGGCGCCCAGCCCACGAACACGGCGAAGCTCCGGTGCTGCACGGGGCTCGCCGTTCTGCGCTCGAGCTCCACCTCGCCGCCGAGCAGCTCGCGTGCTCCGGCTTGCTCGAGCTGCTCGACGTCGGGTGGCTGGCGGGACAGAACCGGCTTGGCGGGCGCGCCTCGATCGCCCCGGCGCTCTAGCCGCCGGAGCGCCTCGAGCGCGGGGCCTTCGCCGCTCCCGAGCGGCCCGGCGAGATCGACCGTGCCGCTCTCCGCCAGCGCGACGAGCACGTTGCGCACGCTGCCGCGGAGCGCCACGACTGCGATCCGCCGCATGCGTACGGGCAGCGTTCGCTCAGGCAGCTCCACCGATCAGCTCCGTGATCTCGGAATCTGCGCCGTGCGCGGCCGCCTGAAGCGCGCGGGCCGTGCGCTGCGCGTCGATGCCCAGCAGCGTGACCGAGGCGAGCACGACGGCTTCGTCGCTGTTGGTGCGCAGCAGCGCGAGCGCGTCGCGTTCGACCCGATCCGACCATCCGAGCTCGGCACGCCACAGCTCGGCGGGATCGTCCACGTCGGCAAGCGCCCAGCTCGCGCGCGGGGCGAGCGCCGCCCGCAGCTCGTCCAGCGAGCCGGCGGCGAGCGCCCGGTCGCTGGCGGCCGGAAGCCGGCGGAGCTGTGCGGTGCCCTCACGACTGCCGGCGACCAGGAGCTCGCGCGCGAGCAGCAGCGCGCCCGCGCCCGCGACCCAATCCGCGGCCTCCGGAGCGGCCTCCTCCACCCGGCGCGCCCAGGAGACCCGCAGCCCGAGCGACAGCGCTCCGGGTGTGGCCCCTTCAATCTTCCCCCAGGCCGAAGCGGCGATCGCCTGCGCCATCTCCTCGATCGTGCGCGCCTGATCGATTTGCCCCCACGCGGTCGACAGACCTCCGAGCACGAACGGCTCGGGCTCGCGTCCGTCGCTGGCGAAGGCTGCCATCCGTGCGTCGATGTTCGCCAGCTCGAACCACCCAGCAAGCGTCCGCACCAGACCGGCGCCGGGAGCCGGCAACCAGCCCGCGAGGATCCGCAGATGCCACAGCAGCGTCTCGGCCACCGCGCGTTCCGCGTGGACGGGGCCGCTGCCCGCGTGTACGCGCTCGCCGTACGCGCTCCCAGCAAGCACGCCAATACCAGCTTCCAGCGACCGCGAACGGGCGATCGCCCCCGCGTGCTCGGCGCCCACGGCCCGGGTCCGCAGCAGCCGCGCGCGCGTCACTCCGGCTGTCCACCCCGCCCTCATTCGCCGCCCTCGAACATCCGCTCAACGATCTCTTCGACCAGCGCCGGCGTGCGCTCCCGGCCGCGAGCATGCACCTGCGCAGCGCGGCATCGAGCGTCGGCGAGCATCGCTGCGACCTGCTGCTCGGCGGTCGCGCGGTGACGCGCGAGCACCTCGGCCGCGACCCGCTCACCCTCCGCGCGTGCCTCGGCGAGGATCCGCCGGCGCTCGGCATCGGCCGCAGCCGCGATCTCGGCAGCGTCCGAGATCGCGGTCGAGCGGATCAGCTCGCCCTGGGCTTCGATCTCGTCGAGGTGCGCGAACAGGGACGCGACCTCGCCGGTCAGCTCCTCTCCGCGAGATGGGACCGCGACCACGCCCGCCGCCGACCCAGGTGGCGGCCGGGTGCGCCGCAGCCGCTCGAGCAGCTGGGTGAGCGCACTCACGGCGCGCGCGACGCGAGGATGATCAGCAACACCAGGCCATAGGCGACGGTGAGTGTTCCGACCACCCACAGAGCTACGTCAATCCGTCGCTTAGCCATGGCTCCGAGGTCGAGGTCGTGCAGGATGCCTCGTATTCCGAGCATCCCGTGGACCGTGACGGCGAGCAGGAAGCCGGTCTCGAGGACGAAGATGATCGGGTTGGCGATGTAGCTCAGCACCTCGCTGTAAGTCCGCAGGCCGCCTGTTTGGTGAACGATGAAGTGCTGAGCGATGATGTGCATGGTGGCCAGCGCCACGAGCGCGAGGCCGCTGCCGGCGGTCCAGTACCACACCCGGGCCGAGCGTCCGCGCCGGTAGGCCGAGGCGGGAGAGTCAGTGGGCGAGTCTCCTTTGGGGAGAGGGATGACGCTCATCAGATCGCTCCGAGGATGTGCAGAGCGGCGTAGATGATCCCCGCCGACCCGATCGCGGTTCCGGCCCAGAACAGCGCCCGCTCACGGGGGACCACGATGCCGCTGCCGACGAGCGCGACGCGAATGCCGTTGAGCCCGTGAAAGAGGACGGCGGCGATCAGCACGACCTCGAGAGCGAGGAAGCTCTTGGCGGTCACGAGGCTGAGAAAGCTGCTCCAGGCGGAGTGGCCGATCAGCAGCATCGAGAGCACGCAGAGGTGCAGGTACAGATACAGAACGATCACCAGCCCGGTGACGCGGTGCAGCGCCAGGGCACGTCCGCCACGGCCTCTTCCGCGCGGCTCCAGCCAGCCGCTCTCGGCGGGCCCGCGGCCCTTGTGGTGAACCGGCCCGGCGAGGGAACGCTCAGCCGTGCCCGGGAGCTCGTTGGTCGCGGGCTCGCTCATCGCTTGCCCTCCTGTCGTCTTGATGTCCGAAGATCAGCTCGCGGCGCAGGGCCATGATCCGCTCGGCCGGGATCGCGTCGGTCGGGCACGCGCTGGTGCACTCGAACCCCACGTGGCAGCGCCACACGCCCTCGGGCCGGCTCGCCCACGCCAGCACGTCCTCGCGCTTGACACCGCGCGGCTCCTCGAGCAGCCGCTCGGCGGCGCCCAGTGCAGCCGGACCGACGTACTCGTGCGAGGTTGCGGCGACTGGGCACGCCGACAGGCACAGCCCGCACTCGATGCAGTCCTCCAAGCGCATGAAGTCGGCGCCGAGCGGCGCGGCGCGATGCTGATCGTGCAGCGGATGGTGGTGCAGCGAGACCTCGGCGTGCTGGCCTTCCACGACATCGCCGTGCTGAGCGTCTGGCGGGAGCTCGCTCGAGCGGATCATCGGGTGCGCATGCGGGAAGCGAGCAAAGAACCCCTCCATCTCAACGACCAGATCGGTCAGGATCGGCAGGTTCGCCAGCGGCTCGACCGTGATCTGCGCACCGTGATCCTGGACCGAGCACACGCAGGCGAGCTCCTCGCGACCGTCGACCTGCACCCCGCACGTACCGCACGAGGCATGCAGGCAGGAATGGCGCACCGCCAGTGACGGATCGCGATGCAGTTGGATCCAGCACAACGCGTCGAGCACGGTCGTATGGGGGCCGACCGGAACGTCGAAGTCGTCGAACCGCTCGCCCCCATCGCCGCGCTTGTACCGGTAGACGCTAAGCCTGCGGATGTCCGCCTGGTCGGCGAGGGGCTCGGCTTGTCCGGTCTGCGGATGCTGCCGCTCGGTACTCATGGCGCTCTCCTCATGCCGCGGCCGCGGAGTAGTAGGCGGTATGCGGGAGCAGGACGGTGTCGGCGGTGCGGCACGGCTCTTCGATGCCCAGCTTGCGACAGACCACGTCGGCACACAGCTCGGCCATCCCGCGCAGCGTGGTGGATTTGCCGCCGGTGATCGTCACGAATCCCTCGACGCCGTCTCGCTCTCGGTGATCAAATGTCTGGAACGTGCGCGACAGTTCGCGCCCGGTGGCGGCTCCGGTGGAACCAACCAGCGGCCGCGCCGCCGACCACGCCGCTCGTCGCTCAGCGCGTCGCAACGCCGGAATCAACTTCGAACCCTCAGCGTACATCCGCTCGACGTGGTCCTCGGGCACGGAGAGGTCATCGGGATCTTCGACCACCCACGAGGTGGTCCCGACGATCGACAAGCCACGCTGCGGCACCACGATGTCCCCGTCCCCCGATTTGTGCATCCGATTGATCACCATGTTGCAGAACCGGCCGTGCAACGCGAGGAGCACACCCGGCGAGGGAGCGATCGGCACGCTCGTGCCGGCCATCGCCGCGACCTTCCCCGACCACGGACCCGCCGCGTTCACGACCAGATCGGCATGAATCTCGCCCGTCTTGCCGGTGACGTGGTCGCGGACCGCCGCGCCCGAGACCACGCCGTCGTGCACGAGCAGGCCGATCACCTCCATGTACGGCCGGATCTCCGCCCCGTTATGCCGCGCCGAGGCGAAGAACCGCAAGACCAGTCGCATCGGATCGACGGTCGCGTCCGGAACACGCACCGCCGCCAGCAACCCAGGATTCAGGTTGGGCTCCAAGTGCAGCGCCTCCTGGGGCGTGAGCCGCTGCACGGGGATCCCGGCCCCGGTGCAGCCCTCCACCAGCGGCTCCAGATACTCGAGGTCCTCTGCGCACACCGCCACGAACAGGCCGTCGTTGCACTCGAACGTCCCCGGAGCGATCCGCTTCAGGATCGTGTTCTCGCGGATGCACTCGACCCCGGCCTCGCGATCGCCGACCGCGTAGCGGGCGCCGCTGTGCAGCAGCCCATGGTGACGGCCGGTCGTACCCGAAGTGAGCTCACCACGGTCAACGAGCGTGACGCGAAGCCCCCGCAGCGCGAGATCGTGAGCCAGGCCTCCGCCCGTCGCACCTCCGCCCACGATCACCACGTGCGCGTCGTGTCGAATAGACATTCGTTCTTCCGTCTCAGTTGGTGGGACCGATCGTAGGCCGCCGACGGCCCTTGAACAACCGGGAATCACCGCCTCCCGCCCGCGGCATAACCACCCCATTACATGCGGCTCATTGCGGATGCCCGATT
>CAWDCP010000015.1:0-312214 GCA_963800815.1 uncultured Solirubrobacteraceae bacterium
CCCAGTTCCTGCCCCAGTCGCAGCTCCTCGCATGGCAACAGCAGCTCGATCGCATGGGTCTGCGCGCGACCGCATCCGGAGTGCACGAGCAGTACATCGACCAGCTCCGCGAACGGCTCGGGCGGGCCGGCGTCGAGCAGCTCCGGTTCGAGGGGGTGCCGCTCGACCGCTGGACGACCGACAGGTGGTCGCTCGACGTCCTCACCGGCGCCGCGGCCGGTGGGGTTCGACCGCGTCCTACATCCCGTATTCCGGTCGCACCGCGGCCGGCGGCGTGACCGGGCAGCTCGCGCTCGTCGACCCGAATCGCCCTCCCGCGCCCGGGTCGCTGGCCGGGAAGATCGCGGTGTTCGACGTCCCTCTCGTGTCCTACACATACGCCGTCTTCGCCGCGATCACCTATGCCAACAAGTCGTACGACCCTGGCGACGTGTTCATCCCGAGCCACGCCTATGCGCGGCCGTGGCTGGGGATCGGCGATGAGATCACGATCCTCGAGGGGCTCGCGCGCTCGGGCGCGGTCGCCGCGGTCGGCGTGCTCGATCTGCCGGCCGAGGCGGCGCACGGCGCCTACTACCCCTACGACGGCACGATCCGCATCGTCCCGGGCGTCTACGTCGATCGTGCCACCGGTGCTCGCCTCGCGCAGGCCGCCGCCACGGGGGAGACCGCGCGGCTCGCGCTGCCCGCGGTCGTGAAGCGTGTGACCTCGCGCAACCTGATCGGGGTGATCCCGGGCGCGTCGGACGAGCTGATGCTGCTGCACTGTCACACCGACGGCACGAACGGGATCGAGGACAACGGGCCGAATGCGATCGTGGCCATGAGCCAGTACCTCGCGCGGCTACCGCGTCGTGCGCTCCCGCGCACGATCATGGTGCTGCTCACCACCGGTCACTTCCACGGGGCGATCGGGACCGCGGAGTTCGTGCGGCGCCACCGCAACGACACGCTGCGCCGCATCGCGGGTGCGGTGACGATCGAGCACCTCGGAGCACGCGAGTGGGAGCCGGGACCGAGCGGGCGCTACGGGCTGACGGGCGCGTACGAGCCCGGAACGATCTTCGCCCCCGAGAGCAGCCCGCTCGTCAACGCCTCGTACGCGGCGCTGCGCGGCGCTCGAGCGGCCCCCGCCAGCGTGCTGCGCCCGTACGTCGCGGCGCCGGGAAGCCCGGACGGGAACGGCTGGCCGGCGGAGGGGACAGACCTGTGGACGAAGGGTGCCATCCCGAGCGCCAACTACATCACCGGACCCTCGTATCTGCTCAACTGGGGCATCCCGACGATGGATAAGCTCGACATCGCGCGCATGCGCCGCGAAGCGATCGCGTTCACCCAGCTGCTCCTCGATCTCTCGCGAGTTCCCCGTGCCCGACTACGCAGGCTCGACCTGCTCCGATGAGTGATCCATAGGTCTCACCGGATCTCACGGCGGGCGATGCATCTCGCAACCTCTGAGAACCGCTGCGATGGGCGCGGGTTGGACTGGGCGTCGTACGCGAGGTAGGGTGCCGAGACCGCGTTCCGCGCCTCTGGAGAGGGACATGCCGCACACCGATGTCGGTGGTCTGAGCATCAACTACGACGTCCAGGGTGAGGGCGAGCCGCTCCTGCTCGTCCCCTATCTTGCCGCCGACCATGCGTGCTACGCCTTCCAGCTGCCGGCGTACACCGAACAGTTCAGCTGCATCTCCGTCGATCTCCCGGGCTCCGGAGAGAGCGACAAACCTCGAGGCCCCTACTCCACCGCGACCTACGCCGATCAGCTCGCCGGATTCCTCGGCGCCATCGGCATCGAGCGCGCCCATGTCGCCGGCGTCTCGCTGGGCGCCGCGGTTGCGACGCACCTGGCGGCACGGTATCCGGCACGGGTGCGCTCGCTCTCACTGCACAGCGCGTGGGATCGAACCGACGCCTACCTCCGCACCATCCTGGACCTGTGGCGGTCGCTCGCCCGCGCCCTGCCCACGGTCGCCGACGCCGTCATCCAGGGGATCTTCCCACTGTGCTTCACGCCTGAGATGTACGTCGAGCGGCCGGAGTACGCCCAGGCGCTCGCGGACTTTGTCCGCGGTCGTCCCGCTCAGCCGCTGGAGGCGTTCCTGTCGCAGAGTGAGGCGGTGCTGACGCATGACGCCGGTTCGGCGCTCGGTGAGATTGATGCCCCGACGCTGGTGACGTTCGGCGCCCACGACCTCGTGACCTCCACGCGCTTCGCCGATCCGTTGACCAGCGGGATTGTCAACAGCGAATTGGTCGTCTTCGACCACCTCTCTCACGCGGGGCTTCATGAGGACCCCGAGGCGTTCAACCGCGCCACCCTGGATTTCCTGCTGCGCCACCGCGAGTAGCACGTCTCGGGCGACGCGAGCCGACGCGCGCGCCCCACCGTCGTATGACTGCCGGTTCCGCCCGACGCGGGAGCGCGACCCCGATCCGGTCTGGTGGGACGCCCGATCGAAACACACCCACCGCGGATCAGGCAGTGACGGGGGTGGGACCGTCCCGCCGTTGGAGTGTTGCGCGTATCAGGGCTGCTCCGCACAGGAGCGCGGTGACGCCGAGCAGCACCGCGATCAGCGCCCCTTGTGTCGATTCCCCCGGAGCGGTCCACCAGAAGTCGGGAAGCGGCCCGTAGTTCCCCGCCGGGTGTCGCAGGTCGAGCGTCGCCTGGTTGCCGCGGAACGGGGAGTAGGAAACGCTGAATCCGGTGCCCGTCAGCCGCTCCTTGGCGTACGCCGCGACGAGTTCCAGCTGGAAGAGCAGGGGAGATGCTTCGGGGACCCACCGTGGGCCGTCGTCTCCGTATGCAACGCGCGCGCCCGGGGTGCCGTATTGGTAGACGGGTTCGCCGGCCAGGGCTTGCGCCGCCCGGGTGGAGACGTAGTACCGGGGTATGACGCCGGCGAGTTGCACGACAGAGCCGACGACGGCGACGGCCGCGAGCAGCCGGACGCGCCGTCGACCCTTGGCCCACCACGCGACTGGCAGGACGAGCAGCCAAGCCGAGGGTACGAGGTAGCGAGGTCCCCACGTTTCATCGCCCCATTGGGAGGATGCGGCGATCACGAGCGTGTTCATCGCAACCGTCACGATGATCGCGAGTGCCATCGGGCGGTCCGCGCGCCACAGAGTGGGTAGTCCGATCAGCCCGAGTACGACGAGCGGGCTGTAGAGCACGAGTCCCTTACCGGGACTGAGGAACAGGCCGATCGCATCGATCGGCGTCGCGAGCAGCTCCGAGACGTACCCGTTATCGAAGTTGGTCGCCGAGCCGGTCCGGTACCAGTTGTACCAACCGATCGCACCGATCCCGACGATCACCGGGATCGCAAACGCGGCGATCGCCCGACTCCGCTGCGCCCGCGTGAGCGTCTTGAACTGACCAGCGAGCAACGGGAGCACGCCGACCAGCAACAGCACGGCGTATGGCTTCGCGTTCATCATCAGCGCGGCGACAACGCCGACCAGCGCAAAGCGAGGGATCGTCGGTCGCACAGCGGCCCAGGCCGCGGCCAGCATGGCGAGAGCGACCATCGCCATCAGCGTCGTATCCATCCCGATCTTGGAATACGGCCAGATCAACGTCGCCACCGCGCACAACCCGGCAACACCAAGTGCCCGGCGATCCGAGACCCCGCGAAGCAGCAACAGCCCGAAGATCGAAACGACTGTCAGAGCGGCCATCACCGGCTCGTAGAGGCGCAGCAACGCCAGACGCCACCGATAGCCCCGGCCGTTCGACGCGGTGTCATCGAGCCGCTCGCCGACCCAGTAGAAAGGTGCCTCCAACACCGGTTGCGTCAGTCCCGTGCGGCTGTAGACGTGACCCAATCGCCCCCTGATCCCCTGATTCGTCAATCGCGTCCCGCTCAGCACACGAAGCTGGCCCGTCTTGACCAGCCCCTCGCTGACAGACGCGGTCTCGCTGTCATACCCGACCAAGTTCCCCGCCGTCACGCCGTACAGCCCGAACACGGCGAGTGCCAGCAAGACCGCAATCGCCGGTCTACGCAGAGCGACCCGCACGACAGCTGTTGAACGGGCGTAGGATCAGCATCGCTCAGAATCCTCAGTGAGCCAGGCGAGCAGGTCCGACAGCTTGTCGTAGATCGCAAAGTGCCCGCCGTCGAGACGGACGGCCTCGGCGCCCGGGATCGTGCGCGCGAGCCATTTGCCGTGCCCGCTGGGGACGAGCGTGTCGTGCGGCCCGTACCAGACGGCCACCGGCACGGTGATCCTCGACAGTTCGAACCCCCATGGCCGGATGAACGCGAGGCCGTCGTCCACATCGCCGTCGACGGTGCGTCCGATTCCCTCGCGGATGCTCGCGGCGAGCATCGCGCGGATCTCGCCGCGTCTCATCACGTCGAGATCCTGGGAGGACAGCTCGTAGTCCTGTCCCAGCGGGTTCTCTACCCCGGTGTCGAAGTTCGCGAGCATCTCACGGGCCTCGCGCTCGAGCTCCGGCCTGAGGGTGTCCTCGCCCGCGAGCGCCCACCCGGCCTCACGGACGTTTCCTTCGACCATCCCATCGAACCATCCCTCCTGGGAGAGTCCGCCGCGGCCGAACGGAGCTGGGCCGACCACGCTCGCGCACCTCGTCACTCGATCAGGCAGCAGCGCCGCACACGCGAGCGCGTGTGGCGCGCCGCCCGAGCCACCGTACACGGCAAAGCGTGTGAGGCCGAGAGCCTCAGCGATCGTTGCGACATCGTTTGCGGCGTCGACAACCCGACGCCCAGGGTGGCGCGTTGACCGCCCATAGCCGGGGCGATCGTAGGTAATCACGCGAACTCCGGCGCGCCGATATACGTCCTCATCCGGATGCCGGGAGAGGCGCGAGCCGGGCGTGCCGTGCAGCGAGAAGACGGGCGTGCCGGTCGGGTCCCCCCACTGGCAATAGGCAAGGATCCGCCCGTCGGCCGTGGTGGTCGTCGCCGTGATTGAGCGATCCTAACCGCACCCGCAACCCGTGCCCAGCGCCCGGTCGCGACCGGCGTTGGCCCGCCCCGGCGGAGAGTCCGCGAGCTCCTTCCCAGCCGCGCTGACCGGGCGCGTGTTCAGTCTGGCGAGCTTGGCCTCGCGGCGCGAAAGGAGGGCGGTCCGGTCAGATCCCTGCTGACGAGGAGGAACATCAGGAGAGCAGCCACGATCCGCAGGAGGCACCCCATGGACGTTCGCAACGCCAACACTGCTCCGAAAGGCCTGCGCGGGTGGTGGATAACTCCCCCGCGACCCGGCATGCAACGCCTGATCATCCCATGGGAGTACCGCCACCTCCGTGCCTTTGGGCTGACGCGTATTGCCGGTGGTTGTGTCGCGGCCGCCGCGGGCGTCGTGTGCCTTTCGTACGGCGTCTACGGATGGGCAGCGTTCTTCCTGGTTATCGGGGCGCTGAATCTCGCGGGTGGCTACTGGTACGTCACGATCGCTCGCTCCGCATCTACCCGAAACTGAAGCCACCTGACCAGAGCTCCCGCTCTGCGCGATCGACCGGCGCGACGGGAACCCCCCCAGCACTGCCCACGCGCAGCCCTACTCGCCAGCGGATGCGCGCACCGATCCTTCTGCCGGAAGCATCACGTCGAGGGGTCCTCGGCGGCGGTTGCCCTGGACGGCAGCGCGACCAGTGCGACCACGACTCCGGCAAGGGCCACCACGACCGCAATTCGCAGTCCGAGGTCCATCCCGCTCATGAACGCCGAGCGGGCGGCTTCGGAGAGCAGCGCACCTGCGACTCCACCCACGCGCTCGGCAACGCCAAGTGCGGCGCCGAGCGACCCGAGGATCGTCTCGTGGATTGCATGGGGGACGTGTTGCCCCGCCAGCGCGTGGGTCATGCGGTGCTGATAACGGGTCGACAGGGCGCTGCCGACGATCGCTACGCCGAGCGCGCCGCCGATCTGCACGAATGTCCCGTTCGTGGCGGAGCCCACCCCGAGATGCCTTCGGGGCAGAGTCCCCATCACCGAGCCGACACATGCCGGGAAGGTCAGCCCCGCGCCGACGCCGAGCATGATCGAGCCCGCCAGCTGTCCCGTATAGGTCGTCCCGACCGAGGCGCCGGAGATCTGCCAGAGGCCACCGGCGACCACCAACAGACCGAGCGCGACCGTGAGCTTGGTGCTCAGTCTGCGGACGAGCACCGGCGAGAGCGGAGCGATGACAGCGATCCCACAGGCCGCCGGGAGCATGCGCACGCCGGCCTGCAAGGCGCTGTAGCCCAACTGAAACTGCAGGAACTGGGTCAGCGCGAACAGCGCGCCCATCAACCCGAACATGACCATCCCATTACAGGCGATCGCAGCCGAGAAGCTCCGCTGGCGAAAGAACCGCAGCTTCAGCATCGGGTGCGAACTTCGTGCTTCCCAGGCCACGAAAGCGGCCAGGACGACGAGCCCTCCGGCGCCGGCGCCGACCGCGAGCGGCGAGGTCCAGCCGTGCACCGGCGCTTCGATGATCGCCCACAACAGCAGTCCAATGCCGGCGATCGACAGCAGTGCCCCAACTGGGTCGGGTCGCTGCACGTTGGGGTTAAACGAGTTCGGCACCAGCGGGATCGCAAGCGCCAGCCCGAGCAACGGGATCGGCACGTTGATCAAGAACACAGAACCCCAGCTGAAGTGCGCCAGCAGCAACCCGCCAACGATCGGGCCAAGCGCCACACCGGCTCCGGTCGTGCCCGCCCAGATCCCCAGGGCGCGCTGCCGCTCGCCCGGATCTGTGAACGTGTTCGTGATGATGGAGAGGGTGGCCGGCATGATCAGCGTCGCACCGATCCCCATGCTCGCCCGGGCAGCGATCAGCATCGCCGCCGAGCCGGACAAAGCCGCCCACAACGAGCACAGGGCGAACACCGCTAACCCAGCGATAAACGTCCGCTTGCGACCGACGCGATCGGCCAAGCTCCCCGAGACCAGCATCAGCCCGCCGAACACGAGCACGTAGGAGTCGACGATCCACTGCAACTCGCTGTCGGTGGCAGCCAGCTTCCGCACGAGTGTCGGCAGCGCAACGTTCAAAACGGTGTTGTCCAACGAGGTGATCAGGAGCGGCACGCAGAGCACCGCAAGCGCAAGCCATCGGCCGGCCGGCGCCTGCGCCGTCTCGACTGAAGTGCCGGCAGAATCCCCTGTGCGATACATGCGACCGCGAGCCCGGCGTCTGCGTCGGGCCGGCGCATCCCCGTGGATGTCCGCGCTGAGCGTGCGCCGACGTTTCTCCATCCTGTCAATGGCCATCGAGTTCTCCCCAACGGCGGCCACGAATTTCCCCACTGGTGGCCATCTTTTCTCCCCGCTGGTGGCCACGAATCTCCCCACCAACGGATCGACTTGTTTGCGTGTTTAGTGGAGTGGTTGGACCCCCTTGCCGGCGGTTGCCTGCGCGAGTCGGTAGCTGTCCTGCCCGTCGGTGATTAGGACGTGAGCGTGATGCAGGAGCCGTTCGACGGTCGCGGTTGCGAGGCTTTTGGGCATCAGCTCGTCGAATCCTGAGGGGTGGATGTTCGAGCTGATCGCGATTGACCGCTTCTCGTAGGCGGCATCGACCACGCGGAACAACGCTTCGGCCGCGTCCGCTGAGATCGGAAGGAGCCCGACCTCATCAATCACGACGAGATCGACGCGGATCAGCTTGCCGATCGCCTTGTTGACGCTGTCATCGACGCGGTGGCGGCGCAGCAGCTGCGCGAGCGTCTCGGGCGTGTGCCACGTGACGGTGCGGCCCTTGTCGATCGCCTGGTGCCCGAGCGCTTCGATGAAGTGCGACTTGCCGGTCCCGCTCGGGCCGCAGATCGCGAGCACCTCGTGGCGGTCGATCCATTCCAGTGTGCGCAAAGCCTGCTGGGTCGCCGATGGGATCACGGACCGTTCGGGTTCCCAGGCGTCGAACGTCTTGCCGGCAGGCAGGTTCGACGCGCGGCGTCTGGTCCGGATGGTTGCCTGGTCGCGGCCGGCGGCTTCCTCGGCGAGCAGCACTCGGAGAACTTCGGCGTGTTCCCAGCGCTGGCTGGTCGCGGTCGCGATCACGTCCGGCGCGGCCCGGCGGACGTATGGGAGCCGCAAGCGGTGAAGCAGCCGCTCGAGCTCGCCCGGGAGCGGCGGTGGTGCTGGCGTCTTGACGGTCACAGCCTCGCTCCGATCTGGGCTGCCTGCTCGGCGAAGCTGAGCAGCTCGAACGCGAACTCGCGCGCTTCGTCGGGAGTGAGGGTGCAGATCGCCGGCGGTAGCCAGCAGCGGTCCCGCCGGTCGTCGAAGCGGTGCTCGTCGGTCATGATCACGCTGATCTCCTGCACCGGCCGGCCGCCCTCGGGCCGCCACACCTGCTCGGGATCGATCCGGCAGTGGACGCCATCGCGGTAGTCACTCATCGCCCGAACCCCTCCCAGCTGCGAGTCGAGCGTTGCAGCGAGTGGTCCTCCGAGCGGGCTGGGAACGGGATCAGCTCCCCAGCCGCCTGCTGCTGGTGGGTGAGGATCGACGCGAGGTCACCGTCGCCGAATCGGCCGGCGTCAGCGCATCTCTCAAGCGCGCGGCAGACCTCGATCGTGCCGTGCAGCTTGGCGAGATCGACCGCTTCGGCCATCTTGCGCCGCACCCGTTGCGCGCCCGCCGCGCCGGCCTGGATCAACCAGCGCTCGGCGCCGTCGCCGAGCTGCAGGAACGCGCGCTCCTCCTCCGAGCGGGCGCGCGGCCGTCGCTCTAGCGCGCCTGCCGGCCGCGGCGGGTAGTGCTCGTCCTGGATGCTCGGCCGGCCCGGGGTGGTCAGCCGGTGGCGGGCGACCTCACGCGGACCAGCGGGCCCGTCGACATGGATCACGACCAGCTCCTCACCGGCGATCCGAGCCCACACGCGCTGATCGACAAGCTCGTGCGGGACCGAGTACTGCGCACCGCCCACCGAGATCAGCGACTGCCAGTTCACCTTGCGGGTCTCCCCGAAGCACAGCGTGTGGGGCAACCGAGGTAGCCGGTGCAACCGCTCGTGCTCCTCAGCCAGGCGGAACACCGGCGGCTCGAGCGTGGAGCGGTGCGGGCGCGTGTTGACCTCCGCCATGAACGCCTCGCACGCCGCCTCGACCTCACCGAAGCTCGTATACGCCGGCCGGAGGTTGTGATCGGTCGGGACCAGATCCGCCTTCGCCACGCGCACGGTCGCCTCGCTGCCGCCCTTCGACTGCGGGTCTGCCGGCACGCACGTCGCGATCGTCAGCCCGTAGTGACGACCAACCTCCACGATCTGCGGGTTGCGGACAGCGATCCCGCACACATGATCAACCGACACGGTCTTCTCGTTGTCCGTCAACGCGTACGTCGGCACACCACCGAACGCTCGCACCGCCCGGTCCAGGCCCAGCACCACCGACGGCATCGTCTTGTCCCGCAACGGCAGCACCACCCTGAACCTGCTCCATGCCAGCCACGCGCAGAACAACACCGTCGCCCGCCCGGCGACCTCAGGTCCGTCACCATAGTCCCACTGCATCCACAACCCCGGCTCCGGGATCCACGGCCGCGTCCGCCGACCGTGCTTGCGCCGCCACCGCCGCTTGGACTCAGCGACCCACCGCCGCGTCGTCCGCTCAGACCCCAGATAGCCGATCGCGACGAGCTTCCCGTGCGCGGCATCAGCCCGGATCTGACCGTGCGAGCGGTCGACCAGCTCATCGATCTTCTCGGCGAACACCGCCTCCATCGCCGGGCGGGAGCGCTCCACAACCGGCATCCCGCCGGCCTCGTCACGCTGCCTGACCCAGTACGCGACCGTCTTGTGATCACACCCGACCAAGCCCGCCGCCGCGCGGAACGAGCCGGTCAAGTCATACGCCTCCAGAATCTCCATCACAGCCTCCGGCTTCATCACGTGCCCGCCTCCCGATCGCGTCTTGATGGTCAAGACGCGCGGGATTACCGGGCGCTCAGGACAGAACCGGTGGGGAGATTCGTGGCCGCCCACGGGGAGAATTAGCGGCCGCCAGTGGGGAATTCCGGTGGCCGCCTATGGGGAGAATCTCATGGCCACGCACACCATCCTCACAACATCGCGTCGCCTGACTCCGCGGGACAGGGTAGTTATCCGCGTCCTGAGCGCGCAAACCACGGCGACATGGAGACGCTCAACGCGACCCCGATTCGACCGAGAACGTCACGCGTTTTCGCACTGTCAACAGGAGCCGAATAGTGCGCCGGAACTGGCGGCTTGCTTCTGAGCGATCACAGGATTAGGCTGGCCGCCGGCGCAGTCGACCAAGAACGGGGGGTCCCATGGCAGAGCTTGTCGGGAAGCGTTTCGAGAGCCCGGATGAGGTTCGGGAGTTCACCGATGGGAAGGGTCGGGTGGAGCTCGTTGACCTGAACGGGCATTCAGTCGGCCTGGGAACGTTCGAAGCCGGCTGGCGCTGGTCAGAGAATGTGAAGCCACTCGCAGGCACCGACTCGTGTCAAGTCGAGCACATCGGCTACGTCCTGCAGGGCCGCATGGCGTTGAAAATGGACGATGGAACTGAACGCGAGTTTGGTCCCGGCGATACCTTCCACATGCCGCCCGGGCACGATGCGTGGATCGTCGGCGACGAGAAATGCGTGCTCCTCGACTTCGGGGGCCTGAAGGGTTACGCGCAGGCGCACTGACGCTGAGGCGAGCATCGCTGGCGGCGGTGAAGGCGGCCGGGATCGCAAGTTCCAGGCGGAGATCAACGCCTACCGAGACCTGTCGTCATCGCTGGCGCTCGATGAGCGTGGGGCGATGAGTCCAGACCACTGCGGCCGTCATCATGGGCAGACTCGAGACCCGACGAGGTGACATGAGCAAGCTCAGACTCAGCATCACGATGTCGCTGGACGGCTATGTGGCAGGTCCTGACCAGAGCGAGGAGAACCCGCTCGGAGTAGGCGGGATGGAGCTGCACGAGTGGGCCTTCCCGCTGAAGGAATTCCGGGCGATGCACGGGGAGCAGGGCGGCGAGACCAACGCCAGCTCCTCGGTGGTCCAGGAGCGCTGGGCCAACATCGGCGCCACGATCATGGGACGCAACATGTTCGGCGGGGGCACCGGACCCTGGGGCGCCGATCCGTGGCCCGGCTGGTGGGGCGAGAACCCGCCCTACCACCATCCGGTGATCGTGCTCACCCACCACGCGCGCGAGCCTCTTGAGATGAAGGGGGGTACGACCTTCCACTTCGTGACCGACGGGATCGAGGCGGCGCTCGCGCAGGCCACGCGCGCCGCCCAGGGGCAGGACGTCTGGCTTGCCGGCGGGGCGTCGGTGATCCGCCAGTACCTGGCTGCAGGCCTCGTCGACGAGATCGACATCTCGATCGCGCCCGTGATCATGGCCGGCGGCGAGCGCCTGTTTGAGGAGGTCCAGCGCGGGGCTCTCAAGCTGACGCAGATCCGGGCGATCGACGCACCCGGCGTCACGCACATCAAGTATCAGGTCGGCTGAACCACCGTTGAGCCGAGGCGGTCCCGTTGCTCGGTAGGCTGCGGTCTCCGACGAGAAAGGCTCATCATGACGTCTCCCGACGCGACTCCCACTCGCGGTCGCAATCTGCGATCCACGATCTCCTCCAGCGGCGAACTGAGGTTGGAACTGGCCGAGCGCGACGTTCCCGTGCCTGCCGGCAGTGAGGTGGTCGTGGCCGTCGAAGCTTCGCCGATCAACCCGTCGGATCTCGGCGTGCTCATGGGTGCGGTCGTGCCTGGCACGTTGCGGCTCGACGGGCCGGATCTCGTGGGCACAGTTCCAGAGGCGGCGCTACCGCTGTATCGCGACCGGCTGGACAAGCCGCTGCCTGTCGGCAACGAGGGCGCCGGCACCGTGATCGCGGCGGGTCCTGAAGCGAGCCCGCTGATCGGTCGTCGCGTTGCGCTGTTCGGTGGTTCGATGTGGGCTGACTACCGCGTGGCCGACGCAGCCGCCGTCGTCGAACTGCCCGACGACGTGAGCACCGCCGAGGGCGCGGCGCTGTTCATCAACCCGCTCACGGCGTTATCGATGGTCGAGACGATGCGCGCCGAGGGCCACAGCGCGCTCGTCCACACCGCCGCCGCCTCCAACCTCGGGCAGATGCTGGTGCGGATCTGCGCCGCCGACGGCATCGGCCTGGTGAACATCGTGCGCCGCGCCGAGCAGGCCAAGGTGCTGCGCGACCTCGGCGCGCTCCATGTCGTGGACTCCTCACAGCCGGACTTCCCCGATCGGCTCACCGACGCGATCCGCGCTACCGGCGCCACGCTGGCCTTCGACGCCATTGGTGGTGGTTCCCTGGCCGGCGACATCCTCACTGCGATGGAACGTGCGCAGCCGCCGCTCACGTCCTACACGCCCTACGGAACCACGGTCCATAAGCAGGTCTATATCTATGGCTCGCTCGACTTCTCCCCGACCGTCATCGATCGCAAGTTCGGACTGACCTGGAGCGTCGGGGGATACCTCCTGACGAACGCGCTGGCTCGCCTGGGCGGCGAGGCGATGGGCCGGATGCGCGCCCGCGTCCTCGCCGAGGCCAAGACGACGTTCGCCTCGGGCTACGCGCAGACGATCGGGTTACGCGATGTCCTGAAGCCCGAGGTCCTCGCCGTCTTCGCGCGCCGCAGCACGGGGGCGAAGTACCTCATCGACCCATCCAGCGACCGCTCAACCTGACGAACGTCGCGCCCAACCACAGCGGCGGCGTGTTCTGTCACTCGCTCGACGCAATGGTCCCGCGCACGCGTGGGCGCACCACTTACGTCATGGGGATCGTGCCGCGCGGCGATCCTCGCATGCAGTTGCCACCGAGCGCTTCGCCGCAAGCTGCACGCCGGGCTCGACGCACTCAGCCGGCGCTGGTCGCCGGGCCGCGGCAGCCGCCGGACGGTCACGCTGCGGTCAGGCGGCTGTCTGAGCCGGCTCCGCGAGCGGGGCGCCGCCCGCGGATGTCTCGACGTCTGCTGTGGCGGCCCAGCGTCTCAGTACTGGAAGAAGCACCCTGCGTCCATCCCGTCGCTCTCGAGCGCGTTGGCGTAGTTGAAGTCCGACACCGCCGCGCTCACATTGCCGCCGTGGTAGTCGTCGACCCCGCCCTGGATCCACGAGTCGATGGCGACGGCGTAGCGGTCGCACTCCGCCTGGTCCGCCGGCCCGGTCCCGGTGGCGCCGCCCTTGACCTGCTCGGCGACGGTGGGGCCGGTGTAAACGACATTCGTCGAGGTGACGGTCGGGCCCGGTTGGTGCACGACGACAGCGGCGGCGGCGACGCCGGTGCCCGCGATGGACAGGGCGAGGCCGGCGGCGAGGCCGGCGACGGTGGTGCGAATTCGGTTGGTGCGCACGCTCTTCCCCCGAGTAGGAGTGGTTGATTGTGCACCGATGCTCCCTCGTCCTGACACATTCGCCCAGGGACCCTAGGGCTGGTCGCGGCGACACCCGGGTCGACTCAGCCTCCTGCTCAGGGCAGGGTGTCGAGCAGCCACTGACCGTTCGGCTGCTTGGATACGTGCAGTTGCTGTGTTGAGCGGTCATGGGACGTAACGGTGTCGGTCCCCTGCGTTTCCGACAGATACTGGACGTTCTGATTGACGACGCTGGTGGGTGTCACGCCCAACGCGGCCGTTGCCTGCCCAAGTTCCGTCTGACATTTGCTCAGACCCCCGTGGCTGCGGAGGAACTGCGGCGAGAGGAGGCTGCATTGGCCCGCACCGGGATTGCATACCACCTAGTGCGCCAGCTTCCGGACCTTGTCTAGACGCCGAATGAACAGGGCAAAGTCCACGCGCCTCGTCAGGGTGCTCTCGAGGATGGGGTCGGCACGTGCCGGCTGCGCATAGGCGGCCCCTGGCTCTCGTCCTCGTCGAGGCCGCCGCCGTCGGACATGCTACTGCGCACGATCAGGAGCCGAACCAACTTCTTGCTCCGTTTCCGAGACGCGCCGGCGGTGCGTAGCTCACGGTGCCGCGGCCGGCTCGGGTGCCGCGAGGACCGGGATCAGCGGGCCGTCCACGCCGGCGTGGCGCCCGTCGTCGTGGAGAACCTGCGAGGGCTTGAAGCCCTTGACGATGAGGTAGATGCCCAGCGACAGCTCCCAGACCGCCTCCGGCAGCGTCAGGATGAACGACGCGCCGGAACTCTGGCTGTAGGCGCCGAACAACACCAGCAGCGCCGTGACCAGGGCGAGGGAACCGCCGGCGATGCCGAACTGGGCGAAGCGCCGCGGCACGAGACCGGAGCGCAGCATCAGGTAGCCGAGAATGAGTCCGTTGCCGATGGCCGCGCAGAACGCCGGGCCGAGCAAGAACGTCGCGTCATGGACGGCGACCAGCGACCGGCCGCTGAGGATGAGCGACGCGGTGTCGGTCCCGGCGACGCCGGCGAGGTCCGTGCGCAGTGTCACCACCGCGAGCAGGCTGACGATGCCGACCGCGATGAGGCAGGACTCGACCACGCGCACGGCCACGTAGCCCAGCGCGAGGCTTTCGCTCTGGCGCTTGAGAACGGGATACAGCGTGACCGCCATGCCGATGCCGGCGATGAGAGTGAGGATCTCGAACAACGCCCCCACGTGCACACGCGCGTCGCCGCCGGCGCCGACGACGAAGTTCGTATGGGGGAGCACCTGGTCATACAGCGGCAACGCCGGGATCGAGATGAACGTGATGACCATGAAGATGCCCGCGATCCGCGCGACCCTCCTCGACGGCGCATCCCCGGGTCGATCAAGTCGTGGACGGAGCGTCTGCTCCGGCGGTGCGGGAAGCGTCATTGCCGGCTCCTTCGTGTGGGAGGCGCGGACCGCTGAGGGTCGACGTGCCAAAGGCTGGCCAGGAGTGGGAGCCGCAAGGGCTGCCTCGCATACGTTTGTAGGCGAGGCTTCAACGGACCATACACCCCAAGCGCAAGGGCTCACACGGAGAACAGACGACACGCGCAATCGCCGGCGACCACCCTGCATCACGCGGACTGCAGCGACTCGGCGCCAGCGAAGTCGCGTGTCAGCAGGTCCGGGTCAGTACTCGTTCTTGAGATTGAAGTAGGAACCGCGGATGGTTCCGGCCAGCCTCGATTTCTGTCTCGCGAACTTGAACCGTGAGGCGAGCTCCGCGGGGACTTCCATCCCTTCGGAGAGCTTGAACCCGACCGCCCGCTTCTTGGGGCTGTCGACCGTGTACATCACGTTGATCGACAGACCGTTCTCGTAGAAGACGTAGGCCATTCGGATGTTCTCGACCTGGAAGGCCGTGGCCTCAAGTGGGCGAGACGAGATGACGATGTCGCGTTCTTCCTTGAGGATCCGGTGCACCCAGTCGATGGTCGTCTCCGCGTTGTTTGCGGGCTCCACCGTGAAGACGTGGTCGTACTTGTTCTTGAAGTAGCGGGCCTCGTTCGCCCGCAGACCAGCCAGCGCGGCCGCGACCGGCGACGACTCCAGGCCGACGGTCGAGACGGTAATGAAATCCACGGTGTAGGCCACGATGCACTCCGGAGCTCGCCAAGGCATGTCCGTTCAGCTCGGCCGTACGCTACCGCAGCCCGCACCGGCACCATCAGTCCCGCTCCACCCGGGCGCGATCCCCCAGGTTCGCACCTCGCCGATCAGCCGGCTAGGCACCGGACGAGATCTCGGCACTCTCGCCGGCGCAACTGCTCAGCACGGATCCGGGGACTCTCGGGGCCGCCTCGCGGCTCGCCCAGTGGTCCACGCTGTACAGGCGACGCCAGGCAAGGCGAGGCGGGGCGAGGCGGGGCGAGGCGGGGCGAGGCGAGGCGAGCGGGCGCAGGTAAGGTCAGTTGCGTGACTGTCGTCGTGCTCACGGGGGCTACTCGCGGCATCGGGCGAGCCGCCGCGATCGAGATCGCTCGGCGAGGAGCCGAGGTCGTCCTCGTGGGACGCGATCCTGAGCGCGTCCGGTTGGTCGCTCAAGAAGCCACGACAGCCGGTGGCGGTGGACGGGTCCACGGGCATGTGTCCGACCTATCGCTGATGTCCAACGTCCGGGTGCTGGCCGACGAGATCCGTCGGCGCTACGAGCACGTCGACGTCCTTGCCAACAACGCGGGGGCACTGTTCGCCTCGCGCAAGGAGACCTCTGAGGGTTTGGAGCAGACCTTCGCGCTCAACCATCTCGCACCGTTCCTGCTCACGAACCTGCTGCGAGACCGCCTTGCCGGCGGTCGCGTCGTGACCACTGCGTCCGGCGCCCACCGGTCCGGGCGCCTGGACCTCGAGGACCTGCAATCGGAGAAGTCCTACTCGCCACGCGTGTACAGCACCTCGAAGCTGTGCAACATCCTGTTCACCGCGAGCTGGCCAGGCGTGCGCCGGAGCTGACCGCCGACTGCTTTCACCCCGGCGTCGTGCGCACCGGCTTCGCCAAGAACGAAAACGGAATCTGGAAAGTCATCGCTACGCTGGGTGCGCCGTTCCTCCGCTCCCCGGAGCGAGGCGCCCGCTCGCTGGTGTGGCTCGCCCTATCCGACGACGCCGCTGCCCTGACCGGCAAGTACATCGAAGACGAACAGGTGGTCGCTCTCGGCGACCAGGCCCAGGACGACAACCTCGCACGTAGCCTGTGGGAAACGAAGCGCCCAGCTCGTCGGCCTGCGTGCCGACGCGCGCGCCTAAGGCGTTCGCCGCTGCACTCGCCGATGACGAGTGAACGGCACAGTCCTCGTCGACACGAACGTCTTCACCGCGCCGCTGCGGGATGACCGTCCGCTGCAAACCCGGTACCGCAAGTACACAGCGGGGCCGAGGTCAGCGCCGTCCTATTCGTCGTGTCGCCGTCGGCGCGGCGATGCGCTCCGAAGACATGGAGACGGCCCGCGGCGTGGTTGGCGCGGGCCGCGTGTCGGGCTGCGGTGTGTTCCGGGCGCTATGCATTGGCCGGTTGCGCGGCCACGGGTGCGGTTAGCTCGGCGGAGTGGTTGACCAGCAGGTAGCCAACCGCGAGGTAGTAGGCGCCGGCGATGACGCCGCCCCCGACGGTCGCGAGCGGGATCGTCGCGACCCAGGCGATCGGTAGGCCGACGGCGACTGCCGGTGGCACCTTGCCGGCGCGCTTGAGCGAGACGGCGAGGATGATTGAGCCGAACAGCCATGCTGCGTTGGTGAGCGGTGCGAGGACATTGAACAGGCCGAGGTCGTGGCCGTTGAGCAGCCGCGACGACCACGATCGCTTCGCGCTCGGCTCCGGGATCTCGGTTCGGCACGCACGGACGTATTGTTGTTTGAGCGCCCGCGCCGATGAGTTTTCGTGTTGCGATCGGTCTTCGGGTTTGGAAGTGCAGACTTCAGTGAAGAAGAGCCCGATCTCAAGCTCAATGATGAACTTCATCACGACTATGGTCCGTCGCTCCGGCGCGACGGGTTCGAAGCCTTGCTGATCTACTCGATGAGCGTTTCGGTGGACGGCTTCATCGCCGACCGCGAGGGCGGGTTCGGGTGGACTGTCCCTGACGAGGAGCTGTTTGGCTTCCATCTGGCGCGTGTGCGCCAGCTTGGCTGCCATCTGTGCGGCCGCAAGCTCTACGAGACGATGCTGGTGTGGGAGACGGATCCGTCGCTGCGCGACACTGAGCTGCATGCCGCGTTCGCCGATGTCTGGTGCGCGCTTCCGAAGGTCGTCTTCAGCCGCACGCTCGACAGCGTCCAGGGCAATGCTCGGCTCGCCGAGGCGTCGGTGGCGGAGGAGGTCGCCGCCGCGCTCGCCGCGACGGACAAGGACGTCGAGATTGGCGGCGCCGGCCTGGCCGCGACGGCGATCGAGCTCGGCCTGGTCGATGAGCTGCGCATGTTCCGCAATCCGATCGTCCTCGGTGGCGGCACGCCGTTCCTCCCGCCGGTCACCGAGGACATCCCGCTGGAGCTGGTCGAGACCAGGACGTTCGGCTCGCGGGTGATCTATGAGCGCTACAGGCGCATCCGCGGTGACAGGGACTGACACATCTGACGGCGCGCTCACCCGATCCGCGGGGGCGCCTCCGACCCGGGCAAACCTCAACCCGCGTGCGTACAGGGCCTCCATCCAGAGGCGACGACCGGAATCGAACCGGTGCTGTCGGCGTTTCGGGCTAATTCAGGGCTTTTGCGACCTCACGTGGTGGGGTCGCCGTGGCTGGACATGTCCGTCCTCTAGGTTCAGGCGAGCGGACCTTCTGCCTGCATTGCTTTCACGATCTGTGGCAGGGGCAGTCATGCAAGCGGAGAACGTGCCCGGGGTACGCGCCGATCTACTTGCGGGATCAGGCCGAGCGGCTGAAGGCGGGGTTGGCCGAGTGGGATGGCGAAACGACGATCGCGACGTTGACTGCGCCTGGGGCGGACGTTCTTCCTTGGGATCCGCGGCGTTGCAAGCTGGACGGGCCCCACAAGCATTCGGGTCCGAACGGCTGTGAGGTAGATCAGTGGGCAGCCGCGGAGTGGAACAAAACGGCCACGAAGCGGCTGTCGCGTCTGGTGCATGCGGCGAAGGAGAGGGTCCGGCGAGCGTGCCTGTCGCGTCCCGAGGTCCTGGCGACGGTTCTCGAGCTCAAGCGCGGCGTATTCCATGCCCACGTCGTGGTCGGGTACTACGGCTACAGCCGTGAAGGTCTCGAAGCGTCCCTCAACGCGCTCGACGAGCTGCGCGGCGAGTACGGCTTTGCCACCAGCAAGCAGGGCGGGTTCAATCGTGGGGAGCCCGGCAAATACACAGGCCCGCATGCCGGCTTGTACACCAGCAAGTACCTGCGGCCCGCCGGTGCCAAGGGCTCGTTCATCCCGACGCTGCTCAAGATCGAGCAAGTCGTAGCGCGTGATCCGGAAACGGGGCGTCCGAGGGAGCAGCTGCGGCCGGTATACGTGAATCCAAAGCTCACGAAGGAGTCCGGCGTCACGATGCGGTTCCTGCGATGGACTCGCTACGCCAACCGGCGGTGGGGAGCTTTGAATCGCGCCGAGATGCTGCTGTTCTGGCAGATAGTGCGTACGTTCGAAGACGCGCCGCGACGGGATCAGGGTCTGCAGGTCCCGGAGCTCCAGCCGATACCGCCGCCTTCGTACGAGCAGCTGCGGCTGGAGGTCGGGGGTCAGTCTCCGATCCCGTTCTAGCCTCGCTCCGCGCGCAACTGATCGAGCGAAGCGAGATCCCCAGCGTCGTAATCACGCGCAGAGACCGCAGCGGCACGACCCGACGCACCACCCTTCGCTGCCCGAAGTCGAGCCACCGAAGGCCGGAGGGCGCGGCGGGAGGACGGCCCGGACGGCCGTCCGCAGGCGGAGCCGCGGGACGGACGGCCGGACGACCGCCGCCCACGCACGGCGCCCCGCGGAACGCGCGCCAGCGGACCCCGAAGGGGGCCGCCTTGGTCTTGGTCTTGTGAAGCACACAGCGCATGCTCCTCATCGTCCTGATAGGCGTCGCGGCTTCCGGTATTAGCCCAAAGCAGCACTCCCCGGTTCGGGTTGAGTCGTCATCCGGGCGCTCTCGGAAAGGATCGGGGCTTCGCGCCTGAAGCCCCAGATCGTGCAGTAGACGCCGAGGAAGAGTTCCCATGCGAACTCCGGGATGGTCACGATCGCTTGTAGCGAGTGCAGCGCGTGGCTCGGTTCGTTGCCGGTGAACATGATGGCCGTCCCGGACACGATGATCAGTGGTCCGCCGATGAGGCCGAGCCACGTTGCCCGTCGCGGCACCAGGCCCGAGCGGTACATCAGGTAGCCGAGGATTAGCCCGTTTCCCCAGCCGACGACCCAGCCGGGGCCGAGGAGGAATGTCCAGTCCTTGATCGCGGCGAGGGTGTAGGCGACCGTGCCTTCGGCCGGACCTGCAACCTGTTGACGCAGCGTGATGATGCCGAGCATGCACAGGATGCCGACGAGGATGAACGTGGATTCGACCAGGCGCGCGGTCACGTAGCCGAGCGACAGCTCCTCGTTCTGTCGTCTAAGGATCGGGAAGATCACGACCGCGGTGCCGATGTTCGCGATGATCAGCAGCAGCTCAAGCAGAGCCGCGAGCAAGACCTGATTGTCGTGCCCAGCACCCGCGATGTAGCGCTCCGGATGTCGGAGCACGGTCTCGTAAAGCGCCAGCGCTGGGATCGACGTGACGAACGTGATGAGAAAGAGCACGCCGAACCAACGCGCCCTCTTCTGATCTAGTGACACCCGTTGGACCCCCTTCCCCGGTGATGGCGATCAGGCGAATTCCCACACCACCACCTCGACCGGGTGAACGCGAACCTACCGGCACCGGACCATCGTTTCAATCCCGATTCGGGCGAGCGGCGATTCGAACGTCAGGGCGCTGACCGCGTCAGTGCGACCTTCAGTCCAACACGCGAAGGCGTCGGCGGTGGCGTCGCTGCCGAAACGATCGAGATCCGGCAGTCCCGAGCGCAACCGACTCGAGCACGCTCATAGCCGGCGACGCGCTATCGCTTGTAGCCCGAAGGGGTAGCAGCTATATATGGCTTCTGGTAGGTTGTCTCGACCGCCGAGAGGACCGGAAATGAGACCTATCGGACGTTGGGCGAAGCGGCGGAGATTCATTGCCAGGGCAGTCGAGCCACTTGCTTCAGCTCGTCGGGGTGCGTGGGCACGGCGGATGGGCGCCCTGGCGCTGGTCACAGCGTTGTTAGGGGGAGCGGCGGCATTCGGGTTAAGCGGGGCTAGCGCTGTTTCGCGGGCCGCTGGGCTCGCCGCGAGTGGTCCTCTTCCGCTGCAGACGCTGGCGAGAGTGCGGCAGATCGTCCGGCAGTTTCGTGAGACGAACCGCACCCCCGGAGTTCTGATCGGCATCTGGAGCCCGAAAGGGACGTTCGTCACTGCGGCCGGGGTGGCGAATCTGGCGACCGGACAGCCGCTGAAGACTGACATGCAGTTCAAGATCGCCAGCCAGACCAAGACATTCACCGCGAACCTCATCCTTCAGCTGGTGGGTGAGGGCAAAGTCCATCTCGGTGACCACATCTCCAAGTGGATAAGGGGGGTGCCCAACGGCAGCAAGATCACGATCCGGGAGCTCCTGAACCACACGAGCGGGCTGGCAGACGGCTTCAGTCTCCCGGCCGTCCAGGCGCGCTTGGCCACCGGCTGTACGGTCCGCTACTTGCTCAAGACCGAGTCCACGGCGCCTCCGGTGGCGGCGCCGGGCAGGAAGTGGTCCTACAGCAACTACGGTTACAACCTGCTCGGGCGAGTGGTGGAGCTGGTCACCGGTCAGAACCTGAGCACGGCAATCCGCAAGCGGATCACGGTGCCGCTTGGCCTGCACCGGACTTACCTTCCAGCCTCAGGCAACGGCCTCAGGCCGCCATTCACCCGCGGCTACGGGACCGGCGAGGTCGCGCCGACCGCGGCGCCCACGGCCGCCGATGACGCGACCGCCGTGCCAGGATCATGCCTGTGGGCCCACGGCGGCATGGTCTCAACGCTCTCTGACATGCGCGTCTGGTCGCGGGCGCTGGCGACCGGTGCGTTGCTCAAGCCAGCCGTTTGGAGACAGGCGAAAAAGGACGTGGTCACGCCCGTGTTTTCGAATCGGTACAACGGACCGGGGCGCTTTAAGTACGACCTTGGCGGTGCGTACGAGACCGGCGGGTTCATCGGTGGCGAGGGGAGTTTCCTCGGCTACGAGTCGACCGCCATGTACTCGCCCGCTCGCCACACGACAATCGAAGTGGTCTCGACCAAGCAGCCTAATGCGATCACGCCTCCTCCCATGTTCCAGGCGCTCGCGATGGCGGTCTTCGGCTCCCGCATCGGCTTCGGGCTCACCCCCGCCCAGGCCCTCAAGCCGAACAACTTCGGCGCTGTTCCCCTAGCGTGAGACTATAAACCGAAGCATCGCGCCCCGATCTAGACGCGGTCCTTCGGAGTTCGGGCGCAGGCGCCACGTGCTGCTGCTGCCTTGACGAGTAGCAGCAGCGTCGCAGGCTCATGGTCGCGCACGTGGCACGATGGGGGCGTCCCCGTACCGAGCGCGGCTAACTGATCGACTCTGCTTTGTCGTTGTAGATCAGTGAGGACACGTCCGGAGGGGACGTCATCGAGGGATTCTGGAGCGTTGTGGTCCGCCTATTCAGCGGTTGTGGAGGAACTGGCTCCGTCATGTGTGACCTAGAGGCGACGACCGGAATCGAACCGGTGTAGACGGCTTTGCAGGCCGCTGCGTAGCCACTCCGCCACGTCGCCCAGGGATCTGAAATGTAGCGGCGCGGCCGGGATGTCCCGTTCCCGGCCGATCGGACCGCCGGCCGCGTGCCATCGAGGCCTATCGGGTGGTGAGCACGACGCCGTTGCCGGACGGGTCGCGGACAAGGGCGCTGCCGTTATGGCGCTCGTAGGCGATGCCGGCGTCGGTCAGGCTCTGCAGGGTCCGCTCGAGCTCCTCCGGCGCGGGCAGGGCGACCTCGAACGAGCGCAGTCCGATCGAGCCCGCGGGGGGCGGGGCGGAGCCGGCGCTGTGCCAGGTGTTCAGACCGATGTGGTGGTGGTAGCCGCCGGCGGAGACGAACAGGGCGCCCGGGTAGCCCCGGACGACGACGTCGAACCCGAGCGCGCCCGAGTAGAAGGCCTCTGTCTCGGCCAGGTCGGCGACCTGGAGATGCACGTGGCCGATGCGGGTTCCGGCGGGCGCGCGCTCGTCGCGGTCGTCCTGGCCGTGGAGCTCACCGATCACGCTCTCGAGATCGAGTGGGAGGGTGGCCATCCGGATTTCGCCGGTCCCCTCCCGGCGCCATTCCTCACGCGGACGATCGCGGTAGATCTCGATCCCATTGCCGTCCGGATCTGACAGGTACAGGGCCTCGGAGACGAGGTGGTCAGCGGCGCCGTCGAGCGGCCACCGGGAGTCGGCGAGCCGGCGCAGGGCCATGGCGAGGTCATGCCGGGTGGGGAGGAGGATGGCGAGGTGGTAGAGCCCGGTCGCGCCGCGGTTCAGGCCCGGCGCGGCGCTGTCGGCGCGCAGCTCGACGAGAGCTGGGTTGTCTTCGACGCCGAGCGCGAGGGTCCCGTCGTCGCGCTCGGTCGGGCGCAGGCCGATGACCCGTTCGTAGAACTCGCGCGAGCGGGCCAGGTCGGAGACGGTGAGCCGGACGGTGCCGACGCCGGTGTCGGGATGGATGGCCATGGCGTCAGCTTACGCCGCCACAGCGGCGCGGTCGCGGTGGGCGGAGAGCTGCTCGAGGAGCTCGATCAGACCCGCGCGCGTCTCGCCGTCGAGCAGCTCGCCCGCGGCGCCGATGCGCTCGTGCGAGCGGTCGATGGCCAGCTCGGTCTCGAGCACGTTCGCGCCGGCGACGCCGAGCATCCGGCGCAGGTCGGCCTGGGCCCAGCGGGCGCCGTATTGGCCGGGGCTCGCGCCGATGACGGCGGCCGCCTTGCCGGCCAGCGCGCTCGAGCCGCGGGGGCGCGAGGCCCAGTCGATCGCGTTCTTGAGCTGGCCGGGCACGCTGCCGTTGTACTCGGGCGTGGCGAACAGCACCGCGTCAGCGCCGGCGATCCGGTCGCGCAGCCGGGCGACGCCGAGGTCCGGAGCCGGGCCGTCGTGGTCCTCGTTGTAGGCCGGGATCCGGTCGAGCCCGTCGAACAGCTCGACCTCGACGCCCGCCGGCGCGAGTTCGGCCGCCGCACGCAGGATTGCGGTGTTGTGCGATCCGGCCCGCAGGCTGCCCGAGATCGCGAGCACGCGGACCGGGCCGGGGGAGAAATGAGTGGGTGTCATGGTGCTCCTGGTTTCTAGGTGCTTGAGGTCTCAACAAGTATAGTGGAGAATGGTTGTGCGGTCAAGCGTTTTCCGAGCGCGCACCCGGGCGCACGCCCGCACGGGGCGCCCGCCAGCGGGGGGTGACTCGCTCGGGGGGGTGACTCGCTCGGCCGACCGTCTACTCGACGGTGCAGCTGGCGCCGCCGTGCGCGCCCGGCAGGCGGCTCAGCAGTGTGGCCAGGAGCTCGATCTCCTCGGCCGAGAAGCGCTCCAGGAACAGGCGGCGGATGCTGGCGATGTGGCTCGCGCCGGCGACGCGGAGCTTCTCGTAGCCGTCGTCGGTCAGTCGCGCGTAGGAGACCCGCGCGTCCTTGGTGCACGACACGCGCTCGATCATCCCCCCGGCCACGAGTCCATCGATCAGGCGGGTGATGCCCGACCGGGTCAGCATCGTGCTGTGCGCGAGCGCCGACATCGGCAGCATCCGATCCTCCGACTGCGCGAGGTACAGCATGACCTCGTAGTCGCGCGTCGTCAGACCGTGCTCAGCGGCGAGGTCGGAGTCGAGTTCGCGGAGGATCGACGCATGACTCTGCAGATAGCTGCGCCACGCCTCGAGCTCGGCGCCGGCGAGAAGAGCGGCAGTTGTGACGGCCATGACCCAATTATAACCCGTGATAGTTGACGGGTCAACTTGCGTCCCGGGAGGCCGTCTCAGCCCAGCTCGTCGACCAGGTCGGCGACCGAGTCGACGATCCGGGAGGGGAGAAAGGGGTGGCGCTCGGCCTCGGCGCGCGAGGTCACCCCGGTCAGCACGAGGATCGTCTCGAGCCCGGCTTCGAGCCCGGCCACGATGTCGGTGTCCATCCGATCGCCGATCATCGCCGTCGTCTCGGAGTGGGCGTCGATCGCGTTCAGCGCCGAGCGCATCATCAGCGGGTTCGGCTTGCCGACGAAGTACGGCTCGATCCCGGTCGCGCGACTGATCAGCGCGGCCACGGAGCCCGTGGCGGGCAGCGGCCCATCCGGCGTCGGCCCGGTCGCGTCGGGGTTGGTGGCGATGAAGCGGGCGCCGGCGGCCACGAGCCGGATCGCGTGCGTGATCCGCTCAAAGCTGTAGGTGCGCGTCTCGCCGAGCACGACGTAGTCCGGGTCGCGGTCGGTGAGCGTGTAGCCGGCCTGATGCAGGGCGGTGGTGAGGCCCGCCTCCCCGATCACGAACGCCGACCCGCCCGGTCGCTGGTCCTCGAGGAACCGGGCGGTGGCCAGGGCCGAGGTCCAGATCGCATGCTCGGACACCTCGACCCCAGAGGCGCGCAGCCGGGCGGCGAGGTCGCGGCGGGTGTAGATCGAGTTGTTGGTGAGGATCAGGAACGGCGTGCCGTGCTCCTGCAGGCGGGCCAGGAAGCGATCGGCGCCGGGCACCAGATGCTCCTCGGTGACGAGCACGCCGTCCATGTCCATCAGCCAGGAGTGGATCTGACGCCGAGTCATGCGCGCAGGCTACCTGGGAACGGTTGCGGCACGGTGATCGGGCGGCTCCCGAGCTTGCCCGGGGATCTAGCATTAGCTGCCTCGTGGCATCCAGGGTGTCGAGATGACCTTTTCGAGATCAAACGGTGTGGTGAGGGGCTGGCTGGCGCGGTACGTCAGTGGCTGGGTGCTGCTGGCGCTGGCCGTGGAAATCGTCCTGACCGTCGTCGACGCGACGGCGGGGCGGTCCGTGATCGCTCCCGCCGTCATCCTGTTGCCGGTTCTCGGCGTGGCGCTGGTGGAGACGGGGGAGCGGACCGCCGTCGTGGCCGCCGGCGCCGTGCCGTTCGCGCTGGTCAGCGGCCTGTGGGACCAGAGCGTCTCCACCAGCAACTACGTGTACCGCGTGCTGATCGTGACCGGAGGCTCCGTGCTGGCTGTGGTCGGGGCGGTCCAGCGCACCCGGGCCGAGCGCGCCGGTGAGCGGATCGAGCTCCTGGCCGAGATCGCCCGGATCGGCGACACCCGAGGCACGCTCGAGGAAACGCTGCGGCGCGTCGGCGAGCTGCTCGTTCCCGCCGTCGCCGACCTGTGCGGGATCCTGATCGTCGAGGGCGACGGGTCGATGCGGCGCGTCGTGGCCAAGGTGGCCGGCGGAACAGCCGAGCTCGAGCGCCGCATGCTCGAGCGCCCGACCGACGAGCGGGCGTCCGAGCTGACCCACAGCGCTCGCGAGCTCGCCGAAGCGAGGTTGATCCGGCGCGTCGGCTTGGACCACGTCGCCGAACTGGCGGCCGACGACCGGGACCGCGCGTTGCTCGAGGAGCTGGGCACGAGATCGCTGATCTACGCGCCGATGCGCGCCTCGGGTGAGACGCTGGCCGTGCTGACGCTCGGCGTCGGTCCGTCGGGGCGGCGGTTCGGGTCCGAGGATCTGCGCTTCGCGCGTGTCGTCGCCTCTCGAGCCGCCCTGGCGACCCAGAACGTCCGGCTCAAGCAGGACGTGCACGAGGCCGATCAGCGGATGCGGGCGATCATCGGGTCGCTGGCCGAGGCCGTGACGATCCGCAATCTCGCCGGACAGATCGTGTACGCCAACGATGCCGCGCTCGAGTCGATGGGATTCGCGTCCGTCGAGGAGATCCGCGAGCGCCCGCCGCAGTCGATCATCGAGGAGTACATCGTCACCGACGAGCACGGCGAGCCGGTGCCGATGGACCGCATCCCGTCCGTACGGCTGCTGGCGGGACAGGCGGCCGACCCGCTGCTGATCCGGGTCGTCGATCCCCGTACCGGCGGCGAGCGATGGTTGCTGCTCAAGACGACGCCCCTGTACGACGCACACGGGAGGATGGACTCCGCGGTCACGATCATCGAGGACGTCACGCAGGTCAAGCGCTCCGAGCGGCAGACCAGCTTCCTCTCGCGAGCAAGCGAGATCCTGGCCTCGTCGCTCGACTATCAGGAGACCCTGCGCAACGTGGCCTGGCTGGCGGTGCCCGAGATCGCCGACTGGTGCGCGGTGGACCTGATCGACGAGGAGGGCCGGCGCCAACAGGTCGTGGCCGCGCACCGCGATCCCGACAAGCTGGCGCTCGCCGAGCGGCTGCGCGAGTACGAGCCGCCCGAGCTCGATCCCAGCCAGGGCCTCGGCGCCGTGGTGCGGACAGGGAAGTCGGAGCTGTACGCCGACATCCCGCCCGAGATGCTCCGGGACGGCGCGGTGGACGACGAGCATCTGCAGCTGATCCTGGAACTCGGCCTGCGGTCGGCACTGGTCGTGCCGATGCGTGCGGGGAGCCGGGTGCTCGGGGCCATGACTCTGGTGACGGCCGAGTCCGCACGGCGCTTCAGCGAGGAGGACCAGGCGTTCGCCGAGCAGATCGCCGCACGCGCCGCGGTGGCGGTGGAGAACGCGCGGCTCGCGACGTCTCGGCGACAGATCGCCGAGACGCTGCAACGGAGCCTGCTCCCCGACCTCGTGCCGTCGATCGACGGATGGGAGATCGCGACCATGTACCGGCCGGCGGGCGCGGGGCAGGAGGTCGAGGTGGGCGGGGACTTCTACGACTTCGTGCGGACGCCGGGCGGGTGGGTGGTGCTGCTCGGAGACGTGACCGGCAAGGGGGTCGAAGCCGCGGCGATGACCTCGCTCGTGCGCCACCGGGCCCGGTTCGTCGGCCGTTACGAGGCCCGCCCCAGCCAGATCATCGCCAGCCTCCACGAGGCACTGCGCGAGCAGTCCGGGCTCTCGCTGTGCACCGCGCTGTGCGTACGCCTGGCCGAGGACAGCGTCGTCGTGAGCTGCGCCGGCCACCCGCCGCCGCTGCTCGTGCGAGAGGACGGGCGGGTCCGTGAGATCGGCAGCCAGGGGCCGATCCTCGGTGCCTGGACCGACAGCGACTGGGTCGACCGTTCGATGCCGCTCGAGGCCGACGAGACGTTGTTCATCTACACCGACGGCGTGATTGACACGCTGGGGAAGGAGGGCCGCTTCGGCGCTCACCGGCTCCGCCGCGTGTTGATCGAGCACGCCGCGCGCTCGCCGGAGGAGGTCCTGAGCGCGCTCGATGCCGAGCTCAAGAGCTTCCAGCTCGAGGGCCAGTCCGATGACACTGCCGCGTTGGCGCTCCGGCTCGCGCCCGAAGCGGAACTGCGCCGATCCGATCAGACCGGGACGCGGGTCGTCCGTAAGCTGTACACCGGCTGAGGGCAAGGCACCAGTGGGGTCCACCGACAACTTCCGCATCGAGCGCAGCGCGCACGGCGACACGAGCGCGATCCGAGTTGCCGGCGAGCTCGACAGTGCCGGTTGCGACCGGCTGGCCGAGCTGTTCGAGCAGACGATCGCGGCCGGCGATGTGTCCGAGCTCGTCATCGACCTGAGCCAGCTCTCGTTCATCGACTCCGCGGGGCTGAGAGCGGTGATCATCATCGAGCGCATCGCCCAGGCCCAGGGAGTGCAGCTGGTCCTGGTACCGCCTCCCGAGCCGCTCCTCGACCTCCTGCGGATCACCGGTCTGGCCACGCGTATGACGCTGGCCGCAGACGCGGACGAGGCCCGGCCGGATCAGTTCACCGAGCGGATCGAGCTCGAGCTGTCGTGCGATCTCAGCGCCCCGGGCATCGCCCGGGCGGAGGTGCGGGGCGCGATCCAGCGCACCCATGCCGCCGAGGACCCGTTCACGGCCGTGTTGCTGACCTCGGAGATCGTGACCAACGCGGTCCGTCATTCGGCCAACGACGGTCGGGAGCCGATCACCATGCGGATTGTCTGCTTCGAGGACCGGCTCCAGGTCGAGGTGATCGATCCGGGCCCCGGATTCGATCCGGCCAATGTCAGCCCCGAGCCGACGGACCTCGGGGGCCGCGGACTGATGGTGGTGGACCGCAGCGCCAGGCGCTGGGGCACCCGACGGATGGCGAGCGCCGACGGCGAGCGCTTCTGCGTCTGGTTCGAGCTCGAGGCCGGCCCGGGTCAGTCGCCGGCGATCGCGCTCGACGGCTAACGCGGGCGTCCAGGGTCGCCCGTTCGCCCTGATCCTGAAGCCTGCGCCACGCTCGCGCTGGTGACGATCAACGCTGCGACGGGCAGCCGTCAACCCGGTCCGGCTGTGCGCGCTGGGTAGCCCCGTGGCGCGATCGTCGTTACCGTAGGAGGATGCGAGAGCAAGACCACGCGTGGATCGCGGTCGCCGTCCTCCTCGTCGCGTGCTTCGCGCTCCCGGTGTGGAACCTGCTCCGCCGCGCCCGGGTGAGGGGTGCCGGCGGGCGGGATCAGAGCTGACACGGCGCCTCAAGCCGCCGTTCTCGCACCCCACTCTCGGCGTTCGATCGCCTCGCGCGCATTTACCGAGTGCCTCTCGAGTGGCCCCGCAGCCGGCGCAGCGCCGCCGGCACGCGAGGCGTGCCGCTGCGCGATGCGCGGTGATCCCTACCCGCGGCGCATCAAGCGCCCGACCGCGGCCATCAGCTCTTCGGTCTTGGCGTCGCGCTCGGCGTCGGCGGCCCCGAGAACGCAGTGGTGGGCGTGGTCGTCAAGCAGACCCAGCGCCACCTTGTCGAGCGCCGCCTGCACGGCGGAGATCTGGGTCAGCACGTCGATGCAGTAGCGGTCCTCGTCGACCATCCGCTGGATGCCGCCGACCTGGCCTTCGATGCGCCGCAGGCGGGTCAGAAGCTGGTCCTTGGTGGCCGAATAGCCGCGGGTGGGAGTCGGTTCAACGCTCATCGAGCAAGGGTATCAGATACCCCCCGGGGGTACATGGTAGGGTTGGGTTCATGGTTGACGTCCTCTGGCACGCCGTGCGGGATGCGCTCCTGATGGCCTGGGCGGTCTGGTGGGCGCTGGTGTTCGGCTTCTTCATCTCCGCCGTCGTCCAGGCCTGGGTCCCGCGCGAGCGCATCGAGCACGCCATGTCGGGCGAGGGAGTCCGATCGATCGCCACCGCGACGGGCCTCGGCGCTGCGTCCTCCTCGTGCTCCTACGCAGCGATCGCGATCGCCAAGAGCCTGTTCCAGAAGGGCGCGTCGGCCGCCTCGTCGCTGGCCTTCCAATTCGCCTCGACGAACCTGGTCTGGGAGCTGGGCCTGGTGCTGTGGGTGCTGATCGGCTGGCAGTTCACGCTGGCCGAGTACCTCGGCGGGATCGTGATGATCGTCCTGATGACGCTGATGTTGCGGGCGTTCGTCTCGCGCCGCCTTGAGGCGGAGGCCCGCGAGCATGCCCTCGAGGCTGACACCGGCCACCAGCATCACGCGGCCGGCGAGTCGATGAGCTGGCGCCGGCGGCTGCGGAGCGCCTCGGCGTGGTCGGATGTGGCGCACAACTTCCGCGGCGACTGGCAGATGCTGTGGAAGGAGATCACGATCGGCTTCCTGCTCGCCGGGTTCGTCGCTCAGCTCGGCAACAACGTCTTCAACAGCCTCTTCCTGAAGGGCTCCTCGCAGTTCGTGCAGACCGTGTGGGGCGCGCTGATCGGCCCGGTCATCGCCGTGCTCAGCTTCGTCTGCTCGGTCGGCAACGTGCCGCTCGCGGCCGTGCTGTGGAGCGGCGGCATCAGCTTCGCCGGCGTGATGGCGTTCATCTTCGCCGACCTGATCGTGCTGCCCATCCTCGCCGTCTACCGCAAGTACTACGGCACCCCGTTCACAGTCCGGATCACCGCGCTGATGTTCGTGACCATGGTCCTCGCCGCGCTGATCATCGACGTCGTGTTCAGCGCTCTCGGCCTGATCCCCAGCGTGCGGCCCACCCGCACCGACATCTTCGGCTCCATCAGCGTCAACTACAAGCTCGTGCTCAACGTCGCCGGCCTGCTCGTCTTCGCCGCGCTGTTCGGGCTCACCGCCCGGCGCGGTGCCACCGACCCTGTATGCGGGATGACGGTCGACCGCGGCAAGGCGCTCACCACGACGATCGACGGGCAGACGTTCCACTTCTGCTCGGAGCACTGCCGGCACGCCTTCGAGGCCGACCCAGCCCGGTACCGCGAGGGCGATGGACACCCCAACGCGCTCCCGGTCGCGGAGCTTCACGGTGATCACCCTCACGCGGAGCACGAGCACACCCACACCTGATCGCGTCGAGGCGCCCGATCCCCGGTCGGCTTGCCTCTACACGGCGATCTCGTCGGGTAGGCCGCCGATCGCGCGCGGCGAGTTGTTCTTGAGCGGCTCCGGAGCCGGACGCGGGCCGGAGAGGGCCGCGGAGAATGTCTTCACCCCGGCGGAGTGCCATGGGGGCCGGCGCATCCAGTCGCTGAACGCGTCCGGTGCCATTGGCCGGCTGAGGTGGTAGCCCTGGGCGAGGTCGCACCCGAGGCCGGCGAGGCGCTCGAGCGTCGGTGCGTCTTCGACGCCCTCGGCGATCACCCTGAGGCCGAGGTCATGGCCGAGATTGATGGTGGATCTCACGATGATGAGGTCGCTCTCCTCGCGCAGCATCGGGGAGACGAAGGAGCGGTCGATCTTCAGCTCGTCGATCGGGAGAGCTCTCAGGTTCGCGAGTGAGGAGTAGCCGGTTCCGAAGTCGTCCACCGACAGGCGCACGCCGAGGTCGCTGAGGCGCATGACGACCGCTCGGGCTCGGTCGGGGTCGGACATGAGCATGCTCTCGGTGATCTCGAGCTGGAGCGCGTCGGCGGGGAGGTGGTAGACGCCGAGCAGCTGCTCGATCTCTCGCGGGAGGTTGCGATCGAGGAGGTTGCGGACGGAGAGGTTGACGGCGACCGTCAGCGGGTGGCCGGCGGCGCGCCATTGTGCGCACTCGGCGATCGAGCGCTCGAGCACGTGCCGTGTGAGCGGGCCGATCATCTCGGTTTGCTCGACGGTCTGAATGAAGTCCCCGGGGAGCAACAGCCCCTGTTGCGGGTGGTCCCAGCGCACGAGGCCTTCGGCCCCACGCAGGCGGGTCTCGTCGAGCTCGACGATCGGCTGGTAGTGCACGACGATCTCACCGGAGGCAAGGGCTCGGCGGAATTCGCCCAGGACACTCAGCCGCCGCATCGAGTGGTGATCGAGCTCGGGCGCGTAGCGCTTCCAGCCACTCTGGACCTCCTTCGCGGCGTACATTGCGACGTCGGCGCGGCGCAGGAGGGCGTGCGTGTCGTCCCCGTCGGCGGGGTAGCGGGAGATGCCGATGCTGCCACCGACCTCGAGGGTCATCTCGTCGAGGACCATCGGCTGCTTGATGCAGGCGAGCAACCTCGTGGCGACCTCCTCCAGACGCTTCGAGTCAGCGGTGCCGCCCGGGAGGACGGCGAACTCGTCACCACCGAGGCGCGCCACGAGACCGGCGGGCCCGACGGAGGCGGCGAGCCGTGGTCCTAGCTCGCGCAGCAGCTCATCGCCGTAATGGTGGCCCAGGGTGTCATTGACTTCCTTGAACCGGTCGAGATCGATCAGCATCACCGCGAAGGTTGACTTCGTACGTTCCGCCTCGGCGATCCGCTCGGCGAGCCGCGTGCGGAAGTACTCACGGTTCGGGAGACCCGTGAGCTCATCCGTGGTGGCCACGCGGCGGAGTGTCGTGGCGACCCGATGCAGTTCGTCGCCGCGGCGTTTGGAGGTGAGCAGCTCGCCGACCAGGTACTGGAAGACGACCAGCATCAACGCGAGCAGCACGATGCCGACGGTCCCCATGTGGACTGCCATGTAGACCGCCGCCATCGTCAACAGGGCCGAGAACAGCTCGGCAGCCAGGACTGGGACCAGCGCTTCCCGCGCCTTCTGCGCGAGCGATGAGCCGTCCAGGTAGCACTGATAGCCCGCGACCCCGAGGAAGTTGACCGCCAACGCCACGACAAAGGCCACGAACACGGCCAGGTAGTACTCGGCGGCGTGTGGGCCCGCACCCATGAGCCGGATCAGCGCGTAGAAAACAAGGCCTCCGACCAGCGGGAACCACGTATAGGTGACGAGGTTGTTGCGGAAGTAGTGCGGCGCCTCGCGCGAGCGCAACCAGACGAACGCGATCGTGACCGCCCCGATCAGGGCGGCCGGCCCACCGCCCAGCAGAACGGCGGCCAGCATCAGCCCCAGGAAGCTGCCCGAGACCTTCAGCTTCGTCGAGCCGGTCTCCACGTAGGTGAGCCCGCTGACGACCGTGAACGTCGCGATCACCAGCAGCGGAACGATCCGCCAGTTCGCGAACCGCGCCGTCACCACAGCCACACCCGCGGCACTCGCCAGGGCCGCGGCGTGCACGATCGCCACCATGCCCGGCCGGCGAGTACCCCCGCTCCTCGAGGTGACAGTCATGGATTCATTCCCTCGGTCGACTAATCGGCCGGCGGCGGACAATCTCTAGGTCAGGATCCATAACTGCGCGCGTTCCGCCGTTATGGGTCATGAACGTGATACGAACGTCCGTAGTTCTTCACGCTGTCTCAATGCGTGGGCTGTCACCGTCGATGTCCCGGAACAACTCCTTCAGAGAGATGACGGAGGGGCCCGTCCTGACAACGAGCCCCTCCCCGTGTGTGATCAACCCCCGTGGAAGCCCAAGGTGGCCCTCCTTTCATGGGACTGATGACGTGGTGACAGCTCGTCATCGGCAGGCCCGGCCCCGGACTTGAGCACCTGTGTCCGATTGGCTGCAGCTGCCTATGGCCAGGAGCGGATCCTCGGCCGGTCGGGCGCTACCGCCCGCGAGATGTGTGCCGGGCTAGAACACGAGCTCGACAGCTGTCGTTGCTGTCGAGATGCTGCCGCCTTGATCGAGCGCGCGGCACAGCACCACCAGAAGGCCGACGATGCTGCCGCGGGCGATCCATGAATCTGTCGAACGCCACTGAAGCAAGCGCACTCCTACCGCCGCTCCGGCGTCTGGGTCAGGATCGACATCGCAGGTAGTCTCGGAATCTCGGTCGAGGACTCAAGCTGATGAAAGCTTTCGGGTCAGGTGGACGGTTGCGACGCATCCAGCCTGAGCCGGTGCTCGTTGTGCCGCTCGAGCCTCGACCGCCCGCGGGCGCGGCTCGTGGACCTCGCCACGAAACTCGCGCCCGGACGGCTGCGCCAACGCTGCAACACGACGTACATCTCAATGTCCCGCCTCACGGTCGAGCACGGGGTTTGACCCCTGCTGGAACATCGGCTCCGGCCCCCGGGGGCTTGAGCCGCCTCCGCGAAACGTCGGCGGTCTGACCGCAGCCGGGGGCGAGCAGGGCCAGGCCGAGAGCCGCCCCCAGCGCTACGGCACGCGGCGCGTGGGCGGGTAGTCGGGGTCAACGACCGGCACGGCTCGGTCGCGACGGCCGGCCCATACGGTCATCCACAGCACGGATATGAGCAGGCCCACGATGCCGATGACCATCAAGATCACTCCGATCGTCTGGATGCTGAAGCCGCGCGCGGTCACGTGAACCGCAAATCGCAGTATGGCTCCGAGCGCTATCAGGAAGAGTGACGTCCCAAGTCCCATCGATGAACCTCCAGTTCAGTTTCGTCTCGTGGGCTACCCGCTGGGCTACGTATCTGAACGAGGAATGCGGCGGGCGCCGATCGGGGACATCCGACGGAGTTCTGGTTCTGGAGGCGGGATGAAGCAGATTGAGCGGATGTCCCGCCCTTGCTCAGGACATCAATCGGCGTCGCCTGCCCAACACGGACAGCGTCTCCTCGGTCGACGGCCGATCCAGGCCCTGGCGGCGCAACAGCGCGCCGAGCGCATCCGAACCCATCGACCCGTACATCAGATCGAGCTTCTGCCAGCTCAGCTCCGCTGAGACGTCGCCGTGCTCCCCTGGAACCTCGAGGACCTGCTCAAGCTGGCGGAGGAGGCGATCCAGACGTGCGAACTCGTCCATCAGACGACGTGACCCCGCGCCTCGCCCCCGGTCCTCGGCGCACCGAGGAGGCGGGCGTGGGCTTCCTGGATCGCGCGGCCGGGGGTCATGCGCTCGATCAGGTGGCGGGTCGGCGGTTGTAGAGGTGTCTGGCCCAGAGGTAGGCGGCCGTGGTGATCGCGAGGCACCACGTGACCGCTGTGATGCCGGTGCTTCCGACGGGCTGGTTGGCGAGGAGGCTGCGCACCGTGTTGGTGATCGGGGTGAAGGGTTGGTTCTCCGCGAACCAGCGTAGGCCTGCGGGCATGGAATGCACGGGCACGAAGCCGCTACCGAGGAACGGGAGGAGGATGAGGAACATCGGGATGTTGCTCGCGGTCTCGACGCTCTTGGCGACCAGGCCGAAGGCCACGGATAGCCAGATCAGCGCAATCGCCAGGAGCGTGAGCATCCCGATGGCGCCCAGCCATCGCATCGGGTCGGCGGCGGAGCGATAGCCGATGAGCAGTGCGACGGCGATGGTGACGGCGAGGCTGATGAGGGTGAGCAGCAGGCTGCCGAGGACGTGGCCGGCGAGCACCGCCGGTCGCCAGATCCGCATCGTCTTGAAGCGGGCGATGATGCCCTCGGTCATGTCCTTGGCCACGGAGATGGCGGTGATCTGGGCCGCGCCGGCGACCGTGAACAGGAGCATGCCGGGGATGAGGAAGGTGACGTAGGCGCCACGTCCACCGCCGGTGGTGATGCCGTTGCCGAGGGTCCCGCCGAAGACGTAGACGAACAGCAGGAGGAACACCACGGGCATGAGGATCGGAAACAGCGACAGGCCGGGGTAGCGCTGGAGGTGGCGCAGGTTGCGTCGCAGCATGGTGCTCGAGTCGCGCAGCGCGTAGGCACCGGTCATCGGTGGGGCTCCGTATCGCGTTCGGGGTGCGGTGAGCGGTCGTGTCGGCCGGTGAGGGCGAGGAACACGTCATCCAGATCGGGGGTGTGAATCGCGAGGTCAACGACGTCGACGGCGGCGTCGTCGAGTTCGCCCAGGACGCGGCGCAGGGTCGTGACGTTGCCGTCGGTGGGGATCTGCAGGGTGAGGGCATCGTCGTCATTCACCGGGACCTGGAGAATCCCGGCGGCCGCGAGCTGCGCGTCGGCGTCGGCGAAGCTCAGATCGATGCGCCCACCGGGGATCCGCTGTTTGAGCTCCTGCGTAGTTCCCTGCGCCACGAGGCGTCCGCGGTCGAGGATTGCGACGCGGTCGGCCAGCTTGTCGGCCTCCTCGAGGTACTGGGTGGTGAGGAACACCGTGGTGCCGTCGGCGACGAGGCTGCGGACGATGTCCCACACGGTGCGGCGGCTGCGCGGATCAAGTCCGGTGGTCGGCTCATCGAGGAAGATGATCTGCGGGGCGCCGATCAGCGTCATCGCCAGATCGAGCCGGCGGCGCATCCCGCCCGAGTAGGTGACGGCGACGCGGTCAGCGGCATCGGCCAACTCGAAGCGCTCGAGCAGCTCGCCGATCCGTCGACGCGCGTGGCCGCGCGTGAGGTGGTGCAGGTCGGCCATCAGCGCCAGGTTCTCCCGTCCGGTGAGCAACCCGTCCACGGCCGCGAACTGCCCGGTCACGCCGATCACGTCGCGCACGGCGTCGGCCTCGCGTGTCACGTCGTGCCCGGCGACACGGATCTCGCCGCGATCTGGCTCGAGCAGCGTGGCGAGGATCCGCACCATCGTCGTCTTTCCCGCCCCGTTGGGTCCGAGAAGCGCGAACACGCTGCCCTGCTCGACGGTGAGCCCCACACCGTCGAGGACGACGTGGTCCCCGAAGGACTTGCACACGTCCACGGCCGTGATCGCCGGGGGGGAGGATGCACCTGCCATTCGCGTCCTGATCGGGGTGCGTAGTGGCGTGGGGGACATCGGGGCAGAGCTATCCGGGGAGCTCGCCTGAGGCGCGCAGGGCGTCACGGTGTGCCTCCCACTCCTGTTGCAGTGTGCGGATCCGATCGACCAGCCAGTCCGCGAACGCCGCCATCTCCATCAGCGTGGCCCGGCGCTCGGGCGACGCGTCCGCGAGTACCTGGAGGCCTTCCCTGGCCAGGTCGCCCAACTCCTGGTACTCGGAGATGTCGAAGCCCTGTGACTGGGGGGAGGAGAGATCCACGCGGACGCGGTCCATCCGCTCTCCTGCCGCACGCGAGCGCCTGATCGCGTCCGTGCGCTCCAGCGCGTCCAGCGCGCCGGTGATCGCGCTGCGACTTGCCAGTAGAGCCTCGCTCAGCTCGGCGATCGTCTGGTCGGGCGGATCGCACACCAGGAGGTAGCCGAGCACGCGGCCGACCATCGGGGGATACGCGTAGCGACGAGCGTAGAAGCGGCCCAGGTGATCGGCGAAGGTGATCTCCTCATCGCGCGGCATGCAACCAGAGTAGCACCCATCGCAGAGATATCACAAATTTGTGTTATCTCTGTCGGTCCGGATCGTGCCGGTGCGAGGGCATGACGGCTCGCTGCGCGCTTCGCGTGTTCTGAGCACGATGACGGTTGTATCCCTGTGGGCGCAGCACGCGCTCGACTGCGCTGCTTCTGCGAAAGTGGGGTCCGAATGGCTGCGCCGACCGGTTCATCGTGCTCCCGCCCAGATGAGGTTGTGGCGGGGGATGCTGCCCTTGCTTTCGTTCGTCAGGATGCCGGGGATGGATGCGGGCGCTGATCGTTATGCGCGGTCGGCCTACCGGGTGTGCCGGCGGATGCAGCGCCGACACGATCCGACCTATTACTTGGCCACGATGCGCCTGCCCCGGGCGGTTCGGCCTGCTGTGCATGCTCTGTACGGATTCGTGCGTGGTGCCGATCAGTTGGTCGACGGCCCCGATCGACCGCCCGACTCGGCTGCGCGCCGGCGGGCGCTGGATTGCTGGGAGGCCGAGCTTGAACGGGGCGTCGCGAGCGGGTGCTCTTCGCATCCGGTGATCGCGGCGCTGGTCGACGCCGGCCGGCGCCATGACCTGCCGCTGGCCGAGCTGTCGGTGTACATGGACTCGATGCGGTTGGATTGCGGTCCGGTGCGGATGGCCAACCGCGCCGAGCTCGACCACTACATGCGTGGCAGCGCCGGCGCCGTCGGGCTGATCATGGCGCCGCTTCTGGGCGTCCCGCCCGAGCTGCACTCCACCGTGGCCGAGCTCGGCACGGCGTTCCAGCTGACGAACTTCATCCGTGACGTGCGCGAGGATTACGAGCTTGATCGGGTCTATCTCCCGGCCGAGGATCGAGCCCGCCTCGGGGTGAGCGTCGATGACATCGCCCAGCGCCGCACGACCGACGGTCTGCGGACGCTCCTGGCGGCCGAGGTGATGCGAGCTCGGCACATGTTCGCGACCACCGCGATCCTCCACGAGGTTCTTGATCCCGCGCTACGGCCGGGGGTTCGCCTGGCCCGCTCGGTGTACGAGCGCGTCCTTGACCGGGTCGAGACGCTCGGCTTCGACGTCCTCGGCGATCCCGTCCGCCTGTCCCCATGGCAGCTTGGTGGTGCCGCCCTGTCCGCGGTGTCGGTCCCCCACGGGCGCGATCGCCGCTCCCGCCGCGCCTACCGATGACCGCGGCGGTCGAGCTGATCGCCATCTCGCCCGCGCACAACTGAGATCCTCACCGACAGCAGTCCGCCGGCCGCCACTCCCCAGGTGGCGGCCGGCCAAAGCTACCGTCGGCGAACTTGGCAGACATGCGAATATCGCACGCGATTCGCATGCTCGAGCCCACACGCGACGCACCGCCCGGGCGGTCGGTTGAGCCCTCTCTGCGTACGGCCTTCGACGAGAAGCCACTGATCCTCACTCGGAATCTCGCGCTGGGCATCACGGCGAGGTGGCGCCGATGGGCGGTCCGGGGCGGGATGGACGCGCGGGTTGAGCTGTCGTACACCCCACTGCTGTTGGTGTCGTTCATGCCGCTGGTCTTGGATCTCTGCCTCCGGCTCGTTCATCATGGTTCATCGTGGCGGGGTCTCGCGTGGATAGTCATGGCCGCCACCCTCCTGAGCGTGCTCCTGATGACGGCGCCGTGGGCGTGGCAGCGGACCACGGAGCTGGCCGGCCCACTGGACCGCATGCTCGGGGGTCGAGACGGTTCTGCAGCGGCCGGCTGGTCGGACGACGCGGTGCAGTATCTCGGGCGGGTTAATGAGCGGCTGCCCTTGGGGAAATCGCACTACCTCGTTTGCCTGCTGGGCACGCTTGGCGCGCTGGCCGGCACCTACTTCGGCTCGCGGCAGTTGCCGCGCGGCACGTTCGGTCCCGTGTTCTACGTGTATGCGGCCGTGCTCGGTGGTCTTGCCGTGGACAGCCTGCGCTGGATGCTTCGCCTACCTCTGATCCTCGTCGAACCGCTCACGCGCGTGCGTCGTCTCCGGGTGGTCATGCACTCGCCGACGACAACCCCGGCGATACGCGACATGGCACAACTCGCCGCCGATACCGCCGCGAGGGCTGGTCTTGCGCTCTTTGTCGTCGGTCTATGGCTGCTGTGGGAGGTGTTCTCCGGTAAGCCCGACCACGGACCAGGCCTGACCTATGTCGAACGGCTCGCGCTGGTGGACCTGGGGCCGTTGGTGGCCAGCGCCGCAGTGGTCAGCTATATCACCTTCGTACCCCAGTATTGGCTATCGGAGATCGTACGCAGGCAACGTGACCGCATCCTCGACGAGCTCAGCGTCGAGCTACCCGAATCCGGACCAGCCAACTTGCTGAGCGACGATGCTCAGAAGGTCATCAGCCTCTACGACAAGGTCGCCGCCACCACCACCGACACGGCTGAGGCCCGCGTGATGGCCCGGCGCGTCCTCGCGGTGATCGCCGTCCTGGCGCCCCAGCTGGTGGCGGTCGGTGTGAAGCTCCTCCACATCGGCTGACCGAGACCGACCACGACGGCTCCACCCGCGTGGCGCTCGACGTCAGCTTGAGCAACCGCGCGGTCCGCGGGCCACAGCCGCTACGCCGGCTCCGCGGTGGGGAGAGGTGAGCGCGCCAGATGCTCGGCGATGACCGCATCAGCGAGGAGGCGAGCGTCTCCGTGGCCGCTGACCGCTGCGATGAAGCCCGGGCGTGCGAGCACCCACAGACGTAGGTCATCGATCGCCCGCACCGTCGCCGTCCGCGGGACATCGCGCAGCAGAGCGATCTCGCCGAAACCGGTTCCGGGACCCTGGGTACTGCCGTACTCCTCGATCGACACCGTGCCGCGCTCGATCACGAAGTACTCATCGCCGTGGTCGCCGGCGCACACGACCGCCGCGCCCGCGGGAACCTCCCTGCAGGCGGCGCCGCGGACCAGCCGCTCGAGACTGGGCAGCGGGAGCGGCGCGAGGATGGCCACGCTGCGCAGCAACGACCTGACGCGCCCTGCCTGTTGCTGGTTCTCATCCAGCCTCCGGCAGGCAGGGCCGCAGACCAGCGCGATCGCCGCGTACAGGGCGCCCACGATGATCAAGCTCTCCGACACGCCCACAACGGCGATCAACAGCGGCGCGACGATCGCGCCGACGCCGGCTGCGCCGGCGTAGATGACCTCGGAGACCCCGTACACGCGACCGATGACCGCGTCGTCGGCGAGCCGCGGAATGATCGCCATGACCGCCGTCTCCACCAACGCGAAGCCGATGCCGGCTGGAACCATCACTGCAACCGTCACCGGGACACCATCGACGCCGGCCAGCGCGACGGCCGCCGCGAAGCTTCCTGCGCCGACCGCCAGCGTGAGCCCGTAACCGCGATGGCGCACCAGCGGCAGCGTGACGGCTGAGGCGAGCACACCCCCGAGACCCCAGACCGCGAACAGCATCCCCGGGCCCCCGGTGCCCAACCGCAGCCGCCCGAGGGCGAGCGCGACCAGCTGAACGTCGGTCGTGCCCTCGAGCACGAGAAGACCGGCCAACAGAGCGAACGGAGCATGCAGCAGCCGGGTCCCGGCCACCGTTCGCAGGCCGGCCAGCACGTCCGACAACGCGCCGCCCGCGCTGGCATCCACATCGTCCACCGCTGTGGCGAGCACGGCAGGCAGGCGCAGCGCAAGCCCTCCGGCCAGCGCCGCCGCCGCGGCCGCACCCGCCGCCACCGCGCCGGCGCCCAACGCCGCGATCGCGATGCCGCCAACCCCGGCGCCGATCAGAAACGCAATGCTGTCCACCGCCCCCCACACCGCTGTCGCGACCGCGAGTTCCTCCGGCGAGTCGGCAAGCGCGGGCAACAGTGCCTGCAGACCGGGACGAGGGGTCGTGGCCGCAGCGGCGCTGACCGCCGCCAGCACCCCAACGCTCCACACCGGAGCGCGGTGCGCGATCAACACGACGATGGCGGCGATGGACGCGGCCTGGGCGAAGCAGGCCACGGCAACGACTCGGTGGCGAGCTGCGCCATCCACCAGACGCCCGGTCAGCGGCGCGACCACGGCCGCGGGCAGCAGACGCGCCGCCGTGACGGCGCCCACCGCTCCCGCTCCCGATTTCGCGAATGCGTACACGGCCAGCGCCACGGTCAGCGCCCAGATCGACGCTCCCACGAGCAGCCAGGCCAAGAGCAGCGTCCGCAGCCGGGCATTCGGAAGATGGCGCGCACCAGCCATCAGCGACCGCGATTCTCGCACCCGGCCCATCCGCGCGATTCATCGACATGAGCCGCGTGACGCAGCGCCAAGATCTGAGTCACCGGTTCGGCATTCAGCCGCTCGAGCACCTTGACCCAGTCACGCGGTTGGTCAGGTGGCGGCCCGTCGAGTCGCCTGCGTAGCTCGGCCGGGTCGCCTCGCGTCATCGCCGGAATCGAGCGCTCGGTGCGCTGATCGGCGAGCAGATCGACGGCGCGGTAGCCGAGATCGCGGATCTGCTCTTTCGTCAGCGCCAGCGGATCGGGCCCGAGGTCCACGTCACTGTCCGGGTTCCGAACCGCGCATCCGGCCGGCGCCCTACGAACCAGGGATCGGCACCTATCGCCGACAGCGCCCGCTGCAACCCGCCGACCCCGGTTTGCAGGCATCCTTGCGGCCCGGTCCACACGGGTGAGAGCATACGGCGGCGAGTCGCGCTTTGGAAGTCGGCGAAGAGAGCGACCAAACCCGGCCGGGGCCGACGCCGGGCGGTCGTCGTTGATCCCAGCGCCCGGACCGTCAGTCAGAGCCGATAGGCCGGATTCTGCTCGCGGCGCGGAGCAGACGCGGGGCGTGTCGGGCGCCGAGGAGCGCCAGACGGTCGGAGGCTCGCAGCCGGCGATCCTGGTTTGGGGCGGGCTGCGGTGTGGTGCCCTCGCCGACGGTGAACAATTCCCACGTGCCGGGGACACCCTTGAGCTCGTGCGTGCCTCGCGATCGCAGCTCGATCCCCGAGCCGGTCACGAGGTCGCGGATGGTTCGTGAGACCACTATTTCGCCGGCGCCGGCCTGAGCGCTGACTCGCGCCGCGATATGCACGGTGACTCCGGCAACTCCATCGTGAAGGAGCTCGCAATCGCCGGCATGAAGTCCGGCGCGGATCTCGAGGCCGAGCTGCGGAGCCGTGGTGACGAGTCCCTCGGCACACCGGATCGCTCGCGCCGGTCCGTCAAACGTGCTCAGCGAGCCGTCACCGACCATGTCCGCCACCTTTCCGCCGACGGCCTCCACCTCCGCGCGGACCAGGCGCCTGTGGTCGGCGAGCAGCTGACGCCACCGAACGTCTCCGAGTTGCACGGCTCGCTCCGTGGAACCCACAATGTCGGTGCAGAGGACCGTCCGCAGCGCGCGGGACGCGGCTCGCTCGGGCGCCGTCCCGAACATGAACTGTCCCGTCGCCCCCTCGGCGGCCGCGTAGAACGCCGCGAGACTGCTCGTCTCGGACAGTGCTTGGAAGCTTGCGTTGGGCAGCAGTTCAGCGACGAGGCGCATGGCCGCCTCGGGGAGCCGGTGGCCGACCGAACGCAGCACCAGTGCCGGCGCGCGCACAAGCGGCAGAAGTTCGCGGACGTCCGCAGCGAACGTCGCCGCGTGGATCGTTCGCACGACCCCCGGGCTCGCCGCCGCCCGCTCGAGCAAGCTCCACAGACGCACGTTGCTCCGGGTCGCAAGCGCCGGCATCTGCATGCGCAGCGAATCGCCCGTGCCCCAGCGCAGGTGAACGTCCTCCCACGCGCGGTCATACGCCGCGACCTGGTCGGCATCTTCCCACCCGACGAGTTCATCGAACGGGGCCGACCTCCACCCCTGAGCGAATGGATTCCACAGCACCAGCCCGTCGACCCGGTCGGGATTCAGAGCAGCGAACACCAACGCGCCCAGACAACCGTCGAAGATCGCGAAGATTGTCGCGCGCGCGAAGCCACAAGCGTCCATCACAGCCTCAAGGTCCGCCGCGCGCTCCTCCAGGGTCGGAACATGATCAAGCGGGTCCGACAGTCCAAGCCCGAGCTGGTCGTACATCGCGAACTCGCAACGGTCGGCCCCGTTCAGAAACGCGTCGTACAGCGCCGCATCGGTCCACACCAGATCAAGGTTCCCGAGCGCGGCCCCGATCGCCACGACGCGGCGATCACCCGATCCCCACCTCTGGTAGGCGATGCTCTTCCCCTCCCGCATCACATAGCGCGTCGACGGCGGGATCTCCACAACGCGATCTTAGGAATCCCGCCCCGGGAACGCCATGCCTTCGCCCGCGCGCGCGAGGCCGGCCCTTGGCGTCGGTCCGGGCCTCACCGTCGAGGCCGAAGGGTTCGGCGGCGATGCAGGCGATGAGGATGAGGGGCGCGAACCACAGGATGTAGCTGTAGGAGTAGTAGCCGAGGCAGACCTGGATGGCGATGAGCACGGCGGCCGACGTTGCCGCGAGGCCGATCGTGTCTCTGCGATAGGGAACGCGGAAGAGCAGAAGCGCCAGCGTTGCCGCGCCGGCGGTGAGCAGGCCGTGCGCGATCTTGGCCAGCGAGGCGAGCCAGGGCGCGTGGATCGCGTAGCTGAGCTGAAGCGAGCTCCACAGAGAATCTGACGGAGTACGCCGGGACTGGAAGCCGAAGGTGCGGTTGATGAACGTCGCGGGCGTGCTGTGGGCGAAGACCGGTATGAAGAGGATTGCGGTGACGAGAGCGAAGCCGAGCGCGAACTTCGCGAGGCGGCGGTTCGACAGCGGCCCGGAGGGGGAATAGGCGGCGAGAAGCGGGATCAGCGCGAGCGGGCTCAGTTTCGTCCAGCCGGCGATCGCCGCGGCCGCGCCGCGACGTCCGGGCGAGCGCGAGACGAGCATGACGGCGACGATCGAGGCGGCGACGATCGAGTCGTTTGCGCCGAGCGCTTCCTCGTAGAGGGTGAGCGGAAACGCCAGCCAGCAGTAGGCCAGGAGCACGCCGGTTTGGGGGCCGTTCAGTTGGCGTCCGAGGCAGAAGAGCAGCAGCGCGGTGAGGAGCGTGAAGAAGAGCGTTGCGAGATGCGCCGCGCTGCGAGCACTGCTGACCACAGCGAACGGAACGTAGGCGGCGTAGTTGACAGGGCCGTAGGTGTCGGTGTGCGGGTCGATCCCGCCGGCCGCGTGCTGCGGTCCGTAGAGCGATCGGGCGTGGAGGAGCGCGAGCGATCCCTTGACGCTGCCCTCGCCGATGTCCGTGCTGACACGGCTGGTGAGCGCCCAACCCGCATGTACGAGCACGAGCACTCCGATGCCCACCAGCAGCCAGCCACGCGGAATGCGCAGCGTGCGAGCGGGGCCGAGCCCAGGCCGGCCGGCGGAGTGACCCACCTGTCCGATCACCAGCATCCGCACCAGCAGATAGCCGAGAATCGGATAGAGCAGGATGATCGGCCACTGGCGCGGCAGCTGCTCGAAGCCAAGCGGGATCAGCACCGCCAACAGCGCGAGGAGATCGAAGCCGGAGAGCCGTCGAAGCTCCGATCGACCGAGCACCGGTACCACCATGAGCGCGGCAAACGCCAGCAGCACCGGGAAGTTCGCGACCGCTGGGAAGGTGAAGGCGGAGGTGGAGAGGTGCGGCAGGAAGGGAGCCGACGCCAGGAGAGCCACGAACAGCACGCGCCGCGGCGTGCCCGCTCGTGTCCGCGTGTCGGCGAGCTCGATTCGCGAGACGGAAAGGCTCACGGGGGTATATCGGCAAGAACCGAAACTTCGTGACCATCGGCCGCACCATCAGAAACACGGGATCTGATCGAGCTCAGAGGGCCCCCATCTGGCAGTTCTTTGGACCGTCCTCACGCGTCACGAGCGCCGCCTGTCCCACCCAAGTGACACGCGGGACTCGAGTCCGCCCCGCGTGTCACCCAGGTCCCTGATCAGGCTGCCGCCAGCTCGTCCGCCTCCATCCTCGCCAGTTCAGCGTCGAGCACGGCGTACTCCGCCTCCTCGATCGCCGCGTAGGCGAACTCAATCGCGAACACTGCGTCGTCCGCTCTGTGCTCGGCGCGCCGCTCGGCGCGATCCACGTCGTGCTCAGCTCGCTTGGCGTCGAAGTCGTCGCGGATCTTCGCGACGTGCTCGTTCCACGTGCGCTGCAGGTCATACCACCAGACTGAGAGCTTGTTCTTGTTCGCCTCAGCCGACTCGCGTAGCTTCTTAGCCTGCTCCTGTGCAGACGCTCGCGCCTTCTCGACGTCCGCCTGAACGTCGGCCTTGGCCTTGCCCTGCACCGCTCCCGCGCGGTCCTCCGCCTCCTTGGCGCGAGCGGCGAGCTCTGTGAGTTGATCCGAAAGTGCCATTTCAACCTCCTTCGAGGAATGTTGTGCTACGTGTACGTGACGAGCATCGAGCCCGTGTCGGTTTGCCAGAACATGGGCGCAGCATCCTCGTGCTCAGGGTGATCCGTCGTCATCCGTTTTGCGTGATTGGCCTGGCACGTCGCACCAATCGCGCAAGACGAATCATCCTGACGATCAATCGCATTGGCAAAACCACGCCGAGTAGCGAATCGCGCTCGAGGAAGCGGCATCGACCAACCGGCTGGATCGCCGTTGGTCTCCGTCGCTATCGAAGTGCGGCAACGACGCGGGTCGGCGGTTCCGTTCGCGGGTTTCTACGGACGGCCACGGCACCGCGTTTGTGAGAAGCTTCGCGCGGCGCTCGAACGGGACGTGACATGGCAAGCGCAATAGAGGGAGCTCGGGACACCCGGCGGGCGAGTCCGCAGCCGCTGGCTCCCGCCCAGAGACTGGTCCAGCGGGATGCGCTGCTTGAGTGCTTGTCTGCCCCGGAAGGCGGTGGGGTCGTGCTGGTGTGCGCGCCGGCCGGGAGCGGCAAGACGATGTTGCTGCGCTCGTGGATCGAGGCCGTGGGCCTTGGCGATCGGGTGGGGTGGGTGTCGGTCGAGCGCGGTGAGCAGGACGCCCAGCGGTTCTGGCTCGCGGTGATCGACGCGCTCGCCGGCATGGTCAGCTTCGTGCAGCCGGTCGCCCCGGCGCCGACGTTCGGCGGCCGGGCCGCGGTCGACCAGCTCCTGTCGGACCTTGCATCACTGGAGGAGCCGGCGGTGCTCGTGATCGACGATCTGCATGAGCTGGGTTCGGCCGATGCGCTGAGCTGGCTCGAGGCTTTTCTGGGTCGGTTGCCGCCGGCGCTGCGGGTTGTGCTGGCGACGCGGGAGGACCCGGGGCTGGGGCTTCACCGCCTGCGTGTGGCCGGTCAGCTCACCGAGCTCCGCGCTCCCGACCTGCGTTTCTCCATCGAGGAGATGAGCGAGCTGCTGCGATCGGAGGGCATCACGCTGTCGGACGGGGGCATGGGGCTGCTCTATGAGCGAACGGAGGGGTGGGCGGCGGGCTTGCGCTTGGCCGCGATCTCGTTGGCGCACCATCCGGACCCGGAGCGCCTGGTCACCGAGTTCTCAGGCAGTGAGCGGAACGTGGCGGGGTACCTGCTGGCGGAGGTGTTGGAGCGCCAGCCGCCCGAGGTGCGCGAGATGCTGTTGCGCACCTCGGTGCTCGATCGAGTATGCGGGCCGCTGGCGGATTCCCTCACGGCCGGCTCGGGCGCTGAGCGGATGTTGCAGGAGCTCGAGGATGCCAACGCGTTCGTGACTTCGCTTGATGCAGGGCGATCGTGGTTTCGCTACCACCACCTGTTCGCGGACCTGCTGCAGCTGGAGCTGCGCCGAGCCGCGCCCGCAGTCGTCGGCTCGTTGCACCGCGCAGCAGCCCAATGGCACGAGCAAGAGGGCTACATCGTCGAGGCGATCTGCCACGCGCAGGCGGCTCGTGACTGGTCTCTGGCGTCGCGCCTGCTGGCCGATCACCACATCGATCTGACCTTCGATGGCCGCAGCGAATCGATTTCGCAGCTGTTGGGCGTGTTTCCCGACGACGTGGTGGCCGCCGACGCGGAGCTCGCGCTCGTGTTCGCCACCGCGCGCCTTTTGCACGGTGCGCTCGAGAAGAGCGCGGCGTATGTCGATCTCGCCGGGCGATCGGCCGATACGGTTCCCGGGGAGCGCAGACCGGGATTTGACCTGCTCCTGGCCGAGCTGACGCTCGTGCTCGCGCGCTGGCGCGGTGATCTCGAGACGGCGCTCGAGACGCGGCCGTTGGTCGAGGCCGCACTGGGCGCGCAGCCGGCGGGTGAGCGCGCCCTCGGTGACGAGATGAGATCCGTTGCGTTGCAGAATCTGGGCGTTGCGGAGCTTTGGTCGTCGCGGCTGGATGATGCCCGGCGTGATCTCGAGCAGGGGCTGGCGCTGGCTCGTCGTGCGGGACGACCCTGGCTGGAGGTCCCGTGTCTGGCTCACCTCGGGATCGCCGGCCTGCTGACCGGCCTGTCGCTTTCCGCGGGGCTCGAGCGAAGCCAGGAGGCGATGAGAATTGTCGATGCGCACGGCTGGGGCGAGGATCCGGTGATCGTCACCGCCTTGGCCACGGGAGCGATGGCCCTGCTCTGGCTCGGGCGGTTGGATGAGGCCGAGCAATGGCTCGAGCGGGCAGCGCGCGCGTTGCGTCCGGGTGGTGAGCCGGGCACCGAGCTGATCGTGGACTATGCACGAGCTCTTCTGTGCCTCGGGCGCGGCTCGCTCGGGGAGGCGCTGGCGGCGCTCCGCGCCGCGACGCGGATGGAGGGTCTGCTGGCCGGCGGGCACGCGTTCGCGCCGGTCGTGCGGGCGCGTGTGCTGCAGACGCACGCGCGCATGGGCGAGCTGGCGACCGCGCGTGTAGCGCTCGACGACGTCAGCGATCAGGAGCGCGAGGTCGGCGAAATGCGCGTGGCCGCCGCCGTCATTCATCTCGCCGAAGGTGAGCCCGAACATGCGATCGACGTGCTCGCCCGGGTGCTCGATGGTTCCGCTCCGGTACTTCACCGGCCATCCACGATCACGGAGGCGCAGCTGCTCGACGCGGTGGCCCGCGAGCAGCTCGGCGAACAACGTGTGGCGGAGGCCTCTCTCGAGCGCGCGCTCGACCTCGCCGAGCCCGAGGGCGTCCTCCTGCCGTTCATCCTCGTGCCCGTACAGCCGCTGCTCGAACGCCTGCCCGGGCGCCGCACCGCACATCCCGCCCTGCGGCGAGCCATCCTCGACATGCTGGCCGGGTCCGCGCCGTCCGGCGAGGCGCCGGCCGGGAACATCGAAGAGCTCAGCGAGGCCGAGCTCCGCGTCGTCCGCTACCTGCCCACGAACCTGAGGGCGCCGGAGATCGCCGCCGAGCTGTTCGTGTCGACGAACACGGTCAGGACGCACCTGCGCCATATCTACGCGAAGCTCGATGCTCACGGTCGCGGCGAGGCGGTCGCCCGCGCCCGGCAGCTCGGGCTGCTGGCGCCGTCACGTCGCGCGCGTTAGCAGCGGCTCGCTCCTCCATACGTGGAACCGAACGCTCGTGACGACAACCTTCGCTCTGGCTCGTCAGACACCTCGCCTTCCTCACCGGTTTCAAGAATCGAGTGGCCACGCTCGCCAGTCTGCGCCGTCGCGTTCCTCGGCCGCGGCCGGCCCGAGCGCACGATCACCGAGCAGCAGGTCTTTGCCCGAACACGCAGCCTCCGCGGTGCGAATCATCCGAACCGCGTGACGACGGCTCACCAGGGTGGATGGAAGGCTCCTGCCGAACCAATCCGAAGCAGGAAGGCCGCGACGTGAGAGCGATCCCGAAGATAGAGATACGTCTCCGCGACGCAGCGTTCCGGCCCGTCGATGGGCCGGCACATGAGCGGCGAGCTACGAACAATCGATGACCTCGACGTGGCAGGGCGGCGCGTCCTACTGCGGGCTGACTTTGACGTGCCCCTCACGTCGGCCGCCGCCGGCGTGCCCGTGCACGTGGCCGATGACACCCGCATCGCTGCTGCGCTGACCACGATCCAAGAGCTCCGCCGGCGCGGTGCGCGACTCGTGCTCATCTCTCACCTCGGCCGGCCGAAGGGCCGAGATCCGGCGTTGTCCATGAGGCCGGTGGCCGACCGCCTGGCCACTCTCGCCGGCGCCTCAGTGCAATTCGCGCCGGCCGTGACCGGGGCTCGCGTACGGGAGTTGACCGAGCGCCTCGAGCCGAGCCAGATGCTGATGCTGGAAAACGTCCGGTTCGAGCCGGGCGAGACCGACAATCTGCCTGCGCTCGGCTCAGCGCTGGCCGGGCTGGCGGACGTGTATGTCGATGATGCCTTTGTCACTGCTCACCTGGCCCAGGCGAGCACATCGGGGGTGGCTCAGCATCTCCCATCGGCGGCTGGGCGCCTGATGGAGCGCGAGCTCCGTGTTCTCAGCGCGACGGTGGAGCGACCAGCGCGACCTCTGGTGGCGATCCTCGGTGGCGCGCGGCTACGAGAGAAGGTTGACGTCGTTCGGCGTTTCTTCGAGCTCGCCGATGCGGTCTGCATCGGCGGCGCGATGTGCTTCCCTTTCCTTGCCGCGCGGGGGCACAGCCTCGGGTACTCCCTCGCTCCGAAGGAGGATGTCGAGTCCGCGCGGGCGTTCGCCGCGCTAATCGGGTCTAGTTACCGACTCGCCCTTCCTAACGATCTGCTGCTGGCCAGGTGGGGGGAGGACGACGAACCGGTCACGAGCCAGCTCGATGGAGTCGACGTACCGGACGGCTGGATGGGTCTTGACATCGGGGCGAAGACCGCAGCTCGGTACGCCGGACGTATCGCTGCGGCGGGAACGGTGTTCTGGAGCGGCCCGATGGGCCGCTTCGAGCTTCCACAATTCGCCGCCGGCACCCGCACGATCGCCGATGCCGTCGCTTCGACGTCGGCGGAGACGGTGGTTGCCGGCGGAGAGACGGTCGCGGCGGTGCGGCGGTTCGGGCTGGACGATCGGGTGAACCACGTCTCCGCTGGGGGCACCGCGATGCTCGAGTTGCTGGCGGGGCGAGAGCTAGCGGGCGTGCAACCGTTGCTGCGCAGCTGAGGGCGCATGGCGCCAGCGCCGAGGGTCGGCACGTGCCCGCTCCGGGTCTCGGCGTAGAGGGTGTCCGCGCAGACGAGGGGGCCGGCGCGCCAACGCGCACGCCGGCCCTCGTGATCAGCGCTCAGGAGCGGCGCGCCCGGGCAGGATCATCGACAGGCTGACGATCAGGCCGATCGCGCCGACCACCATCAGGATGACCCCGACGGTGGAGATGCTGATGCCGGCCACCTGGGTGGTGACGGCAAACTTGAGGATCGCCCCCACGGCGATCGTGAACAAGCTGAATCCAATGGTCATCTTGTGACCGCCTCCGTGAGATCATTGGCCAGCTCGTCGGTGGCGGCGTTCAGCTCTCGCTTGGCCGTCTTGGCGGCTCTGGTGACCGCCCGATCGAATCCCTTCGCGAGAGTTGCCTCTCCGACGACGATCAGCGCCGCTTCGCCGGCGTCGAGCGCCCGCGCTGCATCGTGCAGCTCTCGGCGGGCAAGCGTGCCCGATCCGAGCCACTCGGGAATCACGCGGACGGCCGGGCGGTCCACACGCTTGACGATGTGCGGCTCGCCGTCCTTCTTGTCGACGACGGCCGCGTCGTAATTGCCGATCATCTCGGCCTTGTGCAACTGCTCGAAGGCAGCGAGGTCGGCCAGCGCCGCGTCGACGTCTTCGTAGACGGCGGTATAGAGAACAGCGCTTTCAGAAGAGTTGGCCATGTTTCCTCCTCGGGACGTGGGTTGGTACTGCAGAGCTGCGTTACCGCCCGAGCATGAGCGGACGTCCGGTGACCCGTCGTCACTCGCTTTGCGTGATTGGTCTTCGATCACGCAAAGTTGGTGATGTCCGCTCACCCGCCTGCGTCCGACATTTCCGTTGCATTCGTCAACGCCAAGATCGACCGGACGGCAGACTTGTTCACCGATACTCGAATACAAGAAGACGTACAGGACGCACTGCGACAGGACCCGTGCGGTCAGGAATCGCTCGGGGCAGGTGCAACAACCGAGCCACCGCTCGAGATTCCCGCGCCGCCCGCCGAGTCCTCGCTCGACCGTCTCGTTTCGCTGCTCGAGCCCTTCAGCCGCGTCATCCAGCCCAAGCTCTACGGCGTCGATCACCTTCCCGCGGACGGCTCGCTGCTCGTCGGCAATCACACCATCTACGGGTTAATGGACGTGCCCTTCATGATGGCTGAGGTCTGGGAGCATCGCCGACTGGCGATCCGGGGTCTTGGCGAGCACGCCCACTACGCCGTTCCGATCTGGCGCGACCTCCTCACGGCGGGCGGGATGGTTCGCGGTACCCGTGACAACGTCCGCGCTCTGATGCGCGGTCGGCAGACGATCTTGGTCTTCCCCGGAGGCGCCCGTGAGGTCAACAAGCGCCGCGGTCAGCAATACCAGCTCCTGTGGAGGGAGCGCATCGGCTTCGCGCGCCTAGCCCTCGAACAGGCATATCCGATCGTCCCGGTCGCGGCGGTCGGTGCCGAGGAGATGCTCGACGTGATCATCGACCAGGACACGCCCATCTACGGGCAGTTTGCCGGTCTCTACGAGAAGCTCCTGGGCTTCCCCACGCCGCCGGTCGTTCGCGGCCTGGGGGCGACTCCGATCCCCCGGCCCGAGCGGCTGTACTTCTGGTTTGGAGAGCCGATCGACACCACCCGCTTCGGTAGCAGCTCCGACGACACATCTGCCGCCCGGGCGCTGCGCGATGAGGTCAAGCAGGCCATCCTGGGTGGAGTTCAGTTCCTGCGCGATGAGCGCGACCAGGATCCGAACCGAGCGCTGCTGACGAGGCTACGGCGCCGCGGGATGTAGCTCGCCAATCACGTGAAACATGTGATGACCGCTCACCCACGCGGGCTTCACCGTCTGCGACATGAATGAAGCCTTCTCAGTGCGCTTTGGCCAGCAGCGCGCGGCGCGCGCCGACGATCGCGGGCACGAGCGGCTCGAGCAACTCCTCGAGCGTGACCGCGCGGTCAGCCTGAGAGGCTACGAACGCGCCGTCCACCGCGGCGAGGGCGATCCGCGCGAGGCGGCCAGTCACGGAGCTCTCGGGGTCGTCGCCGAACGCAAGCGCGATCTGCTCCCGCAGACGGTCCAGCCCGAGCCGGCGCACACGCGTCACGACCGCCTCGATCTCACCGCCGGCGACGGCCGGGGGCTGCACGGCGAAGACGATCAGCAGGCGGAGGAAGTTGGGATGGCGCTCGAGGGTCCGGGCCGTGGTCGAGAGGACGGTGGCCAAGTGTTCCGCGGGACGTCCGTGCCGCCGGTTCGGGATGGGCAGATCGGCGAAGAAGCGTTCTGCGCCGCGTTCCATCACCGCGAGCAGGATTCCGTCCTTGGAGCCGTAGTAGTGGTAGACGGAGCTCAGCGGGATGCCCGCCTCTTCGACGACGCGGGCGAGGGTCGCGGCTTCGAAGCCGTGCTCGGCCATGACGCGCTCGGCGGCGTCCAGCACGAGTTCGCGGGACTTCATCCCGCGGCTATTGGGGGTCACATCAGCGCGGACAGCCATGGTTCGACGATACCAGAGAAATTGGAGTTGAAATTCCAATTCAGCTATTGTAGTCTCCACTCCAATTCCTGAGTTCAAGGAGAGACGATGACTTTCACTGCACCTCTTGAGAATGAAGTTCCGGTTTTGATCGTGGGCGGCGGTGGCGCGGGACTGACCGCGTCGATGCTCCTGGCCCGCCAAGGGGTCGAGCATCTGCTCGTCAGCGCGCGTCCGACGACGTCGGATCTGCCCAAGGCGCATGTGCTCAATCAGCGGGCGATGGAGGTGCTGGATGACGTGGGGGCTGCTGAGGCGATCGCGCAGCGGAGCACGCCGGCCGAGCAGATGGCGGCGACGGCGTACTACGCGGGCTTCGCGGGTCCGGACGCCGATTACGGGCATCGGCTCGCTCGACTGGAGTCCTGGGGGGCTGGTGGGGCCGATGAGTTGTGGCGTGCCGCGAGCCCGTGGCGACAGCTGAACCTTCCCCAGATCCGGCTCGAGCCACTGCTCAAGGCGCGCGCTGAGGAGCTCTCACCCGACCGGATCCGTTTCGGCCACGAGCTGATCGACCTCGAGCAGGACGAGGACGGCGTACGAGCGTTGATTCGCGAGACCGCCTCCGGCCGCGAATACGCGGTGAAGAGCGACTACCTGCTCGGCGCCGACGGAGGACGGCGCGTGGCCGGGCTCATCGGCGTCGAATACGAGGGGCTCGGGGTGGTGACGCAGACGGCGACGCTCCACGTCTCGGCGGACTTCTCGCGCTGGGCGAAGGATCCCGACGTGCTGATCCGCTGGATCTACTCGCCGCAGGCCGGTGTGCTGGTGGTGATGGTCCCGATGGGGCCCGAGCGCTGGGGTCCCGACTCAGAGGAGTGGGTGATCCACCTGAACTACCCCGTGGACTGTGCAGAGACCGACGCACAGGTCGAAGCCGACGCCCGCAAGGCGCTGGGCATCGGGGAGCTGCCGATGGAGATCCACAAGATCACGCGGTGGTCGGTCGAGGCGGTGATCGCCTCTGCGTTCCGCGTCGGGCGCGTGTTCCTGCTCGGAGATGCGGCACATCGCCACCCGCCGACCGGCGGCCTTGGGCTGACCAGCGCGATCCACGACGCGCAGAACCTGTGCTGGAAGCTCGCCGCCGTCCTTGCCGGACATGCGTCGCCGGCGCTGCTCGAGAGCTACGAGGCCGAGCGGCGGCCGGTGGATCAGCGCAATTGCCAGCGCTCGCTCGAGAACGCGATCAACCACTTCCAGACCGGTGCTGCGACGGGTCTCTCCCCCGAGGACCCCCCGGAGGAGAACATGAGGCAGCTGCGCCGAGTCTGGAGCGACCGGCCCGAAGATGCTGAGCACCGCTCAACCGTCCTGCGCGGAATGCGTGCGCAGTCGATGGAGTTCTCGGAGCTGAACGTCGAGTACGGCTACAGCTACGAATCGGCCGCCGTCGTCTCCGACGGCACCCGTGCACCGGATCTCGTCGATGACGTCCGCGTGTATCAGCCGTCGACCCGCCCGGGCTCGCCCCTTCCGCACGCGTGGATCGATGACGAGGACGGCAACCGCCGCCCGATCAAGGACCTCGTCGCACCGGGCCGGTTCCTGCTGATCGCGGGGGAGGATGGCGAAGCGTGGTGCGCAGCGGCACAGGCGCTCGCCGCGGGGGCCAACCTGCCGCTCGACGCGGTGCGCATCGGCCACCTCGACGGCGACGTCTACGACCCGCGCTGCGCGTGGCTGCGCCAGCGCGAGATCCACAGCGACGGCGCAATCCTCGTCCGACCGGACCGCTTCATCGCCTGGCGACAGGCGAGGTCGGCGGAGGACCCAGGGAGCGCGCTCGCCCGCGCGCTGACCCAGATCCTCGCCCGCCCGATCGATGCGCCGGTTCCGGCAGGAGCGACCGCGCGATGAGGACTCCTGGCGACAGCGCAGAGCCACGGATCGACGCTGACGTGGCGATTGTCGGCTACGGCCCGGTGGGTCAGGCGCTGGCGGCGCTGCTCGGTCGAGCCGGTCACCGGGTGGCGGTGTTCGAGCGCTTCAGCGACATCTACCGCCTGCCGCGAGCGGTTCACCTCGATCACGAGATCATGCGGCTGCTGCAGTCACTCGGACTGGCCGAGGCGCTGGCCGAGGAGATGATCCCGGTCCCCGACTACCAGTGGTTCGGGGCCGACGGCAAGCTGCTGCTGCGCTTTGACGTTGAGGGTCTGGCTCGGTCGGGCTGGGAGTCGGACTACATGTTCTTCCAACCGGAGCTGGAGGCCGCGCTCGACCGGCTCGGCTGCGCCCAGCCGCACGTGACCGTCGAACGTGGCTGGATCGCCGAGGAACTCCTCGACACGGGCACAGGAGTGGAGCTCAAGGTCCGGCGGCTCGATGACGCGTTCGGCGGGCTCGCGCTCAGCGGCGATGAGCGAACCGTGCGCGCACGGTGGGTGATCGGTGCCGACGGTGCGAACTCGTTCGTGCGCGAGGCGAGTGGGATCACCCGCCGCGACCTTGGCTTCCAAGAGCGCTGGCTCGTCGTGGACGCCGAGCCGCGGGACATGGACGCGCTCTCGCACCTGCCGATCGCCTGTCAGTGGTGCGATCCGGGCCGGCCGACGACCCACGTGCAGAGCGGCCCACGGCACCGGCGTTGGGAGTTCATGCTGCGGCCCGACGAGCCGGCGGCTGATTTCGAGGATCCCGATCGTGTCTGGTCGCTGCTCGAGCCGTGGTACCGACCGGCCGACGGCCCGCTGACCCGCAGCACCGTCTACGAGTTCCGCTCGATGCTCGCCGACCAGATGCGCACGGGGCGCGTGCTGCTCGTCGGCGATGCCGCCCACCTGACCCCGCCGTTCCTCGGACAGGGATTGTGCTCCGGGCTGCGCGATGCCGCGAACGTTGCCTGGAAGCTCAATCTCGTGCTGCGCGGCCTCGCCCCCGAGCGGCTGCTGGACACCGTCGAGGCCGAGCGGCAACCGCAGAACGAGGCCGTGATCCAGCTGGCGATCGAGCTGGGCAAGGTCCTCTGCCAGCTCGACCCCCAGGCCGCCGCGGAGCGCGACAAGATGCTGCGCGCCGCCGGGCCGCCGCCGCCGCTCGAGCTCGCGCCGCTGACCGCCGGCCTGCTCCACCAGCCGATCGGCGAGCCCGATCCGCTTGCCGGGACCTTGAGCGTCCAGGGGGTTGTGGAGCGCGCGGGCCGCGAGGGACGCTTCGACGATGTCGTCGGCGGCGGCTTTCAGCTGATCGTCGCCGGCGGCCATCCGTTCGATCATCTCTCCCACCGGCAGCGCGCGCTGCTCGACACGCTTGAGGCGACGGTCGCGTCGCTCGACCCGGCTGCGCTCCACGGTGTCCGCGACTGCGACGGGCGCCTCACCGCGTGGCTGTCGGAGCACAACGCGCACGCCGTGGTCGTCCGTCCCGACTTCTACGTGTTCGGCGGCGCCGCCTCCCCAGAGGGCGTCCCCGCGCTCTTGGATGACCTTCGAACCCAGTTGAACATCACCTCGACCCCCACAACCTCAGGAGCTCTCCGATGACCGACACCACCGTGATCCACCCGACCTTCCACCACGTCAACCTCAAGACGACCCGCCTGCAGGAGATGATCGACTTCTACCGGACCCTGGTTGGCGCCGAGGTGGTCTTCCAGGACCAGGTCGGCGCGTGGCTGTCCAACGACGGCGCCAATCACCGGGTCGCGCTGCTGGCGTTCCCGAACTTCGTCGAGGACCCGGAGAAGGACACGCGCACCGGGATGCACCACTCGGCATTCGAGTACGCGAGCTTCGACGAGCTGATGTCGACCTACGTGCGCCTGCGCGACGAAGGCATCACCCCGCCGATCTGCCTGGACCACGGGATGACGTTCTCCTACTACTACGCCGATCCCGACGGCAACAACGTCGAGCTGCAGGTCGACAACTTCGGCGACTGGGCCAAGTCGACCGAGTGGATGCGCACCTCGCCCGAGTTCAAGGCCAACCCGATCGGGCAGTTCCTCGACCCCGAGCAGGTGATCGCCGACCACCAGGCAGGGGTGAGCCACGCCGAGATCCACGCCAAGGCGATGGCCGGCGGCTACGCGCCGGAGCAGGCGCCGGTCGAGATCCCGGAGACGAGGTCATGAGGCGCTGCCGCTTTGATGCCGGGGCGGGACCGCGTGACGGCGTGATCGAGGGCGACGACGTCGTCGATCGGCACGACGCGGAGGAGCGCTATCCGCTCGAGGAGATCCGGCTGCTCGCTCCCGTGCTGCCGCGAAAGTTCCTGGCGATCGGGCTCAACTACGCCGACCATATCGCCGAGTCGGGCATGGAGGCCCCCGAGTTCCCGGTGTTCTTCAACAAGCAGATCACCTGCGTGATCGGCCCCGACGACGACGTGCACATGCCGCGCGTGTCGAAACTGCTCGACTACGAGGGCGAGCTGGCGGTCGTGATCGGGACTCGCTGCCGCCACGTGCCGGAGGACCGCGCCCACGAGGTGATCGCCGGCTACACGATCACCAACGACGTCTCCGTGCGCGACTGGCAGGTACGCACGCCGACGATGACGATGGGCAAGTCGTTCGACACCCACGGACCGCTCGGCCCCTGGCTGGTGACCGGCGACGAGCTCGGCGACCCCCACGACCTGCGGCTCAGGACCTACGTCAACGACGAACTGCGCCAGGACAGCAACACCGGCGAGATGATCTACAACTGCTTCCAGCAGGTCGCCCATCTCTCGCAGGCGTTCACGCTCGAGCCGGGTGACGTGATCGCCACCGGCACCCCCGCCGGAATCGGCGCCGTCCGACAGCCGTTCCCAGAGGGACTGCTCAAGGTGGGTGACGTCGTCCGGATCGAGATCGACGGGATCGGCGAGCTGCGCAACACCGTCGTCGAGGAGCCCGACGGGTTCGTCGTGGCGGAGAGCGAGGAGGGGTCGCAATGGGCGCACTGACCGAAGAGCTCCGTGAGTTCCTCGACGCCAATCGGGTCGGTGTCCTCGCGACAACCGCTCCCGACGGCCGGCCCCGCCAGTCGCTCGTGTATTTCGCGCGCGACGGCGAGCGACTGCTGAGCTCAACGCTCGCCGACCGCCTCAAGGCCCGAGACGTGAGGCGGACCGGGTGGGCGTCGCTGTGCGTGATGGGCCACGAGCCGCCATATCCATCAGCGACGTTCTCGGGCCCCGCCGAAATCCTCACCGAGGGCATCGGCGCGGCGACCGCCAAGGTCATGCAGCGCATCTCCAACGCCGCCGAGTCGCCGGAACCGCTGAGCGACGACGCGCTGGCCGAGGTCGGCCGCGTGCTGCTCGCGATCACGATCGAGCGAGTGACCGCCGCCACTTACATCCCCTCACCCACCGGACAGGCGGAGACGCGCCGATGAACGCCCTCGATATCTCGACGAATGCCGTGCTCTGGCCGTCCTTCAGCGGACCTTCGCAGCTGGCCGCGGTCGAGCGCGTGCCGCTGAGTGACCGCGGGCTGCCCGCGAGCACGTACGAGCTGGTGGGGAGGGCGGCCGAGCTGTGGCCCGATCGGCGCGCAGTGTCGGTGCTGCCCGACGCGGAGAGCTTCCACGCGCCGCTCGTCCGAACGTTCGCGGAGCTCGCCGGCGACGTGCACCGAGCCGCGGCTGTGCTGGCCGAGCTGGGCGTGGGTCGCGGCGACGCGGTCGCGGTCGTGTCGGTCAACTGCGCGGAGTTGCTGTCGCTGCTGCTTGCCGCAGAGGCGGTCGGCGTCTACGCCCCGATCAATCCTGGCTTGGCGCCTGAGCATGCCGTCGAGCTTGTGCGCCTGTCCGGCGCGAGGGTGATCGTCGCCTCGGGCCCCGAGCTCGACGAGGGCGTGTGGGCGCATGCCCGAGCGATCGCGGAGAGCACCGGCGCGCGCGCGTTGCTGGCGCTGCGCCCGACGGCCGCCTCGGGCGAGCCGCCCGCGCTTGAGCCACTTGACGGCGTCGAGGTGGCCTACCTGCACGAGCGGATGGCCGACGCTGAGGTGGTCGGCCTGCCCGGAGCTCCGCCGGCGGCAAGCGACATCGCGAGCTACCTGCATACGGGAGGTACGACCGGCACGCCGAAGCTCGCCGCGCGCACGCATGCAAACGAGGTGTCCAACGCCTGGATGATCCGCGCCGGCAACGTGCTCGACGAGAGCAGCGTGATCTTCGCCGCGCTGCCGCTGTTTCACACCAACGCGCTCGTGGTGACGGTGCTGGGGCCGCTGCTCAAGGGCCAGCACGTCGTCTGGGGCGGCCCGCTCGGCTACCGCGACCTCCCGCTGTTCGAGAACTTCTGGAAGATCGTCGAGCGCTACCGGGTCGCTTCGATGTCCGCGGTCCCGACGGTCTACTCGGTGCTCGCGCAGATTCCCGTCGACGCCGACATCTCCAGCCTGCGGCTGCCGAGCGTCGGCGCCGCACCGCTTCCGCCCGCAGTGCGCGAGGCGTTCGGAACCCGGACCGGGGTGGCCCTGTGTGAGGGCTACGGTCTGACCGAGGGCACGTGCGTCAGCGCGCTCAGCTGGCCCGGCGCGCCCCGATCGGGCACGGTCGGTCAGCGTCTTCCCTACCAGGAAGCGCGCATCGCCAAGATCGACGAAGCGACGGGCAACTGGACGTTCCTGTCCGAGAACGAGGTCGGGACGCTCGTCCTGCGCGGCCCGAACATCTTCGCCGGCTACCTCACCGGCGCAGGGCGCGAGCTGGATGCCGGCGGCAAGGTCAAGGACGGTTGGCTTGACACCGGCGACCTGGCAGCGGTCGACGGCGACGGGTTCATCCGCCTTGCCGGGCGCGCGAAGGACCTGATCATCCGCGGCGGCCACAACATCGACCCCGCGACGATCGAGGACGCGCTGCTCGCGCACCCGGACGTCACGGCCGCCGCCGCCGTCGGCCGCCCCGACCCGCACGCCGGCGAGGTGCCCGTCGCATTCGTGACACTCGCCACGGGAACCGAGCACAGCGCCGATGAGCTCGAAGCCTGGGCGGCCGGCCACGTGCCCGAACGCGCGGCCGCGCCCAAGCACGTCGAGATCGTCGAGGAGATCCCGCTGACGTCGGTCGGCAAGCCCTACAAGCCGGAGCTACGCCGTCGGGCCGCCGAGCGCGCCGCGCGCGACGCGCTGGCCGAGACCGGGCTGGGCGACGCGGTACGCGCTGTCCTGATCGACGCCGTCCCCGAGATCCGCGTCCCGCACTCGCCCCGCGACGACGAGGTCCAGGAGGCGCTGTCCCGGTACGCGTGGACGTGGAAGCTGACCAGCTGAACATCGCATCAAGGAGACACCAATGAGCACCGACACCCTCACCCATCCCCCCGATACCCAGAGTGTCCCGCACGGGCGCTGGCGGATCGATCCGACGCGCTCGAGCGTCGAATTTCGCACGCCCACGCTCTGGGGCCTCGCTACGGTAAGAGGCCGCTTCGAGACCTACGAAGGCACGCTTGACCTGCAGCAGGATCCCGCGATCGAGTTGACGATCGAGGCCGCCAGCATCAACACGGGCCTCGGCTTCCGCGACAGGCACCTGCGCTCGGAGGACTTCTTCGACGTCGCCAACCACCCGCAGGTCCGTTTCGTGTCTGACAGCGCCACGCTGGACGGCGAGCGTCTGCGGGTCCGCGGCCGGCTCCATGCGGCGGGCCAGAGCATCCCGCTCGAGCTCGATGCGCGCTTGCGGCGCGTCGGTGATGAGCTCGAAGTGGACGCCGGAACGAACGCCGATCACCGCAAGCTGGGCATGAGCCACGGCGTGCTGGGCATGATCCCCACCCCGAGCAAGCTGATCGTCCACGGCCGGCTGGTCCGATGAGCGTGGAAACAGATTCAAGACCGAAGGACCGCGTCTCGCCCTCGGAGCCCGGTCTGAGGCTCGCCGCCCGATCGAGCCTCGACGTGATGCTGAGCGATGCCGTGCTCGAGGGCGGCGGTGTGGGTAGGTTCGTCAAACCCCAGGCTGCCGGTCGCACGGTCCTGGGCTTGGTGCGCCATCCGCGGCGCGCCGCGGCGGACGCGGGCAGCTTCGGCGCGGAGCTGGCGCGAGTGGCGACCGGGCGCTCGGAGGCTCGGCCGAGCAAGGGCGATCGTCGGTTCGCCGAGCGGGCGTGGCAGGAGAACTGGCTGCTGCGCCGGGTGATGCAGAGCTACCTCGCCACGTGCGAGAGCGTTGACCGCCTGATCTCCGACGCGGGGCTCGACTGGCGCACCGAGCGCCAGGCGCGGTTTGCGGCCGGCAATGTGCTCGACGCGCTGGCGCCGACGAACTTCCCGTGGTCGAACCCCGCGGTGCTCAAAGAGAGCATCGACGCCGGCGGAGCGAATTTCGTCCGAGGCGGGAGACGCTTCGTGCGTGACATGGCCCGTCCACCGCACCTGCCCGCCAGCGTCGACGTGGCGAAGTTCGAGGTGGGCGGCAATCTCGCCGTCACCCCCGGGTCGGTGGTGCTGCGAACGGACGTGTTCGAGCTGATCCAGTACCGGCCGGCGACCGAGCAGGTTCACGAGGTGCCGCTGCTGCTCGTCCCGCCGACGATCAACAAGTACTACATCCTCGACATCTCGCCGGGGCGCAGCATGGTGGAGTGGCTGCTCGACCAGCAGCAGCAGGTGTTCACCATCTCCTGGCGCAACCCCGACGCCGCGCAGGGCCACTTCGACCTCGACACCTACGCACAGGCGGTGCTCGACGCGCGCGACGCCGTGGCCGAGATCACCCGCCAACCCGCCGTGAACGTGAACGCCGCCTGCTCGGGCGGGATCATCACCGCGTGCGCACTGGGCCACCTCGCCGCGATCGGCGAGCCGGACAAGTTCGGGACGCTGACGATGATGGTGTGCGCGCTTGACCAGGCGCGGATGGGCACGGCGGCCGCACTGGCGAGCAAGGAGCTCGCCGCCGCGGCCGTCGCTGAGTCGGCTCGCAAGGGCTACATCGACGGTCGCGCGCTCGCGGGCGTGTTCGCGTGGCTACGTCCAAACGATCTCGTCTGGAACTACGTCGTCAACAACTACCTGCTCGGCAAGGACCCGCCCGCATTCGACATTCTGTACTGGAACCAGGACAGCGTCCGGCTGGCGGCCGGCCTGCACCGCGACTTCATCCGCACCGCGCTCGACAACGCACTCACCCACCCGGGCGCGATCGAGGTACTGGGCACGCCGATCGACCTGAGCGAGATCACGATCGACAGCTACGCGATCGCGGGTCTCAACGACCACATCGTTCCGTGGGAGAACGCCTACCGCAGCGCGCAGCTGCTCGGCGGAAGCAAGCGCTTCGTGCTCTCGACCAGCGGCCACATCCAAGCGCTGGTCAACCCGCCGAGTCCTGAAACCCGCGCCAGCTACCGCGTCACCGATGATCCCGCGGATGGGCCCGAGACATGGGTGGCGAACGCGGATGTCAAGCGCGGCAGCTGGTGGCCCGATTACCGCGACTGGCTCGCGGAGTGCGCTGGCAAGCTGAAGGCGGCACCCAAGACGCTGGGAAGCCGAGAGCACAGAGCGACCGCGAAGGCGCCCGGCGGCTACGTGCATGCCGGCTGAGCGGTGGCTGGGGCGGCCGCTCGCCGAGACGCGCGGCTGGCTCGAACTCGCGCGCCTGCTGCCCGACCCGGTGTTCCGCGGCGCCGGTGTACCGCACGGCGACGGCCGTCCCGTCGTCTTGATGCCCGGCTTCCTCGCCGGCGATCAGACGCTCACCGTCATCGCGGCGTGGCTGCGGCGCCTCGGCTACCGACCGCGCTTCTGCGGCTTCGTGCTCAACGCCGGTTGCTCTGATCGCACGCTTGACCGCCTCGAGCGCAAGGTCGACGCACTGTGGCGCGCGCACGGCCGTCGTGTGGCGCTGATCGGCCACAGCCGCGGGGGCCACTTCGCCCGCGCGCTCGCCGCCCGCCGTCCTGACCGCGTCTCTCACGCGATCTCGATGGGCGCCGACCTTCAGGGTCTGTTCGGAGCCAGCACGCCCACGCTGGTGGCAGTTGACGCCGCGCGGCGAGTCGTCCATGCCAGCGGCCGAGCGCGCAAAGACGCGTGCCTCAGCCGGCACTGCGGCTGCCCGTTCAGCCACGACTTCGCGCGGCCGTTCCCAATCGAGCAGGTGCGGCTCACGAGCATCTACTCAAAGGGCGACGGAGTCGTCCACTGGCAGTGTCAGGTGATACCCGACGGAGACTGCATCGAGGTGACCGGCAGCCACATCGGGCTCGTGTTCAACCGCAAGGTGTACCGCGCGGTGGCGGGCGCGTTGGCGCTGCGCGAGTTGCCGCCGGTCTATGTACGCTGAGCGGGTCCCGCTTCGCCGGGCACGCCCGGGATTGGGCGCGCCGGCGGCACGCCCGGGATTGGGCGCGCCGCCGCCTGCGGCTGGGGCTATGCGGAAGCGCCTGCCTTGGGCCGCCGGACCTTCGACTTCAGCTCCTCGACCTTGGCATGTGCGTCTTCCTTGTGCTTCTCGACGCGGGCCTTTTGCAGTTCCTTGCGGGCCTCTCGCTTGGCCTTCCGCTGCGCCTCTTGCGCCGCTGCGATCTCCTGTTCGACATCGACGACCGGCCGGCGCATGACCTCGCCGTCGAGCCGCGCCATCGCGGTGTCGATCACCTCGGGGCTCTGCTCGGTCACCTGCGCCAGAACCGCTGTCCGCGTCGGGTGCACCTGCGCTGAGATGTCACTGAGGACCGACTCAGTGGTCTCGACATCATCGAGGTCGAAGAGGGATCCCACCAGCACGCCGGTCGCGCCGCCGAGCAGCACGCCGAGTGGCCCGCCGATGATGCCGACGAGCAGACCGATCATGCCACCGGCCGCGGTGCCGGCGTACGGGTCGTTGCCGACCTCGCTCTTCACGTCAACGTGGCCGTCGAGGTCGCGCGCAACGACAGCACCGCCGGCGATCTTGATCTGGCCCTGTGAATCGAGTTGCTTGAGGTCGGTGAGCGCCTCGTAGGCGTTCTTGTCATTCTCCGGATCTTCGCCGAAGGTGACCACCAGCACGTTGTCGGGTGAGAAATAGTTGGGACTCATGGGACGAGCCTTTCGTGAGTGGGTTCATGGAACTCCGTCAGGCTGCCCCTGACGTGCGTGAGGGGTCATCACACACTTTGCGTGATCGAGAGGGCTCAAACCGCCGCTTGGTGTCGGCAGCAACGCGCACGGACGGCAGCCCGAGGTGCGCCGTGACCGGTGATCGGCATCGACGCGGACGGATGGGACGGGCTCGGCCCGGATCTCGAAGCCACCGTTCGGGTCGACCCCGCCGGGCCCCCTACCGGGTTCCAGCGTCGCGCAGTGGCTCACGGGCCAGGACGCCGCCGCACAGGCGCTCTGACTGCTGCATGTGGGCGCCTCCGCGGGGCGGCCACGCGCCTCGGCGCCGGTCACAGCGCACGACGAGGGTGCGACGCGCAACGATCGTCCGCCTACGGTCGCTGCGCCGCTCCAAACTGGTCGGCCGTCGCCGTGGAAGCCCGGGGAGGAGAGAGTCCAGACGTTCCGCGACGGCCGCGGTGGCAATGATGACCGTGCGCGCGTCACAGACGTGACCGAGATGTTGAGCGACGCGGCTTTGGCCGCAAATTGCGGGAAGAGCCGCGGGCCTCACCAACTGGGCCATCCGGACGGCCTGGCCGCGGCGGCCGCCGTCCTGCATGACGTCCTGGAGGACACCGACGCCGAATTGGCGGACTTGCGGTCGCTGTTCGGTCCGCGCGTGGCCGAGCTCGTCGCAGTGGTCGTCGATGACCCGGCGAACGCTGACCGTGGTCGTCATCGGACACGCCCTCGCGCCTTGTCGATCTCCCACGCGGCGGTGATCAGACCGATGTGGCTGAACGCCTGCGGGAAGTTGCCCAGCAACTCGCCGCTGGCCGTGTCGACCTCCTCGGCGAGCAGGCCGAGGTCGTTGGCATAGCCGGTCAGCTGCATGAACAGCGTCTCGGCGCGCTCGATCTCGCCGGCCTTTGCGAGCGCGCAGACCAGCCAGAAGGAACAGATCACGAACGTGCCCTCCTCACCGGTCAGGCCGTCCGCGTTCAGCCCCTGTTCGTTGCGGTAGCGCAGGACCAGGCCATCCTCGGTCAGATCGGCTGCGATCGCGTCGATCGTGGCGCGCATTCGCTCGTCGGTCGCGGGCAGGAAGCCGAGGATCGGCATCAGGAGCGCAGCCGCATCGAGCTCGTCGGAGTCGAACGACTGGGCATAGGCCTGGCGGGCCTCGCTCCAGCCGCGGCTCAGCACCGCCTCGCGGATCTGGTCGCGCTCCGCCGTCCAGCGCTCAATGTTGGCGTGCATGCCGAGCGCCGGCGCGAGCGACACGGCGCGATCAAGCGCGACCCAGCACAGCACCTTGGAGGAGAGGTGGTGGCGGGGCTCGCCGCGCATCTCCCACATCCCGGCATCGGTCTCATGCCACCGCCGGGCGGCCGTGTTCGCCAGATCGGCCACGAACCGCTGGATTTCCGGGTGAAGCTCGCCAAGCTGCTCGCGATACCGGAAGAGCGAGTTGAGCAGCTCCCCGTAGACGTCGAGCTGCGTCTGGCCCCAGGCGCCATTGCCGACACGTACGGGCGCGGAGTCGCGCCAGCCGCGAAGGTGTGGCAGCTCGCGTTCGGTCAGGTCGTGCTCGCCGGCTATCCCATACATGATCTGCAGTGAGCGCTCGCTCGCGCGTCCGCCGGCGGAGCTGGTCATGAACGAGATGAAGTCCTCGGCTTCGTCCGAGCACGCTCCGATGTACAGCGCTTCGAGCGTCAGGCTTGCGTCCCGAATCCAGGCGTAGCGATAGTCCCAGTTGCGCTCGCCGCCGGCGGTCTCGGGCAGCGAGGTCGTCGGAGCGGCCACGATCGCGCCCGTTGGACGGTAGGTAAGTCCCTTCAGCACACGGGAGCTGAGTCGCACGAGCTCCCGATGCGGGCCCTCGTAGATGTCGTGCTCCGCCTCCCAGGAGCGCCAGCCGGCGACCGTGTCCTCGATCCGCGCCGCCACCTCGTCAGGCGGGAACGGCTCCGGCACGGGACCCTCGGACGGCGCCCACTGCAATGCAAACCCGATCTGCGCGCCGGGGGAGGCGGTGAAGGTCGCGTGCATCGTCGAGTCCTCGATCGCGGTCGTCACCCCGGCGCTCACGACGACCTGATTGGGACCGCCGAACGTGCGCCCCCCGCCGGCTGTCTCGCGGAACAGCGGCGTCACCAGCCCATATTCCGGTCGCGGGGCCAGCTGCATCTGCAGCTCAACCTCGCCCGCGAGGCCTTCGACGAGGCGCAGGAGCAGGTGGGGAGCATCCCGGCCCAGATCGTGATGGCGCTGCCGGTCGGCGAACACCATGGCGTCGACGAGCTTGACGCTCCCGGTGTCCGTCGCAAAGGTCGTCTCGATCACGAGCGTTCCGGGCACATAACGCCGCTCGCTGCGATAGCTCCCGGTTGGTCTGATCACCCAGTGCCCGGCGTCGGGATCGAGGATGCGGGCAAAGACCGCCGGACTGTCGTATCGCGGCAGGCACAACCAGCTGACCGACCCGTCCCGGTCCACGAGCGCCGCGGAGTTGCAGTCCGCCAGCAACCCGTAGGCCGCGATCGGCTGAAACTCGTTGCCCGTGTCAGCCGTGGTCGCGCCCGTCGTGGAGGTGGCTCTGGTCATCACCGGCTCCTCAGTCGAATTACCAGGTTTCCGGGTTGGTCTGGGACCGAGCCCGCGCGTTACAGCGCCGACGTTAGACTCGTCCCCGCGACGCGGCCATCAGCGGGGGGTGGAGTCAGGTCTTGACAAGGAAATTGCCTCTGAGCATGTCCGGGGACGCGCAGATCGCGGCGGCGCTCCGGGCCGGCGATGAGGCGGCCTTCCGCGATCTGTTCACGCGCACCTATCCGATGATGAAGCGCGTCGCGCTCGGGTACGTTGACTCCGACGCCGTCGCGGAGGAGATCGTCCAGGAAACCTGGCTCGCGGTCCTCACCGGGATCGACCGCTTCGAGGGACGGTCGGCGCTCGGCACGTGGATCTTCTCGATTCTCACCAACCAGGCGATGTCCCACCACGGTCGCGAGCGCCGAGCCCGGCCGTTCTCCTCGGTCGGGTCTGGCGGCGAGGACGAGCCGGCGGTCCCCGCCGATCGCTTCCAGAAGGATGACGAAGCCTGGCCGGGCCACTGGGCGATCCCCCCGCGCCCGTGGCAGAAGCCCGAGCGACGGCTGCTGTCCCTCGAAGCTCGTGACCGGCTCAAGGATGCGCTCACGCACCTACCTGCGCGCCAGCGCGCAGTCGTCGGGCTGCGCGACGTCGACGGACTTCCCGCTCCGGAGGTCTGCGCCCTGCTACAGCTCAGCCCCGAGAACCAGCGGGTGCTGCTGCATCGCGGGCGGTCGCGGCTGCGGGCGATCCTCGAGCAATACGTCGACGGCGCAGACGCGTAATGGATTCGTAATGGAAACCGATTCAAACAGACCAAGGGGGATGGACTTTTCCGGTCGGCCGCAGGACGGTCCTTCGGTCGGGGACGTGACCGGCGTGCCTGACGAGGTCGTCTGCAAGGAATTCGTCGAGCTCATCACCGACTACTTCGAGGACGCGCTCCCGCCTCGGAAGCTGAGCCACGTCGAAGAGCACCTCGTACTCTGCGACTGGTGTCGCACCTACCTCGATCAGATGCAAGTGACGATCGGCGCGCTCGGGGGGCTCGGAGAGCCGGCCTTGGCTGAGCCGCCTGAGTCGATTCTCGCGGCACTCCGGAGCCGGCGGGGATCGGGCGATGATCGCCCATAAGTTCCTGCGATCCGGCCGCCACGGTCCCTTCAGCGGGTTCGAGTGGCCGGAACCCGGAGAGTGGGTGCGCCCAGGCGCCGAGCCGGATCTCTGCCGCAACGCGATCCACGCCTGTCGCGTCCGCGACCTCCCCTGGTGGATGTCCGAGGAGCTGTGGGAGATCGAGCTCGATGGCGACGTGCACGTCGGCGAGCACAAGATCATCGCGCGCGCCGGTCGCCTCCGCGCGCGGATCGATGGGTGGACCGCCGCATGCGCTGAGGAATACGCGCAGGCGTGCGCGTGGCGCGCCCGGGACTGTGCGGTCGAGACGCTCAGACGCGCCGGGCACCGTCAGGCCGCGAGCGAGCTCGCGGCGTGCACGGCGCTTGATGAGCTCCTGCTCGCCGCGCGCCGGTTTGCGACCGAGATGCAGGGCAGCCGGATCGGACTGACGATGGCCGCCTCGGGTGCCGTCCGCGCGCTCGCCGGATTGGCTCCCACCAGCGCGTATATCGCGGCACACGCGGCGCTGCGCCTCGACGGCCCGGCCGCCTACGCCGCCGAGCGGGCGTGGCAGGCACAGTGGCTCGTCGATCGGCTCGGCCTGCGCGCCGACGCCTGACTCGGGGCCGGCGTGGCGGGCCGGCGTCGAATGTCGGCGACGTAACGGATCGGGGCCGGCGTGGTGAGCCGGCGTCGAATGTCGGCGACGTAACGGATCGGGGCCGGCGTGGTGAGCCGGCGTCGAATGTCGGCGACGTAACGGATCGGGGCCGGAGCCGACCGTAGTCACATGAGTGCCAACAGCCCGCCGGGTGGCGGCGCAGAACGGAGCCAGGGATGACCGCAGACTTCGACGTGATCGTGCTCGGTGCCGGTGCGGCCGGCGAACACTGCGCCGGAGCGCTCGCCGCCGGAGGGCTCGAGGTGGCGGTCGTCGAGCGCGAATTGGTCGCGGGGGAGTGCTCCTACTACGCGTGCATTCCCTCGAAGACCCTGCTACGTCCCGGCGAGGCGCTTGACGCTGCGCTGGCCGCCCCCGGCGCCGCCGACGCCGTACACGGCGCCGCCGACCGCACGGCCACGCTGGCCTGGCGCGACTACATGGTGTCGAGCTACGACGACAGCGCCCAGGCCAAATGGCTCGCGGACTCCGGGATCGAGCTGATCCGCGGCAACGGCCGCATCGTCGACCGCGGCGTGCTAGAGGTCGACGAGCGCCGTTACCAGGCCAGTCACATCGTCATCGCGACGGGATCCGAACCGGTGATCCCGCCGATCCCGGGACTGGCCGGGCTGGGCGGTGTGTGGACCAATCGCGAGGCCACCGGAGCACGCGAGATCCCCGACAGCATCGTGATCCTCGGCGGCGGTCCGGTCGGAGTCGAGCTGGCCCAGGCATTCGCGACGCTCGGCGCGAGCGTCGATCTTGTCGAGGGGATGGATCACATCCTCCCCCGCGAGCCGCGCCCGCTCGGCGAGTCGCTCGAGCGGACCCTGGCGAGCGAACGGTTGCGGATTCATCTGGGCCAGCGGGTCGCCACGGTCACGGGCAACGGTTCCGGGTACGGGGTCACAGTCGAGGATGGCCGCTCGCTCGAGGCTGAGCGCCTGCTCGTCGCCACCGGACGCCGCCCGCGCGTTGCCGACCTGGGGCTCGAGAAGATCGCGATCGACCCGAGTCCGCACGGAATCCCGGTCGACGCACGCATGAGCGCGGGCAACGGCGTTTGGGCGATCGGCGACGTGACCGGCATCTGGCCGCTCACTTACGTCGGCAAGTACCACGCCCGGATCGCCGCCGCGAACATCCTCGGAGAGCACCGCGAAGCCGACTACACCGCCGTCCCCCGCGTCGTCTTCACCCATCCGCAGGCCGCCGCCGTGGGCGCGCCCGACGGGCCGGTGACAGCGACGATTTCGCTGTCGGCCGTGCCGAAGACCGCGACCTACCTGCGCGCCTGGGACGAGCACCCCGGGTTCCTCACCCTCATCTCGGACGGTGAGGTGCTGACCGGCGCCTACGGCGTCGGCCCGGAGGCCGGCGAGTGGATGCAGCAGGCGACGCTTGCGATCCGCGCCAAAGTCCCGCTCGCGGTCCTTCGCGACACGATCCAGCCGTTCCCGACGTTCTCCGAGGCCTTCCACTTCGCCCTGGCCGAGCTCACCCCCTCCGCCAGCCCGCGGCTCGCACGCGGCGGTCGCTGATGGCGCTCCCTCGCCGGTTCGACTCAGCCGGCCGACGGGACTCCGTCCTCACGAGCGGGGAAGATCGCGGTCGTGGCCGGTTCAGGTGGGATGCGACAGCGCCCAGTCCGTCTCAGAGCCCTGCTCGGCGTCCACTACGGGCATCTCAAGCGTGGAGCCGGCTTCCCTGATCCGCGCGGAACTCGAGCGTCCAAGCATTCGAGCGGTCATCGCGGTGGTGGTGTTCACAGCTGCGCGGAGTTTGACGCCGGTGTCCCATGCGCCGACTTGTTACTCACTGGTTACCGCACGGACCAGCTCTGAGGCTTTCCCCTGATGCGTGCCGTGCGGTGGCCGGTCAGGATCAGGTCGTTCTGTTTCGCTTCCGATCCGTTTGGAGTTAGATGATGCTGACGCTGATGGGCCTAATGGTTGAGGCGCTTGGCGAGGACCGCGAAGTGCTCAGGGGGGCGGCATGACTCCCTCTGCGGGCACCAAACGCGTGGGTCGGAGCGATCGTGGGGGGGATCCCGCGCGCCGTGAGCGGGCGGTTCGGGATCACGAGCTGGCAGCGTTGAACGAGCGGCTGTCGGCGATCCGCGAGGCGCTGCTCGCGGTGGCGGAGGGCTGGCGTCCGTGGATCGAGGGGCGGGATGCCGACCCGGACGCGAGCGCGCGTAATCTGTTGCAATACCTGTCGCTGCGAGGACAGGACCTGCGTGAGCTGCAAGATCCATTGGTCGCGCTCGGACTCTCCTCGCTGGGGGGTAGCGAGGGTCATGTGCAGGCCAGCGTCGATGCTGTGCTGGATGCGCTTGACGCGCTCGCCGGCGCTCCACGGTCGGTGAGGTCCAGTCCGCCCCCGATTGGCTTTGCCCGCAGCCGCGAAGTGCTCGCGGCCAGGACGGCCGCGCTGCTGGGCCCGGTTCCGCGGCGGCGACCGACGCGGATCATGGTCACGATGCCGAGCGAGGCGGCAAGCGAGCCCGTGCTCGTGCGCGAGATGCTGGTCGCCGGGATGGATTGCATGAGAATCAACTGCGCCCACGACGCGGAACCGGAATGGCGCGCGATGATTGACAACCTCCGCGTGGCGGAGGCCGAGACGCGACGGAACGCGCGCGTGCTGGTCGACCTGCCGGGCCCGAAACTCCGCACCGGACGGCTCGCGCCGCAGGCGACCAGCGACAAGAAGGGGGATTATCTGCGACTCGGGATCGGGGATCTTCTCGTGCTCACGCGCGAACAGGATGCGACCACGTCACCCGCTGGTGAGCGGGACGCCGCTCGGATCGGGTGCTCGCTTCCCGAGGCGTTCGCGGTCACGCGCCGCGGCCATCACGTGTGGCTTGACGACGGCAAGCTTGGAGGAGTGGTGGAGTCGGTCGATGGGGACTCGATCGAGGTCCGCATCACTGCGGCCGGGGCGAAGGGCTCCAAGCTCCGCCCGGGGAAGGGGATCAACCTGCCCGACGCGGTGCTCGACATCGACCTGCTTGGACCGCACAGCCGGGACGCCCTGGGGTTCGCCGCCCAGTCCGCCGACATCGTCGGGCTCTCCTTCGTCAGTCACGCGCGTGATGTCCAGCGGGTCAGCGAGTACCTCGACCAGCACTCCCGGCCCGACGTCGGGATCATCCTGAAGATAGAAACCCGCCGCGCGTTCGAGCACCTTCCGGGGATGCTGCTGGCCGCGCTCGGAGGCGAGCGTGCCGCTGGAGTGATGATCGCCCGCGGGGATCTTGCCGTGGAGTGTGGCTACGAGCGCCTGGCGGAGGTGCAAGAGGAAATCCTGTGGCTGTGCCAAGCCGCGCACCTGCCGGTGATCTGGGCAACGCAAGTGCTCGATAATCTCGCCAAGACCGGCCGTCCCTCACGCGCGGAGATCACCGACGCGGCGATGGGCGTGCGGGCCGAGTGCGTCATGCTGAACAAGGGCCCACGGATCATCGAGGCGATCTCGGTGCTCGACGACATCCTGCGGCGCATGGAGCAGCATCACCGCAAGAAACGCTCTCTCCTGCCGAAGCTGCGGGCCTCGGACTATGTTCACACCGACCACTGAGCGATCGTGCCTATCGGGCAAGCGTCTTCCCATCAACGAGCAGCGCAACCGAAGGAGCTGGTGTATGTACGCGTCGGTACGCGGGTACCGGGCCATGGACGCCGAGGCCCTCATACGGAAGATGGAGGAGGAGTTCGTCGATCGCGTGAAGACGGTCGAGGGGTTCGTGGCGTTTTACGTCATCGACGGTGGTGACGGCATCGTTACCTCGATCACCGTCGCTGACACCGAGGCGGCGGCCGACGCCTCGACCGTCCAGGCCGAACATTGGGTCGTGGAGAAGGTTGCTCACCTCGTCGAGGGCGCCCCCGACGTGACCGCCGGGGAGATACGGGTGCGAGCCGAGCGCTGAGGCGCAGGCTCTGTTGCCGTGGTGTCGCTGAGCAGTCCGAGCAGCTCACCGATCGTCGGTTCTCGAGCGACATCCATGCGCAGGGGCAGATGCTCCTGGATGCTGTAGCGGTTGCGGCGGCCCTGCTTGTTCTTGACCAGGTAACCGGCGTGGGTCAAGTCGGCGACGATGCCGAACGCTGTCCGTTCAGTGATGCCGATCGTCGCCGCGATGTCGCGCAGACGCGCCCCGGGATCGTTGGCGATGCAGACGAGGACTCGGGCATGGTTGGTGAGAAAGCTCCACTCGGCCATAGCAACCCACTGTAACTATTCTGGAAAGGATTTGCTAGTTTTCTGAAACAAGAGTAGCGTGCGCAGCGAGCTCTCGAGGCTTGGCTGTCGCTGGCGGCCAGGTTGACTCGGAGCCAGCGAAAAGGAGCCGGCCATGCCGATGAGCGAGCGCCAGGCGCAGAACGGCGTGCCAAATACGCGCGGGGTGAGGAGCGGCGACGGTTTGAGTCCCACGACGCGTGCTGCGGACCTGACTCCAACTGCAGCTTGGTCGAGGCGCGTGCGGTGGATCGGGGGGCTGATTCAGGCCGCCTTCGCCGCCTTCTGGCTGGTGCGCGGGAGCCTGGTGATCGGCGGTCGCGCGGCGGATGTCCTGATCGCAGTGTCCGGCGTGACCGTGATCGGTGTGTTTTCCTACGCGATCAGAGCAACGGCTGGCACCGCCCCGCGGCCGAGAGGTACGGAGGCCCGGCGGATCGAGCGAGCCGTCACGATCGCCACCGTGATCGAGTTCGCTGCGGCGTTTGCCCTGCCCATCGTGGTCATCGCTGCTGGTCACTCCGATTGGGTCCTGCCGTCAATCGCAATCACGATCGGACCGCTGCTGCTGTGGCTGGACCGTCGCGTTCACATCCCTCGATACCGGCCCGTCGGCTGGGCCCTGACCGTCGGACCGGTGATCCTCGTCGCCACGATGTCGGGCACCGCGCTTGTCGCCACCACGGGCATCGCCGCCGGGGTGCTCTTGCTCGGTACAGCCGTCGCCGGCTTCCGGGACCTCGCCGGAGTTCGGCGGGCAACCGAACGCGCCAAGGCGAATGCGGTCGTCGTGACCGCGGGCGCGGGGGCACAGCTGTGAGTGAGGATCGACTGCATGTGGTGTTCGGAGCCGGGCAGGTCGGGCGTGCGCTCACCGCCCGCTTGGCCGGGCTGGGTCTAGCGGTGCGGGCCGTGTCGCGGCACCGGCCACCGGCGCTGCCCGGTGGGGTCGAGTGGTGGGCGGCCGACGCGACCGACCCCGACGCCACCGCCGACGCAGCCCGAGGCGCATCGGTCGTCTACCAATGTCTGAACGCGTCGTACACGCAGTGGCCGGAGCAGTTCCCGTCACTGCAGCGGGGGGTGCTCAGCGCAGCTGAGCGCAACGATGCGCTGCTGGTGAGCCTCGAGAACGTCTACGGTTATGGCCCGACCGCGGGTGGGCGCATGACCGAGGATCTCCCACTCGCCGCGACGACCGTCAAGGGCAGGACGCGCGCGGCGATGACCCAGGAGCTGCTGGCGGCAGCTCACGACGGTCGGGTCCGGATCGCGATCGGTCGGGCATCCGACTTCTTCGGTCCCGGTGTCACCGAGTCAACACTCGGCGAGCGGGTCTTCGCCAACGCCGTGGCCGGCAAGCGCGCTGACTTCATCGGCAACCCCGACCTTCCCCACACCTACAGCTACGTCCCAGACATCGCCGCCGGTCTGGCCACCCTTGGCACCGACGAGCGCGCCGTGGACGGAGTGTGGCACCTGCCGGGCCCTGAGACCGTGACGACCCGGCAGCTCCTCGAGCTCGTCGCCGGCGAGGTCGGACACCCGGTCGGCGTTCGCTCGGTGCCCAAGCTGGCTGTTCGCGCCCTCGGACTAATCAACCCGATGATGCGGGAGTTGGGCGAGATGTCCTACGAGTTCGACGAGCCGTTCGTGCTCGACACCACGAAGTACCAGTCGACATTCGCGGCCGGCGGCACCCCACTTGAGACCGCCATCTCGGAGACGGTCGGCTGGTACGAGAACGCGAACGGGGTGCAACACCCATAGCGGCATTGACGACGACACAGGGCCCGTCTCGAGACGGTCTCCTCGCTCAGGCGTGAGTCAACGGTCGACGCGCACGCGTACCTCGCCGGCGGTCACGTCGGGGCAGCCTTCGACGAGGTGGGCGGGCCGCTCCACGACCCGATGCTCCCTGGTTACGACGGCGTGGGACGCACTCGGGACGCACCTCGCGCATGAGGGCCTTCGTCGATCTACGGCAGCCGTCGCCTGAGCGCGTGGACGAGCTCGCGCAGCTGCTGAAGCGCTACGTCGGCTGAGTCCACCTCACGCTGGGTGGATTCGCGGTCGGCGGTATCCAGCACCGCCTCGAGCTGCGCCGCTGCCGCGCCCACCGAGACGAGCGCGACGTAATCGGTCTCGATGTCATCGAGCCGGCGTGCCCGCTCGGGGGCGCCACCCTCAAACGCCGCATCATCTGTCCGGCGAAGTACGACCCGCAGCTCGACGAACGCGACGAGCAGTCGGCTGCGCTCCCTGCGGATATCTGCAGCAAGCTGGCTCGACCACGGCCGCGACACACGGCCAATCTGCCAGCTCGGCCGGTCAGGAACCCGGTCGGGTCGCTGAGCTTCCCCTGTGGCGCTCGGCGATGATGTTCTCGGCCGCTTCGACGATGATCGGTGGCTCGCCGCGGGCAAGGTCCCGGATCTGCGCATCTGACATCGCGTCGATCCGCGCAAGCGACTCCAGGATGCCGGGATCGTCGACATCGATCAGCTTGAACCCACCCCGAGCGCTGCCCGAACTCATGACCGAAGCGTACCTGACATGAGGGCGGTACCGGGTGCCTCCGCGCCGCCTGCAAGCTGAGGGTCGTTTTTGCAGATTTTGCTGCCTCCGACGTGCATGCCCGACAGGAGCGAGCTTCTCACCGTCTCCGAAGCCGCCGAAGCGTTGAGCACATCCAGCCAGACCATCTGCAACTGGATCCGCTCCGGGTGCTCGCGCCTCCAGACGCCGGTTTCAGCGCGCATCTAGCGCATCTCGCGGTCGCAGCGCAGCAGCGTGCGGCGGCATGCGAGGCGGCGTACGACGACGTTACGAGTGGCCGCCGGCGGGCGGTGGGACCCAGCCGCCGTATGAGCTGGGCCTGGTACCGCCCGCCGCGGGCTCGTGCCGTCTGGCGCTTCGAAGCACCGACGCGCAAACTAGGCCCGAGTGCCGGTGGACGATCGATCCTCCACTGCTCTCAGAGGCACTCCGCTCGCCGCTCCTATCAGCCCGCAGGGGGCGTCTGCGAACGCGACCGGAGAGTGTTGCTTTCGGGCCTGGTGTTCTTGCTCGCCCGCGGTCGTCCAGCCAGCAGTCGCTGGCAAGCGCCGGTCCGCTAGTCAGACGAAGATGCGCCCTTCGCGCGAAGCAGGCCACGAAGGAGGCGTGCCGTGATGCGCGTCAGCGTTCGGAAGCAGGACCACGCGCGATTGGGCCAGCCTCCGGTCGATGTCTGACCTCATCCGCCGAACCGCCGTCGAGCGGCGGGCCGCCGAACACCGTCTCGTTGCCGTCTGGGTCGCGGTAGAGCGCCTTACGAACGCCGTTGGAGAGCGTCTCGCGCTCGTCAGGCTCGAGCCCGCGGGTGGCGATCGCAGCCAAGTGGCGGTCGAGATCATCGACGAAGATCGTCGCCACGGAGCGACCCGCGCCGTCGGCGTGTTCTACGACGTAGATCGACCGGTTCTCAGCGAGCGTCCACACCGCCTCGGTGGCGTGAGGGAAGAACGTCGGCTCACCCAGCAGCCGCTCATACCACGCTCGAGCCGCCGGGAAGTTCCGCACCCGCAAACCCGCGAACAGGTGCAACGGCCTCGCCCGGTGCTCGCCCAGTCGCCGGTAAGTCACCTTGAGATCGTCTTGCCAGGCGCCTGGCGTCTTCGCCAGCTGCCATTGGCCCTCGAACGCGTCAGGCCCGAGCGTCGCCGCGAAGCGCTGCTCAAATTCGGGGAAGGCGCCCCACATGCGCAGCACCCCGTCCCCGATCGAGACGCCGTAGGTCCGGCGCACGCCGCGCGAATCGAAGTACTCCATCACGAGGCCCTCGCCGGCCTCACGGGCGCCGATGACGCAGGTCGCGTCGGGGAACAGCTCGTGCTCGTTACGGGAGCGCTGGATGAGAAAACGGCCGCCCTCCAACCACTCGAACGTGATGCTGCCAGGAACGAGGACGTCGACCAGCGGATGGGTCGCCTCCGTGGCCCAGGTTCCGATCAATGCCTCAAACGGCTCAAGCAACGGATCTTGATCGGTCATATGCAACAGACGATTGCATCCCGCACAACTCATCGGTCGCAAGCCGTGCGGGTTCCGCGCAACGATCAAGAATCGCGCGCACCGGAAGAGCAGCTGTTTCGGCGACCACACACAGGGTCCCGGTTCTCGCCACGAGTAGAGAGCGGCCGAGCGTGGTGCGCCGACGCTGCGCAAGACGCTGATGCTGCTCCAAGGGATCCTCGAGAGAGCGGTCGTGCGCGGCCTTGTACCCGTGACGCCGCCCAGCTCATCGACAAGCCGAAGCGGCAGCCGACAGTCCTCCCGGAGCCGCTCCGCCGCTAGACCGTCGAGCGGATCCGGGCGATCATGCTCGAGCCGCGCATCCGAACCGTTCCCGCCTCGAAGCCGGGTCAGCGGCGCAGGAGCGCACACGAGGCGCCGGTCGCCGGCGAACGTGAGCCTCAGCGCAACGCTCTGGTTGTCGCGATGCTCGCCTACGGCGGGCTGCGCCCAGTCGAAGATGGCGCCTGCACCTGGCGCGATCTCCGCGAGCGCAGCCTGCACGTGTTCGCGACGAAGACCGGCCGCCCGCGCGACGTCGACCTCCTCGCGCGCCACCACGCCGGGGACGATGCGAGAGCTCGAATCCCAGCCCCGCGTCCCCGCCGCCGAGGCGATCCGGCAGGCCCGCGCCGAGGTCTCTGGGACGCACTCAGGACGCACCCCGAAAAGAAACGCCGCCCCGGGGCGGCGGATCCTGAGCAACTACGGCTATGGGCGATACTGGGCTCGAACCAGTGACCTCCGCCTTGTCGAGGCGGCGCTCTCCCAGCTGAGCTAATCGCCCTGGGAGGGCCGAAATGTACCAACTGGACCCGGGAGGATCGGGATCGTCCGCGGAGGATGGGAGTCGCGACGCCGACGTAGGTTGACAATCAGCGCCGCCGGGCACGCTGCGATTCGAAGGAGATTCGCGGCAGTCCGTCGAGCGCCCGGCCAGGAAGACCATCACGGCTGACGGCTCCCGCCGGCCGCCTGCCGGCCGCCCGCCGGCCACTCCGTGGGGGCCACTAGCATGCGCCACGCATGCAACTCGAACTCCCCGACGGAACGAAGCTGGACCTCGACGACGGCGCCACGGGCGCCGACGCGGCCGCGGCGATCGGGCCCGGCCTGGCCCGGGCGGCGCTGGCCGTGAAGGTGGACGGCGAGGTCCGCGACCTCGCCCGGCCGCTGCCCGAGGGCGGCCCCGGGAAGCTCGAGATCATCACCGAGAAGAGCGGCTCCGACGCGCTCGACCTGATCCGGCATGACACCGCGCACGTGCTCGCGGCGGCGGTGACGGAGCTCTATCCGGGCGTGAAGATCTCGATCGGGCCGCCGATCGAGAACGGCTTCTACTACGACTTCGAGTTCCCCGAGGGTGTCACGGTGACCGAGACGGACTTCCCGGCCATCGAGGCCAAGATGCGCGAGCACATCAGCGCCGATGAGCCGTTTGTGCGCGAGGACATCGCCGCCGGCGACGCGATCGAGCGCTTCCTCGGGCAGAAGCAGGACTACAAGGTCGAGCTGATCGAGGACCTCGTGCGCGACCAGGGCGTGCACACCGTCTCTCTGTACACGAACGGCCCGTTCACCGATCTCTGCCGCGGCCCGCACGCCCCCTCGACGAAGCGCATCAAGGCGTTCAAGCTGCAGTCCGTGGCGGGCGCGTACTGGCGCGGGGACGCGGCCAACACGATGCTCACGCGCGTGTATGGAACGGCCTTCTTCTCCAAGCAGGATCTGGAGGAGTACCTGGAACGACTCGAGCAGGCGCGGGCGCGCGACCATCGGCGGCTCGGACCCCAGCTCGGCCTGTTCATGTTCTCGGACGTCTCGCCCGGCTCGGCCTTCTGGCTGCCCGCGGGCACGCGGGTGTTCAACGCGCTGGTGGCGTTGAGCCGGGAGATGGGGGCCGAGCGGGGCTACACGGAGGTCAAGACGCCCTTGCTGTACGACAGCGCGCTGTGGAAGACCTCGGGCCACTGGGACAAGTACCGCGACAACATGTTCCTGACCGAGTCCGAGGACCGGCCGCTCGGCCTCAAGCCGATGAACTGCCCGGGCCACGCGCATCTGTTCTCGCTGCGGCCGCACTCCTACCGCGACCTGCCGGTGCGCTACTCCGAGCCGGGGCTGCTGCACCGCAACGAGCCGAGCGGCACTCTGCACGGGCTGCTGCGGGTGCGCCACTTCGTTCAGGACGACGCCCACATCTTCTGCACCGAGGACCAGATTCAGGACGAGGTCGCCGCCTGCCTCGAGTTCGCGTTCGCGACCTACGCCGTGTTCGGGATCGACGTCCGGCTCGAGCTGTCCACCCGCCCCGAGGTCCGGATCGGCGACGACGCGCTCTGGGATCACAGCGAAGCGGCGCTCACGCAGGCCCTCGAGGGACACGGACTGCAGTACGACCTCAACGAGGGCGACGGCGCCTTCTACGGCCCGAAGATCGACATGCACATGACCGACTCGCTGGGGCGCTCCTGGCAGCTCGGGACGGTGCAGCTCGACTACAACTTCCCGCAGCGCTTCGACCTCACCTACACGGGCGCCGACAACGCCGAGCACCGCCCGGTGATGATCCACCGGGCGATCATGGGCTCCTACGAGCGCTTCATCGGGATCCTGCTCGAGCACCTGGCCGGCGAGCTGCCGGTGTGGCTGGCCCCGGTGCAGGCGATCGTGCTGCCGATCGCCGACCGCCACAACGACTATGCGCACTCGGTCGAGGAGCGCCTGCGGGCGGCCGGCGTCGGGGTCGAGTCCGACGACCGCACCGAGTCGGTCGGGCGCAAGATCCGCGATGCCGAGCTGCGCAAGATCCCGTACATGCTCGTCGTCGGCGACCGCGAGCTCGAGGGCGGAGAGGTGGCGCTGCGCGAGCACCGCAAGGGGGACGCGGGCTCGGTCGCGGTCGACGATTTCATCGCCCGGGTCCGATCCGAGACGCTCACTCGCTCGACGGGCTGAGCGCCGCTATACTCCTCCGTGTTGATCCAAGCGCATCACCAGACACGGCCGCGAACCGCTTGACGTCGCGCCCCCACCGCAGCTAGTGCCGGTTCCCCGTAGGTTCGACCGGCGTCCGCCGGACCGCGACACCACTCGCATCAACGACCGTATCCGCGTGCCCGAAGTCAGGCTCGTGGGTGAGGACGGCAAGCAGATCGGTGTCATCAAGACGCCCGATGCGCTGCGCTACGCCCAGGAACGCGATCTCGACCTCGTCGAGGTGGCCCCCGACGCACGCCCGCCCGTCTGCCGCGTGCTCGACTACTCCAAGTACAAGTACGAGCAGGCCCAGAAGCAGAAGGCCGCGCGCAAGCACCAGCAGCAGATCACGATCCGGGAGATCAAGTTCCGGCCCAAGATCGCCCAGAACGACTACGACACGAAGAAGGGTCACGTCACCCGCTTCCTCAAGGGCAAGGACAAGGTCAAGATCACGATCATGTTCCGCGGCCGCGAGGTGACCCACCCCGAGCGCGGCACCGCGCTGCTCGACCGGCTGGCCGGCGAGCTGGCCGACATCGCCGTGATCGAGCAGTCCCCCCTCCAGGACGGGCGCAACATGACGATGCTGCTCGCCCCCTCCAAGGCGATCCTCGCCGGCGAGCAGGAGAAGGAGGAGGGCAAGGCGGCCGCCAACGGCGGCGAGACCGAGGCTGCCAACGGTGCCTCGGCTCCGGCCGTGAGCTCTCAGGACGGCGCCACCCCCGCCTGACCGAAGGCCCGCCCGCCCGCGTGAGCGGGTGAAACGCGAACGTCTGCTTTACTTCGGCGTCGCCATGCCGAAGATGAAGACCCACTCGGGCGCCAAGAAGCGCTTCAAGGTGACCGCCAACGGAAAGGTCCGTGCGCGGCACTCGTTCTCGAGCCACATCCTGGAGAAGAAGTCACCCAAGCGCAAGCGCGAGCTGGCCCGTCCGGTCATCGTCTCCAAGCACGACACGCCCCGGATCAAGGTCATGCTGGGAGCCAAGAAGACATGACCCGCGTCAAGCGTTCCCTGCACGCGCGCAAGAAGCGCCGCGCCACCCTGGAGCTCGCCAAGGGCTACCGGGGCGATGCCAGCCGGCATTACCGCACCGCCAAGGAGGCTGTGCTCAAGGCCGACCAATACCGCTACCGCGACCGGCGCAACCGCAAGCGCGACTTCCGCCGCCTGTGGATCACGCGCATCAACGCCGCGGCGCGCATCAACGGCCTGTCCTACTCCCAGTTCATCCACGGGCTGCAGCTCGCCGGCGTCGAGCTCGACCGGAAGATCCTCGCGGACATCGCCGTCCGCGATGCGGACACGTTCCGACGCTTTGCCGACCGCGCCCGTGAGGCGCTGGCGGCCGGCTGACCAGAACGCCGACCCACCAGCACCGCCACCCGGGCGCCGCTCCTCACAGGACGGCGCCTTTTTTGTTTCAGATGACGATCACCAGCCCCCACAACGACAAGCTCAAGCAGATCCGCAGGCTCACCCGGCAGCGTCGCGCCCGTGAGCAGGCCGGCCGGTTCGTGGCCGAGGGCGAGGATCTGCTCGCCGCCGCCGACGCCGCGGGGTGGCCGGCGCTCGAGCGCTTCTGCGTCGCCGGCAGCGGGCTCGACGGGGTGGAGGTGGAGCCGGAGCTGCTGGCCGCCGCGTCGGGACTCGGCTCGGGCACGCGCACGCTCGGCGTGTTCGAGGAGCGCTGGGCCCCGGCGCCGGCCGGTCCGCTGTGCGTGTACCTGCACGGGATCCACGACCCCGGCAACGTCGGCGCGGTGCTGCGCTCCGCCCAGGCGTTCGGCGCCTCGTGCGTCGCGCTCGGGCCGGGGACCGCGGATCCGTTCGGCCCCAAGGCGGTGCGCGCCAGCATGGGCGCGCTGTTCGCGGTGCCGGTGGCGCGGGTCTCCGGTGAGCTCGGCGAGCTGCCGGGGGAGACGATCGCACTCGTGGCCGGCGCGGGGGTGGCGCTGAGCGAAGTGCTGCAACTCAGTTCCGGGGGCCGGAACTCAGATGCAACGCTTCGGGGGCCCGGAGCCGCCCGCGACCCCGGAGCCGCCCGCGACCCCGGAGCCGCCCGCGACCCCGGAGCCGCCCGCGACCCCGGAGCCGCCCGCGACCCCGGAGCCGCCGCCACCCGACCCCTCACGATCCTCGTCGGCTCCGAGCGCGACGGCCTCCCGGACACGCTCACCGCTGCCGCCGACCACGTGGCCCATATCCCGATCCGCACCCACTCGCTCAACGCGGCCATGGCGGCAACCGTGGCCCTGTACGAGCTCACGCATAGGATCCCGGCCGCATGACCGAGCGCATCGATCAGATCCGGGCCGAGGCCGAGGCGGCGATCGCCGCCACCACCGACAGCGCCGCGCTCGAGCAGGTGCGGATCCGGTATCTGGGCCGCAAGGCCGAGCTGCCCAACCTGCTGCGCGGCGTGGCGGAGCTCCCGCCCGAGCAGCGCGGGGCCGTCGGCAAGGCCGCTAACCAGGCCCGGCAGGCGCTTGAGGCGCTGATCGAGCGCCGGGCCGAGGAGCTCGCCGCCCGCGAGCTCGACGCGAAGCTGATCGAGGACCGCGTCGACGTCACGCTGCCCGGCGACCCGGCGCCGGCGATCGGGCGTCTGCACCTGCTGAGCGCCACCCGCCGCGAGATCGAGGACGTGTTCATCGGGCTCGGGTTCAACGTCGCCGAGGGCCCCGAGATCGAGACCGTCTACTACAACTTCGACGCGCTCAACCACGACATCACGCACCCGGCCCGCGAGCGGACCGACACCTTCTACGTGAACGACCACGTGGTCCTGCGCACGCACACCTCGCCGGTGCAGATCCGGGCCATGGAGCTGGGGCCGCCGCCGATCTACATCATCGTCCCCGGCCGCGTCTACCGCCGCGACTCCGACGTCACCCACACACCCCAGTTCCACCAGATCGAGGGCCTGGCCGTCGACACCGACATCACGCTGGCCGATCTCCAGGGCACGCTGCTGGCCTTCGCCCGGGCGATCTTCGGCGATGAGCGCCAGGTGCGCCTGCGCCCGCATTTCTTCCCCTTCACCGAGCCGAGCGTCGAGGTCGACGTGTCGTGCTTCAACTGCAAGGACGGGATCACCGCCGAGGGCCGGCGCTGCCCGTTGTGCAAGGGCACCGCCTGGATCGAGATCCTCGGCGCCGGGATGGTCGACCCGAACGTCTTCGGCTACGTGCGCGAGCATGGCTATGACCCCGAGCAGATCCAGGGCTTCGCGTTCGGGATGGGGATCGAGCGGATCGCCATGCTCAAGCACGGCGTCCCCGACCTGCGCCTGCTGTTCGACAACGACGTCCGCTTCCTGGAGCAGTTCGGCTGATGCGCGTCCCGATCGAATGGCTGCACGACTACGTGCGCCCGGCGCTCAGCCCGGCGGCGCTGGCCGAGCGCCTGGCCATGACCGGCACCGAGGTCGAGCGCGTCGAGCACCACGGGGTCGGCGCGCTCGAGCACTTCGTCGTCGGCCGCGTGCTCGAGGCCAACCGCCATCCCGACGCCGACCGCCTGACCGTCTGCGTCGTCGACACGGGCCACCCGGCGCACGCGACGATCGTGTGCGGCGCGCCCAACGTCGCCGCGGGCCAGAATGTGGCCGTGGCCACCCCCGGCGCGGTGATGCCCGATGGGAGCGAGCTGACCGCGGCCAAGCTCCGCGGGATCGAGTCCCAGGGCATGATCCTGGCCGAGGACGAGCTGGCCATCGGGACCGAGCACGCCGGGATCATGGTGCTCGCCGATGGGCTCTCGCCGGGCTCGCCGCTGGCCAGCGTGCTGCCGATCTCGACCGACGTGCTCGCGCTCGAGATCACGCCCAACCGCCCCGACTGCCTGGCCGTGTACGGTGTCGCGCGCGAGGTCCACGCCGCCACCGGCGCCCCGCTCGAGCCGCCCCCGTGGTCCGAGGACCCCGGCAGCACCGGCCCGGTCGACCCCGCACTGATCGCGATCGAGGTGAGCGCGCCCGAGCTCTGTCCGCGGTTCACCGCCCGTGTGTTCGAGGACGTGAGGATCGCCCCCTCGCCGCCGTGGCTGAAGGCGCGCCTGACGGCCGCCGGGCAGCGCCCGATCTCCAACGTCGTCGACATCACCAACTACGTAATGCTGGTGACCGGACAGCCGCTGCACGCGTTCGACCTCGACCACGTCGTCGGCGACCGGCTCACCGTCCGCCGCGCCGAGGCGGGGGAGAAGGTCGACACCCTCGACGGTCAGACGCGGACGCTCGATGCCGACATGCTGCTGATCGCCGACGAGCGCGGCCCGACCTCGATCGCCGGCGTGATGGGCGGCGCCCGCTCCGAGGTCGAGGCCGGCACCACCCGGGTGCTGATGGAGGCGGCCACCTGGAACGGTCCCAACATCCACCGCACCTCGCAGCTGCTCAACCTGCGCAGCGAGGCCTCGGCCCGGTTCGAGAAGCAGATCCAGCCCGAGCAGGCGCTATGGGCCCAGGCGGTGGCGACGCGGCTGATGATCGACCTGTGCGGGGCGCGCGTGGCTCCCGGGACGGTCGACGTCGGCGGTCCGGGCCCCGACCCGATCACGATCCGGCTCCGCGATGCGCGCGTGAGCGGCCTGCTCGGCACCCCATTCCCGCGCGAGCGCAGCGCCGAGATCCTCAGCGCGCTCGAGTTCACCGTCACCGACGCCGACGACGGCCTCGACGTCACCGTGCCCGTGTTCCGGCGCGCCGACATCACGCGTGAGGCCGACCTGATCGAGGAGGTGGCGCGGCTCGGCGCCCTCGACCAGCTCCCGTCGACGCTGCCCTCGCGCCACAACGCCTCGGGCCGGCTGACCGCCCGCCAGCGGCTGCGGCGGCGCGCCGGCGACGCGCTCACCGCCCAGGGGCTGCACGAGATCGTGGGCTGGAGCTTCGTCGCGCCCGAGCTTGCCGACCGGCTGCGGCTGCCGGACGACGACCCCCGCCGCGACGCCGTCACGGTCGAGAACCCCATGTCGGTCGAGCACGCCGAGATGCGGACGACGCTGCTGGGCTCGCTGCTCGACGCCGCGCGCCACAACCGCGCCCACGGCCGCTCCGCGGTCCGCCTGTTCGAGGCCGGCGCCGTGTACCTGAAGAGCGGCGGCGAGCTGCCGCACGAGCCACAGCACCTCGGCGCCGCGCTGCTCGGCCCGGCGCGCCCGGCGACCTGGCGCGATCCCGATCCCCGCCCGGCCGACTTCTTCGCCGCCAAGGGCGTCCTGGGCGGCCTGCTCGACGCGCTGCGGGTGCCCTGGACGGTGGCCGGCGTGAGCGAGCCGTTCCTGCACCCCGGGCGGTCGGCGGCGATCGAGGTGGCCGGGCACCGTGTCGGCTGGCTCGGCGAGGTGCACCCGCTGGTGGCCGCCGAGTGGGAGCTCGAGGAGCCGGTGGCCGGCTTCGAGCTCGACCTCGACGCGGTCATCGAACACGCCGTGACCGTGCCGATGTACGTCGACCTGACGAGCTTCCCCGAGGTGCGCGAGGACCTGGCCGTGGTCGTGCCCGACTCGGTCTCCTCGGCCGACCTGCTCGCGGTCGTGCGCCGCAGCGGCCAGCCGCTGCTGGCCGCAGCCGACGTGTTCGACGTCTACCGCGACCCGGGGCGGCTCGGCCCCAAGAGCGTCTCGCTGGCGCTGCGGCTGCTGTTCCGCGCCGCGGACCGCACGCTCACCGACGAGGAGGTCGCCGCCACCCGGGCGACGATCACGGCCGCGGTGGCCGAGGAGCTGGGCGGGAGGATCCGTGCCTAGCGTCGCGGTGTTCGGAGCGGCTGGATTTACGGGCGCGCTCACCGCGCGCCTGTTGTTCCGTCATCCGTCGTTCGAGCTTCGGTCGGTGACCGCGCGCTCGGACGTCGGCCGGCGGCTGGATGACCTCTATCCCCATCACCGTGTCCCGTTGACGCTCGAGGAACTCGACCTCAACCGCCACGCCGACGTTGATGCCGCCGTCGTCGCCTATCCCCACGGTGCCGCCGCGCCCGTGGTGGCCGCCCTGCGCGAGCGCGGTGTGCGGCTGGTCGACCTGAGCGCCGACTTCCGGCTGCGCGACGCGATGGTCTACGGAGCCTGGTACCGCGAGCACGAGGCGCCGGAGCTGCTCGAGGAGGCGGTGTATGGGCTGCCCGAGCTCTATCGCGACGAGATCCGGGCCGCCGACATCGTGGCCAATCCCGGCTGCTACCCGACCGCGACGCTGCTCGGCCTCGCACCGCTGGCGCGCGCAGGGTTGATCGCCGACGTCGTCGTCGACGCCAAGTCGGGCGTCTCCGGCGCCGGCCGCGCGGCGACCGAGAAGACGCACTTCGTCACCGTGGACGAGAACGTCGCCGCCTACGGTGTCCCGCGCCACCGCCACACGCCCGAGATCGAGCAGGAGCTGGCCGAGCTCGGCGCCGACGTGCGGATCACCTTCACCGCCCATCTGCTCCCACTCGACCAGGGCGAGCTCGTGTCCTGCTACGTGACCCCGACCGAGGCCGGGAGGGGGGTCGGTCTGCCCGAGCTCGAGGCGCTCTACGCCGAGGAGTTCGACTCCGAGCCGTTCGTCGAGCTGGCCACCGGCCCGCCCGGCGTGCGCGACGTGCGCGAGACGAACATCTGCCGCATCTCGGTTCACCAGGACGATCGCACCGGCCGCGTGATCGTGTTCTCGGTCATCGACAACCTGTGGAAGGGCTCGGCGTCGCAGGCCGTCCAGAACCTGAACCTGATGTTCGATCTCGAGGAGGGGGAGGGGATCTCGTGAGCGCGAGCGAGTTCTTCTCCAGCCGCTGGATCGATCAGCTCGAGCACGTGACCGTGCTCGAGCGCGGCCTCCCGCTCGGATTCCGCGCCGCCGGCGTGGCCTGCGGGATCAAGGCGAGCGGCAAGCCCGACCTGGGCATGATCGTGACCAGCGCCGCCGCGACGACGAGCGCAGCCCGATTCACCCGCTCCGGGGTGCTCGCCGCTCCGGTCCTCGTGACCATGGAGCGCTGCCGCCTGGATGGGATCCGGGCGGTGGTGGCCAACTCCGGCAACGCGAACGCCGCCACCGGTGGCCGCGGCCTCGACGACGCGGCCAAGATGCAGGGCTCGGGCTCGATCGTGGCCGGCGTGCGCGAGGACGCCGTGGCCGTCGCCTCCACCGGCGTGATCGGCGTGCCGATGCCGATGGAGGTGGTGACGCGCGGGATCGCCGCGGCCTCCGGCGCGCTCAGTCCCGACGGGGATGTCGCCTTCGCGGAGGCGATCCGCACCACCGACGCGTTCGCCAAGCGCGCCACCCTCGAGGTGCGGCTGCCCTCGGGCATGGTCAGGCTGAGCGCGCAGGCCAAGGGTGCGGGCATGATCTCGCCGAACTTCGCCACGCTCCTGTGCTTCGTGCAGACCGACGCCGCGCTCTCGCCCGCGACCTGCGATCTCCTGCTCGGGGTGACCGTCAAGCGCTCGTTCGAGCGCATCAGCGTCGACGGGCAGCTGTCGACCAACGACACCGTGATCCTGCAGGCCAGCGGCGAGTCCGGGGTCGTGGTCGAGTCCGAGACCGAGGACGAGCTCCGCCTCGGCGAGGCGATCGACGCGCTCCTGCGCCAGCTCGCACTGCTGATCGTGCGCGACGGCGAGGGCGCCCGGCGGGTGGGTCGCGTCGTCGTCCGCGGCGGCGAGGGGCGCGCCGTCGAGGCGGCCGCGCGCGCGGTGGCCAACTCGCCGCTGGTCAAGACCGCGCTGCACGGGGGAGACCCGAACTGGGGCCGGATCGCCCAGGCGGTCGGCATGGCCCTGCCGGGCACCGCGCCGCTCGCGCTCGACATCGCGATCGAGGGGATGCAGGTGTGCACGCGCGGGGCGCGCTCGCCGCACGACGGCGAGGCGCTGGCGCGGCTCGTGTCCCGCGACGAGGTCGAGTACGAGATCGGCCTGCCCGGCGAGGGCGCCGAGACCGAGGTGTTCTTCTCCGACCTCAGCCACGAGTACGTGACCATCAACGCGGAGTACACGACCTGATGGCCATGCGCGACGCATCCACCCTGCTCGAGGCGCTGCCCTACATCCGCGAGTTCCACGGCAAGACCGTGGTCATCAAGTACGGCGGCGCGGCGATGACCGACCCAGCGCTCAAGGAGGAGTTCGCCCGCGACGTCGTGCTGCTCAAGTACGTCGGGATGCGGCCGGTGATCGTGCACGGCGGCGGCCCCGAGATCACCGCGTACATGAAGCGGCTCAATCTCCCGGTCGAGTTCGTGGACGGCCTGCGGGTGTCCGACGCCGCCACCGTCGAGGTGGCGAAGATGGTCCTCGTGGGCAAGGTCAACAAGGACATCGTGCTGCTGATCAACCGCCACGGCCAGCCGGCGGTCGGGCTGTGCGGGGATGACGGGCTGCTGTTCCGGGCCTCGCGCCAGGCCGCTCCCAGCGGGCAGGACATCGGCTTCGTGGGCCGGATCGAGCGCGTCGACGTCGACGTGCTGACCCATGTCGCCCAGGACTACATCCCGGTCGTCGCCTCGGTCGGGGCCGACCGCGAGGGCAACTCCTACAACATCAACGCCGATGAGGCGGCCGGCGCCGTCGCCCGCGCGCTCGGGGCCTACAAGATCATGTTCCTGACCGACGTGGCCGGATGGCTGCGCGATCCGGACGACCCCTCCAGCGTCGTCTCCGAGACGACGGCGGACGAGGTGCAGGCTGCCCTTCCCGAGATCGGCGGCGGAATGCGCCCCAAGCTCCAGGCCTGCCTCGACGCGATCCACGGTGGCGTCTGGAACGCCCACATCGTCGACGGCCGGGTGCCGCACTCGCTGCTGCTCGAGCTGTTCACCAATGCCGGCCAGGGCACGAAGATCGGGCCGGCGAGCTGAGCATGTCCCTGCCCGAGCTCCAGGCCCTCGAGCGGGCCCACGCGATCCCGACCTACGCCCGCTACCCGGTCGAGTTCGTGCGCGGATCCGGCTGCCGCCTGTGGGACGCCGACGCGCGCGAGTATCTCGACTTCCTGTCCGGGATCTCGGTGCTCAACGTCGGCCACTGCCACCCGCGCGTGGTCGAGATCGTGCAGGCGCAGGCGGCGACGCTGCTGCACGCGACCAACCTCTACTACACCGCGCCCGGCCTGAGGCTCTCGGCGCGGCTGGCCGAGAGCTCGCTTGGCGGCAAGGTGTTCCTCTGCAACTCGGGCGCCGAGGCCAACGAGGCCGCGATCAAGCTGATGCGCCGGGCGCGGCCCGGGGGCGAGATCGTGGTCCTCCAGGAGGCCTTCCACGGGCGGACCTACGGCGCCTTGTCGGCGACCCCGCAGGAGGCCAAGCAGGCTCCGTTCGCGCCGCTGGTCCCGGGCTTCGTCGTCGTGCCCAAGGATCCCGAGGCGCTCGAGCGCGCCGTCGGCGAGCAGACCGCCGGCGTGCTGCTCGAGCCGATCCAGGGCGAGACCGGCATCAATGTCCTCTCCGACGAGCTGCTCCTGGCCGCGCGCGCCGCCTGTGACCGCGTCGGCGCGGCGCTCGTATTCGACGAGATCCAGTGCGGGATGGGCCGCACCGGCTCGCTCTGGGCCTACGAGCAGACCCCGGTCGTGCCCGACGCGATGACGAGCGCCAAGGCGCTCGGCGGAGGGCTGCCGATCGGAGCGCTCGTGACCGGCGAGCGGCTGGCCGACGTCTTCCAGCCCGGGGATCACGGCTCGACCTTCGCCGGCGGCCCGGTGATCGCCTCCGCGGCCCTGGTGGCGCTCGAGATCTGCTCCGAGCCGGGACTGCTCGAGCGCGTGCTCGTGCTCGGCGAGCGGCTCGCGGCCGGCCTCGAGCGGCTCGGCTTCGTGACGGCGGTGCGGGGGCGGGGGTTGATGCTGGCCGTGGACCTGATCGACGGCCTCTCCGCGCCCGACCTGGTCCGCCGGGCGCTGCTCGAGCAGCGGCTGGTCCTCAACGCGACGGGTCCGGGAACGATCCGCTTTCTGCCGCCACTCGTCGTCTCGGAGGCCGAGATCGACGACGCGCTGCGCCGACTTTCGGCACTGGCCTAGGCCCGGTTCGCTTCGGATGGAACACTAGGCCGCATGGCTCCCGACGACTACCTGCTGCCCGGGCAGGCGATGCTCGAGGACGCGGGCGAGTTGCTGGGTCGCCGGCTGGAGCTCCGCGACGGGGGGACCCGCAGCGCCGAGCGTCGCTTCTACGACACCTTCGACGGTCTGGTGCGCGCGGCCGGGCTCGAGGTGTCGTTTGAGAGCGGTCGGCTGGCGGTGAGCGGCGCGGGTGGGGGCGGCGCCGGCGCGGGGGAGCTGCTCGCCGCGATGGACCTCGTCGAGCCGCCCGAGCACCTGCTGGCCTACGAGCTGGCACCCGGGCCCCTGCGCGATCGCCTGAAGGCGGTCATCGACGTCCGCGCCCTGCTGCCGCTCGTCCACCTCGAGAGCGAGGTGCGCGAGCTCGGCGTGGTCAACGCCGAGGACAAGCTCGTCGTGCGGCTGGCGCTCGAGCGCCCGGCCGTGATCACCCGCTCGGGGCGCCGGATCGCGCTGCGGCCACGGGTCCGGCTGTTCGGCGTGCGTGGTTACGACGACGAGCTGGCCGAGGTCCGGGACGCGCTCGACGACGACCTGGGCCTGGCCCGGGCCGAGCACACGGTGCTCGACGAGGCCGTGCTCGCCGCCGGCGGGGTGCTCGGCGGCGTCTCGGCCAAGATCGATGTCGCGCTCTCGGCGGGCGAGCGCTCCGACGTGGCGGCGGCGGCCGTCCTGGGGCGGCTGCTCGAGGTGATCGAGGCGAATCTGCCCGGGACGATTGCCGATGTCGATGCCGAGTTCCTGCACGACTTCCGGGTCGCGGTGCGCCGCTCTCGGGCGCTCCAGCGCGAGCTCAAGGGCGTCTTCCCGCCGGCCGAGCTCGCCGTTCATCGCGGCGAGCTGCGGTGGCTGCAGCAGGTGACCGGTCCGGCGCGCGACCTCGACGTGTACGTGCTCGACTTCGACGAGTTCCGCGCGTCGGTGCCCGATCAGTTCCAGCCCGACCTCGGGCCCCTGCTGGCGGTGCTCCGCGGCCGGCGGCTGACCGCGCGGCGCGAGATGGTGCGCGAGCTGCGCTCCGAGCGCGCGCGTGAGGCGATCGCGCGCTGGGGCTCGTTTCTGGCCCGCCTGTCATCGCTGCCCGAGGAGGGCCGGCCCGACGCCGCCCGGCCGATCGCCGAGGTGGCCGGCGAGCGGATCAGCAAGGTCTACCGGGGCATGGTGCGGATGGGGCGGGCGATCGACGCCTCGACCCCGCCCGAGGCCTACCACGAGCTGCGCAAGAAGGGCAAGGAGCTCCGCTACCTGCTCGAGCTGCTCGGCGCGCCGCTGTTCCCGGGCGAGGTGGTCAAGCCGATGGTCCGCTCGCTGAAGTCGCTGCAGGACGTGCTCGGCCGCCACCAGGACCGCGAGGTCCAGGTCGCGACCCTGCGCTCGTTGGCCGAAGAGGTCTCGGCGCTGCCCGGCGGGGCCGCGGCGCTGATGGCCATGGGGCTGCTCGTCGACCGCCTGCTGATCGACGAGCGCGCCGCCCGCGGCGAGTTCGCTCAGACCTTCCACGAGTTCGCGTCCGGGGAGCAGCGCAAGCTTGTCAGGGAGACGTTCTCGTGACGCGGGTTCTCGCCACCTACAACATCAAGGGCGGGGTCGGCAAGACCTCGGCCGCGGTCAACCTGTCCTACCTGGCCGCCCGCGGCGGCGCCCGCACGCTGCTGTGGGACCTCGACCCCCAGGGGGCGAGCACCTACCTGTTCCGCATTCGGCCCAAGGTGCACGGCGGCGGCCGGCGGCTGATCCGGCTCAAGACGAGGCCCGAGGACTCGATCAAGGGCACCGACTACCTCGGCCTCGACCTGCTCCCGGCCGACTTCTCCTACCGCCACATGGACCTCGCGCTCGGCGGCTCCAAGCGGCCCAAGGCCCGCCTCGCCCGCGTTATCGCGCCCCTCTACAAGCACTACGAGTACATCTTCCTCGACTGCCCGCCGAGCATCTCGCTCGTGTCCGAGAGCGTGTTCGAGGCCGCCGACGCCCTGCTCGTGCCGATCATCCCCGCGACTTTGTCCTCCCGCACCTTCGAGCAGCTCGAGGAGCTCGTCGCCGGCGGCCCCCAGGTCCTCGCCTTCTTCTCCATGGTCGAGGTCCGCAAGTCCCTGCACCGCGAGGTCATGGCCCAGCTCCGCGCCCGCCACGTGACGATGCTCGGCGCCGCGATCCCGTCCGCCGACGAGGTCGAGCGGATGGGCGTGGACCGCTCCGTGGTGGCGGAGATCGCCCCCGGAGGGCGGGCGGCGCTGTCCTACGAGGCGCTGTGGTGGGACGTGAAGCGGCGGTTGGATGCGGCGGGGCCGCGGGACAGGGCTGCGGGGTCGGCGGGGTCTGCGGGGGCTGCGGAGGCGGCGGGGTCTGCGGGGGCTCAGGGAGCTCGGGGGCTCAGGGGGCGGGCGGTTCGCCGGCGTAACGGAGGGTGGGCAGATTCCGTGCGACGGGCGAGCGGAATCTGCCCACCCTCGGCCCACCCACGCGATCAGCCGCTACCTCGAGCTCCGATCCGCCGGCCGGGCCCCCGCGGGGGCCTTGGCGTGCAGGATCCGCCACCGCCACGCCGCCGGCGCGCCACTCCCAATACCCTTCGCCACTGCATGGCCTCCGAGGCGGACAACGTTCTCACCGCCACGTACCTCGCCGACCCGGCGGAGGTGCGGCGCGTGCTGCTGCTCTACAGCGGCGGGCTCGACACGAGCGTGATGCTGAAGTGGATCCAGGACCAGTACGGCGCCGAGGTCGTGGCGCTGACGGTCAACCTGGGCCAGCCGGGGGAGGACTACGAGGTCGTCCGGGGCAAGGCGCTCCAGATCGGCGCGGTCGAGTGCCACGTGGTCGACGCGCGGGAGGAGTTCGCGCACGAGTACGTGCTGCCGGCGATCAAGGCCAACGCGGTCTACGGCCTCGGCTACCCGCTGTTCACCGCGCTCGGCCGGCCCCTGATCGCCAAGCTCGCGGTCGAGTACGCGCGCAGGACGGGCTGCGACACGATCGCCCACGGCTGCACGGGCAAGGGCAACGATCAGGTTCGGATCGAGGCCACCGTGGCGACGCTGGCACCCGAGCTCAAGGTGATCGCGCCGGTCCGCGAGTGGCGCATGGGCCGCGACGCGGAGGTCGCCTACGCGCGCGAGCACGGCATCCCGGTCAAGGGCGGCAGCGAGTCGGCCCCCTACTCGATCGACGACAACCTCTGGGGCCGCTCGAGCGAGGGCCGCTGGATCGAGGACCTCGACCACGCCCCCGAGGACGACGTGTTCCAGCTCGTGACCCGGCCCGAGGAGGCGCCGGACGAGCCCGAGCTGGTCACGGTGGAGTTCGAGCGCGGCGTGCCGGTGGCGCTCGGCGGCGAGCGGCTCGGACTGGTGGACCTGCTCGAGCGCGCGGCCGAGATCGGCGCCCGGCACGGAGTCGGCATCATCGACCACGTCGAGGACCGGATCGTCGGCCTCAAGGTGCGCGACATCTACGAGGTGCCGGCGGCCGCGATCGTGCTGCCCGCCCACCAGGAGCTGGAGAAGCTCGTCGGGACGATCCACCAGAACCAGTTCAAGCCCGGGCTCGACCAGAAATGGGCCTACCTGGTGTACGCCGGGCTGTGGTGGGAGCCGCTGCGCACCGACCTCGACGCGTACATGGACGTGGTCAACCAACAGGTCACCGGGACGATCGGCCTCAAGCTGTACAAGGGCTCGGCCCAGGTCGTGACCCGCGAGTCGCCGAACGCCATCTACGACGCCCAGCTCGCGACCTTCTCCGAGTCCGGCGGCCTGTTCTCACAGGGCGCATCGCCAGGCTTCATCGAGCTGTGGACGCTGCAATCGCGGATGGCGTGGCGTGTACGCCATCGCGACGAGGGGTAATCTCAGGCAGACATGGGTTACAAACTCCTCGGATTCACGATCTGGCAGTCCAGCAAGCGCATGGCGCGTCGTCGCTATCTCGCCAACCGGCAGAAGATCGCCACGAGCACGGTGGCCTCCGTCGTGACGGCCGGTGTGATCGCCGGTGTGCTGGCCGCCCGTCAGGCCTCACAGCCGCGCTGAGCGGCATCGAGCTGAGCTCCGCGCGCGTCCGGAGCCGGCGGGCGACATCTGTCCGCGATTGTCACTAGCGTCTGGCGCCCGATGAACGACCCGCCCGGAGTCCAGTACCCACTCGGGGTCGAAGCCGTCGAATGGTCGAGCGCCGGGTCCCAGCAGCTGGTTGTGCACGTCACCGGACGCTGGCGCCGGCGGCGCATCGGGACGACCGTGCGGCCGATCCTGGTGATCGAGTCCGACGCCGCCCGCCACCGCTTCCCCGCACTGCCCGAGCCGCCCGGTGTCGGCAGCGCCCCACCCGGCATGTGGCGGATGACGTTCTCGGTGCCCGCTGTACTCGCGCCCGCGCTCGGAGGAAGGCTGTCGCTGCTGTTCGGCGGCGCCGCGATTCCCCTACCGGCAGCCGTGCACGCCGAGCCCCTCGCCGAGGCCGCGGGCGAGCAGGCCGCGGCGCTGGCGATCGCCGCCGAGTCACCGGCGCTCTCGGTCGTCCCGGATGCGCCGCTCCCGCCTGAGCCCGGTCTCGCCTCGGTGCCCGAGCCCCGGGTCGACGAGTTCACGATCGCCGACCGTCGCGTCCGTGCCGCGGAGCTCGCCGCCGACCGGGCCCGGCACCGCACGGCCGAGGCGGAGAAGGAGGCCGACGAGCTCGCGTCCGTCCTGCTCGAGCTCGAGCAGCAGCTCGAGGCGGCCCGCGCCGAGCCGGAAGGACTGCGCGCGCAGCTCGCCGAGCAGCAGCGCGCGCTGCGCCAGGCCGAGCAGCGCCTCCATTCGGAACGGGCGCTGCGCAACGAGCTCGAGGCCGAACTCGACGAGCTCGAGGCCGAGCTCGAGGCCGAGCGCGCGCGCAACCGCGGACAGGCGCGCGAGCTCGACGAGCTTCGCCGCCAGGCCGACGAGGCCGACCATGCGCTCGCCGCCGCCCGGGCGGCGCAGCTCCGCGCCGAGCGCCGGCTGCGCGAGCTCGCCGAGCCCGAGCGGCCCCGCGACCTGCGCGGCGAGCTCCGTCTCGCCCGTGCCACCCCGCCGGCGCCCGCCGCCGTCGACCCCGAGCCCGGCGCCTCCACAGGGACCGCCCACCTCCTCGCGTTCGAGCGCGCGATGGCCGCCGCGCGCGCCGCCCCGCCGCGCCAGACCTCCCCGCCACCCGCCGACCCCTCGCCACCGCCCGGAGCCCGGGGCGGACTCCGAGCCCAGGGCGGACTCCGAGCCCAGCCTGGACCCCGACTTCGAGCGCAGGCTCGCCGCCCAGCGCGCCACTGCGCTCAGGACCTGGCAGGCGGTCGAGGACCTCCGCCACCGGCTCGACACGCTGCTCGCGCTCCACGCCGACCGCGCTCCGGAGGCCGCGACGCCGCCGGCGCCCGAGCCCGTCACGACGCCGCCGGAGGCCGAGCTCGTCACCACGCCCCCGGCGCCCGAGCCGGTCACGACGCCGCCGGCGCCCGAGCCCGTGGCCGAGTCCCCGCCCGCCCAGGCCACCGAACCCGAACCGCCCGCCGAGCCCGTCACTCCCCAGCCACCCGAGCTCCAGCCCCTCGACCCGGTCGGAACCGTCGAGCCCGAGCGCCTCAGCGCCGCCCTGTCCCGGCTGCGCGACACGACCCCGCCCGTCCCCGAGCCCGAGGCGCACGCCGAGCCCGCACCCGAGCACCAGGCCAAGCCTGCACCCGAGCACCAGGCCAAGCCCGCACCCGAACACCAAGCCCAGCCCGAGCCCGCACCCGGGCACCAGGCCCGGCCCGAGCCCGCACCCGAGCACCAGGCCCAGCCCGAGCCCGAGCACGCCCCCAAGGAGCCACAGACCGGGATCGCCTGGATCCGTCGCGTCCTGCGCCGCCTGGCCGCGGTCGATCCGGCGCTCGCCGGCCGACTGATCGAGCAGTTGCTCCCGGCCCAGCACCTCGTGCATCCCGCTCCGCTCGCCTACGACCTGTACCTGTCAGACGTCGGCTCGGTGCGGGTCAGCGTCGCCGGCGCCACCACGACGGTGGCCGTCGACAACGCCCAGCGCCCGCGCCAGGAGCTCGACTTCACCGTCGTGGGCGACCTGGCCGGACTCGCGCGCCTGCTCACCCGTGGCCCGATCAGGCGGCGCCTGACGCGTCACGTCGCTCGCGTCGACGGCCGGCGGCGGACCTGGGCGCCGCTGCGGGCGCTCGTGGCCTCCGAGCTCGACCTGACTGCCCTGCACGGCGCCGGGGTGGGGCTCGACGCGCGCCTGGCCCTGACCGTGGTGTCGCTGATGATCCAGCCCCGCTGGACCGACGGCGAGCGGTTCACGATCGGGGTCGACACGGGTTCCGAGCATCCCGGCCTACCGGGCGCGGCCTACCTGCACGTGCGCGACGGCGAGGCGCCGACGGTCACGGCACTGCCCCCGATGGGGAGCGTGGTGACGACGGTCGTGTGCCCGCCCGAGCAGCTGCTCGCCGTGCTCGCCGGCGATCGCGACGCCGCCGCGTCGGTGCAGGGCGACAAGCGCCCGCTGATGGCGCTCGAGCGCTGGATCGACCGCGCCCAGCACCCCCGCGCCCACCGCTGAGCCCCGACCCGCGCCACCCGGCCGGACCCCGGCGACTCCCCCCGCAAAGTCCGCTCAAACTCCGGGAACGGCACCCGGGCCCGTCCGCGGTCGTCCCTATCCTGCTGGGTCCCGAATGAGCTCCTCCTGCGCCCATCTCCACGTCCACTCCGAGTACTCGCTGCTCGACGGGGCGTGCAAGATCGACAAGCTCGCGGAGCGCGCCGCGTCGTTCGGGCAACCGGCCCTGGGGCTGACCGATCACGGCGTGATGAACGGGGCGGTGGAGCTGCACACGGCGTGCAAGAAGCACGGCATCAAGCCGATCCTCGGCTGTGAGGTCTACGTCGTCGATGATCATGCGCGCCGGCTGCCGGGGCGTCTTGACCGCTACCACCTGACCCTGCTCGCGGCCAACCCGGCGGGCTATCGCAACCTCGTCAAGCTGTCCTCGGCCGGCTTCCTCGACGGCTACCAGCGCGGTAAGCCGTCGGTCGATCTGGCGCAGATTGCCGCCCATGCCGAGGGCGTGATCGCGCTCACCGGCTGCCTGGCCTCGCGCTTCTGCCAGTACCTGCTCGACGATCGGCCCGTCGACGCACGGGCCCACGCCGACGAGCTGATGGGCGCCTTCGGCGCCGAGAACGTCTACTTCGAGGTGCAGAAGAACGCCCTCGCCGAGCAGGACAAGGCCAACGAGGGGATCGTGCGGATCGCGCGCGAGGTCGGGCGTCCGCTGGTCGGCACCGGGGACGTGCACTACCTGCGCCGCGAGGACTACGACCACCACGCCGCGCTGCTGTGCGTGCAGACCAAGTCGACGCTCAGCCAGCCGAAGATCCGCTTCGAGACCAACGAGTTCTTCCTGCGCTCCAGCGATGAGATGGTCGATGCGTTCTCGGACTGGCCCGAGGCGATCGAGACCACGCTGGAGATCGCCGAGCGCTGCGACGTCGAGCTCGAGCTCGACCGGCAGCTGATCCCGCGCTACCCGACCCCGGACGGACTCGGCGAGCGCGAGTACCTGCGCGAGCGGGTGCTCGAGGGGCTGGCCCACCGCTACGGCTCTCCGCCGCCCGCCGAGGCGATCGAGCGGGCCGACTACGAGCTCGGCGTGATCGACCGGATGGGCTTCAACGCCTACTTCCTGATCGTGTGGGACTTCGTCAAGTACGCCAAGGACTCGGGCATCGCCGTGGGTCCGGGCCGTGGCTCGGCCGCCGGCTCGCTCGTCGCCTACTGCCTGCAGATCACCGATGTGGACCCGCTGCGCTACGGCCTGCTGTTCGAGCGCTTCCTCAATCCCGAGCGGGTGTCGATGCCGGACATCGACATCGACTTCTCGGTCCGCGGCCGCGAGCGCATGATCCGCTACGTGACCGACAAGTACGGCAAGGAATCGGTGGCACAGATCGTCACGTTCGGCAAGATGTTCCCGCGCGCCGCGACCCGGGACGCCGCCCGCGTGCTGGGCCACGACTACGGGGCCGGGGACCGGCTGGCCAAGCTGATTCCCGATCCGATCATGGGCCGCCCGCCGAGCTTCGAGGAGTGCCTGAAGCCCGGTCAGCCGCTGCGGGCCGAGGTCGACCGGGATCCGATCGCCCGCCAGATCGTCGACGTGGCGCAGGGCCTCGAGGGGATCGTGCGCAACTCGTCGATCCACGCCGCCGCGGTGGTGATCGCCGATCGGCCGCTGACCGACATCGTGCCGCTGCAGATCGCCGACGCCGGCACGGACGAGAACGGCGACCGCGTGTTCCGCACCGTCACCCAGTTCACGATGAAGCCGGTGGAGCAGATCGGCCTGCTGAAGATGGATTTCCTGGGCCTGCGCAACCTCGATGTGATCGAGGACGCGCTTGACATCGTGGAGCGCTCGACCGGCGAGCGCCCGGACATGTCGACGCTGCCTCTCGATCACACCCCGACCTACGAGATGCTCGCCCGCGGCGACTCGATCGGGGTGTTCCAGTTCGAGTCCGAGGGCATGCGCGAGGCGCTGAAGAAGGTCCGTCCCACCGAGTTCGACGACCTCGTGGCCCTCAACGCCCTGTACCGCCCGGGGGCCATGGACCAGATCCCGACCTACGCGCGCGGCAAGCGCGACCCGGAGTCGATCACCTATCCCGACGAGCGTCTGCGCCCGATCCTCGAGGCCACCAAGGGCGTGATCCTCTATCAGGAGCAGGCGATGCAGATCGCCAAGGAGCTCGCCGGCTTCAGCGGTGCCAAGGCGGACGACCTGCGCAAGGCGATCGGGAAGAAGAACCGCGAGGCGATGGCGAAGCTGAAGCCCGAGTTCGTCGCGGGCTGCCGCGCCTCGGGCACCAGCGAACAGGTGATCGAGTGGCTGTGGGCGACCAACGAGCGCTCGGCCGACTACTCGTTCAACCGCTCCCACGCCGCCTGCTACGGGCTGATCTCCTACCGCACCGCCTGGCTGCGGGCCAACTACCCGGCCGAGTACATGGCGGCGCTGATCTCCTCGGTGATGGACACCAAGGACAAGGTCCCGTTCTTCGTCGCCCAGGCCGAGCAGATGAAGATCGCGATCCTGCCCCCCGACGTCAATCTCTCCGACCACGAGTTCGTCGTCGACCAGGGCAACATCCGCTTCGGGCTCGACGCCGTGAAGGGGGTGGGGTTCCAGGCCGTCGAGGCGATCAAGCGCGCCCGCGAGGAGGGGGGACCGTTCCGCGACCTGTGGGACTTCTGCGCCCGCGTCGACAACCGGACGGTCAACAAGAAGGCGATCGAGGCGCTGATCAAGTGCGGCGCCTTCGGGTCCACCGGGGCCAGCCGCAAGGGCATGCTCATGGTGCTCGAGCAGGCCCAGGGGGCAGGCCAGAAGGCCCAGCAGGACGCGCTCATCGGCCAGGGCTCGATCTTCGACCTCGGCCCCGACCCGGCTCTGCAGACCTCACCGTTCTCGGGCCCCAGCCATGCGCCGATCCCCTCCGAGGAGTTCGATCGCACCGAGCTGCTGGCCGCCGAGAAGGAGTCGATCGGCCTGTTCATCTCCGCCCACCCGCTCAAGGAGGTCGGCGCGGCGCTGCACGCCCAGGTCGACTGCAGCCTGGTCGAGCTCTCCAACCGCCGCGACGGCGACTGGGTCACGGTGGGGGGGATGATCACTGCCGCCAAGCGGATCCGGACCAAGAAGGGCGACCCGATGATGTTCGCCACCCTCGACGACCTCGAGGCCGCGATCGAGGTGATCGTGTTCGGCAAGGCGCTGGCCGCCCACGAGGCCGCCCTCAGCACGGACTCCATCGTCGTCGTCCGCGGCCGGGTGGACCACAAGGATCGCGAGAAGACCTGCATCGTCGCGCAGCAGATCGACCTGTTCGAGCCCACCGAGGAGGAGGTCCGCGTCGCCCAGGAACAGGCGGCCAAGGTGGTCATCGCGCCGAGTGCCCTGCGCTTGCGCCTTGACGCCGCTGCACTCCCCGCGACCGTGCTCGGGGAGCTCAAGGACCTCCTGACCGGATTCCCCGGCGACTCCGACGTGGTGATCGAGCTGGCCACCTCGACCGGCCCGCGCCGGCTTCGGCTCGGCCCTGACTTCCGCGTCGCGCGGACCGCGGGCCTGCACGCCGAGCTCGACGCGCTGCTCGGCGCGTCGATCGTCACCGCCGCTCCCGGCGCGGCCGAAGCCCCCGGCGCGGCCGAGGCCCCCGGGGCCGTGCTGTCCGCCTAGCGACCGACCGCGCCGCGCCGGGCCCGCGACCGACCGCGCCGGCCCGCGACCGACCGCGCGACCGACCGCCACCGGCCTATCCCTTCTGGTGCACCGACTGCGACGCCCGCGCGTGCGGGTCGAGATCCTCGAGCCGCAACAGATGGGCCGGCGGGTCGGGAACCGCGATCTCCGAGCTCACCGTCAGATCGGGACTCACATGGATCAGCTCGCCCGACTCGAGCGCTCTCCAGGCGGGGTCGGAGTCCATCATCTCGCTGGCCACGACGACCGTCTTGCGCGTGGCGCCGTGGTCGGAGTGGACCGTCGTGCCGTGGCTTGACTTGTGGTGCAGCGGCGTGCCGGGCGCGCGTTCGAGCAGGTGCAGCTCGTGCGTGTCGGGGTAGCGCAGCGCCCACAGGTCCGATCCGGTCACGAGCACCAGGTTGATCGCGTACACGGGCAGGTTGGCCGCGACCCATCGGGCCGCGGCGGTGATCCCGGCCCCGACGTCGCCGCCGCGCCGCTCGGTCTCGGCCGTGATCAGCGCGAAGAAACGCTCGGAGTCGGTGTCGCCTCCGACCAGGCTCATATCCGCGCCGACCTGCCGCTCGAGCTCGGGCAGGCTCCCGATCACGCCGTTGTGGGCGAACAGCCGGCCCCTCTGCTCGAACGGGTGCGTGTTGCGCGACTCGAGTGCCCCGGTGGAGGCGAAGCGGATGTGGGCCACGAACGTGGCCGAGGCGATCGTCCGTGCCTCCTCGGCGAACGCCCGGTCGCCGAAGGCCGCCAGCGGCTGCTTGTCGATGTGCGGAGCGCCGTCGGCGTCGAAGTAGCCGAGCCCGGTGCCGTCGGGGTCGCGGTGGCTCTGGGCCTCGAGCGAGTCCGGCGCCTGCAGCAGCCAGAACGTGGCCGTGACCGGCTCGCTCCCAGCGCTCAACCCGAACAGTCGGCACACACCGCACACCGTAGCGGGCGCACACCCCGCGACGCGCGCCCGGCCGCCCGGCCGATCCGTAGTTCTCCGCCCCCACCTCGCGGGCATTTGCCCGATGGCCCCCACGGACCCGAGGCGTAGCGTCGCTGATGATGAGTCCCAGCCCCGGAGTCCGGCGGAGTAAGGGCAAGCCCCCGATCCATCATCCGCGCGTTCTGATCGCGGGTGGCGGAGTCGCCGCGCTCGAGGCGCTGCTGGCACTCCGAGCGCTGCTCGAGGGTCGTCTGTCGATCGAGATCGTCGCGCCGAGCGCCGAGTTCGTCTTCCGCCCCCTGGCGGTCGGCGAGCCGTTCTGGCTGAGCGAGGCGCGGCGGCTCGATCTGCAGGCGATCGCGGCCGAGCATGCCGCTCACCTCCATCTCGGGGCGGTGGACATCGTGCAGCCCGAGGAGCGGACGGTCGTGCTCCAGGACGGCACCGAATTGCCCTACGACGCGCTCCTGCTGGCCACGGGTGCCCGGTCGGTGACCTGGCTCGGCGGCGCGGTCAGCTTCGCCGGCCCGCGTGACACCCATGCGCTCGGCGACGTTCTCAGCGAGCTCGAGGAGGGCCGGATCGCGCGGATCGCCTTCACCGTCCCCCCGGCGGTCGGCTGGTCGCTGCCGGCCTACGAGCTCGCGCTGCTCACCGACGCCCACGCCGCCCGCCGCGGACTCGATGTCGAGATCACGATCGTCACTCCCGAGCACGAGCCGCTCGAAGCCTTCGGACCCGCGGCTGTCAGCCTGTTCCGGGAGCTGCTGGCCGAGCGCGGGATCGCGCTGCGGGCCGGCGCCACCGCCGAGCGCCTTCAGGGCGGCCGGCTGACGCTCGTGGGCGGCGACAGCGTCGCGGCCGACCGCGTCGTCGCGCTGGCGCGGATCGAGGCCCGGGCGATCCCAGGTATCCCCGCGGATCCCGCCGGCTTCATCCCCATCGACGACCATTGCCGCGTCGTCGGCCTCGAGCGGGTGTGGGCGGCGGGCGACAACGTGGCCTTCCCGATCAAGCAGGGTGGGCTCGCGACCCAGCAGGCCGACGCCGCGGCCGAGGACATCGCCGCCGGCTTCGGCGCCGCGCTCGAGCCGGCCCCGTTCAGCCCCGTGATGCGCGCCCAGCTGCTGACCGGCGAGGCGCCCGTCTACCTGAGCTCGGGCATTGCCGGCAAGTCCGCCGCCGCGTTCGCGCCCCTGTTCACGCCCCAGTCGAAGATCGCCGGCCGCTACCTCGGCCCGTATCTGGCCGGTCGCCCGCATCCGGGCGCGCCCGATGTCCTGACCGACATCGCGGCGCCGCCGGAGGACCTCGCGACCCAGCGCGCCGAGCAGGAGGAGGCCCGCGAGCTGCTCCTGGCACTGGCCGGCGGGGCCGAGCACTTCGGCGACAAGAAGTCGGCCCGGAGCTTCCGTGAGGCGGTCGAGCACGTCGACGGCACGTTTGCCGCCGGCGGCCGCACGCCCCGGATCCCGCCCGCCCCCAAGCGCCCCTACGGCGGCTTCTGAGCCGCGCTCAGCCCTTCCTAGCGGCAGTCTTGCCCGCCCGGCGGCCGTGCGCGACTCCGAGCGGCACGGGCCCGCCCGGCCCGCCCGCGCTTGCGCAGCGTGCGCGCGAACGCGACCTCCTCCGCGCTCGGGCCGCTGTGATCGACCCCCGGTGTCTCGAGCACACAGGGAAGATCCGCGAACCGCGGCTCGGACAGGAACACGGCACAGCCGCGCTCGCCCAATTCTCCCCGGCCGAGGTTGGCGTGACGGTCGCGGTTTGATCCCAGCGGCTTCTCGGAGTCGTTGACGTGCAGCGCCACGAGCCGGTCGAGCCCGACCGCCCGGTCGCACTGCTCGAGTGTGTCGGCCAGGTCCTCCGCGGTCCGGATCTCGTACCCGGAGGCCAGCAGGTGGCAGGAGTCCAGGCACAGTCCGAGTCGCCGATCGCCGCCCGCCGCGTCGATCAGCGCCGCGAGCTCATCGAAGGAGCGGCCCAGCGTGCCGCCGGCGCCGGCCGTGTCCTCGAGCAGGAGCGCGCAGCGCTCGGTGGCCGCGAGCGCCTCGCCGATCACGCCGCCCGCCCGCTCGATCGCCTCGCCCACGTGCCCGGTCTTGGCCGACCCCGGATGCAGCACCACGCCGGCCGCACCGATCGCGTCCCCGACGCGCAGCGACTGGGTCAGCGAGCTCAGCGACTTGGCGGCGATCTCGGGATCCTCTGAGGCGCAGTTGAGCAGGTACACGGCGTGGATCAGAACGGCGTCGATCCGGCTCGCGTCCATCGCCTCGCGGAACTCGGCGAAGTCGTCCTCACCGTACGCGGTCGGCCGCCACATGCGCGGCGACTGGTTGAAGATCTGGATCGCATCGCAGTCGCGCTGCACCCCGCGCTCGATCGCCCGCGCGAGGCCGCCCGCCTGAGAGACGTGGGCGCCGATTAGCATGCTGGCCGGATTCTCATGCGCGTTCGCTTTGCTCCATCCCCGACCGGGGCCCTCCACATCGGTGGTGCCCGGACGGCGCTCTACAACTGGCTGCTCGCCCGCGGTGGCGACGGGACGCTCGTGCTGCGGATCGAAGATACCGACCGCGAGCGCTCGACCCCCGAGAACGTGGAGCAGATCCTCGATGCCCTGCGCTGGCTCGGACTCGATTGGGACGAGGGGCCGATCTTCCAGTCCCAGCGCGCCGATCGGCACGCCGAGGCGCTGGCCCGCCTGCTCGAGTCGGGTCACGCCTACCACTCGAGCGCGACGGCGCAGGACGTCCAGGCCTACAAGGAGCGCCACGGCCACGAGCGCGGCTTCCGCGGCGAGCCGGAGGCCGAGGGCGCGATCCGGCTGCGGGTGCCCGACGCGGGGGAGACCGTCGTCCACGACGTCATCCGCGGGGCCACGACGTTCCTGCACCAGCATATGGACGACCCCGTGATCGCCCGCGCCGACGGGTCGGTGCTCTACAACTTCGCCGTCGCGGTGGACGACCTCGACGCCGGGATCACCCACGTGGTCCGGGGCGAGGACCATCTCTCCAACACCCCCAAGCAGCTGCTCGTGTTCGAGGCGCTCGCGGCTCCGCCGCCCCTGTATGCCCATCTGCCGCTGCTGCACGGTCCCGACGGGCGCAAGCTGTCCAAGCGCCACGGCGCCGCCTCGGTGCAGGAGCTGCGTGCCGCCGGCTACATCCCGGAGGCGGTCGACAACTACATCGCGCTGCTCGGGGCCGGGTTCTCCGCCGACGAGGAGCATTTCTCGCTCGATCAGATGGCCGAACGCTTCCGGCTCGAGCGCGTGTCGAAGAACCCGGCGGTGTTCGACGAGCAGAAGCTCCGGCACATGAACGGACGCCACCTGCGCGAGCTCGGCCTCGACGAGCTGACCCGCCGCCTTGAGGAGTTCACAGGGCGCGAGGGCCTGCGCGGAGCGGTCGAGATCTCGGCCGAGAAGATCCAGACGCTGGCCGACTTCTGGCCCCTGGCCGGGTTTCTGTTCGACGGCCCCGCCGAGGACCCGGCCGCCTTCGAGCGCACGATCTGCAAGGGCGACGGGGTCGAGCTGCTCGGGGCCGCCCGCGACGCGCTGGCGGCCGCTCCGGATCCGTTCTCGATGCCGGACGTCGAAGCCGCGCTGCGCGGCGTCGTCGAGCGGCACGACACCAAGCCGGGCAAGGTGTTCCAGCCGGTGCGCGTGGCGATCGCGGGAACGACCGTCTCGCCGGGTATCTTCGAGAGCGTGGCGCTGCTCGGTCGCGAGGAGACGCTGGCCAGGATCGATTGTGCGATTGCACACGCACGCACTTCATGCGCCTAAACTGACGGCGCCCCCCTGCCGATACACCCATTGGGCAGGAGGACCTCGGAAGGTCATCCTGACCACGCCCGTCTGAGAACCGGAAGAGGATGAAAGAGCCGCCCGTGGCACCATCAGTCGTAGCCGTCGCCCCCGTCGAAGTTGTCGAGGCCACTCCGAGTGAGTCCTACGGCAACCGCCAGCGCCATCACAACGAGGGTCACGGCCGCCGTCTCACAGCCGCCTTCGAGGCGCTCGAAGCCTTCCCGGTGCTGGTCGAGTCGCGCAACCGCGTGATGCGGCTGTTCGAGGCGGGAGACCCTGCCACCGCCGATGTGGTCGCCGCCGTCGAGGCCGATGTGGCCCTGGCCGTAGCCGTGATGCGCCTGGCCAACCGGCTCGAGGGCCGCACGCGCGGTCACGTCGAGAGCGCCGTCAAGGCGGTCGAGGTCCTCTCGCCGCGCACCGTGCACGCGATCGCCAGCCGTGCCCGCACGTTTGACTTCTTTGAGCGGACCGCCGTGTGGCAGGGGATCCCCGAGCGCTTCCGCCTGCACGCCGTCGCCACCCAGCGCGCCGCCGACCGGATCGGCCGCGAGCTCAACTACGAGTCGCGCGATCGCCTGATGGTCACGTCGCTCCTGCACGATGTCGGCAAGCTCGTCCTCGTGCACGCCTATCCCGGCTATCCCCGCCAGGTCCACGGCGAGGCCCGCACGCCCGAGGAGCGGATCGCCCGCGAGCGCCGCGAGCTCGGCGTCGACCACGCGCTCGTGGGCGGCGTGCTCGCCCGTCGCTGGGGTCTGCCGACCGCGATCGCCAGCGTGATCGAGCGCCACCACGCCGAGGATTGCGACGGCGAGGCCGCGGTCGTGCGGCTCGCCGACATGCTCGCCCACTACGCGCTTGGCGGCTCGGTCGCGCCGGCCGAGCTGCTGTCCGTGGCCCGGATGGTCGGGATGAAGCCGGCGGAGCTGCGCTCGGTGATGTACGACCTGCCGCTGCCCACCTCGGGCGGCCGCCCGCGCCAGATCGACCCCTGCCCGATGTCGACCCGCGAGGTCGAGGTCCTGCGCCGGCTGGCCAAGGGCATGGTCTACAAGCAGATCGCCGGCGAGCTCGGCCTCTCGACCAGCACCGTCCGCACGCACCTGCACAACGTGTACGGCAAGCTCGGCGCGATGGATCGCGCCCAGGCGGTCCTGATCGCCACCGAGCGCGGCTGGATCTGATCCGCCCCACCGGTTGAGTGGGCGGGCTCCGCCCGCCTTTTTGCCCTCGCCCCGGCGCCTCCCCGCCGCCCGTTGTCATACGATCGTCTCCGGCGATGATCTCGATCACCAGCAAGTCCCCGTACGCGCTGCGCGCGCTCGTCGAGCTGCACCGCCAGGGCGACAGCGGCCCGGTGCCGATCGCCGAGCTCGCCCGCCGCCGCGAGATCCCGGTCCAGTTCCTCGAGCAGCTCTTCGCCACGCTCCGGCGCTCCGGCGTCCTGCGCTCCCAGCGCGGCGTCAAGGGCGGCTACAGCTTCGCCCGCCCGGCCACCGAGGTGACCGTGCTCGAGGTCGTCGAGCTCCTCGACGGCCCCGTCGGCCAGGGCTCGACCGGCGTCTTCGCCGACGCCGCCGCGCGCCGCGCGCGCCGTGCTCGCGGCCTCGACGATCGCCGACGTGGCCGAGCAGGAAGCGCGCGCCGCCGGCGCGGCGATGTACCACATCTGAGCGGACACCCTGAACGACGGGCGAAACGGCCGCTCGTGGGTCGAACGGCCGCCGGCAGCCTCGACCATCCTTCCGCCAACACCCCTCGGATCGTCGCTACGGAGACCGGTGCAATGCTCCCGCGCGGCTCGCCGATAACCAAAGGTTGTCGTAGGTCATCGTCGCATCGCTGTGGACAAATCCTCCGTGTGGTCCGGTGTAGTCACCGCAACTCAGGCTGATCTTGCCGCCGTTTGGCAGGTCGATCGCTTGCTCGGCGCTCAGCGTCGCCGAGCCCCAACGATATGGCGGCGCCGTCGGCGATATCGAGGTTGCGCCCATGTCTGGGACCGGAGCTACCGCCGAGGGGTAGGGCAGGACGTCGCTTGGAGGTTGAACGGGAACACCCGGGTAGCTGAAAAGCGCCATGGCCTCTGCGAACGTCGGGACGGTCGCGCTGTCGCCGGAGGTCATGCCGTGCGTTGCGGTGCAGCCACCGTCTGCGAGGTACTTTCCTGACGGGACGGCGAGCGCTACGGTGGCGATGCCGCTGTTGCCGTCGGCGTTCGTTGCCCAGTACGCGTCGCCCGGTAATTGTCCTTGCTTGAAGTCCTTGGCGAGTAGCGAGCCGTTCTTGACCTTCACCGAGCTCACCGTGCTGTTGCCGAGCTTGGCTTCGGTGACGGCGCCATTCTTGAGCTGTTTCGTGCCGACGCTGTTCGCCGGTAGCTTCCACGCGGCGTAGGCGCTTCCGCTGAGCGCGATACAGAGCGCGCTCAGCGCCACGATCATTGAGGGTGACGGTCGATGCTGTAGAAACATTCTCATTTGATCCCCTTTGACGCGGCGGGTCAGGATGTCCTGTTGCACGTGAGTGCTGAGACCGGATCCGAGGTCGGTACCAAGGCGGGCGGTGCCCACCGCTGATCACGATGTGTTCAGATCGAGGTCTTCCGGCGTGGAGCCAAGCCGAGGGCACGTGGGCGTTCGTTATCGCTGGTGAAGCGTTCCCACCCGGATTGCCGTGACGTATGGACTCGAGATGGTCACGGGAGCGGCGCTCCCAGCGGATCCATGAGACCCCGGATCGCTCGCGCACACTTCATAGATCGTTCCCCCGCTCGGAAGATGGAACGCGCCGGAAGTGGATAGGCTCGCAGCGCCAGATTGGAAGGATCCAGATACCGGAGCAGGAGACTGGCCCATATTCGGCACCGACGAGCCTGTCCCAAAAGTTACCCCTTGGCCGATGGTCCCGCCGAGGCCGGGGTTAAGGGCGAAGCGATTGGTGGTGAGCAATGACAACGCCTCTCCGAATGTGGGAACCGTGGGGCTCTCGCTCGCGGTCTGCGTCAGTCCGGCGGTGCAGCCACCCGTTGCGATGTAGTCGCCCGGAGGAAGCTTCAGTGAAGGTACGCCAAACGGGGAACTGGTCGTCGCGTAATATCCGTCGCTCGGTCCGACCGGGCCGACCGGCCCGCTCTTCGCCCACGTCAGGTCTCGCTCCCCCCGCTGACAGCGAGTCGCAATCCGAACGGCGCCGGTCCTACGGTCAACGCAGCCGTGGACGTTGGACTGAGCCCCACTGCTGACCGCATAGCTCGTCCCGCCCAGCGCGATGAACGTCGCCAGGATGCCCCAGTGGTGCCGTCCCAGGTAGCGAGTAACCCGTCCTGTCATAGCGCCTCAAATCTGTCCGGCCATACGGTCCCATGGAGCAGAAACGCAGCGCGACGTGATTTGTTGCGGCTTCCGCTCTATCGCACAGCGGCACGCCGGCGTTCCGGCAGTGTCTGACCCGCGTCGTTGCTTGCCATGCCGGAGATGCCGATATCCGCCGATCTCATCTCAGCGTGGATCCAGGCCTCGATCCGCGCGGACCGAGCCAGGTCGTGCCGTCGTCTGCTGATCGAACTGGAGGCGTGGCTTGGACGGCACTCTCGGAGAACGACGCCGAGTTGCTGATCGGCTTCCTCCACGCGAAGCTGGCTGCGGTCAGCTCATCCGAACACCGTCCGCAAGTACATCGGCGACGCCGACCCGGCCCGGCCGGACCGCCGCCGCCCGAAGACGTCAGGGGGTGCTGCCTCGAGCGGCCGGCGCGGGGCTGGCCCCGCCGGGCCGGGACCCAGCGGTGTTCAAGGCCCGTCGGCCTCGTCTTCTCAGCTGCGGGAGCCTGAGCGCAGCTCAGAGTGAGGTCTTGACATGTCTTCGAGCATCGGGATAGGCTGGCCGCGGGCGCGCTCGCCAACCGGGGGGGCACGAGGGAACCGAGGACTAGTGGTGCCGTACGCGAGTTCGCGTGGTCGGACGAACCTGCCAAGCGAGGGACAAAGCGGCTTGACCCAGGGGGGTCGGCGCCAGAGCTCGGCCCGACGGAGGCTGTTGCTGGTCGTGGCGCTGGCGGCGGGCGTGCTCGGGGCGGTTCCAGCGATCTTCCCCGGTGCCGCATCGGCGAGCACGAGCACCGTGCCGCTGAGCGCGCAATTGGTGGTGCTCAATCACACCGGCGTCACGAATCCGGGCGGCCAGCCCGATTGCTCCACCGCGCAATTCCTGGAGGTCTCGGTCGGACCCGGGATCGCGAGCGTTCAGGGGTTCGTCGACACCATCACGTTCGGGCAGACCGTCACGGTCAGCTTGACCGGCCCGCCGTTCCCCGACGACCATTTCGACGCGGCATCTCACGGTCTTGGCAATCTGGGCGAGGCACCCTGGTCCTTCGACGCGCCTGCTGGGACTCATTGGTGGGCGCTGGACTGGTTCAACTCGATTGGCGCCTGCCAGAGTCCTGCCTCGGTCGGCTACGACTACTTCAATCCCCTGGCGCAGGGCGTTCAGCAGGGCAACCAGCTCTCAGGTACGGTCACGGACTCGTCCGGGCAAGGGGTCGGTGGAGTCACTGTGACCGCCGCTTCGACCGACGGCGGGGGAACGTTCTCGACCTCGACCGCGGGCGACGGGAGCTACTCGGAAACGGTTCCTGCCGACACCTATACCGTCACGCCGTCTCTGAACCAGGACGCGTTTCAGCCGAGCGCGTCAACCGTGGACCTGACCGCGGGCAATGGGACCGCGAACTTCACCCTGCTGTCCAGCAGCGCTATCTCAGTTGCCGATGTGGCCGTGAGCGAGCCCTCGAGCGGATCCGTGCCGGCTGTCTTCGTGGTGTCGCTCGATCAGCCGAGCTCGAACACCCTGACGGTCGACTATGCGACCCAGGATGGCACCGCGACCGCCGCGCACGGCGACTACACGCCGGTCCAGGGGACGTTGACATTCCAGCCCGGCACAACGAGCCTCCCCGTGTCGGTCTCGGTCAATGCCACCGGCTTGGCGGGCAACCGCGCGTTCTCGCTCGTGCTGTCCAACCCCCAGAACGCGACGATCGCCCGCGCCACCGCCACCGGCACGATCAACGGCTCACTTCATCTCACTGCGCTCGAGCCGACATCAGGCGCGCCGGCAGGTGGCAACTCGCTCACGCTCACCGGGCAGGGATTCGGCCGGCCAGGCGATCTCGACTCTGTCAAGTTCGCGATCCACTGCTCCGACGGCAGCACCGCGCAGGCGACCGCCACTCAGGTGACTGTGCTCAGCGGACAACGGATCCGCGCGACGATCCCTGCCGACCCGTGCAGCACCATCCTCGCGACTGAACCCGCAGATGTGAGCGTCGAGATCTACGATGCGTCGGGCAATCCCACCGATTCCAACACCCAGACCTACACCTACCGACCGGACTACGTCGCGCTCGGTGACTCCTACTCCTCCGGCGAGGGCACAGGCAATTACAGCCTCGGAGCCGGCTGCAAGCGGAGCCCGGACGCGTACGGGCCGCTGATCAGCGCGGCTCGCGGTTTCAAGTTCGACTTCCAGGCCTGCTCCGGCGCGCGCACCACGGGGGTCATCGCCCAGTCCGGCGCTGTGAGGAGTTCGACAACGCTGGTAACGCTCACCGTCGGCGGCAACGACGCCGGCTTCGGCCGCGTCCTCACGATCTGCTCCAAGAATTCAGTCAGGGCCTGTCGCACCGCGATCAGCACCGCCGACTCGTTCATCACCAAGCGGGCGGCGGCGTTGCTCGACGCGAGCTACGCAGCCGTCGCGTCGGGAGCGAGCCACGCGTTGGTCGTGGTCCTCGCCTACCCGCACCTGTTCACCAGTGACGGCCAGACGTGCGGACTGAACCAGCTCACCCCTGGCGAGGAGAAGCTGCTGAATCGGACGGTCGACCTGCTTGATGGTGTGATCGCCACCGAGGCGGCGGCCCACGGCTTCACGCTCGTCGATCCGCGCGCCGCCTTCTCCTCCCACGAGGTGTGCGCCTCGGTTCCGTGGCTGAATGGCCTGTCGCTGCCCACAAGCGAGTCCTATCACCCGAACATCGCGGGCCAGGCACAGTTCGCGGCGCTGATTGAGGCTTCACTGCCGTGAACGGGGCGAGTCGTCCCAGCGGTGTGTGTCGCTCTGGTCGCCGCGCTCGGTGGCTCGACCGCGTCTGCGTCGCCCTCGGCGTCCCCGTCGGTGCCGTGGCGCGTGATCGGGCGAATCGATCCGCACGGGTGACCGGGCTCGCCCGCCCGTCGGGATCGCTCTACGTAGCGGTCGACAGCGGGGGCGACGTCATCGCGTCGACGAGTCCGAGCGGTGGCCCCTCAGGGTAGGTCGCGGCGCGCGTCGAAGACGGGAATCATCTGCTCGGGATCTCGTGCCCGTCGACGGCGCGGTGACGCGGTGACGCGATCGTACGTCCTGACCGGCTTGGCCTAGCAATGGCGGTGAGTCTGCCGAAAAGGCAACCTGGCGCGGAAGCTCGACGTCGAGGAATGCGTGACGGTGACTCGTCCGGAGCCGGAGGCGGTCAGTACGCAGTGCTTGAAGGTGAACATCTCGACCACCGTCGGCGCGTGTTCGAAAGTGAATGTATAGCCCCACGCGGTGGCGCGCTTTGAGACGGTCGCGTACGTCCATGCCGACGGGCGCTCGACGACGTGACCGAAGAATCCCCACCTCAGCGCCGCGATGAAGTCGCGGTGCCAAGAGGTCCAGTCGTGGATGCCTTGATGAGGCTGGAAGGTCACATCGACGCCGGCCCTCCGGGCTGCGGCCACGAAATCCAGCGCTTGCCGTCGGAGGACGAGTTCAGCGGCCTGACCGAAGCTGTCCTGGATCTCCGTCGGTGAATCTCGGTTGGGAACGCCATCACCGACCCGAACCAGGATTCGGGTATGGGTGAGGTTGTCGACCAGGGCGGACGGGTTGTGGCCGGTCGCGTAGAAGCCAGTCCGCGGTCCATACGCCGACGTGTAGTCCTGTGGCGGTCCAGGACGGCCGACGTGAAACATCGCCGGCCACTCTGGTCGCTGGATGGAGAGGTCGCCTGAGAAGCTGGCGGCCGCGCCGAAATAGCCGGGGAGCTGTTCGGCGATGTACAGCGCGCCACCGCCGCCCATCGACAGGCCGGCGATCGCGTGGTTGCTGCGTCCGGGCAGGATCCGCAGATGGCTCGTGACGAACGGGATCAGCTGCTCGAAGTAGTAGCGCTCCCAGGCCGGGCCGGCCCGCCGACCCCCGTTCCACCAGTTCAGGTACCAGCCCTCGTCAGCCTCGGGCATCACCACGATCATCCGCTGGTGGCGGATCAGCGGCAGGATGTCGCCTTCATGAGGATCCAACCACGAGGAGTAGTTGTCTCCGTGCCCATGGAGCAGGTAGAGCACCGGGAACCGCTGCCGCCCGTCATAACCGTCGGGCAGATAGACACGCACCGGCAATGCCGAAGGTGGTGGAAGCAGTCCTGGGGGGTCGGAGAATCGCCCCGCCGGACCCACGAAGCTGCTCGGCAACCTCCACGTGATCACCCGGCCGGCCTGCGCGGGCCGGGTGATCACCTGGCCGGCGCACGAGGCGAGCGCCATCGACAGCGGCAACGCGCACGCGAGCAGGCCTCGCCTGATCATCCCCACAGGGATGTATTCGCCCGCGCTGCGGCCATCTTGACGGTTTCCGCTGCCCGCCTGACCCGCGCGGTCGCCGGCGCGGCGGGTGACTGCGTTCAGGCGATAACCGGGCTGAGCCCCGAGCGCTCAAGCGGGCAATCGGGCGTTTCGACACCCAGACTATGGATCCTGGTTCTGGAGGCGCCGCCGAGTGGCTGTGCTCGTGAGCGATCAGGCAGGTGCAGCCAGCGTCGTTGTGAATCCGGGTCGGGGCGTGCGGCTGTCTGGAATCGAGGGCCTGCGCGCGATCGCCTGTCTGCTCGTGCTGGTCACGCATGTCTGGCAGTTCGGTCCCGCCGCGCCGAGGCTCGGCGGGCTGCGACGATGGTTGCTGCCGAACACGAGCAGCGGGCTCACCCTGTTCTTCGTGCTCTCCGGGTTCTTGCTGTATCGGCCGTTCGCCGCCGCGATCGTGGGCGGCGACGAGCTCCCATCGATTCGCCTGTACCTCCGTAACCGAGCGCTGCGGATCGTCCCGGCGTACGTGGCGATTCTGCTGCTGGTCGCGCTCGTACTCGATGTTGCGGTGCTCACGCCGCGGTTCTACACGCACGTCGATTTCCACGAAGTGGGCGCGCTCCATGACCCCCGACTCCTGGTTCAGAACGTTCTCCTGCTTCAGGGATTCACGCCTGGAGGCGTGCTCACGGGGATCGGGCCCGCGTGGTCGCTGGAAGTCGAGCTCATCTTCTATCTGCTGCTACCGGTCCTCGCGTGCGGAGCGGCGGCTCGAGCGCGCGCCCTTCCACCTCGTCGAAGGTGCGCAGCCGCACTCGCACCCGCTGGATTGCTGCTGATGCTCGGCCTAAGCTCCACACTGGTCGGTGCCTCCACCGGCCACGTTCTGTCTGATCAATGGGGGCGCAGCTGGCACGCTGTGTTTGAGCGGAGCTTCCTCCCGTCCGCGGACTTGTTCTCATTCGGGATGGCCGCTGCTGTGATCATGCTCGCCGCCGACGATGGGCGCCTGCCACGCCTCAAGCGCTCTCACGTCGGCGGCTGTGCTCTCATCACCGGGCTGCTGTTCGTGTCACTGCACTCCCAGAGCATTCTCGGTGATCGAGCGTTCCCCACCGCGATGGCACTCACGTTCGGGCTTCTGGTGCTGTACGTGGTGCTGCCACGCGATGCGGCGAAGCCGGGGTTCACGCGCGTTCTGGAGACTCGGGTGATGGTCTATCTGGGGGTCATCTCCTACAGCGTCTACCTATGGCACCAACCGCTGCTCTTCTTCCTCCGCAAGCATGGACTCCTGGCGTCGGGCAGCCTGAGCGCCATCTCGAACGTCGCTGTCGTGCTCGCCGTCACGGTGGTGGCGTCGGCAATCACCTACCGACTCGTCGAGGCCCCGGTGATGCGACGGAAAACCAAGATCAGCGCGCCTCGGCACGGGCAAGCATTGAGCGCGCTCCAGACTGACACCATGGAAGCAGCCCCGTAGACAGTCACCTCACAGCGTCAAGTGACCCGCCTGGACCACCGCGCTCCGCTGCTCCTTTCCGAGCATGCCATCCCAGGATGGTCACCTCCGGGCTATTTGCGCATGCTCGGCTTCGTCCGGCGCTCAGCGGTCGAGCGTGAACATCCTGGAAGCCGTGACGGCAGACCGGCCTGTCGGGGTGAAGCTGCCCGTAGCGGTCAGCTGGAGGTGGTTGGCTGCGGTGAGGAGCTGCTTGCCTTTGCCGGTCAGCTCGAGCGTGAGCTTGGCGGCGCCGAGCGTGGCGAAGCGGCCGCCGCCGGTCGCGAGCAGCGCCGGTTTCGGGCCGTGAGTGGCGAGGCGGGCACCGGTGGGAACGAGGTACCACGAGATCACGACGCGACCGGCGGTCGGGGCGATGAACGACACCGAATAGCCACCGTGCCTGAGCAGCACCCCAATCCGGGCTGCGTGTCCGGATGGCAGCAGCTGCCGGTATAGCAGCGTCCTGAGTTGCGCCCGCGTGAGAGGCGGACTGCCCACGAGCACGTTGCCGGCCGCGTCCACCGCGATGCATGACGAGGCGGAAGGGCACGAGACGCCGGTCACGCCGGCGTCCGCACCGGTCCTATCCACATAGGCGATGGTCCAGGCGGACGCTGGACCGGCCGGATTGGTCGATCCGTACAGGTTTCCTGCAGAATCGAATGCGAAGCACAGGGAGTCCGATCGGCACGACACGCCAACGAAGGCGTTCGAGGAAATGACGGCGTCTGTGCGGGAGTGGCCGCGCTGGGATGCGTTCCACGTTTCCACGCTCTGGGCGAAGTCGACCGCGACGCACAGGAACGCCGAGGGACACGACAGTCCATGAAACGCATCAGCTATGGGGTAGCCGGCGCCTGGGAGGGCGCCGCCACTCCAGGCCAACGCCCCGCCCGTCGGGTTGCTCGAGCTGATCACGTTCCCCGAATCGTCGACCGCGACGCACAGCGACAGCGCCGGACATGAGACAGCCACCAGGGCCGGCTGACAGCCGGGACCGGTGCCACCGTACTTCCAGCATTCGTAGTCGAGCGCGTCATCAACATGCGTGACGGTCCAGGCGCGGGCGCCGCCGGCGGGATCCGTTGACGTGATCACGTTCCCCGCAACATCGACCGCGACGCACAACGACACTGTCGGGCACGACACCCCGGACAGACCGTGAGTGTTTTCGCTCCCATTGCTTGCGTCGTCGACGCGCGCGACCGACCAGGCGCGGGCGCCGCCGGCGGGATCCGTTGATGTGACGACGTTCCCGACGTCATCCACCGCGACGCACAGGAATCCCGATGGGCAGGAAATGCTCGCGAGGCGGTGCGTGCCGTCGACGTGAGCGACAGTCCACCCCGAGGCACCAGAAGTTGGATGCGTCGTGCGGAGAACGTTCCCCGCGCTATCGACCGCGACACACAACGACGCCGACGGGCACGCAACGCCCGAAAGCGCGCCGGTGCCGATTCTCCCAGCCCTCTGCCACGAAAGCCGACCAGCCGCGTAAGCCGACGCGGTTGTGCCAAGCATGGAGCCTGCGACCGCGAGCAGCGCGACCAATCGGATGAGCTTCAACGCAGCACGGCACGTCATACCCGCGTCAACGTCGTCCCCCGGCCAAAGTTCCGCCACTCATGTGCCAGCCGCCTGCAGCGCAGGCGCGATCGCCGACTTGACACGGGCTCGGTGAGTCGTCTGCAGGATGTGACGATCCAGCGAGTCGCTGTGCGGCCGTTCAGCGCACGCGCAGCTGAGCGCTCGCGGCGGTCGTCGTGCCCGCCGGGTTGGACGCGGTGACGCTGCAGCTCACGCTGTGTCGCTTGAGGGTCGTGCCCACGGTCAGCCTGGGCGTGGCATCTTTGTTCGCGGTGCCGTTCACCTGCCACGCGTAGGAGAAGCGGACAGCGTTGCGCCAGTTGCCGCGCCGGCAGGTCAGGGTGTTTCCCGAGCGCGTGAGCGTTGGTCGGCTCGTGTTGACCGGCAGGGCGGTGGGGCTGGCGGTCCGCCAGAGCGTTTGTCCGGCCACACTCCCGTACTCGACCACATAGAGCGCGCCTGAGGTCAGCGCGACGTCCGTAATGTCACCCCGCGCCGGCACCATCGCGGAGGGGAGCGGGATCGTGAACGTCTGCAGGCTGGGCAGGAACAGCCCGTCCAGCCGGCTGGGTGCCGTGCGCCACACGATCGCGCGGGCGTTCGAAGCCAAGGGCGGACTCCCCCCGATGGTGGTCCCAGCGACGAGCAGTCGTCGCATGCGCGTCCCGCACCGCTCGAGGAAAGCTGCTCCATACAGTTGGTTGACGGTGCCGATCACGAGCGCGAACTGACCGTCGGAAACCAGCGAGCCCCAGGGGTTCGAGTAGCCCTCGAACAGTCGCATCAGGCGCACGCCCGGGCACGTCTTGTGAGCCAGGGCGGGCGAGTTCAGGTCCGCGAACGTCGTCGCGTTTGTCGGGTCGTCCCGGACCTCGGCCGTCTGGACGTTCTGAAACAGGTAGGTGTCGGCGCAGTGGTAGCAAGTCCCGACCCACCTGATCCAGTCCGCCCCGACGCCGTCCAGGTTCGCGCATTCGTCATTCGGATCGGGAGGGGGCGATGAGCATTGCTGCGGCACACCGGGGCTGGGCGTCACCGTCTGACGCGTCCCGTGAGCGAGCGAATAGAGCTCAAGGTCATACGGCGCGTACGGGTTCACAGCCTGCGGGCAACTCAGCACGACCCACGGAGCACCGAGTCCGTCGCCGTCGCAGCGCGGGTCGAGCACCATCGTCGTGCCGGTCCGATCGTTGATCAACATCGGAGCCGTGCTCAGTGGAAAGAAAGAGACACTCTGGATCGTGCTGAGCAGATAATCGCCGCTCGCCAGCACTCTCGTAACCCCGGCTCTGATCGGCCGGAACGAGCTACCCAAAACAACCTGACTGGCGGGCGCCACGCCAGCCGACCGATACGACCTCGTCGCCGCGGCCGGCGCCGCCCACACCGCATAACACACACACGCCACGAAGACGACCACGAGGCACTTGGCCGATGACCTTCGCGGCGCACCCGAAATCAGCGTCACCCTCGCCCACAGGGCGCAAGCGCTGAGCGAATTACCCGGAGATGCGCACCCGTCCACATCCGCCACCGCGATCCCACCGCGGTTCATCGCGAGGAGCCCCGCATCGTGATCGCGCTGTTCACGTCGTGCCGACCATACGCGCATCCCGTCCAACTCACAACCGAACACCTCACCCAGTCGAGCAAGCGCGAGGGCGCGCGGGAATCTGTGTAGGCGGCTCTTGGTGAAGGTTAACTCGTGCTCGGGGTTGTCTGGTTGTGGATGTCACGTTGCGTCCGGTAACCGGTCGCCGAAGTGGATCTTGAAGACCAGCAGCGCCACGGTCCAGTTCCGCGTGTGGGTCCATGCCGGCACGGCGTTGATCACGGCGGGTAGATCAGCTTGCGGGCGGCGTCTTCGTCGGAAATGACCTTTGGTCTTGATCGCTTTGCGTAGTCGACCGAGCCGTTGGTCACGCGGACTGGAGGCGGGGTCCTCGTCACCGCGTCTACGCCGCCGTCGCGGCCGCCTGGGCGAGCGGGAAGCGCACGCCGGTCAGCTGCTCGGAGACCTCCCACAGCCGGCGCGCCACGGCGGTGTCCTTGGCGGCGGCGCTGCGGTCGACGAGCGTGGGCGCGCCGCGTAGCTCCATGAACCCGCCGGGCCCGGCGTAGCTGTCGCCCGGAATGTCGGCTGTCGCGGCGTACAGCGTCGGCCGCGCGCCGCCGTCGGCGTCCTGCGCGACGATCCGGTTGCCGGCCACGCTGAGCATGTCGAACAGGCGCTCGCCGCTGTGGAACTGCAGATTGGTCGAGGCGTAGCCGGGGTGCGCGGCGGTGGCGAGCACTGTCGAGCCGACGGCGCTCAGGCGACGCTGCAGCTCGGCGGTGAACAGCAGGTTGGCCAGCTTCGACTGGCCGTAGGCGCGCCAGCGCTTGTAGGGCCGGCGCTCCCAGTTGAGGTCGTCGAAGTCGATCTGCCCGAAGCGGTGCGCGCCCGAGGCCACGGTCACGACGCGACCGGTCACGTGGTCGAGCAGCAGGTTGGTGAGCGCGAAGTGGCCGAGATGATTGGTGCCGAATTGCAGCTCGAAGCCATCGGCGGTCTGGCTCAGCGGCGGCACCATCACGCCGGCGTTGTTGACCAGCAGGTCGATCTCACCGTCCCAGCCCGCGGCGAACTCGCGCACGGAGGCGAGGCTGGCCAGGTCGAGCGGGCGGACCTCGGTTGCGCCGGGCATCGTCGCGGCGGCGGCCTGGCCCTTGTCGGTGTTGCGCACGGCGAGGACGACGCGGGCGCCGGCGCCGGCGAGCTTGCTCGCGGCGGCGCGGCCGATGCCGCTGTTGGCGCCGGTGATCACGACGACCCGGCCGGTCATGTCAGGGAGTGGTGTGGCGGTAGATGTAGTCATAGGCAACAATGTAGGCGACGACAACAAAGATGTCAATGACAACTTCATTCCGTTACGCTGCCTGCCCATGACCGACGAGCGTCCCTACCATCACGGCAACCTGCGCACGGCGCTGCTCGAGCAGGCCGAGCGAACCGTCCGCGAGCGCGGCGTCCAGGATCTGTCGCTGCGCGAGCTCGCGCGCGAGGTCGGCGTCAGCCACGCCGCGCCGCGCCGCCACTTTCCCGATCGCCAGGCGCTGCTTGACGCCCTGGCCGAGGCCGGCTTCGAGCGGCTGGGCACCGAGCTGCGCAGTGCGGCCGACGGCTCCGGCGAGGACTTTCAGGGCCGCCTCGGCGCGACCGCGGCCGCCTACGTCCGCTTCGCCACCCGCGACGCGGCGCTGCTGGAGCTGATGTTCGCGGGCAAGCACCGCGAGCCCGCCGGTGCCCTGCACGAGGCCGCCGAGCGCGCGTTCTCGGTCCTGTTCGAGCTGATCGAGCAGGGGCAGGCCGAGGGCGTCCTCGAGTCCGGCGAACCTGAGCGCGTCGGGCTGGTGCTGTTCGCCACCGTTCAGGGCATCGCCGCGCTGGTGACCGGCGGGATGATCGACGACGCCCAGCTCGACGGGCTTCTCGATGACGCGATCGCGCATTTCCTGCGCGGCTCGCGCGCCGTCGCATAGCGCGGCGCCGCGCCGACCGGGGGCCGGCGGGCCACCGGTTACTGCGGCGACGCCGGCGATCGGGCCGGCAGGAGCCGGTGGCCGTCGATCACGGCGGTGGCCAGCTCGAGCAGCTTGCGGTTGTTGACCCGCGAGTGCTCGTGCAGCATCGCGTAGGCATCGCGCTCGTCGATGCCGTGGCGCTCCATCAGGATCCCCTTGGCGCGCTCGATCGTCGCCCGCCGTCCGAACGCCCCCTCGAGGTCGTGGTACTCGGCGAAGCGGCGCAGCACGATGTCGATCGAGCTCTGCCAGTCCTCGACGTCGGCGTCGGTGATGTAGGCGAAGATGCCCCGCTTGGATGCCTCCCGGACGAAGCCCGGATCGGGAGTGTGAATCAGGACGATCACCGGGCAGGCGGCCTCGCGCACGATCTGGTCGATCAGCGCCAGCGCGTGAGCGGAGCTGCCACCAAGGCCCACGAGGGCGACGTCGGGCCGCTCCCGCGCGGTCACCCGGCCGACGTCGGCCACGTCGATCTCTCGCGCGACCACCTCATGGCCGAGGGCGATCACAGCAGGGGCCACGAGCGCGAGGCGATCGGCGCGCTCGTTGGCGATCAGGACACGCAGGTGCTCGGTGTCGCGGTAGCTCACGATGAATTTTTCAACGCCGATTGAGTGTAGACCGGCGCCGACGGGTGTATGGTGCGTCGTGCCCGCTTCAGAGTCCGGCGGGCAAGGTGTTCCGGCTCCAAGAATCGGCCGGCCGGAGTGCTGAGGCCGCTAGGGCCCAGCGATGAACAATCGGCCCGAGGAGCACTACATGACCGTGATCAAGCGCGGGTCAGACCCAGTAACCATTCCGGTCAGCGACGGGTGGTCGCCGGCGGCCCGGCTCGAGCGTCACGAGCACGCCGTCGCGCAGACGCTGCGCTGGGCGCGCGACGCGGCGGACGGCGAGGATTTCAGCGAGGCACTCCAGTGGCTGTCGGTGGTCGAGGTGATCGACGGGGCGCTGGCGCCGGGCTGGCAGCGCACGCAGGAGTCCTGGCGCCGGCTCAGCGCGGAGCCCGGGTCTCGCCGGCGGCTCGGGGCACCTGTTTAGCCCCAATTCCCGACCCGAAAACCGGGCAAGCGTCGGATCGGGCGCTGATCTCGTACGGTTTCCTGCCTCATGGCCACCGTTCCGACCAGCATCGCGGCGTACGTCGGTCGCACGCCGATGGTCCAGTTGACGGCGATGCTGGACGGCGCCGAGGTGGAGCTGTTCGCCAAGCTCGAGCAGTTCAACCCCGGCGGCAGCGTCAAGGACCGGATCGGCGTGGCGATGATCGAGGCGGCCGAGCGCGAGGGCCGGATCGAGCCCGGCCGAACGACGATCGTCGAGGCCACGAGCGGCAACACGGGGATCGCCCTGGCCTTCGTGTGCGCGGCCAAGGGCTACGACCTGGTGCTCACCCTGCCCCAGGGGATGAGCCGTGAGCGCGAGGGTCTCCTCCGCCTGTACGGCGCGCGGGTCGAGGTCACCGAGTCGCTCGGAGGGATGACCGAGGCCGTCGACGCCGCCCGGGCGATGGCCTCGAGCGACGACGTGTTCCTGCCCGACCAGTTCTCCAACCCGGCCAACCCGGCGATCCACCGCGCGACGACGGGCCCCGAGATCTGGGAGACGCTGGACGGCGCAGTCGACGTGTTCGTGGCCGGCGTCGGCACCGGCGGCACGATCACCGGCACCGGCGAGTACCTCAAGGAGCGCAACCCGCGGCTGTACGTGGTGGCGGTCGAGCCGAGCGCCTCGGCGGTGCTCTCGGGCCGCCCACCCGGGCCGCACAAGATCCAGGGGATCGGCGCGGGCTTCGTGCCCCCGGTGCTCAACCGCGCGGTGATCGACGAGGTGATCCCGGTCGACGACGACGTCGCGATCGAGACCGCCCGCCTGCTGGCCCGCCGCGAGGGCGTCCTCGCCGGCATGTCCTGCGGCGCGGCGGTGTGGGGCGCGCTCCAGATCGCCCGCCGGCCGGAGTTCCGCGGCAAGCGGATCGCCACGATCCTGCCCGACTCCGGCGAGCGCTACGTCTCGACTCCGTTCTTCGCGCCCTGAGCCCGGGCCGGCGGGGGCGTGAGGCCCGCGGCGCTAGGCTGTGACGATGTTCGGGCTCGGGCTTCTTGCACGCACAGCCGCGGAGATCCGGCGCGATGTCGCTGCCGCGCAGAGCCGCGACCCGGCCGCGCGCGGGGTCACGGCGGTCGAGATCCTCGCCACCTGGCCCGGGGTCCACGCGCTGCTCGCCCACCGCGTCGCGCACGCCCTGCACGGCGCCGGCGCGCCGCTCCTGCCCAGGGCGATCGCCGCCGCGTCGCGCTCGGTGACCGGGATCGAGATCCACCCGGCGGCCCGGATCGGCGGCGGCTTCTTCATCGACCACGGGATGGGCGTGGTGATCGGCGAAACGGCGAGGATCGGCCGCGACGTGACCCTGTACCAGGGGGTGACGCTCGGCGGTACCGGGTTTGCCGCCGGCAAGCGCCACCCGACCGTCCAGGACAACGTGACCATCGGCTCCGGCGCCAAGCTGCTCGGGCCGATCACCGTCGGACACGGGTCAAAGATCGGCGCCAACAGCGTCGTCATCCACGACGTGCCGCCGAACTCGACCGTGGTCGGCAACCCCGGCCATCCCGTCCGGGTCGAGGGCCGGCGCCCTGAGGGCCCCGACGCCGACTGGATCCACCTGCCCGACCCGGTCGCCGACGCGATCAAGGGCCTCGCGAGCCGCATCGCCGCCCTCGAGCGGGCGCTCGAGGCGGCCGGGGGGGGCCGGGACGAGCCCGCCGACGTCCACGCGCTGCCGCTCCGGCGCGAGGTCGGCGGTCGCGCCAACCCGGCCTACGGGCCGAACCCCGCGGGCGGCTGACGCCGCGCGGGAACTACGGGCGGGTCTCGAACCGCTCGAGCGGTGCTTCGGCGCGCACCTGCGGGGCCTCGATATCGACATGGGCCTCGGGATCGGGCATGTTCGTGCGCGCCCGCACGAGGTACAGCGGGCGGCCCTTGACCTCGTCGTAGATGCGTCCCACGTACTCGCCGATGATCCCGATCGAGATCAGCTGGATGCCGCCGAGCAGCAGGACCGCGATCGTGACCGACGAGAAGCCGGGGAGGTAGGAGTCGAAGATGCGCAGCGCCGCCACGACGGGGATCGCGATGAACGCGATCAGCGAGAAGAAGAAGCCGAGCCAGGTCGCGACCTGGAGCGGGCGGTGCGAGAAGGAGGAGATCGCGTCAAGCGAGAAGCGCAGCATCTTCGAGAGCGTGTACTTCGTCTCGCCGGCGTAGCGGGGATCGCGGTTGTAGGGGACGGCCGCCTGCGTGTAGCCGACCCACACCGTCATCCCGCGCAGGAAGCGGTTGCGCTCGCGCATCGACAGCAGCGCGTCGAGCGCGCGCCGGTCGAGCAGGCGGAAGTCGCCCGAGTTGTGCTGCAGCTCGACCTGGGCCAGCTTGTCGAACAGGGTGTAGAACCACCGCGCGGTGGTGAGCTTGAAACGCGACTCGCCCTCGCGCTCCTCGCGCACGGCGTAGACGACGTCGCAGCCTCGGCGCCAGTGGTCGAGCATCCGCGGGATCAGCTCCGGCGGGTCCTGCAGGTCGGCGTCGAGCATCACGACCGCGTTGCCGCTGGCGTGGTCCAGGCCCGCCGTCAGCGCGGTCTGATGGCCGAAGTTACGCGACAGGTAGACGACCTTGACCCGCGGATCGGCGCCCGCGAGCCGCCCCAGCGCCGCGGCCGAGCCGTCCGTGGAGCCGTCGTCGACGAGGACCAGCTCGAAGCGCATCGCCTCGAGCGCGGAGCACACCCGGGCGTAGAACTCATCGATCGTCGCCTCCTCGTTGAACACCGGTGCGACGACGCTGAGCAGACCGAGCGACCGCCCGTCGTACTCCCCGTTCAGACCGCGCTCGAGTGCGGGGACGTCGTCGCTCATGCGTTCATGGTAGGGCCGCAGCTGACCATCCGGGCCATCAGCCTCAGTGGGGCACGTAGCCGATCAGCAGGATTCCCTGGACCGCGCAGGTGAGCGTGATCGCCGCAATGCGCAGGCGGCGGTCGCCGGCGAGCGCCGCGAACGGCAGGATCCAGGCCACGTACCACGGCAGCAGCGAGCCGGCGGTGATGAGCATCGCCGCCGTCGCCCAGCCGACCCCGGCGATCCAGTCCATCTCGCCGAGCCACACCTTGCGCAGCAGCAGGCCGAACGCGACCACGAAGCCGCCGGCGATGACGAAGCTCAGCACGTGCCCGACGTTTCCGAACCCGAGCCGGGTCGAGACGAACCCCGGAATGCTGTGCCAATCGCCGTTGGCCTGGTTGTGCTGCAGGGTCGCGAGCAGATGGACCGGGCCGGTGCCGAACATCGCGGCGGCCAGCACGAGCAGCGCCCCGCCCGCCACACCGGCGCCGGTGAGCAGGTCACGCCGGCGCCCGGGCCGTCCCGCGACCGCGAAGGGCAGCATCAGCCCGGCCGTGAGCTTGATGCCGACGGCGACGACGGTCAGCGCCCCGGCGGCCCGGTCGCGCTGGCGCAGCAGCGCGTACACGCCGCCGCACAGGAGCGCCAGCATCAGCAGGTCGTTGTGACCGCCACCGATGCCGTAGATCACGAGCAGCGGGTTGAGCCCGACCAGCACGGTCGCCTTGACGGGATCGAGCCCGCGCAGGCGGGCCGCGTTCCAGACCGTCGCCACGATCGCCAGGCCCGACAGTGCTGCGATCGCCTTGAAGGCCACGGCGCTGGCGGCGATGTCAAGGGTCGCGAACGGGTAGCTGAGCGCCGTGAACAGCGGTCCGTAGGCGGTCGGCGTGGTCACCCACTTCGCGCCCACGAACGCGTACAGCGGATCGAGCGCGATCGAGTGGGGGCCGCTCAGGTACGGGTTGGCCCCGTACAGCGCCTCCATGCGGGCGTAGGACTGGTAGCTGAACAGGTCGGTGGAGAGCAGCGGCGGCGCCAGCAGCACGAGCGCGTACAGACCGGCGATCGCCGCCAGCACGACACGGCCCGAGAGGCGCCCCGCATGGGTGACGGCGAGGACGTAGAAGCCGCTCATCAGGAACAGGGCGACGATCAGGCCCACGTGCCCGAGGCTGAGTCCCGTGGTGCCGAAGGGACCGGCCAGCCAGGTGGGGATCGGGCGGACCGACTCGGGCAGGAGGAGGTCGGTGCTCGGCGCCGCCAGCGCGATCACGGCACCGGTCAGCAGCAGACCACTGAGCCCGACGATCCCGGCGTAGGCGCGGTACCGCGAGCTCCGGGTGCGGATGACGGCTGTTCTGAGCCCGTACGCACCGCCCTGCGGCGTGGCGCCGAGCGGCCCGCTGACGCTCATGACAGAGAGGATGCCCAGATGGCGGAAGAATGCGGTTTGGGCGACATTGAGATTACGTTAGGCTGCCGGATGAGCGGCGGCATGCGCCGCGATCGCTGCGGGAGCGTTTCGGCGCAGGCGGGGGACCAGCCACATCGCCTCGATCGCGATTCGCGCCGACATCTTGCTCTTTCCCTGGGTTCTGTCTTGGAACACAATCGGAATCTCGTGCACGGTGAAACCGGCCAGCAGCGCCCGGTAGGTGACCTCGATCTGGAACACATACCCCTCGGAGCGGACGCTCGGCAGGTCGATCGCCTCGAGCACCTCGCGGCTGAGGCATTTGAAGCCCCCGGTCAGGTCGTGCACGTCCACGCGCAGGATCGCGCGCGCGTAGGTGCCGCCGCCGCGGCTGATCAGCCGCCGCATCAGCCCCCAGTCGCGTACGCCGCCGCCACGTACGTAGCGGGATCCGAGGACCACATCGGCGTCACGGGACGCGGTCAGCAGGGGCTCGAGGTAGCGCGGGTCGTGCGAGAAGTCGGCGTCCATCTCCACCACGCGCTCGGCGCCGCCCTCGAGCGCGCGGGCGAAGCCGGCCATGTAGGCGTGCCCGAGCCCCGCCTTGCCCGGCCGGTGCATGACCTCGACATGGTCGAGCTCGGCGGCCAGGGAGTCGGCGATCGCGCCGGTGCCGTCAGGCGAGTTGTCGTCGACGATGAGGATCCGGTAGTCGGCGCCGGCCACACGGTCGAGTTCGGTCGCCGCGGCGCGCACGATACCCTCGACGTTGACCGCCTCGTTGTAGGTGGGAATCACGACCCAGATCCGAGCACACATCGGTGGGGGAGGGTAGTGACCGCTGGCCGCACGTGGAGCGCCGTGCTCACGTGCCGACACCCGACCGCCACGCCCGGCATCATGCTCGCGAGGGGGACCGACGATGGACGATCGCGCGACGGCATATAGACGACAGGAGCCGCCCAGCCTCCCGGCCGGCCTGCTCCACGGTGTCCGCACGCGCAGCCGGCAGTCCCATCACCGCCGCCGCCGCTGGCTCGCGCTCGGCCTCGTCGCCGCCCTCGCCCTGATCGCCGGCATCTCGGCCGGTTCGGGTGGCGGCAGCGTCGCGCACCGCGCCCTCGTCGCCGGCCATACCGGGTACTTCTCCCGGATCGCTGCGCTGGCCGGCAACGGCGCCGGCTCACTGGCCGCCCAGGAGCGGGTGGCCGAGAACGCCGCCATCGACCGCACGCTCGCCTACACGCCCTACGTCCGCATCGCCGGCGCGCAGCACCGGGAGATCGCGCTGACCTTCGACGACGGCCCCGGCCCCTACACGCCGCAGGTGCTCGCTGCGCTGCTGCACGCGCACGTGCCCGCCACCTTCTTCGAGGTCGGCGTGCTGGAGCGCTACTTCCACGCCTCGACCGCCACGATCGTCTCGCGCGGCTATCCGATCGGCGATCACACCGAGAGTCACGCCCCGATGTCCCGGCTCTCGGCCGCCGATCAGCGCACTCAGCTCCTCCAGCAGGTCTCGGCCACAGGCAACTACGGGGCGCCGTTCCCGCGCATGTTCCGCCCGCCCTACGGACTCTGGAACAACACGACGCTCTCGATCCTCAAGGGCTTCCGGATGCTGATGGTCATGTGGACGGTCGATACGTCTGACTACCGCGAGCCCGGCGTCGCCGCGATCGTCCAGTCCGCCGTCACCGGCGCCCGGCCCGGCGCGATCATCCTCATGCACGACGCCGGCGGCAACCGCCAGGAGACCGTCGATGCGCTGCCGCTCATCATCCGGACGCTGCGCGCCCGCGGCTACCGCTTCGTGACCGTGCCCCGGCTGTTGCTGGACAATCCGGCGCCGGCCAACCAGCAGCTCCCCGCGAGCTTGGTCGAAGGCAACTGAGCCTTCACGGCGCGCCTGCGCGCCCGCGGGTCGACCGCAGCGGCTGAGGGCCGGAATCGTCGCGGCGACCGCCGGAGTCCCACCGTCCCCGCCGTGGGCTGGAATCGTCGCGGCTAACGCCGGAGTCCCACACCGCCCCACCGCCGGCGGGGGCGCGGGGCGCCGGCGGCGGGGAGGTCGAGCACGAGTCGGGCTCCGCGCTCGGTGGGAGCGGCGGCGAGACGGCCGCCGTGGTCGGCGGCGATGGCCGCCGCGATCGCCAGTCCGCGGCCGCGATCCCCGCGGCCGGCGCGGGGGCGTCGGGCCAGTTCGGCGACGGGCGCCGGGAGGCCCGGGCCCTCGTCGGTGACCTCGAGCCGGACTCCCGCGCCGTGCGGGCGGCCGCGTACCTCGACCGTCCCGCCGCCGTGTTCGATCGCGTTGGCGATCAGGTTGCCCGTGGCCTGGGCGAGCCGCAGGCGGTCGCCGCGCACGACGAGCGCCCCGGCCGTTGGGCGCATCACGAGCTCGGCGCCGCGGGCCAGCGCGGCCGCCCGCCACGCCTCCACGCTGTGCGCCAGCAGGTCCGGGACGTCGATCTCCCCGCTCGCCGGGGCGTCGCGACGAACGGTGGGGGCGGTTTCGGTGGGGGCGGCGGCGACGGAGCCCGCGCGCCGCGTCGTCCCGCGGACGCGTTGACGGCCCGAGCCGCGGACCCGCCGCCGGCGCGAACCGCGAACTGGGTGCCGGCCCGGCCCGCGGACTCGGCATGGGTCGCGCAGGTCCTCGAGCGCCAGGGTGGCCCGCTCGAGCTCGAGCTCGAGCGCGCCGAACGTCACCGGCGGCAGCTCACCGCGGCGTGAGCACAGCTCGAGCCCGAGCCGCGCGGCGGTGATCGGCCCGCGCAGCTCATGGCAGGCCCGCGCGATCCGCTCCGAGCGCCGCGCCAGCACGGTCCGCGCCCCGAGGGCCACCGCGACGGCGGCGGTCCAGCCCCCGAGCGCGGCGGACCAGCCGCCGAACGCCGCGATCTCACCGGTCAGCGCGCTCACGGCATCCCGTCCACGAGCCGGTATCCGACGCCCCACACGTTGACGATCAGGCCGTCGCCGCGGGAGCGGAGCTTGCGGCGCAGGCGCGCGGCGTGCGAGTCCAACGTCCTCGTCGTGCCGATCGACTGATACCCCCAGACGCCGCGCAGCAGCTCCTCGCGTGTGAATACGCGTGTGGGCTCGGCGGCGAGCGCCCGGAGCAGCGCGAACTCCTTCTTGGAGAGCTGGATCTCTTCGCCGTGCAGCCACACCTGGCGGCCGAGCGGATCGAGCTCGAGCGGGCCGACGCGCAGCCGTGCGAGTGTCGGGCGCCGCTGGGCACGCCGCAGCAGGGCCGAGATCCTGGCCTTCAGCTCCGGATAGCTGAAGGGTTTCGCCACATAGTCATCACACCCCCGGTCAAAGCCGCGCAGGCGATCGAGCTCGCCGTCCCGGCCCGAGAGCACGAGCACCGGGAGCTCGGGGTCGAGGCGGCTCAGGCGGCGATCGCCGGCGCGAATCTCGCGCACGAGGTCGAGCCCGTCGCCGTCGGGCAGGCCGAGGTCGACGATCACGAGGTCCGGGTAGCGGGTCGCCAGCAGCAGGCGGGCGTCGTGGGCGCAATCGGCCCCGATCGGCTCGTAGCCGTCGGCGCAGAGGTTGTCGGCCAGGAACATCCGGGTGGGCTCGTGATCCTCGACGACAAGGATCGTTGCACCGAGGTCGTCCATGCCCGTCAGAGGGTCTCGGGGCCCTAGAATCACCCCCTCTGTTCGGAGCCCGCGGGCGGGCGGCCGAGGGGCCGCGGAGGTGCAACATCGCATTCAAGCCCTGCGGCCTGGGAGGAATCCGAAATATGATGCCGACGGCCATGTACCGACGCGGGAACTACAGCTCCGGCGAGGACTTCGTGCTGGAGTACGGAGAGCTTCGCTTCACGTTCAATGAGCGTGATTTCGGCGAGCGCTGCGAGCAGGCGGCGCGCAAGCTGGGGTTTCTCGGCGACCGGGTCGAGGAGGATGAGTCCGAGGATCTGATCAACCTCGTCGTCAACGGCGAGGTCACCGATCCGGCCTCCGCACTGGGCGAGCACGTCAACGACTGTTGGCCGGAGCTGGTCGGACCATCGGAGCGCTCGCTCGTGCACTGGCTGAGGCGGCTGATCTTCCGCAGCGCCTGGCTCGACCAGCGCGTCAAGGAGGGCGAGCTCGACGTCGCCTTCGACGAGGACGCCAATGCCTTCGTCTACATCCAGCCCGACCGCGGCGGCGAGCCGATCGAGCTCGCGCCCGAGCCGAGCTGGAATCGCGTCGCCTACTTCCGCCGCTAGGTCCGCACCTCAGCCTGTCCAGCCCATGGTGGGGGCGGGACACGATCGGACGTGGGCCGTTTTGACGGCGATATATGCGGTCAAAACGGCCCACGTCCTGACACGCGTGCCCGCATGCCGCCCCGCGCCGGCGCCTGCCGCGCCACCGCCCCCGTAGCCCCGCCGGCGGCGTTTCGCCCACCGCAGGCGGGAGGCCCGGCGCCCGGATCCTCCCACCGCCCCCGAGGCACACCCCTCGGACGGACCGGGCCGGAATCTGCAACGCCCCACCCAGTCACGGTTTCTGCACCGCATCGTGCGGGGGAACGCTTCTCGCCATCCACCCGCTCCCACCCCCGGATCGCCCGCGGCGACAGGGGTTCGGGCACTCAGAGGCCGAAACCGAGGCCGAAGTGGGGGAAAGAGTGGGAGAAGGGTTGCATTGTGGGGGAGAGTGGGCTATCGTGGGGAACGCATGCAAGGTACCCGGGTGGCAGGGCTCCTCCCACCCAGCCACCCGGGTACAGATTTCGGGCAGGCGAATGAAAAACCTTGACCTTCCGCGGAACCTTCGAATACGCGCTCGACGCGAAGCACCGGCTCACCGTGCCGTCGAAGTTCCGTGCCGCGCTCGCCGGGGGAGTGGTGTTGGCCGCCTCACCGGAGACGAATCCGGGCAGTCCGCGCTCGATCGCGATCTGGACGCCGGAGGCCTACGACGGCTACGCCGACGCGACGCTGGCCAACCTCAGCCCGATCTCACCCCAGTACCGCGAACTGCAGCGCTTTCTCTTCAACTCCTCGCATGACACGGAACTCGACTCGGCCCACCGCGTGATGGTCCCGCCCTTTCTCATGGACTACGCCGGCCTCTCCAAGGAGGTCGTGGTGACCGGCTCGGGCGCGTTCCTCGAGGTGTGGGACCGGGGCAGGTACGCCGGTTACCGCGACGACGTCCTCACCCGCATTCCCGACATCGCAGCGAGCCTTGGCCACACTGCTTGACATGACCCAGGTCCACATCCCGGTCCTGGCCGGCGAGCTGATCGAGCTCCTCGATCCGCGCCCGGGCGAGGTCGCGGTCGACTGCACCGTCGGCGGCGGTGGCCATGCCCGGCTGATCGCGGACCGGATCGGCCCGTCCGGCACGCTGATCGGGATCGATCGCGACCCGATCGCCGAGGAGCGCTTCGCCGAGCTGGCCGGCGAGGTGTCGTGCCAGACCCGGTTCATCCGGGCCGACTTCGTCGCCGGGCTCGAGCAGCTGAGCGCCGAGCGGCTGCAGGCCGACCTGCTCTACCTCGATCTGGGGATGTCCTCGATGCAGGTCGACACATGGGCGCGCGGCTTCTCCTATGCCTATGACGCGCCGCTCGACATGCGCATGGACCCCGACCAGGAGCTGACCGCGCGTGAGATCGTCAACACCTGGGACGAGCGCCGGCTGGCCCGCGTGCTGCGCGAATACGGCGAGGAGCGCTACGCGACGCAGATCGCCCGGGGGATCGGGCGCGCTCGGGCCCGCGAGGAGCTCACCAGCACGCAGGAGCTCGTCGACGCGATCAAGGCCGCGATCCCGGTCCCGGCCCAGTTCGCGGGCGGCCACCCGGCCCGGCGGACGTTCCAGGCGTTGCGGATCGCCGTCAATGACGAGCTCGCCCAGCTCGACGCCGCTCTGCCGCTGGCCTGGGACGTGCTCGGCACCGATGGGCGCTTCGCCGCGATCTCCTTCCACTCGCTCGAGGACCGGCGCGTCAAGCGCTTTCTGGCCGCCCTGGCCCGCGGCTGCGTGTGCCCGCCGGAGATCCCGATCTGCGTCTGTGGCCACGAGCCCGAGGCCGAGCTGCTCACGCGCCGGGCGGTGGCGCCGAGCCCGGGTGAGATCGCTGCGAATCCACGGTCAAAGTCCGCGCACCTCCGTGCGGCCCGGAAGCTGGAGGTTCCGACGTCATGACGCCGCCCGCAGTGACCTCAGCCGGCAGGGGGTCGGGTTCGAAGAGCAGCGCGCGGCAAGGGGTCGGGTCAGAAGAGCCAGCCGCCCGCCACCACTGACGGGCACCCGCGCACACTGCGCCAGCAGCCCGCGCCGCGATCGCCGCGGCGCGTCTCCGGCCCCGTCGGGGGCCGCCGCGCCGCAGAGGCCGCCGCCGCGGTCGCCGGTGGCGGCACGATCGCGATCCCGACCCGTCCGGCCCGCCCGGCACGGCCGGCGCGCCCCGCCCGCACGTCGCGCCAGGGCCGGCGCGCCGCGAGGAGCCGCACCGCCTCCGCCACCCTGCCGATCCGCGCCCTCGCCTTCGTGCGCGGGCTGCCCGATCACGCGGTCATCGACCGCCTCGTCCGCGGCCGGGCCTGGATTCCCGTGCTCGGCGTGCTGCTCACCGGGATCGTCGCGATGCAGGTCTCGATGCTCAAGCTGAACGCCTCGATCGGCCGCTCGATCGAGCGCAACACCGCGCTGCAGAGCCAGAACCAGCAGCTGCGGGCCTCGGTGGCCACGCTCGCCGACGACCAGCGGATCGAGCGCATCGCCGCCGGCATGGGCATGATCATGCCCGCGCCCGCCGCCGTCGGCTTCCTCTCCGCGCAGCCGACGGGCGGCATCGGGCAGGCGGTGGCCAACATCAAGACGCCTGACGCGGCCACCTTCCTGGCCTCGCTGCCCGCCGCCACCGTGACCGATCCGCTGACCGGCCTGTCGGCCTCGGCCGGCACCGGGACCTCGTCGGCGCTGACGCCGTCGAGCACCGGCGCGTCCGTCACGCCCGCGCTCACGCCGACCGCGACCGGGACGGCATCCGGCACCGGCGCCGGGACCGCCACCGGCGCGACCGGGACCGGGACGGCCACCCCGGCCGCCGCGGCCGCCACCGGCGCCGCGACCTCAACGCCGAGCTACAGCTCCACCGGCACGGGCACCGCGAGCGGCGGAACCTCGGGCGGCCCCGGCGCCGCGCCGGCCGCCACGACCGCCCCGACCACCGGCGCCGGCGTCTCCGGCGCCGCGAGCGGAGCCGCCGCCGGGGCCTCCGCCACCGGCGGAGGAGTGGGGATCCAGAGCCAGTCCAACGGCGGCTGAGCCGGCGACATGGCCCTGATCGATCGGCGCATCGGGCTCCTGTTCGTCGCGTTCATCGCGCTGCTCGGCATCGCGGTGACCCGCGCCACCTACCTGGGCGCGATCCGGGCCGGCTCGCTGCAGAAGGCGGCCGTCACCCAGCAGGTGTCGATCGTGACGATCCCCGCCCAGCGCGGCTCGATCACCGACCGCAACGGCGTCGAGCTCGCGATCTCGGAGTCGGCCGCCGACGTGGCCGCCGACCCGTACTTGATCAAGAACCCGCAGGGGATGGCCCAGCAGCTCTCGCCGCTCGTCGGCAAGACGGTGAGCACCGTGCTGACCGCGCTCACACGCCCGCACACCGGGTTCGTGTACGTCGCGCACCTGATCCCGGGCGACAAGGCGACGGACATCTCCAAGCTCCATCTCAACGGGATCACGCTGATCCCGCAGGTGACCCGGGTCTACCCGCGCTCCTGGGCCGCCTCCCAGGTGCTCGGCACCGTCGGCTGGAACGACCAGGGCCTGAGCGGGCTCGAGTACACCTTCAACTCCGTGCTGCGCGGCATCGACGGGGTGCGGCGGATCGTCAACGACGCGATCGGCCAGCCGATCTCGATCGACGACCGGCGCCCGACGCAGTCCGGCAAGACGGTGGCGCTGACGATCGACGCGCCGCTTCAGGACGAGGTGGAGCAGGTGCTCGCCGGCGTGGGGGCGATGTACCAGCCCAGGGGCGCCACGGCGATCGTGATGAACCCCAACACGGGTGAGATCCTCGCCCTGGCCAACTGGCCGCGGGTCAACGCCAACGACATCACCGGCGCGCCGCCCTACGCGCGCCAGGATCGCGCCGTTGGCTTCACCTATGAGCCGGGCTCGACGTTCAAGGCCTTCACGGTGGCGGGCGCGCTCCAGGACGGCGTCGTGACCCCGTGGACCCAGTTCTTCCTGCCCTCGGTGCTGCAGGTGGCCGACCGCCAGATCCACGATGCCGAGGCGCGCGGCGATGAGACCGCCAGCGTGGCCCAGATCCTCAAGCAGTCGAGCAACATCGGGGCCGACGAGATCGGGATGAAGCTCGGTGCCCAGCGGTTCGACTACTGGGTGCACCGCTTCGGCTTCGGGCGCAAGACGGGGGTCGACCTCCCCGGCGAGGAGCGCGGCATCGTGCTCCACCACCAGCAGTACTCGGGCTCCTCGATGGGCAACCTGCCGATGGGTCAGGGCGAGTCGGTGACCCCGATCCAGATGGCCACCGCCTACGCGGCGATCGCGAACGGCGGCATCCTGCGCCCGGCGCGGATCGTCAAGTCGATCGGCGGCAAGCCGGTGCCGATGCCCGCCGGGCAGCGGATCATCTCGCCCACGGTGGCGGCGAACCTGCGCGACATGCTGCGCGGCGTGCTGGCCCCCGGCGGCACCGCCTCCGAGGCCGCGATCCCTGGTTACGACCTGGCCGGCAAGACCGGCACGGCGAACAAGATCGATCCGGTCACCCACCAGTACTCGAGCGTCAACTACGTGGCCTCGTTCATGGGCTTTGTCCCCGCGAGCCACCCGCAGCTGCTGGTCGCGGTGATGGTCGACCAGCCTCAGGGCGCGATCTACGGCGGCACCGTGGCCGCGCCGGCGTTCCAGAAGATCGTCGGCTGGGCGGTGCCGTACCTCGGGATCTCGCCGCGCTGAGCGCTGAGCGCGGCCGCGCACGTCTCACAGCCCCGCCTCCAGCAGCGCGATTGCTCCCGCCGCCGCCGGGGTCACGTGGCCGGGCGGCCGGAGCGCCCAGAACGTGCGGAGGCCCTCCGGGGTCATGGGAACGAGCGCATGGGCGTCGTATTCCGCGCTCCGCACGCCGGCCACGGACTCGAGATCCATGCGCAGGCACACGTCGGGCCGCAGTCGCAGCAGGTCGTGGGCCAGCCCCAGCACGGTGATCTGCCCGTCGCTCGGCGCCGGTCGATCGAGCTCCTCGTGGAATTCGCGCTCCAGGCTCTCCATCAGCGTGGAGCGGCGCGCTGCCGGCTCGACCATCCCCGACGGAGCCACGTGCCACACGCCCGGGTCGGCGGCGAGATCTCCGCGCCGCCGGGCGATGACGAACGCTCGCTGTGCGCCCGCGCGGACGGTGACCACGACGGACACGCCGACGGCGGCCGCCCGGCCCCGGCCGCTGGCCAGAACGCCGTCCGGCCCGGCTGCGGCGTGCGCGAGCTCGCGCAGCGGCAGGTCCGCCAGGCGGGTGGCCCGGGTGCCCACGTACTCGGCGCGCAGCGCGTCGCAGGTCGCGATCATGTCGAAGTAGCTGCCGGGGACGGCGTCGATGCCGTCCTCGTCGACCGAGCTCGCGACCGTCACCCGGCCGTCGTGTGTGCCGGGCGCGCGGGCGAGCACGCCGTCCAGGTGCGCCTGTCCTCGCTGCCGCAGCTCGGGGTCGATCGCGTGCCCCCCGTCTCGGACGCGGAGGAGCCGATCGGGCGACCGCTCCCGTGTCGGCATGACGACGGTCGGGTACGCGCGACGGCCGCGGCGCACGACCACGCCGAGATCGGCGTACAGCGAGGCGAGGAGCTCCAGGGGCCGATCGTGCTCGGGCAACGGTGACCGAGCCGGCCGCTCGTTAGGCCGTCGGGCCGCCGCCGAGCTGGCGCCCGAGAGCGGCCAGGCGCTCATCCCACTGGCCGCCGACGTCGGTCATCCACGAGACGGCGTCCGAGAGCGGCTCGGGCGTGACCCGGTAGCGGACCTCGCGGCCGGAGCGCTCGCGGTCAAGCAGCCCGGCGTCGGCCAGCGCGGTGAGGTGCTTGAGCACCGCCTGGCGGGAGATCGGCAGCTCGGCCGCCAGCTCGGTCGCGGTGGCTGAGGGATGGTCGGAGATGGCGGTCAGGAGCGCCCGGCGGGTGGGGTCCGCGAGCGCCCCGAACACGGCCCCGGCTCGGCTTGCGGGGGGCATCTAGGCGGCCACGAGCGCGGGCCCGTAGCCGGCGCCACCCGCGCCGGGGAGCGGGATGCCGACGAGATCGAGCAGCTCGAGCGGGCGCGTCTCGACGACGCGCAGCACGGTGCCCTCCTGCGCGGCGGGGTCGAGCGTCAGCTCGACGCGGCTGGCCGGCTCGCCGCTCGCCGCCCACCAGAAGATGAGGCGCCCGCCGCGCCCGGCGAGATCGTCGCGCGTCGGGGGAGGTGAGACCTCCTCGACCCAGCCGGTGCGCAGCACGTCGCCGTCACGGAAGCGGGCATCGCCGCCGGGGCGCAGCTCGAGCTCCACCTCCTCGGCCAGCCAGCCCTCCAGCCACGCCGGGTCGGTGAGCGCCGCCCACACCTCCTCGGGGCTTGCGATCAGCAGGATCTCTCGTTCGATTCTGTCGCTCACGGTGAGCCTCCAAGGTCCGCACGCTCGTTGATCCGCAACCTGGAGGTTGCGGATCTGCTACGTTGATCGCAACCGGCCGGTTGCACAACGATAGCAATCAGATTGGAGACCTCATGCCACTCGTGCCCATGGTCGTCGAGCAGACCGCCCGCGGCGAGCGCTCATTCGACATCTACTCGCGCCTGCTCAACGATCGCGTCGTGTTCCTGGGCGGGACAGTCACCGAGGAGCTCGCGAACCTGATCGTGGCCCAGCTCGTCCATCTCGAGTCCGACGACCCCGACAAGGACATCCATCTCTACATCAACTCGCCGGGCGGCTCGATCTACGCCGGCCTGGCCATCTACGACACGATGCAGTTCATCCGTCCCGACGTGCAGACCATCTGTTACGGGATCGCGATGTCGATGGGGTCGCTGCTCCTGGCCGGCGGTGCCGCCGGCAAGCGGATGGCGCTGCCCAACAGCCGGATCCTGATCCACCAGCCCTCGGGCGGCTTCGAGGGCCAGTCGACCGACATCGAGATCCACGCCCGCGAGGTGCTCGCCCTCCGCGCCCGGGTCGACGAGCTCTACGCCAAGCACACGAGCCAGTCGGTGGAGCGGGTGCACTCCGACATGGAGCGCGACCGCTTCTTCACCGGCGAGGAGGCCGTCGCCTACGGGCTCGTGGACCGGGTGATCGCCAGCCGGGAGCTGCCCGGCCGGGCCAGGGGGTTCGGCCAGGGCTGAGCAAAGACTAGGGTGCCCCCCTGGTGTCGAGCGGTGCGCGGGCGTTACGGTGAGCTGGTGGAGCACCCGTCAACGTTCATCGTGTTGTGCGGCTGCAAACCATCGGATGGCTTTGTCCTCGGAATCTCGCGTAGCGCTGCTACGCGTCGATTCCTGCGTCCTCGCCCTCCTCGGGTTTCGCTCGCCCAACCCGGCAAACGGTGCCGGTCACTCCACATCAGGGGGCAACCGGGACCGGAAGGCCAGGGACGGACAATCGGTGCTCGAGGGGGTAACACTGGATCGGGGAAGTATGGGGGCCCTTGCTTTTTGGGCGGGGTCCCCATCTTCCGGATCCGCGCGCGCAGATCATGCGTCCGGCCTGGCCTGCGCCGGTGATTCGAGGCACACGTCCGCCAGCGCATCCGCCAGCTGGGTGCGCGAGCTGATCTTGAGCTTCCGGTAGGTGTGGCGGAGGTGGAACTCGACCGTCTTGGGCGTCACGAACAGCGCCTCCGCGATCTGGCGCGTGGTCAGTCCCTCGGCCGCCAGGTCGGCGACCCGGCGCTCGCTGGGGGTGAGCGACTCGACGCCGCTCAACATGATGCGGCGCGGGCGGCCGCCGGCCGCCGCGAGCTCCGTCCGGGCGTGGGACGCCAGGGCGATCGCTCCGCCGCGGGAGCTGAGCTCGAGCCCCCTGCGCAGCGGCTCGCGCGCGGCCGCGCGGCGGTTGGCGCGCCGTAGCGCGGCGCCCAGGGCAACGAGCGCCTGGATGTAGTCCAGTCGCGCCGGGTACCGTTCACCGGTGTCGACCGCCTCGGCGAGCAGCTCGATGCCGCCATCGCCGCGCTCGGCGAGACCGAGTACCCGCAGGTCCTTGATCACCACGCGCGTGACCTCTGCGCGCCGCGCCAGCTCCAGCTCCTCGGCCGCCAGCTCGACTGCCGCGTTGGTGTTGCCGAGGGCCAGGTGGGCGAGCGCCGCAGTGGAGCGCCAGGCGACCACGCCGGGACTTGTCGTCGCGCAGTGCGATTGCAGATGCTCCCCGGCTCGCGTCGCGTCCTCCAGCGCCTCCTGCGGGCGGCGCTGCGCGAGCCGTAGCCGCGCACGCACGTCCAGCAGGTAGGGGCGCTGGACGGTGTCGTGTACGGCCGGATCGTCGATCATCGCCAGGGCCTGCTCGGCGGCTTCGAGAGGCCCTCGCTGGAGATGGCAGAGCGCAAGCGCGGCGCGGGCGATCACGGTGTCGGTCTCCAGGGCATCTCCGTGCACTGCCGCGGCCGCCTGGGCGTCGGCCAGGGCGTCGAGGATCCGGCCTTGGGCGTACAGCGGCAACGCTCGGAGCTGGCTGGCCCTTGCATAGGCGATCGGCGATTCAAGGCGGCGAGCATCCGCCAGCGCGGCATCGCAGATCTCGATGCCGCGCTCGAGCTCATCGACGAACAGGAGAGCGGCCGTCAGGTGCCTCCAGCTCCTGCCGTCCGCCGTCTCTGCCTCCAACAGCGCGCCGTCTCCCCAGGCCAGCTCCGCCTGCTTGATCACCCCGGCGCGGGCTTTTCCCACCAGACTGTCGCGCACGGCAATCGACACCAGCGCCGCGCGCTGGGATGCCGCGGGCTCATCGCCCATCTGCGCCAGCATCCCCTCCTGGCGCGTCGCGGCCTCTGCGGCGAGGGTCGGGGCAAGGGACGCGGCCGAGATATAGGCGGCCTGGAGCTCGTCCGCCAGCGCCGCGTCGCGTCCGTTGAGCTCCGCCAGCGCGGCGTCGAACACGGCAGCGGCCTCCCGGTAGCGCCTCTGCGCGAGGACGACGCGACCCAGCGCGAGCGACAGCTGTGCGCGGCGTTCGGGCTTCTCGGTGATGCTGATGGCCTGCTCGAGTCGCCTTGCCGCCTGGGGGAGACCGGCGCTCGCCTCGGCCTGACCGAGCTCGGCCAGCAGGTCAGCACGCATCTCATCGGCGGGCCGCTCGGCGAGCGCTCGCCCGAGGAACCTGACGGCAGCGCTCGCATCTCCGCTGACGAGCGCGGCGCGGGCGGCGCTGCGAAGCGCCTCGACTGCACGCGGATCGGTATCCGGTGCGGCCTCGAGCAGGTGCGCCGCGACGGACTCAGCCGAAGACCCCTCGTCGAGCAGGATCATCGCCGCCCGGCGGTGAGCGTCGGCCCGCGCGAGCGCTGAGACCGAGGCCGCCACGGCCGATCCGATCAGCGCGTGAACGAACGACAGCGGCTCTCCGGGGTGCAGGATGTTCACCGCCGCGAGAGCGTCGGCGGCCTGACGGACGGAGTCGAGATCGAGTCCGGCCAGCAGTGCGGCCTGCTGGAGCGAAGCGCCGTCCCCGAGCACTGCGACCGCGGAGGCGAGCGCTCGCGCCGGCTCGGCCATGGCGCCCAGACGGGCCACAACCGCTTGCAGGACCGACTCGGGCGCAAGATCCGCCAACCGCTCCGCCGTCTCGGCATCCGGCGGCTGTTTGTCGGCGCGGACCTGGGCCAGCAACTCCACCAGCAGATACGGATTGCCGTGGGTGACGCGGAGGCAGGCCGCGCAGAACTCGGGCTCGGCGTCGGGGAACTGAGCGCGCACGACCTCGTCGACGCCCGCCTTGCTGAGCGGACCGGGCCGAAGCATCGTGGTCGCAGGCGCGTCGCGCAGCGCCTGCACCGCCTGCGGATCCACCGAGATGGCCCCGCGGCTCAGGCCCACCACCAGCATGATCGGCAGGTCTGCCAGCCGCTCGGCCAGATAGGCGAGAAAGCGAAGCGAGGGCTGGTCGGCGCACTGGGCATCGTCGACGAGCATCACCAGCGGCCCGCCCCCCGGATCCTCGCCGGGAGGCATCGCAAGGTTGCACGCGAGCCAGAACATCCCGTGGATCAGCGGATATCCCTGATCCTCCGGCGAGCGCAGCGGATCGAGCGCCTCGCCGTCGAGCAGGCTTCCCGCCAGGCGCGCGGGACCGTCGAGCAGACGAGCCCGGTCACCCGGAGCGGTCGCCACCCACCGGGGCTCAAACAGCTGTATTGCCACGCCGAACGGGAAATCCCGCTCCAGATGGCTTCCCCGCGCCACGAGGACCTGCAGCCCGGTCGCTCGCGCCATGTCCCCAGCGACCCTCAGCAGACGCGATTTGCCCTTCCCGGCAGGCGCTTCGAGCACCACGACCGAGCCGGCGCCCGCGCGGGCATCCGCAAGCCCCTGCGCGAGCACCGCAAGCTCCCGCTCGCGCTCGACCAGGAGCTCACCCAGTCCGGGTCCCCGAGCACTTCCACGTCCTTGAGGCCCTGCCGAGACACGCTCGGCTTCCCCGTTTCGGTGTGGCATCCGCGCCCCAGTAAAGCGGGAAACACAGTAGGCCGGGCGAGAGGGGTCAACCTCGGCAGTCAGGCGGCCTCGAATCCAGGGTCACAGCCTGGTGCGAAGCCCGCGCTGGTAAGCCACGGTCGGCGCGTGACGGAGCCCAGCCATGTGCGCGTCGTAGTCGACCTGGAGCCCGAGGGAGAGCAGATCCGCGGGTTGATGTCGGCCGAGGGTGACTGCGGCGTCCGGTTCGTGGGCTGGCTCCAGCTGGCGAGCCAGCTCGAGCGGATGCGCAAGCGGTTGCTCGAGTGCACCGGTCACGGGCCTGGGCAGTAGAGCCTCCGCTCCCGCCGCCCCAGTCAACATTTCCGTGCGTACGCGCGGCGGTCTGGTGTGAGCGAATCTAAGAGACCGACTGACGGATCGACTCTTCGCCGAGCTCGCTCGCTGCGTTCCGGTCACTCGTGGCGTCGCCCCCGTTTGCCCGCTGATAACGACATGGCATCCTCACCGGATGGCTCGGGTCCGCCCTCTCCGGGGGCTCTTCGTGCTCGCGCCGGCCACGCTCGCGGTGGCCGCGATCGGCCTGGCTCTCGCGGACTGGGGCAGCTGGCTGGCGGGCGACTCGTTCTTCCCGGGCGGTCCGCTCGACGAGGCCGCGCATCTGCTGACGACGGTCCTCGTGCTGTGGGCGCTGGGACGCGGCGCGTGCCGGCGGTTTCTCGTCCCTGCGGCGATCGCGTCGGTGGCTATCGATCTCGACCATGTGCCGGGCCGGCTCGGTACGCAGTTTCTGTCGAGCGGGACGCCGCGTCCGTACACGCATTCTCTGCTGACGATCGCGCTGGTGCTCGTCGCGGCTCTGATGTTCCGGCGGCGCCGTGACGTGTTTCTGGGGATCGCGCTGGGTCTGGCGATCCATTTCTTCCGGGATCTGTCCGAGCCCCGCAGCGGCGTTGCGCTGCTGTGGCCCTGGTCGGATCACTCCTTCAGCCTTCCGCACGGGAGCTACGTCGGCGTGATGGTGGCGGTCGTCGCGTTCGACGCCTACCTCCTGCGCTCCACCAGGCGTGCTCGCGCCAAGCGCAGCGTTCTCCCCGCCGGCGAGCCGCTGGCGAGCCAGGAGCCGTCCGTCGTCGGGCGATGACCCCGCGCCGCCACCCCAAGTAATCTCTCCCCCCGATGCGGCTGGAAGACGTGATCCCAGGCGCCCCGCCTGCTGCTCGGGACGTCGAGATCCGGGACCTCGCGTATGACAATCGTCGCGTCGGTCCTGGGACGTTGTTCTTCTGCGTGCCGGGGTTCACGCGGGACGGGCACGACTTTGCGCCGGATGCGGTGCAGCGGGGTGCGGTGGCGCTGGTGGTGGAGCGGCCGCTGGGCCTGGGCGTGCCCGAGGTGCTGGTCAATTCGGTCCGGGAGGCGATGGCGCATGCGGCGTCGCGGTTCAACGGCGATCCGACGGCGGAGCTTCAGGTGGTCGGGATCACGGGCACGAACGGGAAGACGACGACGGCGTTCCTGGTCCGGGAGCTGCTGCGAGGCCGGCGGCCGTCAGACCGGGCTGCTCGGCACGGTCAAGAGCATCATCGGGGGCCGGGAGCACGAGGTGGAGCGCACGACGCCCGAGGGGATCGAGCTGCAGCGGGACTTCCGGGCGATGCTCGAGTCCGGCGACCGGGCCTGTGCGATGGAGGTCTCCTCGCACGCGCTGGAGCTGCGGCGCACGGACGCGATCCACTTCGCCGTGGCGATCTTCACCAACCTGACCCAGGACCACCTGGACTTCCACCCGACGATGGAGGACTACTACCAGGCCAAGCGCCGGCTGTTCACGCTGCAGCCCCGGATCGCGGTGATCAACGTCGACGATCCCTACGGGGCGCGGATCGCCGCCGAGCTCGAGCGCCCGGTCACGTTCGCGATCGACGCCGACGCCGTCTACCGGGCGCGGAACGTCGAGACGGGCCTCGAGGGCTCCCGGTTCGTGCTCGCCACGCCCGACGGCGAGCACGAGCTGTCCTCGCCGCTGCGCGGGCGCTTCAACGTCTACAACGTCCTCGGCGCCGTCGCCGCGGCGCACGCGCTCGGGGTCGACCTCGAGACCATCACCGCGGCGATCCGCACCGCCGGGCCAGGTGCCGGGCCGGTTCGAGCCGGTCGACGAGGGCCAGGGGTTCGCGGTCCTGGTCGACTACGCCCACACGCCGGACTCGCTGGAGAACGTGCTGCGGGCGGCGCGCAACCTGACCGGCGGCCGCGTGCACGTCGTGTTCGGCTGCGGCGGGGATCGCGACCGCGGCAAGCGGCCGCTGATGGGCGCGATCGCCAGCCGGCTGGCCGACCGGGTGATCGTCACCTCCGACAACCCGCGCTCCGAGGACCCCGACGCGATCGTCGCGGAGATCCTCACCGGCAGCGCGCCCGACACCGAGGCGATCGTCGAGCGCCGCGCGGCGATCGAGGCGACGATCGCGGGGGCGCAGGCCGGCGACGTGGTCGTGATCGCCGGCAAGGGCCATGAGCAGGGGCAGGAATTCGAGTCCGGGCGCAAGATCCCGTTCGACGACGTCACCGTCGCCCGCGAGGTGCTGCGCGGAGCCCGGCTCGCACGATGAAGCTCTGGAGCGCTCAGCGGATCGCCGACGCGGCCGGGGCGAGGTTGATCGCGCCGGGGGCGATGGCGATCGGGCCCGAGCGGGTGACGATCGACTCGCGCCAGGCCGGCCCCGGGCGCGCTGTTCGTCGGCCTGAGGGGCGAGCGCGAGGACGGCGGGCGCTACGCGCCGCAGGCGCTCAGGGCCGGCGCGTGGGGGGTGCTCGCGACGGCGGCGCACGCCGAGGCGGCGCGGGCTGCGGCGCCGGGGCGTCGTGCTCGCCGCCGAGGATCCGCTCGCCGCCTTGCAGCGGCTCGCGACGGCGTGGCGGCGCGAGCTCGGCGCCAAGGTGATCGGGGTCACCGGCTCGACCGGCAAGACCTCCACGAAGGACATGCTCTACGGCGTGCTGGCGCCGCACCACCGCACGGTGGCCTCGCGGGCCAACTTCAACACCGAGATCGGGCTCCCGCTGGAGATCCTCGGCGCCCCGGCGGGCACCGAGGTGCTCGTGCTGGAGAAGGGGATGCGGGGCCCCGGGCAGATCGCCGAGCTGGCGGCGATCAGCGAGCCCGACGTGGGCGTGATCGTGAGCGTCGGGCCGGTCCACCTCGAGCTGCTCGGGAGCGTCGAGGCGATCGCCGCCGCCAAGGCGGAGCTGATCGCCGGCCTGGCCCCGGGCGGCACGGCGGTCGTCCCGGCCGGCGAGCGGCTGCTCGAGCCGCACCTGCGCGCCGATGTCCGGACGCTGACGTTCGGCGCCGACGGCGACGTGCGGCTGATCGCGGCCGACGGCGAGCGCGTGCAGATCGACCTCTGCGGGCGCACGGTGACGCTCGAGGTGCCGTTCACCTCGGCCCACATGCGCACCAACCTGCTGGCCGCGGTGGCCGCCGCGAGCGCGATCGGCGTCGTGCCCGACGGTCGGCTGGACATCGTCCTCTCGAGCGGGCGGGGGCAGCGGACCACGCGCGCCGACGGGGTGACCGTGATCGATGACTGCTACAACGCCAACCCGATGTCTGTGCGCGCCGCCCTCGACGACCTGGCCGAAACCGCCTCCGGAGCCCGACCGCGCTGGCCGGCGCGTGGCCGTGCTCGGCGACATGCTCGAGCTCGGTCCTCAGGAGCGCGACTTCCACGTCGACATCGGCGAGCACGCCGCGGCGGCGGAGGTCGACCTGCTGGTCACGGTGGGGCCGCTGGCCGCGGCGATGGCCGACCGCTTCCCCGGCGAGACCTACGCGGTCGCGGACGCGGGAGAGGCCGAGGCGCTCGTGCCCGAGCTCGTCGAGCCCGGCGACGTGGTGCTGGTCAAGGCCTCGCGTGGCGTCGGGCTCGAGCTCGTCTGCCGGGCGCTGCTGGCCACCGAGGCCGAGCCGAGCGGGCGCGGCGCCTGATGGGCTCGATCTCCGGCCGGATCCTGATCGCGGGGACGGTCTCCCTGCTCATGTGCCTGTTCCTGAGCCCCAAGTTCATCGCCTTTCTGCGCCGGCGCGAGTTCGGGCAGAACATCCGCGAGGAGGGACCGGAGGGCCATCGCACCAAGGCGGGGACGCCGACGATGGGGGGGATCATCATCTTCACCGCGATCGCCGTCCCGTTCCTGATCCTCTCCAAGCGCAGCTGGGAGGCGATGGGCGTGTTCGGCGTCGCGCTGGCCTGCGCGCTGCTCGGATTCGCCGACGACTACACGAAGATCGTCAAGCGCCGCTCGCTGGGACTGCGGGCGCGGACCAAGCTGATCGTGACGATCGCGATCTCGCTCGGCCTGTGGTGGATCGCGACCCAGAAGGCGGGGCTGCAGCCGACCGTGCGGCTGCGGTTCACCGACCTCCAGATCGACCTCGGCCCGCTGTACCCGGTGTTCATCTACGTGGTCGTGGCCGGGACCACGAGCGCCGTCAACCTGACCGACGGGCTCGACGGGCTCGCCGCCGGGTGCGCGGCGATCGTGCTGCTGGCCTACATCGGGATCACGTTCATCACCACCGGCAAGGCGGATCTGGCCCTGCTCGCCGCCTGCCTGGTCGGGGCCTGCATCGGCTTTCTGTGGTTCAACAGCTTCCCGGCCAGCATCTTCATGGGTGACACCGGCTCGCTCGGCCTCGGCGGCGCGATCGCGGGTCTCGCCGTGATGACCAAGACCGAGGTGCTGCTGATCCTGCTCGGCGGGATCTTCGTGATCGAGGCGCTGTCGGTCGTGATCCAGGTGATCTCGTTCCAGCTGTTCCGCAAGCGCGTCTTCCTGATGGCGCCGATCCACCACCACTTCGAGCTGCAGGCGTGGTCGGAGACGAAGATCATCCTGCGCTTCTGGATCGTCGCCGCGGCCTGCGCGGCGATCGGGTTCACGGTCTACCAGCTGAGCCTCCGGGGGTAGTGGTCCGGCGATGCTCGCGCTGCCCGGCGGGAGCACCCGATGAAGCCGCGTCCGCCGCTGCCGCCGGGCCCGTTCCTCGTCGTCGGCCTGGCGCGCTCCGGCGTCGGCATCGCGCTCGCGCTGCGCGCCCGCGGGGAGGAGGTGATCGGAGTCGATGCGGGCGCTCCCGGCACGCCGGAACTCGACCTCGCGGCCGGAAGGCTTCGCGACGCCGGCGTCGAAATCCACCTCGATGCGTCAGCTGACGCAATTGCCGCCCGTGCCAGAACGCTCATCAAGAGCCCCGGTGTACCCCAGGACGCGCCACCCGTGGCGGCGGCCCGCCGACGCGGCCTGCCCGTGCTCGGCGAGCTCGAGCTCGCATGGCGTCTCATCCCCAACGAGTTCATCGCCGTGACCGGCACCAACGGCAAGACGACCACGACCGAGTGGCTCGGCCACGTCCACCGCGAGGCGGGCCTGCCGGTCGCCGTGGCCGGCAACGTCGGCACCGCCGTGTCGTCGCTGATCGGCACCCTGGCGCCGGACGCCACCGTCGTCTGCGAGACCTCGTCCTTCCAGCTCGAGGACACCGACCGGTTCGCACCCGAGGCCGCGCTGCTGCTCAACCTCTCGCCGGACCATCTTGACCGCCACGGCACGTTCGACGACTACGTGGCGGCCAAGCTCCGGGCGTTCGTGAACCAGGGCAACTACGACCTCGCGGTGGCCCCGACCGACATCGGGCTCGAGGATCTCGGCGGCTGCGCGCGCCGGGTCACGTTCGGGACCGGCCGCGACGCCGACCTCGCCGACCGCGAGGGCCACCTGTGGTGGCTGGATGAGCCGCTGATCGCCGTGGAGGACATCTCGCTGCCCGGCGCGCACAACCGCCTCAACGCGATGGCCACCGCGGCGGCCTGCCTGGCCCGCGGGGTCGACGCCGGCGCCGTCGCCGACGGGCTGCGGACCTTCGCCGGCGTGGCCCACCGGCTCGAGCGGGTGGCCGTGATCGACGGCGTCGCCTACGTCAACGACTCCAAGGCGACCAACGTCGCGAGCACGATCGTCGCCCTGCGGAGCTACCCCGGCGGCGTGCACCTGATCCTCGGCGGCCGCGGCAAGCAACAGGACTTCACGCCGCTGGCCGCGCTCGTGGGCGAGCGCGCCCGGGCCGTGTACCTGATCGGCGAGGCGAGCGAGGAGCTGGCCGCCGCGCTCGCGCCCTCGGGCGTGGAGCTGCACCGCGCCGGCGACCTCGAGCACGCGGTCGCCGCCGCCCGCGCCGCCGCCCGGCCGGGCGACACGGTCCTGCTCTCGCCGGCGTGCGCGAGCTTCGACCAGTATCCGAACTTCGAGGCGCGGGGAGAGCACTTCCGCGCGCTGGTCGAGAGCGGCCGCTGATGGCCGAGGCGGCCGCCGGCGCGCGTCGCTCAGCCACCGCCAAGAGTGGAAGCCGTCCCGCGTCGGCGGCGACGGCCTCCTCGCCCTCGCGCGGACGGCCGCAGGCCCGCACCGCGACACCCCCGCTCGAGCACCGGATCCTGATCACGGCGACGCTGTGCCTGCTCGCCTTCGGAGCGGTGATGGTCTACAGCGCGTCCTCGCCCCGCGACCTGCTCTCGGGCTCGAGCACCGGAACCGCCTCGTTCCTGCGCTACCTGGTGTTCGGCGGGATCGGCCTGGTCGCGATGCACGTGCTCTCGCGCCGCGGGATGGCGATCCTCAACCAGCGCATCGTGACGCTGATGCTGATCGGCTCCTTCGCGTTGCTGCTGCTCGTGCTCGTGCCCGGCTTCGGGGTCCAGGTCAACGGCGCCCGCCGCTGGTTCGCCGCCGGCCCGATCCAGTTCCAGCCCTCGGAGGTGATGAAGCTCGCGATCGTCCTGTACGTGGCCCGGTTCCTCGCCGATCACCCCAAGCGGATGCGGAGCTTCAAGCAGGCGGTCGTGCCGATCCTCATCGTCGCCGGCCCGGCCTGCCTGCTGATCGTCGTCGAGCCGGACCTCGGCACCACGCTGGTGATCGCGTTCGCGATCACGGCGCTGCTGATCGCGGCCGGGGTCCCGCTGCGCTATCTGGGGCTGCTGGCGCTGATCGGCGGGGCGCTGGCGCTGGTGATGGTCGTCGCGCAGCCCTACCAGCGCGCGCGCCTGACCTCGTTCCTGAACCCGTGGTCCTCGAAATCGACCGCGGGCTTCCAGGCCGTCCAGGGCCAGATCGCACTCGGCTCGGGCGGGCTGTTCGGAGTCGGGCTCGGTCGCTCGGTGCAGAAGGTCTTCTACCTGCCCGAGGCGCAGACCGACTTCATCCTGGCCGTGATCGGGGAGGAGCTCGGCGTGCTGGGAATCCTCGGCGTGGTCTGCCTCTACGGGATGATCGCCTACGCCGGCCTGCGCACCGCGCGCCGAGCGGCGGGCCGGTATGCCAAGCTGCTGGCGACCGGGCTGACGTCCCTCATTCTGTGCCAGGGAATCCTCAACATCTTCGTCGTGCTCGGGCTCGCGCCGCTCACCGGCGTGCCGCTCCCGTTCATCTCCTACGCGCCGACGAACCTCTGCATCATGCTCGCGTGCGTCGGGCTGCTGCTCAACATCGCCTCGCCGGACACGCCGCGCCTCAAGGTCGTCGGGGACACACGGCGTGACACCGCCGAGGATCGTGATCGCCGCCGGCGGGACCGCCGGTCACGTCGTTCCCGCTCTGGCGGTCGCTGACGCCCTCCACGCCGAGGGCGCCCAGGTCGTGTTCATCGGCGGCGAGCGCGCCGAGGCCCAGCTCGTCCCCGCGGCCGGTTACGAGCTGCAGCCGATCCGGGTCGAGCCGCTGCACCGCGGGCGCCCCGTGGCGGCCACCCGGGCGGCGCTCGTCGACACCGGCGCGCTGCGGGCGGCGCGGCGGATCCTGCGCGAGGTCAGGCCGCACGCGGTGATGGGCGCCGGCGGATACGTGGCCGGCCCCGTCGGGCTGGCCGCGGTCGGCCGCCGCGTGCCGCTCGTGCTGACCGAGGCCGACAGCCACCTCGGGCTGACCAACCGCATGCTGGCGCCGTTCGCGCGGCGCGTCTGCCTCGCGTTCCCGATCGACGGGCGCGACGGGCCGCGCTACCGCGTCACCGGACGGCCGGCGCCGCCACCCGCGACCGACCGCGCCGCGGCCCGGGCCCGGTTCGGGATCGCGCCGGATGAGACCTGCGTGCTCGTGTTCGGCGGCTCGCTCGGCGCGCGATCGATCAACCACGCCGCCGTGGAGGCGTTCGCCGGCGCGCGCTTCCACGTCCTGCACGCCGCGGGCGAGCGCGACCTGCCCGACCTCGAGTCCCCGGGCCCGCACTACGACCTACGCGGCTACATCAGCGACTTCGGCGCGGCGCTCCTGGCCTCCGACCTCGTCGTCGCCCGCGCCGGCGGCTCGGTGTTCGAGATCGCCGCCCACGGCCGACCCTCGGTGCTGATCCCCTACCCGCACGCGTCCGCCATGCATCAGGACGAGAACGCGGCCTACTTCGCGCGCTCCGGCGCCGCCGTCGTGATCCCCGACGGGGAGCTGACCGGCGCCCGCCTCGCCGCGGAGGTCGGCTCCCTGCTCGCCGACCCGAGCAGCCTCGCCGCGATGGGTCGCGCCGCCGCCGCCCTGGCCAAGCCCGACGCCGCGCGCGAGATCGCGGGGGAGATCCTGGCGGTGGCGCGGGCGGGGTAGGGGCGGGGCGCGGCGCGGGCCTCGGCTGACTCGTCACCCGTACCCGGGCGGCGGGTGCCACCCCTATCTGGGGCGGCTGCCACCCGGACCCGGGCGGCGGGTGCCACCCCTATCTGGGGCGGCTGCCACCCGGACCCGGGCGGCGGGTGCCACCCCTATCTGGGGCGGCTGCCACCCGTACCCGGGCGCGCGGCGCTTCGAAGCGCTGCAACTGAGTTCCGGGGGCCGGAACTCAGTTGCAACGCTTCGCCGGACGTGTGACGAGCGTGCGCCGGACGTGTGACGCGAGTGCGCCGGCGTGTGACGAGACCGTGCCGGGGGCGTGGCGAGAGTGGTGCGGCCGGGGCGGCGGCCGGATCAGCTGCTCGCTACTTCTTGCCGCCCTTCCACAGGTCGGCGTGCACGCCGGGAGCGTCCCGGCGTGCGGAGACCTGCTTCTCGATCCAGCGCTGACGCCGGGCGGCGCGCCAGTCGCGGTATTGCTGCCGGCGTGTGCGCCGCCCGGTCCGAGCTTGGACTTCATCTGCTCCCGTCCCTTCTCTCGTGGGGTTGTCCCTGTCCTCACGGGTCGGCCGGCGCCCTAACGCATCTGGTGCACCGCCGACACTGCGCCCATCGTGTGCATTGAGCCCGTGGTGTGCATTGAGCCCGTGGTGTGCATTGAGCCCGTGGTGTGCATTGAGCCCGTGGTGTGCATCGCGCCCGTGGTGTGCATCGCGCCCGTGGTGTGCATCGCGCCCGTGGTGTGCATCGCGCCCATCGCGTGCATCGAGGCACTCGAGCCCGGCACCACGAGCCCCGGCACGTTGCTCGGCGCCGCCACCACCGCCACCGCGAGCACGAGCAGGATCGCGGCGGTGCCCCAGGTCACCGTGCGGCGCCAGGGAAGGGTCTTCTCGAGCGCGATCAGCGCGGCGACGAAAGCCATCCACACAAGGCTCATGACCCCGAGGGCGAACAGCGCCGCCATCAGCGCCCAGCAGCAGCCGAGGCACCAGCCGGCGTGGCGCGAGCCCATCTCCAGGGCGCCGAGCCGGCCCTCGCGCCAGCCCCCGAGCAGGAAGGCCAGCGGGCTGCGGCATTTGCCCAGGCAGACGTCCTTGAGCGGCGTCAGCTCGTAGACGGCGGCGAGCGCGAGCAGGCCGCCGGCCAGCCAGCGCCCGCCCGTGTGCCAGGCCAGATCGCCGCCGAACAGGCTGCGACCGATTCGGAAGGCGCCGTAGGCGGCCAGGCCCGCGGCTCCCCACACGAGCAGGTACCCGGCCGTGAACAGGAGTGCTCGTCCGACTCCCCGGCGGCGGGTCATGGTCGAGTAGAGCGCGACGGTGGGCGCCAGGGAGGGGAGCATCATCGCGGCCATCATCACCACCCAGACCCCGAGGAACCAACCGAGTGCGCCGAGGTCGGTGCCCGGCCCGGCGTCCATTCCGGCCATCCGGTCGGCCGTCGACCACCACGCCACCGCGGTTAGGGCGAGCAGGAGCGCGATCAGCCCGAGCCGCCCGCGGACGGCCGCGAACGCCGCTCCGAGGTCGGCGTTCTCGTCGCGGCGCTCGCCGATCGCGCTCGTCGCGGTCAGGCTCACGCTGCCCACGAGAACTGCGAGGTCGAGAACGCGGATGTTCCGTCGTACTGGATGCCGAACGCGTCGATCTTCGAGCGCGTTGCGTGGGCCACGGCGAGCTCGTGGCCGGCGGGGTGGAAGATGCCCGTGAGCTTCGCGGGCTCGCCGGTCTCGACGCCGAAGGGGACGATGTCCTCGATCTCGAAGTCGACCTGGTCGCCGATCCGGATCGAGTGCAGCACGCCACTCTCGTGGACCTCGATCGGCGCGCGCTGCACGCCGAGGCTCTCCCCGATCAGCGGGCCCAGCGCCTGCATCGGCCCGCCGAGCGCGCCCGAGAACACGGCACCGAGCTTCTCGGCCTGCTCGTCGGAGGCCGCGGCGTCGATGAACACGCCGAGGCGCCAGTTGCCCTCGCTCATCACCTTCGGGGTGTCGGCGACCGCCGCGACGGTCAGGCCGCTCACGTCGGTCCCCTCCACGTCGCCGTCCTTGACGTTGAAGACCAGCGTCACCCGGCACCGGTCATGCGTGGCCCCGAACGCGAGCGACGCGGTGCACGGACAGACGACGTCGCACGAGCACGTCTCGAAATAGGACCCTTCAAGCTTCCAGGACATCGAGACCCCCAGGACAGACGGTATGTGCCCCGATTCTCCTCCCGGAGTCAACCCCCCCCGGTGATCGTCATCGGATCGCGAGCTGAGCGAGAGGCGATGCGCCTCAGGGCGTGAACGCCGCGACCGCGGGCTGAGCGGGAGGCGATGCGCCTCAGGTCGTGAACGCCGCGACCGCGGCGCTGAGCCGGAAGCGCTGCGCCTCAGGTCGTGAACGCCGCGATCGCGCGCTCGATCAGTGGCGCGGTCCGGGTCCAGGTCGCGGGTGGGGCGGCGCCGACGATCACCGAGGCCGCTCGTGGTCCCTGCACGAGGCAGGCGAGCTCGATGTAGCGACCGCCGGTGCTGGTCGTGTACGCGTCGCGGACGCAGCTGCCCCGGCCGGTGCGGAACCGCAGGCCGGTCGCGACCGCGAGCGTGGTCACGGCGCGGTCGCCCTCGCCGGCGTTGTGCCCGGTGCGGAACGCGGCCCAGGTGCCGAGGGACTCCGCGCCCTGGCGCGGCGTCACGTTCAGGTAGCCGAGGAAGCGGTCAGCGGTGTCCTGCAGCACCGCGGTCGCCGTGCCGGCGTCGCCGTGGATGCGTCGCCAGCCCGCCGGGTAGGGCATCACCGCTCCGGTCGGGATTCGAACCGCCGGCCAGTCCGTGGGTGCCGGGGCGGGGCGCAGCCACGCGAACCCGCTCGGTGCTGCGGTCATGTGCACGATCGTGGCTGCGGTGCCGGTCGCCGCCGGGGTGGCGGTGGTCCTCGCACCGCACCCCGCGGCGATCGCAGCCACTGAGAGCGACAGGACAGCAAGGATCGGCTTCTTCCTAGAGATTGCCGTCGCCATCGCTCGGGCCGCCGTTGTTGTCGCTGTCGCGGTCGCCGGCGTTCGCGCCCTGGGGGATCCCCGCGGACGACGCGGCGGGAGTCGACATGGTCGCGGGCTTCGAGGTCGTCGCGGCCGGCATCGAGGTCGTCGCGGCGGGGGTCGAGGTCGTCGCGGCGGGGGTCGAGGTCGCGGCCGCCGCCGGTGCGCCGTACGGACGCGGTGCGGCCGAGGCTGCGCCCGCCGTGGATGTCGAGGAGCCGGAGCTGCCACAGGCGGCCAGGGCCAGGGACAGGACGACGAGGGCGACTGCGCCGGCGGCGCGCCGGCGGGTCGATGGTGACGGTGCGGTGTGCATGTGCGTGCTCCAGTTCTGTGGTGGTACCTACGAGGACGCTCGGACCGGGTATTCCTTCCTCGGTCGCCTCGGTCGCCCGGTCGCCCGGTCGCCCGGTCGCCTGGTCGCCCGGTCGCCCGGTCGCCCGGTCGCCCGGTCGCCCGGTCGCCCGGTCGCCCGGTCGCCTGGTCGCCCGGTCACGCGGTCTCCTCGATCGCCCGGGTCGCGCGGCTGGGAAAGAACGCATTCAGCCTGCGGCCAAGTGCGGATGCGCGGACCCACGTCGGCGGGGATGCTGGTTCTCACCCGCGCCGCGTGCGCAGAGCTGAACCGAGGAGGCCACCATGCCGGCCACGAAGATCGACTTCAAGCGCGAGTTGCGGGAGCTGTACGCGCCGGGGCGCCGGCCGGTGGTGGTCGACGTGCCGGAGATGGCGTTCGTGATGATCGACGGTCACGGCGATCCCAACACGGCGGACTCGTATCGGGAGGCGATCGAGGCGCTGTACGCGGTCAGCTACACGGTGAAGTTCGCCGTCAAGCGCGGGCCCGCGGAGATCGACTTCGGGGTGATGCCGCTCGAGGGCCTGTGGTGGTCGGAGGACCCGACCGTGTTCAGCACCGGCGACAAATCGGCGTGGAACTGGACGGCGATGATCATGCAGCCCGAGCCCGTGACGGCGGAGATCGTCGAGGAGGCCCGCCACCAGGCGGCGGCCAAGAAGTCGCTGCCGGCGCTCGAGAAGCTCCGCTACGAGCGCTTCGCCGAGGGCTCCGCCGCGCAGGTCATGTACGTCGGCCCATACAAGGACGAGGGGCCGACGATCGCCGCTCTGCACGCGTTCATCGCCGAGCAGGGCGGCACGCTGACCGGCAAGCACCACGAGATCTACCTCGGTGACCCCCGGCGCGCCGCGCCCGAGAAGCTCAAGACGGTGATTCGCCAGCCGCTGGCCCGGGCCTGAGCGGCTCCGCGTCGCCTGCCCTAATCCCGCGTTCCGCGCAGCAGCATCACTAACCCCGCGTTCCGCGCAGCAGCATCAGCGAGCGTCCGATCAGCTGGACACCGGCCGCGGTGTCGACCGCCCGGCCGGCGGCGGCCGGGTCGGCGGTGTCGACCTCGACCTGCCAGCCGCTGCCCTGCAGCGGCTCGGGGACGCTGAACGCGATCGGCTCGGACCACGCGTTGATCATCAACAGGAACGGGTCGTCCTCGATCCCCTGCTGGCCGGTGGCGCCGCTCAGCGCGACCGTGACGGCCTGGGCGTAGGACACGCCCCAGTCCTCGCCGGTCATCGCGCCGCCGTCGGGGCGGTACCAGTCGATGTCGTCGCGGTTGGTGTCGGGCGCCGGCGTGCCGCGGAAGAACTGGTGGCGGCGGAACACGGGGTGCTGCTCACGCAGGCGGCACAGGCCGGCGGTGAACTCGATCAAGTCGGCGTGCTGCGCGACCGCTGACCAGTCGAACCAGGTGAGCTCGTTGTCCTGACAGTAGGCGTTGTTGTTGCCGTTCTGGCTGCGCGCGAACTCGTCGCCGCCGAGCAGCAGCGGCACGCCCTCGGACAGCATCAGCGTGGCGATCAGGTTGCGGCGCTGGCGGGCCCGCAGCTCGAGCACGGCGGGGTCGTCGGTCGGCCCCTCGACGCCGCAGTTCCAGCTGCGGTTGTCGTCGGTGCCGTCGTGGTTGTCCTCGCCGTTGTCCTCGTTGTGCTTGCTGTCGTAGCTGACGAGGTCGGCGATCGTGAAGCCGTCGTGGACGGTGACGAGGTTGACCGAGGCGTTCGGTCGCCGGCCGCCGTGGCCGTAGAGATCGCTGGAGCCGGTGATCCGGGTGGCGAGATCGGGCAGCATGCCCTGCGTCCCGCGCCAGAAGTCGCGCACCGTGTCGCGGTACTTGCCGTTCCATTCGCTCCAGCCGGGCGGGAACTCGCCGAGGTCGTAGCCGCCCCAGCCGATGTCCCACGGCTCGGCGATCAGCTTCGCCTGCGAGATCGTGGGGTCCTGGGCGACGGTCTCCAGGAACGAGGAGTAGCGGTCGAAATTGCTCGTCCCGCGACCGAGGCTCGCGGCCAGGTCGAAGCGGAAGCCGTCGACGTGCATCTCCTGCACCCAGTAGCGCAGCGAGTCCATGACCAGGCGCAGCGCATGGGGGTGGTGCAGGTCGACGGTGTTGCCGCAGCCGGTGTCATCGACGTAGCGCGAGGGGTCGTCCTGGAGGCGGTAATAGGCGTCGTTGTCGATGCCGCGGAAGCACAGCGTCGGCCCCCACTCGCTGCCCTCGGCGGTGTGGTTGAACACGACGTCGAGGATCACCTCGATGCCGGCGGCGTGCAGGGCGCGGACCATGCGGCGAAACTCGCCCACCTGACCGCCGCCCCAGCCGGCCGACGAGTAGCCGTTGTGCGGCGCGAAGTACCCGATCGACTGGTAGCCCCAGTAGTTGTAGATCCCGCGCTCGACCAGCTGCGCGTCGTGGACGAACTGGTGCACGGGGAGCAGCTCGACGGCGGTCACGCCGAGCCGCTGCAGATGCGCGACGGCGGCGGGATGGGCCAGCCCGGAGTAGGTCCCGCGCAGCTCCTCGGGCACATCGGGGTGCAGCTTGGTGAACCCCTTGACGTGGACCTCGTAGAAGATCGAGTCCGACATCGCCCGCCCCGGACGGCGGTCATCGCCCCAGTCATAGCCATCGCCCATCAGCACCGACCGGGGCACGTACGGCGCCGAATCGCTGTCGTCGGCGCGGTTGGGGTCATCGGCGGCGTGGCCGTAGACGGCGGGATCCCAGCGGACCTCGCCCGCGACCGCGCGGGCGTAGGGGTCGAGCAGCAGCTTGGCCGGGTTGCACCGCGCGCCCGCCGCCGGGTCCCACGGGCCGTGCACGCGAAAGCCGTACTGCTGGCCCGGCCGCACACCCGGCACGTACCCCTTCCACAGCCACGCGTCGCCCTGCTCGAGGCTCCAGCGCGTCTCGTGCCCGCTGTCGTCGAACAGGCACAGATCGACCGCCTCGGCCACGCTGCTGAACAGCGCAAAGCTCGCACCGGCGTCGTCGCAGTGGCCGCCGTAGGGCGCCTCCGCAATGTGGTCGGCCGCGCGGTCTGCAGGCATGACGGACACCGGATGCTCCCTCGGAGTGGGTTTGCGGGACTCAGGTCACCGGAGCGACGCTCGGAACGTACTCCGCTGCGCTCCGGGCCCATCACCCGATCGGGATGACACGGGGGACGACGGGAGGGTGGAGGGTGGGTTCCCGCGGGACTGAGGACAACGGGAGGGTGGAGGAGCGTCCCGCGGAACCGAGACCCCTCTGAGGCCCCTACCCGATGCCCAGCTCCGGGTCGCGCCACGCGAGCTCCCCGCCGCTGACCGTGGCCGCGACCAGCGGCACGCCGGGGCGGTAGACGAGGTGGGTGTAGGAGGGGGCGGCGAGCACGACCGCGTCAGCGCGCGCGCCGGGCGAGAGGTGGCCGAGGTCCTCGCGCCACAGCGCCCGCGCGCCGCCGAGCGTGGCGGCGCCAAGGGCCTCCTCCGCGCTCATCCGCATCTCGCGCACCGCGAGCGCGATCACGAAGCTCATCGACGTCGTGTAGCTCGAGCCGGGGTTGCAGTTGGTGGCCAGCGCGACGGTGGCCCCGGCGTCGAGCAGGCGGCGGGCGTCCGGGTATGGCTGTCGTGTCGAGAAGTCGGTCGCCGGCAGCAGCGTGGCGACCGTGCTCGAAGCGCCCAGCGCGTCGATGTCGAGCTCGGAGAGATGGGTGCAGTGATCGGCCGAGGCCGCCGCGAGCTCGACCGCGAGCTGCACGCCCGGGCCCTCGCGCGAGCTGGTTGGCGTGCACGCGCAGTCCGAGCCCGGCGTGTCGGCCGGCGAGCAGGACCTGACGCGCCTGCTCGGCGTCGAATGCGCCGCGCTCGCAGAACACGTCGATCCAGCGGGCGAACGGCAGGCACGCGGCGAGCATCTGCCCGCAGACGAGGTGGACGTAGTCGTCGGGGCGATGCTCGTACTCGGGCGCCACGACATGGGCGCCGAGGAAGGTGACGTCGTCGGTCAGCGTGGCCGCCAGCTCGCACAGCCGCTGCTCGCCGTCGACGTCGAGCGCATAGCCGGACTTGATCTCGACGTGCGTGATCCCGGCCCGCAGCGCCTCCCGGCGACGGGCGCGGGCCAGCGCGAGCAGCTCCACCGTGTCCGCGGCGCGGGTGGCGGACACGGTCGAGCGGATCCCGCCGGCCGCGTAGGGGGCGCCGGCCATCCGGGCGGCGAACTCATCGGCGCGGTCACCCGCGAACACGAGGTGGGTGTGGCTGTCGACGAACCCGGGGATGACGCACAGCCCGTGGGCGTCGATGCGGGCGTCGGCCAGCGCCCCGGCCGGCTGCACGGCGATGACCCGGTCGCCCTCGAGCACGAGCGCGGCGTTGCGGCGGATCCCGAGCGGCCCGTCGCCGAGCTCGGGGTTGTTCGTGACGAGCAGGCCGATGTCGTCGATCACCAGTGAGCTCATCGCCACACCGCCGCCAGGGCGCCGGCCAGCTCGCGGGGCACGTCGAGCGCGTGGTGCCGCCCGTCGCGGACGACGAAGCGACCGCCGACGATCACGTCGCGGACGTCGGCCGCCGCGCCCGCGAACACGAGCGTCCCCACCGGGTCGCCGTCCCGGGCGCCGGCCATGCGCACCCCGTCGAGGCGCACCGCGACGAGGTCGGCCAGGGCGCCGGGGGCGAGCGCGCCCCCCTCGGGCCAGCCGAGGCTGGCGTAGCCGGCGCCGGTGGCGGCCGCGAGCAGTGACCCGGGCTCGTGCCGGCCGCGGATGCCGGTGGCCAGGCGCTCGTCGAGCTCGACGGCGCGGGCCTCCTCGAAGGGCTCGATCACGGCGTTGGAGTCGCTGCCGAGCGCGAGCGTCGCTCCGGCGTCGAGCAGCCGCTTCGCCGGGCCGATGCCGTCGGCCAGGTCACGCTCGGTCGTCGGGCACAGGCAACAGCACGCGCCGGTGCCGCCGAGCAGCCCGACGTCGCGCCCCGACAGGTGCGTGGCGTGCACGGCGGTGAAGTTCTCCGACAGCGCGCCGGCGCTCTCGAGCAGTCCGGACGGCGTGTCGCCGTAGGCCTCGAGGCAGGCCTCGTTCTCGGCCGGCTGCTCGGAGACGTGAGCGTGCAGCGGTGCGGAGTGCGCGCGTGCGTACGCCGCGACGGTCGCGGCCGAGTCCGGGTCGACCGCCCGCAGGCTGTGGATCGCGGCGCCGATCCGCACGCCCGGTCCGGGGCGCAGCGCGTCCACGCGCTCGGCCCACGCCTCGGCGCTCGGGTCACAGAAGCGCCGCTGGACCGGGTCGGGGTCGCGGCCCGGGCCACCGTGCAGGTAGCAGGCGTCGAGCAGGGTGATCCGCACGCCGGCCTGTGTCGCCGCCTCGAGCAGCGCCGTGCCGATCGCGTTCGGGTCCGCGTAGGGGACGCCGCCGGGGCCGTGGTGCAGGTAATGGAACTCGCCGACCAGGGTCACGCCGGCCAGCGCCATCTCGGCGAAGGTCGCCCGGGCCAGCGCCAGGACCGCGTCCGGGTCAAGCGTGCCGGCGAGCGCGTACATCTGCTCGCGCCAGGTCCAGAACGAGCCCGTCGCGGCGTGCGTGCGGCCCCGCAGGGCGCGCTGGAAGGCGTGCGAATGGGCGTTGGCCAGTCCGGGGATGACGAGCCCGTCGAGCCGCACGGCGCCGGCGGGTGGCGACGGGACCCCGGGGGTGAGCGACGCGATCCGGTCGCCGTCGAGCTCGAGCAGCACGCCCGGCTCCGCGCGCGGCCCGGAGATCCACGCCAGCTCGCACCACAAGGAGCTCACGCGTCGGGGTCTTCCCGCATCGGGATCCGGACGCCGCGCTCGGCGGCGACGTCGCCGGCGCGCTCATAGCCGGCGTCGGCGTGGCGGATCACGCCCATGCCGGGGTCACTGGTGAGGACCCGGTCGAGCTTCTGCGCGGCCAGCTCGGTGCCGTCGGCCACGCACACCATGCCGGCGTGGATCGAGCGGCCGATCCCGACCCCGCCGCCATGGTGGATCGAGACCCAGGTGGCACCCGAGGCCGTGTTGACGAGGGCATTGAGCAGCGGCCAGTCGGCGATCGCGTCGGAGTCGTCGGCCATCGCCTCGGTCTCGCGGTAGGGCGAGGCGACCGAGCCCGAATCGAGATGGTCGCGACCGATCACGATCGGCGCCTTCAGCTCGCCCGAGGCGACCATGGCGTTGAGGCGCAGCCCGAGCCGCCGGCGCTCGCCGTAGCCCAGCCAGCAGATCCGCGCCGGCAGGCCCTGGAACGCGACCCGCTCGGCGGCCTGCTCGATCCACCGCGCGAGCCCCTCATCCTCGGGGAACTCCTCCAGCGCGGCGCGATCGGTCGCCGCGATGTCGGCCGGATCGCCCGACAGCGCGACCCAGCGGAACGGACCCTTGCCCTCGCAGAACAGCGGCCGGATGTAGGCCGGCACGAAGCCCGGGTAGGCGAAGGCCCGCTCGAAGCCGCCGAGCAGCGCCTCGGCCCGGAGGCTGTTGCCGTAGTCGAAGACCTCGCTGCCCGCGTCGAGGAAGGCGACCATGGCCGCGCAGTGCGCCGCGATCGCCGCCCGCGAGCGGCGCAGGTACTCGTCGGGATCGCGCGCGCGCAGCTCGAGCGCCGCCTCGAGGCTCATGCGGTTGGGGACGTAGCCGTTCAGCGGGTCGTGGGCGCTCGTCTGGTCGGTGACGATCTCGGGTGCGAAGCCGCGTGCCAGCAGCGCCGGCAGCACGTCGGCGGCGTTGGCCAGCAGCCCGATGCTCAGCGCCCGGCGCTCGGCCTTGGCCTGCAGGCAGCGAGCGACGGCGTCCTCAAGCGAGTCGGCGACCTCGTCGAGGTAGCGCGTCTGCAGGCGGCGCTCGATCCGGTGCGGGTCGACCTCGACGCACAACGCCACGCCGCCGTTCATCGTCACCGCCAGCGGCTGGGCGCCGCCCATGCCGCCGAGGCCGGCGGTGAGGGTGATCGTGCCCGCCAGCGAGCCGCCGTGGCGGCGGCGGGCGATCTCGGCGAAGCACTCGTAGGTGCCCTGGAGGATCCCCTGGGTGCCGATGTAGATCCACGATCCCGCGGTCATCTGCCCGTACATCGTCAGCCCGAGCGCCTCGAGCCGGCGGAACTCGTCCCACGTGGCCCATTCGGGCACCAGGTTGGAGTTGGCGATCAGCACCCGCGGCGCCCACTCGTGGGTGCGGAACACGCCGACGGGCTTGCCCGACTGCACCAGCAGGGTCTCGTCGTCGCGCAGCGTGCGCAGCGTGCGGACGATCGCGTCGTAGGCCTCCCAGGAGCGGGCGGCGCGGCCGGTGCCGCCGTAGACGACGAGATGCTCGGGATCCTCGGCCACGTCGGGATCGAGGTTGTTCATCAGCATCCGCATCGCCGCCTCCTGGGACCAGCCCTGGCAGGAGAGCTCGGTGCCGCGGGGCGCGCGGATGAGCCCCCGGGGGCTCACTGCAGCGCCCCGATCCGGCTCTGCACCGCCGCGACGAGCTCGCCGGAGACGACGAGCTCCGCGGCGGCGGCCAGCTCGGGGCTCAGGTGGCGATCCGCGCCGGGACCCGGGATCACCGCGCGCACCGCGGCCAGGGCGGCCGCGGTTCCGGGGCCGGGGCGCAGCGGCGCCCGCAGGTCGAGCCCGCGCGCCGCGCACGTCAGCTCGACGGCGAGGATGCGGCCGAGGTTGGCCACCACGGTGCGCAGCTTACGCGCCGCCCCCCAGCCCATCGAGACGTGGTCCTCCTGCATCGCGCTCGTCGGCAGCGAATCGACCCCCGCCGGGGTGGCCAGACGGCGGTTCTCGGCCACCATCGCCGCCTGGGTGTAGTGGCCGATCATCACGCCGGAGTCGACGCCGGGGTTCTGGGCCAGGAAGGCGGGCAGCCCGTGGGAGCGGTTCTCGTCGAGCAGCCGGTCGGTCCGCCGCTCGGCGATCGCGCCGACCTCGGCCACCGCGATGGCGAGGAAGTCGCAGGCCATGGCGATCGGGGCGCCGTGGAAGTTGCCGCACGATTCGACGCGCCCGTCGGGGAGCACCATCGGGTTGTCGATCGCGGAGCGCAGCTCGGCTCCGGCCACCCGCTCCGCGTGCTCGAGCGTGTCGCGGGCCGCGCCGGTGACCTGGGGGGCGCAGCGCAGCGAGTAGGCGTCCTGGACGCGGGGGTCGCCCTCGCGGTGGCTGGCGACGATCTCCGAGCCGGCCAGCAGCGCGCGCAGGTTCGCGGCGCTCCGGGCCTGGCCCGGCTGCGGGCGCAGCGCGACGAGGTCGGCGGCGAAGGCGCGGTCGGTGCCGAGCAGCGCCTCGACCGACATCGCCGCGGTGATGTCGGCCACACGCAACAGCTGCGCGAGGTCGGCCAGCGCGAGCACGAGCATGCCGAGCATCCCGTCGGTGCCGTTGATCAGCGCCAGACCCTCCTTGACGGTCAGCGTGAGCGGCTCGAGCGCGGCCGCTCGGAGCGCGTCGGCGGCCGGCCGGGCGACCCCGTCGGGATCCTCGACCTCGCCCTCGCCGATCAGCACGAGGGCGCAGTGAGCGAGCGGCGCCAGGTCGCCGCTGGCGCCGAGCGAGCCGTGCTCGGGCACGATCGGGGTCAGGCCGGCGTTGAGCAGGGCCAGCAGCGCCTCGGCCACGATCGGGCGCGCACCCGAGCAGCCCATGGCCAGCGTGCGGGCGCGCAACAGCATCATCGCGCGGACGACCTCGCGCTCGATCGGCGGCCCCATGCCGGCGGCGTGGGAGCGGATCAGGGAGCGCTGCAGCTCGGCGCGGCGCTCGACGGGGATCCGGACCCGGGCCAGCGAGCCGAACCCGGTCGAGATGCCGTACGCGGGCTCGTCGGAGTCGGCGAGCGCGGCGACCACCGCAGCGCTGCGCTCCATCGCCTCGCGGGCGCCCGGGCCCAGCACCACGGGGGCATCGCCGCGGGCCACCGCCACGACATCCTCGGGGGCCACGCCGCCCGTCGTCAGCTCCACGGTCCGGAGCGCGTCGGCGCCGGGGTCGCCGGCGGGCGGAATTCCCGTCTCAGGTGGTGGCATCGGGGGCCCACGATAGTCATATGCGGGCCTTTTCTCTCGCTGCCACTCGCTAGTCTGGACAACGAGTTCCCAACACAAGGGTGGAGTCACATGCTGTTCGGTCAGGAGCACGTCAAGCGGTACGTCGCAACCGACGGTGAGGAGGGTCACGAATGGAACGGGGCCGAAGTCCTGATCCTCACGACCACCGGCCGGCGATCCGGCGAGCAGCGCAGCACGCCCCTGATCTACGGCCGCCACGGCGACGACTACCTCGTCGTGGCCTCCAGGGGCGGCGCTCCGGAGGACCCGGCCTGGTACCTGAACCTCTCCGAGCAGCCCGAGGTCCACGTGCAGGTGCTCGACGACCGCTTCACCGCCCATGCGCGCACGGCCACACCCGAGGAGAAACCGGAGCTGTGGGAGCAGATGACCTCCCGCTGGCCCGCCTACAACGATTACCAGCTGAAGACGAGCCGCGACATCCCGGTCGTCGTGCTGGAGCGCGCGTAGCAGGAGGCCGCGCTGCGCCACCAGATGAGCGACTGGTCCTCGCGCAGCCTGCACTTCGTCGGGATCGGCGGGGCCGGTATGAGCGGGCTGGCGATCGTCGCCCGTGAGCTCGGCGCGCATGTGACCGGCTCCGATCGCGCCGAGTCCGCCTACACGGCGCGTCTGCGCGAGTACGGGATCGTGCCGGTGATGGGCCACGCCGCTCCGAACGTCCCCGCCGGCGCGGAGGTCGTGTACTCGACCGCGGTCGGGCCCGAGAATCCCGAGCGCGTGGCCGCGGCCGGTCGCGAGCTGCACCGGGCCGATCTGCTGGCGCAGATCGCGCGGCTCAAGCGCTGCATCGCGATCACCGGCACGCACGGCAAGACGACCACCGCCAGCATGGTCGTCCACGCCCTCAGCGGCGCCGGCCTGGACCCCGCCTACCTCGTCGGCGGGGAACTGCGCGGCACCGGCTCGAACGCCGGCTGGGGGACGGGGGAGTGGATCGTGATCGAGGCCGACGAGTCGGACCGCTCGCTGCTCAAGCTCGACCCCGAGATCGCCGTGCTCACCAACGCCGAGCTCGATCACCACTCGACCTATGCGTCGCTGCGCGACCTCGAGCAGACGTTTACGACGTTCATGGCCCGCCCGGCGCACGCGATCGTCTGGGACCGCCCCGCGCTGCGGGCGCTGTGCCCGCCGGACGCGATCGCCTATGACGTGCCCGCGCCCGAGCTGCACGCCGGCGGCTCGCGCTTTCGGTGGCACGGGATCGCGGTCTCGGTCTCGGTGCCGGGGGCGCACAACGCGATCAACGCCGCCGGCGCGCTCGAGGCCGCCCGTCTCGCGGGCGCCGATCCCGAGCGGGCGGCGGCGGCGCTGGCCGACTTCGCCGGCGCGCGGCGCCGGTTCGAGCGGCTGGGGGAGACGGCGCGCGGGGCGGCCGTGTACGACGACTACGCCCACCATCCGACCGAGGTCGCGGCGACGATCGCCGCGGCCCGGACGCTCGAGCCCGCGCGGCTGATCGCCGTCTTCCAGCCCCATCTGTTCTCGCGCACCCGGGCGCTCGGGCGGGAGTTCGGCGCCGCCCTGGCCGCGGCCGACCGCGTCGCCGTGCTCGACATCTACCCGGCCCGGGAGCGCGCGGAGGACTTCCCGGGCGTGGACGGGCGCCTCGTCGCCTCGGCGGCCGCGGACGCCGGCGAGGGCCGCGAGGTCGCCTGGGTCCCCGGCTTTCCGCTCGCCGAGCGGTATCTGTCCCGGATCCTGCGGGCCGGCGACCTGTGCCTGGTGATGGGGGCCGGGAACGTGGACGCGCTGGGCCGCTCGCTCGTGGTGGCGGTGGGCTGAGCCCGCCGGAGCGCTCGCTCGTGGTTTCGGCGGGCTGAGCCCGCCGGAGCGCTCACTACCCTGCCTGAATGCCGAATCCGCCCCAGGGCGTCGAGAGCGACTACCCGCTCTCGCGCCTGACCACGGTGCGCACGGGCGGCGCGGCCGAGTACTTCGCCCGCGCCGGCAGCCTGTCCGCGCTGCAGCGCCTGGTCGCCTGGGCGGCATCGGAGGGACTCGAGGTAGGGGTCGTGGGCTCGGGGTCGAACCTCCTGGTGGCGGACGAAGGGGTCCGTGGACTCGTCGTGAAACTGGATAAGGACCTGAGCAAGATCCAACTGGACGGAACGCGCATCGTGTGTGGCGGTGGCGCGCGGCTGCCGTCCGTGTCCGCCAAGGCCGCCCAGGAGGGCCTGACCGGGATCGAGTTCGGCGTCAACATCCCCGGCACGGTGGGCGGAGCGGTGCGGATGAACGCCAACGCCTACGGAGGGGAGCTGGCCCGCGCACTCGAGTGGGTGGACATCGTCACGCCGTCGGGCCGAGACCGGCGCGTGCCGGCCCAACTCGGGTTCGGCTACCGGCGCTCGAACCTCGGCCCGACCGAGATCGTGGCCCGGGCGTCGTTCGTGCTCGAGGTCGCGGACTCCGAGGAGGTCAAGGCCACGCTGGCGGACATGCGCGCCCGGCGCAAGGCGGCGCAGCCGTCGGGGATCAAGACCTTCGGCTCGACGTTCAAGAATCCGGATGACCCGCGCACGGAGGGCAGGACGGCCGGCCAGCTGCTCGACGCCGCCGGGTGCCGGGGCCTGCGGGTCGGCGGCGCGAGCTTCTCGGCCAAGCACGCCAACTTCGTCGAGAACCACGGCGACGCGACGACCGCGGACGTGATCGCGCTGATGGCGGAGGGCCGCCGGCGTGTCCGGGAGCGCTTCGGCGTGGAGCTCGAGGCCGAGGTGCAGACGCTCGGCCCCGTCGCGGTCGCCCACCGCGACGAGGGGTCGAGATGATCGACGGGGTGCTCGAACGCCTGCAGCGGCGCCCGCGCGGCCGGGCGCGTGTGCGGCGGGTCTCGCCGCGGACCCAGCGCCCGGGGCGCTCGCGCCGGCTGCCGCGCCCGCGGCGCAAGCACGTGCTCGTGCTGATCGCGGTGCTGGTGCTGCTCGGAGGCGGGTGGATGTGGCTGCGCGGCTCCTCGTTGGTCGCGGTGCAGAAGGTCACCGTCGTCGGCGCGAGCGGCGCCGACGCCGGCCAGATCCGTGCGGCGCTCGTGGTCGCGGCGCGGAACATGACCACGCTCGACGTGAACATGGATCAGCTGCGCTCGGCGGTGGCACCGTACCCGGTCGTCAAGGGCCTCAGGGTCAGCACGCAGCTGCCTCACGGCCTGCGGATCCGGGTGATCGAGCAGGTCCCCGTCGCGGCCGTGGTCGTGGCCGGGCGCACGATCGCCGTCGCGGGCGACGGCACCCTGCTGCACGACGTGACCGCCTCCCCCAACCTGCCGACGATTCCGCTGACCGTGCTCCCGGGCGGGACGCGGCTGAGCGATCCGCATGCCCGCGCGGCCGTGGCGCTGCTGGCCGCCGCTCCCGCCCAGTTGCTCGCCCACGTCAGCGGCGTCCAGACCACCGCCGCGCATGGGCTCGTCGCCTCGCTGCGCAACGGACCGAGCATCTACTTCGGCGACACGACCCGGCTCGAGGCCAAGTGGGCCGCCGTCGCTGCGGTGCTGGCCGATCAGGGCTCGCCCGGCGCCGTGTACATCGACGTGACCGACCCGGAGCGTGCTGCCGCCGGCGCCGCGGTGCCGACGGCGTCGACCGCGTCGACGGCCGCCGGGGCGCCCGCGACCGGCGCGGCGGGGACCTCGGCCGGCACGGCGGGCACTGCCGCCGGCACGGCGGGGACCTCCGCCGGCGCCGCTTCCTCGAGCGCCGGCGGAGCGGCTTCCTCGACCGCCGGCGGAGGCTAAACCTCAAGTCGAGCCTTACCCTGGATTTCGGCCAAGTCTCGCTGACCCGTTGAGACTTCGCGGATCTGCAACGATCGTTGCGGACCGGGTGGTTGCGTTGACTTCGCGCATCCTCAGGCCATAACGTGCGAAACTCCCGCTAAGTGCGGAAGCGCCGCAAACGCTCAACGCTACCTCGAAGGTCGGACGGCAACCATGGAAAGCGGCAGTTATCTGGCAGTCATCAAGGTCGTCGGTGTCGGCGGCGGCGGAACCAATGCGGTCAACCGCATGGTCGACGCAGGCCTGCGCGGGGTCGAATTCATCGCGACCAACACCGACGCCCAGGCGCTCGCCATGTGTGACGCCGACATCAAGCTGAATATCGGCCACGAGCTGACGAAGGGTCTCGGCGCCGGCGCCAACCCCGAGGTCGGCCAGGGCGCCGCCGCGGAATCGCGCGACGAGATCAAGGAGGCGCTGAAGGGCGCCGACATGGTGTTCGTCACCGCCGGCGAGGGTGGCGGCACCGGCACCGGGGCCGCGCCCGTGATCGCCGACATCGCCAAGAACGAGATCGGCGCGCTCACCGTCGGCGTGGTCACGCGCCCGTTCCTGTTCGAGGGCTCCCAGCGCGCCCGCCAGGCCCAGGACGGGATCCAGAAGCTGCGCGAGTACGTCGACACGCTGATCGTGATCCCGAACGAGAAGCTGCTGGCGATCGTCGAGCGGCGCACCACGATCCTCGACGCCTTCCGCGAGGCCGACAACGTGCTGCGCCAGGGCGTCCAGGGCATCACCGACCTGATCACGATCCCCGGCCTGATCAACCTCGACTTCGCCGACGTGCGCACGATCATGCACGACGCCGGCACGGCGCTGATGGGCATCGGCGCGGCCAACGGCGAGAACCGCGCGGCCGAGGCGGCCAAGATGGCCATCTCCTCGCCGCTGCTCGAGGAGTCCGTCGAGGGGGCGATGGGCATCCTGCTCAACATCACCGGCGGCAACGACCTCGGCCTGTTCGAGGTCAACGAAGCCGCGGAGATCGTGCAGAGCGCGGCCGACGCGAACTCCAACATCATCTTCGGCGCCGTGATCGACGACAAGCTGGGCGAAGAGGTGCGCGTCACCGTGATCGCCACCGGCTTCGACCACGGCTCGCCGCGGCCCACGCAGGCGCGCGAGACGACCCGGCGCGCCCGCCGCGACCGCGACGTGACGATGGACGATCGCCAGCGCTCCTCGCTCGAGATCCGCGACGACGAGATCGACATCCCGTCGTTCCTGAAAGACCGCTGAGCGCCGCCTGACCCGAGCCGGGCGCGGGCCAGGCCGCCCGGGCCCGCCCCGAGGCCGAGCCTCCGGCCCGCCGGCCGAGAGGCGCTCAACCGCACGGCAACGGCTTCTGTCAGCCAGCCCGTGTACTAGCCTGCCCAATAGGTGAGTTCGAGCTCCCCGACAGACCTGCGACGCACGCCCCTGCACGGGCGCCATGCCGATGCGGGCGCCCGGCTCGTCCCGTTCGCCGGCTGGTCGATGCCGGTCCAGTACACGGGCATCCGCGACGAGCACATCGCCGTGCGGACCGGCGCCGGCGTATTCGACGTCTCCCACATGGGGCAGGTCGAGACGCGCGGCCCCGACGCCCAGGCCTTCCTGCAGCACCTGCTCTCCAACGACCTGCGGCGCCTGCCCGAGGGCGGCGCCCAGTACAGCGTCATGTGCAACGAGGACGGCGGCGTCCTCGACGACCTGTTCACCTACCGGCTGGCCGAATGCCACTACCTGACGGTCACCAACGCCGGCAACCACGACCGTGACTTCGCCTGGATGAGGACCCACGCCGACGGGTTCGACGTCGACCTGATCGACCGCCTCGAGGACTTCGCGATGCTGGCCGTGCAGGGCCCGCGGGCCCGTCCGCTGATGACCGGGCTCGCCGACGGCGCGCTGCCGTCGCGGATGCACTGCTGCCAGCGCACCGTCGCGGATGTGCCGATGCTCGTCTGCGGCACCGGCTACACGGGCGAGGACGGGGTCGAGATCCTGCTCGACCCCGAGCACGCTCCGGAGATCTGGGACCGGATCGTGGCCGCCGGTGCCGTGCCGGCCGGGCTCGGCGCCCGTGACACGCTGCGGCTCGAGGTCTGCTTCCACCTCTACGGCAACGACCTGAGCGAGAACCGCGGACCGATCGAGGCCGGGCTCGGGTGGTGCTGCCGCGAGGACACCGGGTTCATCGGCTCCGAGGCCGTGGCCGCCGTCCGCGCCGCCGGCCCGTCCGAGCGGCTGGAGCCGTTCGTCATCGACGGCCCGGGGATCGCCCGCGCGGGCAATCCGGTCATCGGCGGGGGCGAGGTGACCAGCGGCACGTTCTCGCCGTCGCTCGGTTCCGGCATCGGGATGGCGTACCTTCCCGTGGCGCGGGCGGTGCCGGGAACCCGCGTCGACATCGACGTGCGGGGGACGCATCGCCCCGCCGTCGTCAAGACGAAGCCTCTGTACCGAAAGGGCGACTGAATGGCCGAAGCGAGCTACCCCGATGACCTGCTGTACCACTCCGAGCACGACTGGGCCCGGGTGGACGGTGACACGGCGACGTTCGGGATCACCTGGTATGCGCAGGAAGCGCTCGGAGAGGTCGTGTTCTTCGAGACCCCCAAGGTTGGCGCCACGGTCGAGAAGGACGAGCCCTACACCGAGGTCGAGTCGGTGAAGGCGGTCTCCGACGTGATCGCGCCGCTCTCGGGCGAGATCGTCGAGGTCAACTCGGCGCTCGGCGACAAGCCCGAGACGATCAACGAGGACCCCTACGGCGAGGGCTGGCTCGTGAAGGTCAAGCTCGCCGACCCATCCCAGGCGGAGGCGCTGCTCGACGCCGCCGCCTACCAGGCCACCCTGACTTGACCACCTACGTATCCGCCACCGAGGCCGAGCGCCGCGAGATGCTGGCGACGATCGGCGTCGGCTCGATCGAGGACCTGTTCGCCGAGATCCCGCCCGGGCTCCGGCTCGGCCGTGCCCTGGCGCTCGACGCCGGCCTGTCCGAGCACGAGGTGTTCGAGGAACTGCGCGCGCTCGCGGCCCGCAACGTGTCCGCCGAGGATGAGGTCTCGTTCCTCGGCGCCGGCATGTACGACCACTACGTCCCGGCGCTGATCGACTCGATCATCTCGCGCTCGGAGTTCCTGACCCCGTACACGCCCTACCAGCCCGAGATCTCCCAGGGTGGGCTGCAGGCGATGTTCGAATACCAGACCGCGATCTCCGAGCTCACCGCGCTGCCGGTCTCGAACGCGTCGGTGTACGAGGGGCCGAGCGCGGTGGCGGCGGCCGGATACGTGGCCAAGCTCGAGAATCATCGTGGGCGCTTCGTCGTCTCTCGCGGCGTGCACCCGCACGCCCGCGAGACCCTGGCCACGCTGGCCAAGGGCTACGGGATGGAGATCGAGGAGGTGCCGCTGCGCGACGGTGTCAGCCAGCTGCCGGCGCTCGATGACGGCGTCAGCGCGGTCGTGCTCCAGCAGCCCAACTTCCTCGGCGTGGTCGAGGACATCACTCCGCTCGCCGCGGCGGCCCGCGCGGCCGGAGCGCTGACGATCTGCTCGTGTGACCCGATCCCGCTGGCGCTGCTCAAGCCCCCCGGCGAATGCGGCGTCGACATCGCCGTCGGCGAGGGGCAGACGCTCGGCAACCGGCTCGACTTCGGCGGCCCCTCGTTCGGGTTCTTCGCCGCCACGGAGGCGCTGCTGCGGCGCATGCCGGGGCGGATCGCCGGCGAGACCACAGACGTCGAGGGCCGGCGCGGCTTCGTGCTCACGCTGCAGACCCGCGAGCAGCACATCCGGCGCGAGCGCGCGACCTCGAACATCTGCACCTCCCAGGCGCTGAACGCGCTCGCCGGCGTGATCTACCTGAGCTGGCTCGGCCGCCGCGGGCTGGTGGAGCTGGCCGAGCTGATCCTCCAGCGCACCGCCTTCGCCCGTGAGCGGCTGACCGCGATCCCCGGCGTCGAGCTGCTCGTCGATCGGCCGGTTGTGCGGGAGTTCGCGCTCCGGCTCGACACCCCGGTCGAGCGGGTGATCGCCCGCTGCCGCGAGCAGGGCATCAACCCCGGCTACCCGCTCGGGCGCGATTACCCTGAGCTCGCCGACGGCCTGCTGGTGGCGATCACCGAGCGCCGCAGCCGAGCCGACATCGACCGGCTGGCCGAGGTCCTCGGCGCGGCCGTGGCCGCCGAGCTCGGGACGATGGCGGTGCGGGCATGAACCGCCCCGGCGACGACGGCCTGACCATCTTCGAGCGCTCGAGGCCCGGCCGGCGCGCATTCGTGGCCCCGGTGCTCGACGTGCCCGAGCGGCCGCTGGACGAGCTGTTGCCGGCGGAGCTGCGCCGCGCGGAGCCGCCGCGGCTGCCCGAGGTCGCCGAGCCGGAGATCGTGCGCCACTACAACCGCCTCTCGCGGCGCAACTTCGACCTTGACACCGGCTTCTATCCGCTCGGGTCGTGCACCATGAAGTACAACCCCAAGCTGCACGAGCGGGTGGCGGCGCTCCCCGGCCATGCGCGGCTGCACCCGCTCCAGGACCCCTCGCGCGCCCAGGGCGCGCTCGAGCTGATGTGGAAGCTGCAGCAGTCGCTCGGCGAGATCGCCGGCCTGCCCCACGTCTCGCTGCAACCCTCCGCGGGCTCGCACGGCGAGCTGGCCGGCGTGCTCCTGACCCGCGCCTACCACGAGGACCGCGGTGATCAGCGGACCAAGGTGCTCACGCCCGACACCGCCCACGGCACGAACCCGGCCACGGTCACGATGGCCGGCTACGAGGTGGTCAAGGTCGGCACCGACGCGCGCGGCAACGTCGACCTCGACGACCTGCGGGCCAAGGCAACCGAGGACGTGGCCTGCCTGATGCTCACCAACCCGAGCACGGTGGGGCTGTTCGAGGAGGGGATCGAGGAGATCGAGCGGATCGTCCACGGCGTCGGCGCGACGCTGTACTACGACGGCGCCAACCTGAACGCGATCATGGGCATCTGCCGCCCCGGCGACATGGGCTTCGACATCGTGCACTTCAACCTGCACAAGTCGTTCACGCAGCCGCACGGCGGCGGCGGCCCGGGGGCCGGGCCGATCGCCGTGGCGGAGCGGATCGAGCCCTACCTGCCGCGGCCGCAGGTGGTCGTGCGGGAGGCCCGCAACGGCTCCGGTCCCCACTACGACCTCGACTACGACCGCCCCAAGTCGATCGGCCGCCTGCGCGGCTTCCAGGGCAACTACGGCGTGTTCGTGCGCTCCTACGCCTACATCCGCTCGCTCGGCGCGGCCGGCCTGCGCGAGGTCTCCGAGGTCGCCGTGCTGAACGCCAACTACCTGCTGGCGCGGCTGCAGCGCGAGGGGTTGATGGAGTACCTGCCGCCCGCCTATGACCGCATCTGCATGCACGAGTTCGTGCTCTCCGGCGCGCCGATGAAGCGCGAGCTGAAGATCAAGACGCTCGATCTGGCCAAGCGGCTGCTCGACTTCGGCGTGCACCCACCGACCGTCTACTTCCCGCTGATCGTCGACGAGGCGTTGCTGATCGAGCCGACCGAGACCGAGACCAAGGAGACGCTCGACCGCTTCGCCGACATCGTGGCCGAGATCCTGCGTGAGGCGGCCGAGGACCCCGAGGTGGCCCGCAGCGCCCCCTACACGACGCCCGTACGACGGCTCGACGAGGCCCAGGCCGCGCGCCGGCCCGTCGTGCGCCAGGCGCTGTAGGCGACAGCGGCGGTGCCGGAGGCACTCGAGGCCCTGGTGCGGCCCGTCCGCCTGCTGGCGGCGGGCGGCACGATCGCGATGCGCGGGCGCCACGCCGTGCCCGCACTGGCGGCCGCGGACCTGATCGAGCAGGTGCCGGCGCTGGCCGGTGTGCCGCAGCTGGCGGCCGAGACGGTCCTGTCGCTGCCCGGTGCCCACATCGCGCTTCCCGAGGCGCTCAAGCTCGCGCGGCGCGCCGCCGCGGCCGCCGCGGATGGGGAGGGAGTCGTGCTGACGAGCGGCACCGACACGCTCGAGGAGCTCGCCGTCCTGTGCGCGCTCGTGCACGGTGGGGAGGCGCCGATCGTGCTCACGGGCGCGATCCGACCCGCCTCGAGCCCCGGTGCCGACGGTGCGGCGAACCTGCTCGACGCGGTTGCCGTGGCCGGCTCGGAGCGAGCCGCGGGGCTCGGCGCCGTGCTCGTGTTCGGCGGCGAGATCTACGCCGCGATGACCGTTCGCAAGGTCGACAGCACCTCGCCGGCCGCGTTCGGCTCGCCGCTGGCCGGCCCGATCGGGCGTGTGGCCGACGGTCGCGTGTGGCTGCATGCGACCCCGCTGCGCCCCGCGGCGCTGAGGGTCGGGCGCCTCGAGCACCGGGTCGAGATCGTCGCCACCGCGCTCGGCGACGACGGCGCCGGCCTGACACGGGCGGCTGAGCACGCGGACGGGATCGTGTTCGTCGCGCTCGGCGCCGGCCACGTCGCGCCGCCGGTGCTGGCCGCGCTGCGCGCCGCGGCGCAGCGCGTGCCCGTGGTGCTGACCTGCCGCCCGGAGCGGCCGACGATGCTGTTCTCGACCTACGGCTTTGACGGCGCCGAGTCCGACCTGCGGGCCAGCGGCGCGCTGTGCGCGCCGTTCCTGTCGCCCCCGGCGGCCCGGGTGGCGCTGCTCTGCTGCCTGGGGGCGGGGCTCGACCGGGCCGGGATCGCCGCGGTGCTGGCGCCGTGGGACGCGGCGTGAGCGCGGCCCGGGTGGAGCTGGGCCGCGCCGGCGCTGTGGGACGCGGCGTGAGCGCGGCCGGGGTGGAGCTGGGCCGGCTTTCGGTAGCGTGCCCGGCGTGACGATCTCAATCGCCGAGGCCGCCGCCGAGATCGCCGCGCACTCCGAACGTGAGCTCGAGGCGCTCGTGGCCGTGTCCACACCCTCGGGCGATCTGACGGGCGCCGAGGAGGCGCTCGCGGTGTGCGCCGCACTGCTGCCGCCCGAGGCTCAGATCGAGCGCCCAGAGTGCTCGACTCCGGGCGGCGCGCCCGACCTGATCGCGCGGATCGGCGGCGCCGGCTCACGCCGGCTGCTCCTGCTCGGCCACATCGACACGGTGATCGCCCACACGGCGCACACGCCGATGCGCCGCGACGGCGAGCGGCTGTATGGCCCCGGCACCGCCGACATGAAGGGGGGCGTCGTGCTCGCGCTCGGGGTGGCTCGGGCCCTGGCGGCGGCGCCGCAGGACTTCGCCGAGCTCGCCCTGCTGCTGGTCACCGATGAGGAGTGGCGCACGGTCGCGTTCGGGCACGTGGAGCGGTTCGCCCGCTACGACGCCTGCCTGTGCTTTGAGGCGGGCGAGCGGACGCCCGAGGGCGCCGAGGGCGTCGTCGTGCGCCGCAAGGCCGCCGGCACGCTGCGGGTCAACGCCTTCGGGCGCTCGGCCCACTCCGGCTCGGCGCCCGACCACGGGCGCAACGCGCTGCTCGCTCTGGCCGGCCTGGCCGGCGAGCTGGCGAACTTCCATGCGCCCACCGGCTCGGATCGCCTCAGCGTTGTGCCCACCGTGATGCGTTCGGGCGACGCCCTCAACGTGGTGCCGGCCGAGGGGCGGCTGATGCTCGACCTGCGCGCCGATCGGCTCGACGCCTTCGTGCCCGTCCGCGATGCGGTCCCGTCCGAGCGCGACGGCGTCCGGTTCGAGCCCGAGCTGCTGCGCGAATGGCCCGGCATGGACAGCGGCGCGGCGACCGAGGCCCTGCTGGCCGGCGCGAGCACCCGGCTCGGGCGGACGATCGTCCCCGTCTCCCGCGGCGGCGCCAGCGACGCCAGCCACTTCGCCGGCACGATCGCGCTGACCGTCGACGGTCTCGGCCCCCGCGGCGGCGGCGCCCACACGCCCGGCGAGTTCGTCACCGCGGCCTCATTGCACGAGCGGGCCGAGGTGGCGCTGGCGGTGGCGGCGGAGGTGCTGGCGGGGGTGTGAGGGGGCGGTGACCGGCTGTGACCGGCTGTGACCGGCTGTGACCGGCTGTGACCGGTGTTCTGTGTTGCGTGGCGTCGGTGTGGTGCGTTCAACGGCCGGCTGGGGAAGAGAGGTGGCTGGGCGGGCGGTTTGCCTGGGCATCAAACCCGTGCAAAAGTCGACAAACATGATCCGTTCTGAGCCTCCTTGGCCATGTAAGCGCCGTGGAGGCGCTTAGACCGCCGAGGAGGGTCGGCGCGACCTGAGCTTGCCGACATAAGCACGCCCAGAATCCGGTGCATCGCAGAAACGGGGCTTGGTCCGGGCGGCGCGGCGGCGCGGGTGGAGCCGGCGGGTCGGGCGGGGCGGGGCGCGGGTGGAGCCGGCGGGTCAGGGCCGCGTGGCCACAACATCCGTGCAAAACGTGACAAAGCCCGCCTGTCGCGTGGGCTCTGGTCGCGAATGCACCCGGGGGATGCATCTGCGACCAGAACGGATGCCGGGTCGGCCACTTTGTCACGTTTTGCACGGCGAAATCCGGTGCATCGGTGCGGGGCCGCCGGTCCCACTGAATACGACGATAAGAATCCGCCCGCCCCGCATCCCCGGCCTGCGAGAATCCTGTCCATGAGCGTCACCAGCCCCACCAAGCGCCCGGCCGCCGCCAAGACGCCCGGCAAGCACGAGCAGCAGCGCGAGGGGATTCAGCTGCTGCTGGTGATCGTGGCGGTGATGTGGCTGGTCGAGGTGATCAACGCCATCGACAGCCAGCAGCTCGACAACGACGGGATCTATCCCCGCAGCGTCTCGCACCTGTGGGGGATCTTCACGGCGCCGTTCCTGCACGCCGGCTTCCCGCATCTGATCTCCAACACGATCCCGCTCGTGTTCATGGGCGTGTTCATCGCGCTCAAGGGGGCCGCGCGGCTGGCGGTGGTGACGGCGATCGTGGTCGTGATCGGGGGCCTGGGAACGTGGCTGATCGGCCCGTCGCACTCGGTCACCGTGGGCGCCAGCGGCCTCGTCTTCGGCTACGCGTCCTACCTGCTCGCGCGGGGGTTCTTCGACCGCAACCCGATGGAGCTGTTGATCGGCGTGATCGTGATCGCGGTGTGGGGCGGCGCGCTGCTGTCGAGCCTCGTGCCCCACTACGGGATCTCGTGGCAGGGGCACGTCAGCGGCGCGGTGGGCGGCGTCGTGGCGGCGTGGTGGCTGGCCCGCAGCGATGCCGCCAAGCGGGCCGCGCCGGCGACGGGGCTGACCGGCTAGCCGGAATCTCGCGCGGCTGGGTAGCCTGCCGCGTTCAGATCATGCGCATCTTCTCGGGCATCCAGCCGACGGGGCGTAAGCACCTCGGTAACTACATCGGAGCGATACAGCAGTACGTGGCCGGCCAGGACCGCGGCGAGGCGATCTACTGCATCGTCGATCTGCACGCGACCAGCGTGCCGTTCGAGCCGGCGGCGCTGCGGGAGTCGGTCTACGACACCGCGGCGACCCTGCTGGCCGCCGGGCTCGACCCCGATCGCTGCGTCTTCTTCCGCCAGAGCGACGTGATGGAGCACACCGAGCTCACGTGGCTGCTGTGCAGCGTGACCTCGTGGGGCGACCTGAACCGGATGCACCAGTTCAAGGACAAGGCCGGCGCGCAGCGCGAACTGGTGTCGGCGAGCCTCTTCCTCTACCCCGTGCTGCAGGCCGCCGACGTGCTCGCCTACCGCGCCGACGAGGTGCCGGTCGGCGACGACCAGCGCCAGCACATCGAGTTGATGCGCGACATCGCCGAGCGCTTCAATCAGCGCTTCGGCGAGACGCTGGTCGTACCCGAGCACCGGATTCCCCAGGTCGGAGCGCGGATCATGGACCTGCAGTTCCCCGACCGCAAGATGTCCACGACCGGCGGCAGCCCGCAGGGCACGGTGCTCGTGCTCGACCCGCCCGAGGTCGTGGCCAAGAAGCTCCGCGCCTCGGTGACCGACTCGGGGACCGAGATCACGCGCTCGCGGGAGAAGGCGGGGATCTCGAACCTGATCGTGATCCTGGCCGCCGTGCGCGGCATCACTCCCGAGCAGGTCGAACAGGAGTTCGAGGGCTCGGGCTACGGCGCCTTCAAGGCGGCCGTGGCCGACGCGGTGGTCGAGTTCCTGGCCCCCGTCCGGGCGCGCTACGGCGAGCTGCGCGAGGACGTGGATGGGCTTGACGCGATCCTCGAGGCCGGCGCCGAGAAGGCCCGCGCGATCGCCTCCGACACGCTCGCCGACGTCCGCGCGGCGATGGGCGTCGGGCCGGTCCGGTAGCGCTTGTAACGTCTGCACCGTGCGGCTGATCGACCTCGAGCTGGACCTCGACGTGTTCGCGGGTCCATTCGACCTCCTGCTGACGCTGATCCTGCGCGAGGAGGTCGACCTGCTGGAGGTCGACCTGGCCGAGATCGTGATCTCCTACATCGACCATCTCGAGCTCCGGGGCGAGCTCGATCTCGAGGCGGCGACCGAGTTCCTGGTCCTGATCGCCGCTCTGCTGGAGCTGAAATCGCGACTGATGCTGCCGGGCGAGGAAGAGGAGGAGATCGACCTCGATCCGGGCGAGGCGGCCGAGGAGCTGCTGGCCCGGCTGCTCGACGCCCACCGCTATCGCGCCGTGGCCGAGCACCTGGCCCACCGGCTCGACGACGAGTCCGCGTTCCGGTTCCGCTCCGCGCCGCTGCCGCCGTGGCTGCGGCGGGCCTCCCTGGCCGACGCGTCCGCGGTCTATGACCCCAGCACGCTGGCGGCCGCGCTCGGCGGCCTGCTCGAGCTGCCCAAGCCGGTCGACGTGCGGCACATGACGGTGGCCAAGGTGAGCATCTCCGAGCGCCTCGCGCACCTGCGGGCGCTGCTGCGTCATGGGTCATTCACGTTTGACGCCGCCGTGGCCCGGGCGGATCGGGTGACGGTGGCGGTGACCCTGTTCGCGCTGCTCGAGCTGTACAAGCAGGGCGAGCTGACCTGGACCCAGGACGAGCCGTTCGGCGAGATCACGATCGACGCCCAGGCCCGGCGCGCGGAGCTCTCGGCATGAGCGCCGAGCTCGAGCGCACGCTGGAGGCGCTGCTGTTCCTGAGCGCCGACCCGGTCGACGCGGCCGCGCTGGCCGACGCGGCCGAGGTCGAATTGCACGAGGCGGTGACCGCGCTCGAGCGCCTGCGCGAGTACTACGACTTCGAGCGCCGCGGCCTCGTGCTGCGCGAGCTGGGCGGCGGCTACGTGCTGGCCACCCACCCGGACGCCGAGCCTGCCGCGCGGCGGCTGCTGGCCCGCCCGCGCACGCCGCCGCTGACGCCGGCGCAGGCCGAGACGCTGGCCATCGTCGCCTACCTGCAGCCGGTCTCACGTCCGGAGATCGCGCGGATCCGCGGCGTCAACGCCGAGTCGGCGGCGGCGACGCTGCTCGAGCGCGGCCTCGTCGAGGAGTCCGGGCGCTCGCAGTTCGGGGCGATCCTGTACCGCACGACCGACCTGTTCCTGCGCCTGTTCGGGCTGCAGTCGATCGAGGACCTGCCCGACGCGTCGGCCTTCGACCCCTCGCCGGAGATCGAGGCGGAGCTGCGCGACCGCCTGATGCGGGCCGGCGAGGCCCGTGCCGGCACGGGCTGAGCCGCGCACGACGGCGCGACGGCACGACGGCACGCGCCGCACGCCCGCACGCCTGCGCGGCCAGCTGCTCCGCCCGAACCATCCCGCGCGCGCCGCCAGCTGCCCCCGCCCGAACTACCCCGCCCGCGCCGCCAGCTGCCCGCAGGCCGCGTCGATGTCCTGGCCGCGGGTCAGTCGCACGGTGGCGGAGAGCCCGTGACGCTCGAGCTCGTCCTTGAACGCGGCGATCGCCTTGGGGCTCGAGCCGCGGTACTCCGAGCCGGTCGGGTTGTAGGGGATCAGGTTGACCTTGAACATGCGCGGGTCGAGCGCCTGCGCCAGCGCCACCGCCTGGGCGTGGGAGTCGTTGACGCCGCCCAGCATCACGTACTCGACGAACACCTGGCGGTGCTTGCGCTCGTAGAAGGCGCGGCAGGCGGCGAGCACGTCGGGCAGCGGATAGCGCTCGTTGACCGGCATCAGCTCCGAGCGGAGCGCCGGGTCGGCGGCGTGCAGGGACAGGGCGAGGCGGATCGGCATCGGGTCCTCGGCCAGCCGCTCGATTCCCGGGATCCAGCCGACGGTCGAGATGGCGGTGCGCCGATGGGTGATGCCGAGGTCGGGGAGGCGCCGGCAGGCGCCGAGCACATGGTCGAGGTTCATCATCGGCTCGCCCATGCCCATGAACACGGCGTGGTCGACGGCGCCGATGCGGCGGAAGTGGAGCGCCTGGTCGACGATCTCCGAGGCGGTCAGGTTGCGGCCGAACTTCATCTGCCCGGTGGCGCAGAAGGTGCAGGTGAGCGGACAGCCCGACTGCGAGGAGAGGCACAGCGACCGCCGTCCGTCACGGTAGATCATCAGGACGGCCTCGACCGGGCGCCCGTCGTGGGTCTGGAACAGCGTCTTGATCGTGCCGTCGCGGCTCTGGGCCTCCCCGATGACCTCGAGGCTCGAGAACGGCACCCGCTCGGCCAGCGTTGCGCGGAGATCGCGCGGCAGGTCGGTCATGTCCTCAAAACAGGCGGCGCCCTGCGCCGCCCATCTCCATACCTGCCGGCCACGGTAGGCGGGTTGGCCGAGGTCGGCCAGCGTCTGCTCGAGCAGGACGAGATCCATGGCGTCTATGGTGGCAGGGCGTGCGACTGGCGAAGTACCTCGCCTCATCCGGCGTCGCCTCACGGCGGGCCGCGGAGGAGCTGATCAGGGCGGGCCGGGTCACGGTCGACGGCTCGCGCATCACCGATCCCGCGCGCGACGTGTCCGGCGCGCAGGACATCCGCTGTGACGGCGAGCGCGTGCAGGACTCGGCCGCGCGGGTCGTCTACGCCGTGCACAAGCCGGCGGGCGTGATCTCGACCGCGAGCGACCCGCAGGGCCGCCGGACGGTCGTCTCGCTCGTGCCCTCGGCCGCGCGCCTGTACCCCGTCGGCCGGCTCGATCTCGACACCACGGGCCTGATCCTGCTCACCAACGACGGGGAGCTGGCCCACCGGCTCACCCATCCGAGCTTCGAGGTCCCGAAGACCTACCGGGTCGTGGTCACCAAGGGGCCCGTCCACGACCGGGCGCTGCGGGCGCTGCGCGACGGGGTCCGGCTCGAGGACGGCATGAGCGCCCCGGCCCGCGCCCGGCGGCTGGCGCCGGACACGCTCGAGATCACGATCCACGAGGGCCGCAAGCGCCAGGTCAAGCGGATGCTCGAGGCGGTCGGGCACCGCGTGTCGAAGCTCCAGCGCGTGCGCTTCGGCTCGCTCGAGCTCGGCGATCTGCGGCCCGGCGCCTACCGGCGCCTCACCGCGGCCGAGGTGGAGGAGCTCAGCCGGGAGGCTGGAGAAGCAGTTCGTCGCGGCGCAGCGACGTCGTCGTGAGCGCCCGCGAGACCATCTGCGAGGTCAGCCGCACCGGCGTCGCGGCGACCATCCGCAGGACCGTGAACTGGAACGCCCGCGTGCGGGAGACGATCCGGAAGCCGGGGATCGGATAGGCGCTCTGCATGTGCGAGCCGGTGAGGTTGCACGCCGCGCCCCACCAGCACAGCCGCACGCGCGGGGCGGCGATCGAGATCACGTCGAGCTCGGAGACCCGCGAGCCGCGGTGCGGGAAGCTCTCGAGGCCGGGCAGGTAGAGCGAGAGGGGCAGCAGCTCGCGGTAGTGCTGCACGAGGATCGCACGGCCCGCGCCAGTGCCCGGGCCCGCGCCCGCGCCGGCGGCGGCCGCGGGCCGCGGGCCGAGCGCCCGCGCCGGTCCGCGCCAGTCCGGACGCTGCAGGTTGCGATCGCTCATCACGCCGACCGCGGCCACGACCCCGGTCGCGCACAGGAGCGCGGCGCCGGTGAGGCCGAGCACGCCGGCGCGGCGCGCGCCCAGGCCGGCGGCGATGACGAGCGCGACCGGCACCCACAGCGCGAGCACGTTGCGGGTGATCATGTCGTCGATCCCGCCGGCGATGAGCAGCAGCTCGAGCACGATGCCGCCGGCGGCGATCGTCGCCGCCACCACCGCGCCGCGGCGCTCATCGCCCTCCGCGCGCCACACGAGCGAGGCGATCGCGCCCGCCACCGCGAGGGCGCCGACGAGCTTCAGCCAGCCGGCGGCAGGGGCGCCGAAGCCGATCAGGAACTGCGGCGGGACCTGACCGATGCGTCCGCCGAGCCGGATCGCCGCGATCCAGTTCGAATGCCCCGTGCCGGCCTGGCGGATGGCCAGTGGGATCAGGGCCACGCCGACGAGCGCCGTCGCGCCGACGGCGAACTGCACGCGCCGGTCCCGCCGGCCCGTGGCCAGCAGCCACACCGCCTCGGGCACCACCGCCAGCACGGCGTAGTAGTGCGTGAGGAGCGCCAGGGCCGCCAACAGCGCCCACAGCGCCAGCCGGCGCGCCGTGGGCTGCTCGCGGGCGGCCGCGAACGCCCACACCGTGAGCGCGGTGAGCAGCACGAGCAGGGCGTAGGAGCGGGCCTCCTGCGAGTACCAGATGAGCAGCGGGTTGCAGGCGGCCAGGGCGGCGGCCACGACCCCGGCCCGGCGGGAGATCAGCCGCGACCCCGCGGCGTAGACGGCCGGCACCGTGGCCGTGCCGGCGAGCGCCGAGAGCGAGCGCAGCCCGGCCTCGCCGGAGCCGAAGATGTGGGCCCAGATCCAGGCCACGGCGTAGTAGAGCGGCGGCGTGGACTCCCGCGCCGGGATCACCCGGAGCATCTTGATCGGCCCGAGGTGGACGAGCAGAGCCGTGCTCGCCTCGTCGTACCAGAAGCCCTGGTGGCCGATCGCGGCGAAGCGCAGGACGGCGGCGAGGACGGTCAGCCCGGCGACGATCGCGACATGACCGGCGACCCGGTCCGACAGCGCCCGCGGACGGGCGCCGCCGTCGCGCAGCTCATGGGCTAGCGTGCCGACGCTCACGGCAGCTGAGGTTATCGGCGCACGGGGCGGCGGGCGGCGAGGCGCCCGCTTAACGGAATCCCAATCTACGCGGATCTCCGGGCCAACGGCTTTCCGGGCAGTATTGCGGGGAATGCGACAGGACTCGAGCCCTGCCGAGCGTTCTGCTGCCCTCGGGCCGCACCCCGTGGCCGGCGCGGGAGCCGGCCCATCCGACGGCGCTGTTGCGCTGCCGCGGCCGCCGTGGCTCACGGCGCGGCTGCCCCTGCCGGTGCCGCGAATCGCCGTTCGCCCGCTCGCCGGCCGCGTCGCGATGGGCACGCTGCTGCTGTGTGCGGCGGCGGTGGTCGTGGTCTCCACGAGCGGGCCGAACGCGCTCGTGCCCCGCAGCACCGTGTCCTTCCCGCACTGGTTCTCGGGTCCGCTGCACGGCCTGATCCCGCAGCTCGGACAGCACGACCACGCGCTCGAGATCGGCTTCAGCGCCGTGCTGCTGATCATGTCGGTCGCCTACCTGGTGGTGGTGGCGTCGGCGCGGATGCTGTCGATGCGCCTGATCGTGGCCTGCATCGTGGCGCTGCACGTGATCCTGCTGATGAGCCCGCCGCTCCAGCTCACCGACGTGTTCAACTACATCGGCTACGCGCGCCTCGGCGGCCTGCACAACCTGAACCCGTACACCCACGTGATCGCGGCGGCGACGCACGACCCGGTCTACCGCCTGACCACGTGGCACCACCTGCGCAGCCCGTACGGACCGCTGTTCACCGTGGCCACCTACCCGCTGGCGCGGGTGCCGCTCCCGGTCGCCTACTGGGTGCTCAAGGTCGGGACCGTGCTCGGCAGCCTCGGCTTCATCGCGCTCGTCGCCCGGATCGCGAAGCAGCTCGGACGCGATCCACGGTTCGCGGTCCTGTTCGTGGCCGCCAACCCGCTCGTGCTGATGTACGGGGTGTCCGGGTTCCACAACGACGTGTTCATGCTGATCCCGGCGATGGCCTCGATCTCGCTGCTGCTCGACGGGCGCGACCGCTCCGCCGGCGCGGTGCTGATGCTGGCCGTCGCGGTCAAGTTCACCGCCGTGCTCCTGCTCCCGTTCCTGCTCATCGCGGCGCGGCCCGGAGGCCGGCGCTGGCGGGTGATCCAGGGCACCGTGATGGCGGCGGTGCCGCTCGGGCTGGCCTACCTGCTGCTGTTCGGGGTCTCGATCCCCAACCTGTCGGATCAGAGCACGCTGCTGACCAACTTCAGCCTGCCGAACCTGTTCGGCGACCTGATCCGCATCGGGGGCGGCACGCCCGGGCTGCTGCGCGTGGCCAACGTCTGCGTCGTGCTGGCGATCGCCTACAACGTGCGGCGCCGCGGCGACTGGCTCTCGGGGGCCGGATGGTCGACGCTGGCCCTGGTCGCGTCGCTGGCCTGGCTCGTGCCGTGGTACATCGTGTGGGTGCTGCCGCTGGCCGCGCTCGGAACGAGCATGCGACTGCGGCGGGCGACGCTGATCTTCAGCGCCTTCCTCGTGCTCACGTTCATGCCCGCGACCGGGCTGATCATGCAGAAGCTGAACATCAACACGATGAACGGCTCCGCGGGGCACGCCTCGCAGGCACGCCAGCGCGTGCTCGAGCAGTAGCATCCGGCGCCGACCATGCGGCTCTTCGCGCTTCGGGGCGCCAACAGCGTCGAAGCGAACGACGCCAGCTCGATTCTCAGCGCCACGGACGCGCTGATGCGCGAGCTGATGGAGCGCAACGCGCTGGCCGGCGAGGCCATGGTGAGCTGCATCTTCACGCTCACCGACGACCTCGATGCCGAGTTCCCGGCCGTCGCGGCGCGGCGCCTGGGCCTGAACCGGGTGCCGCTGCTGTGCGCGCGGGAGGTGCCGGTCCCGGGCTCGCTGCCGCGGGTGATCCGGGTGCTCCTGCACTACTACGCCGAGGACGGGCACGAGCCGCGGCACGTATACCTGGGAGAGGCTCGGGCGCTGCGCGCCGACCTCGAATCGGCACAATAGGCGGGTCGTGTCCCTCGAGTTCGCACAGCGCATCCGCCGGATCCCGGTCTACCCCGTGGCCGCGGGGTACGACCTCGGCGCGGAGGTCGCGATGCTGGCCTCCAACGAGTCTCCGTTCGCGCCGGCGCCGGCCGTGGTGGAGGCCGCGGCGCGCGCGCTGAAGGGCGTCAACCGCTACCCCGATCCGTCCTATTCCCGCCTGCGGCGCGCACTGTCGGAGCGCTACGGGATTCCGGCCGACCGGATCGCGCTCGGCAACGGCTCCTGCGACATCCTGCTCTCGGCGGGCGAGGCGCTGCTGGAGCCGGGGGCCGAGGTCGTCTACGGCTGGCCCGCGTTCTCGGTCTACCCGCACCTGGCCGCCGCGTCCGGCGCCCGCGCGATCGAGGTGCCGCTCGACAGCGAGGCTCGTCACGACCTCGACGCGATGGCGGCCGAGATCACGGTCGCCACGCGCCTCGTGCTCGTCTGCAACCCCAACAACCCGACCTCGACCGCGCTCGAGCTCGACCAGATCGCGGCCTTCATGGAGCGCGTGCCGCGCCATGTGTGCGTGATCCTGGACGAGGCCTACTGCGAGTTCGCGCTCGTGCTCGGGGACCCGTTCGCGTCGGTCGAGCTGCTGCGCCGGTGGCCGAACCTGGTCCTGCTGCGCACCTTCTCCAAGGTGTACGGGCTGGCCGGCCTGCGGGTCGGCTACGGACTGTGCGGATCGGCGGACTTCCGCACCGCGGTGGACCAGGTCCGCCAGCCGTTCTACCTGAACGCCGCGGCGCAGGCGGCCGCCGTGGAGGCGCTCGGGCACCAGGACGCGGTCGAGGACCGGGTCGCGCGCACGCTCGCCGCGCGGATCGAGCTCGAGGCGGGGATCGGGCGGCTGGGGCTGTGGGGCGCGCAATCGGAGGCGAACTTCGTCTGGCTGCACCTGCCGGAGTCCGCGGATCCCGCCGCCGAGGAGAGCCGGATCGTCGCCGGGCTGGCCGAGCGCGGGGTGCTCGTGCGGGCCGGCGCATCGCTCGGGCGGGCGGGGGCGCTGCGGGTCACGGTCGGCACCGAGCCCGAGAACGCGAAGTTCGTCGCGGCGCTGGGCGAGCTGATCTGAGGGGGCCGTTCCACTCGGTCGCACGCCGGGATGCGTCCCAGGACCGGCGCCGCCGGCGTCGGGCTGCGGGTTGGCGCGGGCGCGGCGGTCTGATACAAACCCGGGACCGCGCATGCGTGCCCTGAGCCTCAGCCCCAGCGACAAACTCGCCGATCAGCCGTCCCGCGGCTGCTCGCCGCTCGGCTCCACCTACGCGCGCTTCTCCGCCTGGCGATTTAGCTAGGCGCTCGGCCCATCCCCGGCTCCGGCCGGCGATGACATGGTGACGCCCGTCCACACGGCGGGCAGGACACTGGGCCCGAGCGCCGCAGAACCGACCCGGGTGCCGATCCGATCGGCGCCCCGCCCCGGGGGCGCTCGTCCGCCGGGAGCACCCAGAACGTAGAGTTCCCAGGCGTGGAAAGGACCAGCAGATGATGATCGTGATGAAACCGACGGCCACCGAAGCAGAGGTGCAGGCCGTCATCGACAGGGTCGAGAGCGTCGGCGCCCGCACCCATCCCATCGTGGGCGAGGAGCTGACCGTGATCGGCGCGATCGGCGATCGCGAGCACGTGCAGCGGCTCGAGCTCGAGGGCGCGCCCGGCGTCGACCGGGTGCTGCCGATCCTGAAGCCGTACAAGCTCTCCTCGACCGAGTTCAAGCCGGTGCCGAGCGTGCTCGAGATCGGCGGCCGCAAGGTCGGAGGTGACCATTTCGCGATGATCGCCGGCCCGTGCACGGTCGAGTCGCGCGAGCAGACCCTGAGCACCGCGCACACCGTGCACGAGGCGGGCGCGACGATGTTCCGCGGCGGCGCCTACAAGCCGCGCACCTCGCCGTATGCGTTCCAGGGCCTCGGCCAGGAAGGGCTGCGCCTGCTCGCCGAGGCCAAGCGCGAGACGGGTCTGCCGATCGTCACCGAGCTGATGGACCTGCGCGACATCGACCAGGTGCTCGAGGTCGCCGACGTGGTGCAGATCGGCGCCCGCAACATGCAGAACTACGCGCTGCTCTCCGAGGTCGGCCGCTCCGGCCGCCCGGTGCTGCTCAAGCGCGGCCTGTCGAGCACGCTCGAGGAGCTGCTGATGGCCTCCGAGTACATCCTCAAGGAGGGCAACGAGAACGTGATGCTGTGCGAGCGCGGGATCCGCACGTTCGAGACCGCGTACCGCTTCACACTCGACCTGATGGCGATCCCGGTGCTCAAGCAGATGACCCACCTGCCGGTGATCGTCGACCCGAGCCACGCCGCCGGCCGGCGTGACCTCGTGCTCCCGCTGTCGCTCGCCGCCGCCGCGGCCGGGGCCGACGGGATCATCGTCGAGGTGCACCGCCGCCCCGACGAGGCGATCTGCGACGCCGCCCAGCAGCTGCCCGCCGACGGGTTCGGCGACTACCTCGAGCGGGTGCTGGCCGCGGCGGCGGTGGCCGGGAAGTCGCTGTCGGGCGCGCCGACCACGACCGCCGCGCTCAGCTGACGTGGCGCTCGCGCGGTCCAATCTCAGTGAGTCGGTCCGTGATCAGCGGATCGAGCAGGTCGTGCCGCTGGTGGCGCCGCGGGCGCTGCTCGACGAGCTGCCGCTGACCGACGAGCACGCCGAGGTCCTGCTCGGCGGGCGCCGCGCGGTGCAGGCGATCCTCGACGGGCGCGACGACCGCCTGCTCGTGGTCGTCGGCCCGTGCAGCGTGCACGACGTGGACGCGACGCGCGAGTACGCCGAGCGGCTCAGCCACGAGGCCAAGCGGCTGGCGGGCGAGTTGTGCGTGGCGATGCGGGTCTACTTCGAGAAGCCCCGCACGACGATCGGCTGGAAGGGGCTCATCAACGATCCCCACCTCGACGGCTCCGGCGACGTCAACACCGGTCTGCGGATGGCCCGGCGGCTGCTGCTCGAGGTGCTCGCGCTCGGCGTGCCGGTCGGCTGTGAGTTCCTGGATCCGATCACGCCGCAGTACATCTCCGACGCCGTCTGCTGGGGGGCGATCGGCGCCCGCACGACCGAGAGCCAGATCCACCGGCAGCTCGGCTCGGGACTGTCGATGCCGGTCGGGTTCAAGAACCGGACCGACGGCAACGTGCAGGTGGCAGTCGACGCGGTCCGTGCCGCCGCCGCCTCGCACGCGTTCGCCGGGATCGACGTCGGCGGAACGCCGGCGATCCTCTACACCCGCGGCAATGGGGACTGTCACGTCATCCTGCGCGGGGGCCGGGGGACGCCCAACTACGGCGCCGAGCCGGTGGCCGAGGCGATCGAGCTGCTGCGCGCGGCCGGCCTGCCCGAGCGGGTGATGATCGATCTCAGCCACGACAACAGCGGCAAGGATCCCGAGCGCCAGCCCGCGGTGGCCGACGCGGTGGCGGAGCAGATCGCCGCCGGCAACCACGCGCTGGTCGGGGTGATGCTCGAGTCGTTCCTGCTCGCGGGCCGACAGGATCCGGGCGACCCGGGAGCGCTGGTCTACGGCCAGTCGATCACCGACGGCTGCATCGGCTGGGACACGACCGTCGAGGTGCTCGACCGCCTGGCGGAGTCGGTCAGGGCCCGCCGCGGCGAGGACTGATCAGCGCCGGCATGCGGATTGCGGTGATCGGCGTCGGGCTGATCGGCGGCTCGGTCGCACTGGCGGCGCGGGAGCGGCTGAGCGCCACCGTGTCGGGCTATGACCCCTCGCCCGACGCGCTGGCGGGGGCGCTGGAGCGCGGGGCGATCGACCGCGCCTGCGCCACGGTGGGCGACGCCGTGGCCGACGCCGAGGCGGTGTTCGTGGCCGCGCCCGTCGGCGTCCTGGCCGACAGCGTGGGGGAGGTGCTGGCCTGCGCGCCGGCCGATTGCGTGGTCAGCGACGTCGGCTCGACCAAGCGCGCCGTCGTCGCCGCACACTCCGACCCGCGCTTCGTCGGCGGCCATCCGCTCGCGGGCGCCGAGAGCGCCGGAGTGGAGAACGCGCGAGCGGACCTGTTCGACGGCGCGACGTGGTACCTGACACCGGCCTCGAGCACGTCGGGGCTGCTGTACGAGCGGCTCTATCGGCTGCTGCGCGGGCTCGGTGCGCGGCCGGCGGCGATCGAGGCCGGCCTCCACGACACCATCCTGGCCACGGTCTCGCACCTGCCCCACGTGCTCGCCAACGTGCTCGTCTCGCAGGCCGCGCAGACGCTCGCCTCCGGCGACGAGCGGATGCCCGCGACCGGTCCGAGCTTCCGCGACGCCACGCGCGTCGCCGGCGCCCCGAGCGCGATCTGGACCGACATCTATGTGTCGAACCGCGATGCGCTGACGGCGGGTCTCGACGACACGATCGCGCGGCTGTTCGCCGTCCGCGACGCGCTCGCTGCGGGCGATGCGGACCGGATCACGGCCTGGAACGAGCAGGCCGCCGCCGACCGCCGGCGCCTGCTCGAGGCCCAGCTCGCCGGCGGCCCGCTGTACGAGCTGCGCGTGTCGGTACCGAACCGTCCCGGGGTGATCGCGCAGCTGTCGCTGGAGTTGGGGCGCGCGGGCGTCAACATCACCGACATGGCGCTGTACCCCGCGGCCGACATGAGCGAGGGCGTCGTGGCCCTGTGGATCGCCGGCGAGGAACCGGCGCGCCGGGCCGATCAGCTGGTGGCAACGCTCGGGTTCCCGGTGGCGCGGGCATGAACGCGCGCTTCGCGCCCTCGGGCCCGCTCAAGGGGCGGATCTCGCCGCCCGCCGACAAGTCGATCTCGCACCGCGCGGCGCTGTTCGCCGCGATGGCCTCCGAGCCGGTCCTGGTCCGCAACTACCTCGACGCCGAGGACACCAACTCGACCCTGGCCGCCGTCCGCGAGCTCGGCGCGATCGTCGAGGTCCGCGCCGACGAGCTGCTGATCCGTGGCGGCGGGTTGCGCAACGCGCAGCCGCCGGGGCACGCGATCGACGTCGGCAACGCCGGCACCCTGATGCGGCTGCTGCCGGGCTGGCTGGCGTTCCAGGCCGGGTCGAGCTTCGTGCTCGACGGCGACGCCTCGATCCGGCGGCGGCCGATCGACCGGATCGCCGAGCCGCTGCGGCTGATGGGGGCGACGATCGAGGCCACGGAGCAGCGCTTTCCGCCGTTCACGGTCCACGGCGCCCGGCTGGCCGGAATCGAGTACGAGCTGCCGGTGGCCAGCGCACAGGTCAAGTCGTGCGTCCTGATCGCCGGCATGACAACCGAGCGTACGGTGGTGGTGGAGCCGGTGGCCAGCCGCGATCACACCGAGCGGATGCTGCTCGCGGCGGGCGCGCCCCTGGAGCGCTCGCAGGGCTCCGACGGTGTGTACCGGACCGCGATCGGGAACGCCGACGAGCTCGAGCTCGAGCTGATCGAGGTCCCCGGCGACCTCTCCTCGGCCGCGTTTCTGATCGCCGCCGGCGTGCTCGTGCCGCGTTCGCGGCTGCTGATCGAGGGCGTCGGCGTGAACTGGACGCGAGCTGGGTTCCTGCGCATCCTGGAGCGGATGGGAGCGATCGTGGTCGGCGACGTCGAGCCCGACGGCGCCTTCGGGCCGCTTGAGCCGGTGGCCGACCTCGACATCCGCAACGGGTCGTTGGAGGGCACCGTGGTGGAGCCCGAGGAGGTGCCGCTGGCCATCGACGAGCTGCCGCTGGTGGCGCTGATGGGGTGCTTCGCCGAGGGTGAGACGGTCGTCCGGGGCGCCGGCGAGCTGCGGGTCAAGGAGTCCGACCGGATCGCCACCGTGGTCGGTGGCCTGCGCGGTCTCGGCGCCGACATCGAGGCCACCGAGGACGGATTCGTCGTGCGCGGCAGCGGCGGCCTGCGCGGCGGCATCATCGAAGCCCACGGCGACCATCGCCTGGCGCTGCTCGGCGCGGTCGCCGGTCTCGCCTCTCGCGAGGGCGTCGAGGTGGTGGGCATGGAGGCCGCCGCGGTCTCCTATCCCGGCTTTGCCGACGACGTGGCGCGGTTGGTGTAGCGGCCGTGGTGGTCGCGATCGACGGGCCCGCCGGGGCCGGGAAGTCGAGCGTCGCCAAGGCGGTGGCGCAGGCGCTCGGCTTCACCTACCTGGACTCGGGCGCGATGTACCGGTGCGTGGCGCTGGCCGCACTGGAGGGCGAGCGCGGGCCGGCGGAGATCGCGCCGCTGGTGCAGATCTCGTTGGGGGAGCGGGTGCGGCTCGACGGCCGAGACGTGACCGAGGCGATCCGCCGCCCCGAGATCTCCGAGGCGGCATCGCGGGTGGCCTCCGATCCGGCTGTGCGGGCGGCGATGGTGGCGGAGCAGCGCCGGCTGATGTCCGACGGCGACTGGGTGGCCGAGGGTCGCGACATCGGCACGGTGGTCGCACCCGACGCCGCCGTCAAGGTGTTCCTCACCGCCTCGCCGGAGGAGCGCGCGCGCCGGCGGGCGGTGGAGCTCGGGGCCGACGTGGGGACGGTGCTGGCCGAGCAGACGATCCGCGACGAGCGCGACCGGACGCGAGAGGCGTCGCCGCTCGAGGCGGCGCCGGGGGCGGTGGAGCTCGATACGACGGGGCTGACGCTGGAGGACGTGGTGGCGCGGGTGGTGGCGCTCGTGCGGGGGGGCGGGGGGTAGGGGGTCGTTGTCGTGCGGGCGCGGGCGGGGTTCGTCGCGTCAACGACTTGCTGGGAAAGAGCATCGGGCACCGGTGGACCAAGAGGGCCTCACGGGACACGACGGCGCGGGCGGGGGAGGAGGGTGCTTATCTCGACAAACTCGGCGGCTCTCAGCGTCTTTGGCCATGTAAGCGCCTCCACGGCGCTTACATGGCCAAGGAGGGCTTGACCGAGTGAGGTTTGTCGACTTAAGCACGGCCGTCATCCGGTGCATCGGGCACCGGGCCGGGCGGCGAGCGCGGCGGGCTCATCGGGGCCGGTTGCTGGCCCTCAAACCGTTGCGGGGGGGGCAAAACGTGACAAAGCGCCGGCCCGTGGAGGGGCTATGGTCGGAAATACATCCCCCGGAGTCTTATCCGACCAGAACGGTGGCGACCCGGGGCGCTTTGTCACCTTTTGCATCTCAGAATCCGGTGCATCGGGCACATGCCGAGAGGCCGGGCGCCGGGGCGGCCCGCTGCCCCCCGGCGGCCATCGCCACCCCAACCACCTCACCCTCATTGCCGCCGTTGACCGCCTGCCCGCCACCACCGCCGACCGACAGCCAGATCTCCCCATCGCGATGGTGTCGGTCGCCTTGCGCCGGACGTCACCGAGCCCATGTTGGGCGTGCCGGACAGGGTCTGGAGCGCGTAGACCATGTCGAGCTGGCACGAGTGCAGCGGCCGTTTCTCGGGCTCTCAGATCGTGCCCCGCCACCCGCCCACCCCGCGCCACCACCCCGCGCCACGCCCGCCGCCACCGCCTGCCGCGCCATCCCCCGCCCCGTCCGCCTCCCCAAACCAACTAGCCTGGCCTGAGCATGAAGTTCGCGATCGTCGGCTATCCCAACGTGGGCAAGTCCTCGCTGGTCAACCGCCTGACCGAGTCCCGGGAGGCCGTCGTCCACGAGCGCCCGGGGGTCACGCGTGACCGCAAGGAGATCAAGACGGACTGGAACGGGCGGCCGCTGACGCTGATCGACACCGGCGGCGTGGACCTCGAGGACCGCGACATGCTGGCGTCCCAGATCCAGGACCAGGCCCGTGCGGCGCTGGCCGATGCGGGGGCGGCGGTGCTGGTGGTCGACGCCAAGGCCGGGCTGCGCCCGGGCGACCTCGAGATGGCCGATCTGCTCCGGCGCGCGCCGGTGCCGGTGATCGTGGCGGCCAACAAGGTGGACTCGGTCCGCGACATGCCGCTGGCGGCCGAGTTCCATGCGCTCGGGCTCGGCGATCCGGTGGCCGTGTCGGCCGCGCAGGGACTCGGGACCGGCGACCTGCTCGACCGGATGGCGGCGCTGGTGCCCGAGGACGACACCGACGAGACCGACGACGACGCCGTACGCCTGGCCGTGATCGGCCGGCCCAACGTCGGCAAGTCCTCGCTGGTGAACAAGTTCATCGGCGCCGAGCGGGTGATCGTCTCCGACGTCGCCGGCACGACGCGGGACGCGATCGACCTGCCGCTGCGCTATCAGGATCGCGACCTGGTCCTGATCGACACCGCCGGCCTGCGCCGCCAGGCGAAGGTGGGCGAGTCGCTCGAGTACTACACGTCGCTGCGCTCGCGGCGCGCCGCCGAACGGGCGGACGTGGCGCTGGTCGTGTGCGACGCGACCGAGGGCGTCACGACCCAGGACCTGCGGATCGCCGATCTGGCCATGAAGAGCGGCTGCGCGACCGCGCTGGTGCTCAACAAATGGGACATCGCCGAGAACGTCGACCTCGAATACGAGCGCGCCCGGGCGCAGTCCAAGCTGCGGCTGCGACCGCGGGTGCTCACCGCCAGCGCCAAGACCGGGCGTCACGTCGAGCGGCTGCTGATCGAGGCGCTGGCGCTGGCCGACCGCTCGTTCGGGCGGATCCCCACGCCGCAGCTGAACCGCTTCCTCTCCGACTCGATCACCACCCGCCAGCCGCCGGCCCGCCAGGGCCACCGGCTGAAGCTGATCTACATGACCCAGACCGGTGAGCGGCCGCCGCGCTTCTCGATCCAGGTCAACACACGCGACCGGGTGACCCGGGACTATGCGTACTTCCTCGAGAACCGCCTCCGCGAGCGCTACCGGCTCGAGGGGATCCCGCTGATCATCGACTTCGTCGAGCGCAACGAGCGCCGCTCCCGGGCTGAGCGGGGCGCACGCGACCACGGCCGCGGCGAGCGCGAACAGGGCCGCGACCGCGGCCGCGGACGCCGCCGCGACCCAGACGAGCCGCCAAGTGGCGCAGGAGAAGCCGCGGCCTGATTTGATCATTCCCGGTGCCGATGTCGACCCGGGAGAAGGTTGGTCTGCGGGCGCTTGTCCCCGCGTCGGTGCGGGCTCAGCGCGCTCTGGCGGCGGTGATCGCTGTCGTCGTCGTGCTGCTCGCGGCGGTGATCGCCCTCGGTCGCGGAGCGAGCGAAGAGCCGCCGGCCACCGGCGCGGCCGCCATCGTCCCCGCTGACGCGCTCGCCTACGTGCACCTCTCGACCGATGCGAAGCGCCCGGCGGTCAAGCGGGCGCTGGCGCTGGCCGCGCGCTTCCCCGACTACCCGCTGTTGCGGCTCGCCCTGCAGGCGCGCCCCGGCGCGATCACGACCGCATCGGGCACGGCCGCCGGGCTGGTCGACTTCACGCGTGAGATCCGGCCGTGGCTGGGCAAGGAGGCGGCGATCGCGCTGCTCGGCACGTCCTCCTCGGCGGCGAGCTCGCTGATCGTGCTCGACGTCGGCGACCGCGCCGCGGCCCGGCGCTTTCTCGCTCGTGTCGGACCGGTGCGACACCTCGATGAGGACTCGCAAGCAATCCTCCGCCTGCCCGACGGCACCGAGCTGGCCTTCCTCGGGCACTACCTGACGATCGGTCAGGACGAGGCGGTGCGGGCCGCGATCGACACGGGCACCGGTCGGGCGCCGTCGCTGGCGGCCAGCGCCGTCTATCGGCGCGCCGAGGCCGGCGAGCCCGCGGGCCGCGCCCTCGACGCCTACGCGTCGGTCCAGGGCGTGCGGGCGCTGCTCGCCCCGCGCAGCGGCCTCGTCGGCGCGCTCGGCGCGCTGGTCAACCAGCCGGCGCTCGCCGGCGTGGCGGTCGCATTCACGCCGTCGAGCAGTGGGCTCAGCATCCGCGTCCACAGCGTGCTCGACCCCCGCCTGGCGTACCTCCGCGGACTGGCGCTGCATCCCTTCTCGCCCTCGCTGGCCTCGGAGGTCCCGTCGGGCGCGGCGCTGCTGCTCGACACGACCGGCCTGGACCGCGCCGCGCCGCGGCTGCTCGGGGCCGGGGCGGCCGGCGGGTACGCCGGCGTTGGGCCGCTGCTCTCGCGCCTCGGCACCGCGCTCCAGGCGGAAGGGGTCGACGTCAAGCGCGACGTGCTGAGTCTGTTCGAGGGGGAGACGGCCATCGCGATCGCGCCCGGCGCGGGCAGGCCGGCACTCGTGGTCATCGCCCGCACGAGCAACGAGAACCGCACCCGGACCGCCCTGGCGGAGCTCGAGGCCCCGCTGGCGCAGCTGTTCCCGCTGCCCGCCTCGGGCCCGGGTCAGGCGCCGGTCTTCACCGACCAGCAGGTGGACGGGATCACCGCCCACCAGCTCGCGCTGGCACCGGGCCTGGAGTTCGACTACGCCGTGTTCGACGGCAAGGTCGTCATCGCCACCAGCCTCGCCGCGATCGCCGCCGTACGTGACCACGCGCGATCGCTGATCGACGACGATCGCTATCAGGCGACGCTCGGGGATCGCCCGGAGGCGGTGACCTCGCTACTCTTTCTCGACTTTGACCAGCTCCTCAGCCTCGGTGAGCAGACTGGACTGACGCGCAGCGCGCGGTACCGCGCGCTGCGGGCGGATCTCCAGAGGATCCGCGCGATCGGTCTGCAATCGTCGAGCGGGGAGGCCGATTCGACCGCGGAGCTGTTTCTCCAGATCTCATGACCAAGCTTTCCGACAACGAGTACCTGTTCACGTCCGAGTCCGTCACCGAGGGCCATCCGGACAAGATCGCCGACCAGATCTCGGATGGCGTATTGGATGCCGTGCTCACCGATGACCCCACCGGGCGCGTCGCGTGCGAGACGCTCGTCAACACCGGACTCATCGTCGTCTCGGGCGAGATCACCACCGACACCTACGTGGACATCCAGGAGATCGCGCGCGAGACGGTCCGCAAGATCGGCTACGACAACGCCGAGTACGGCTTCGACTGCAAGACGTGCGCGGTGATCAACGCGATCGACAAGCAGTCGCCCGACATCGCCCAGGGCGTCAACCAGGCCTACGAGGCCCGGACCATGCCCGGCGACGACGACGAGCTCGACATCGCCGGCGCGGGCGACCAGGGCATGATGTTCGGCTACGCGTCCAACGAGACCGAGGAGCTGATGCCGCTCCCGATCGCGCTGGCCCACAAGCTGGCCAAGCGACTGGCCGATGTGCGCAAGGCGGAGATCGTGCCCTACCTGCGCCCGGACGGAAAGACCCAGGTGACGGTGCGCTACCTCGACGGCCGCCCGGTCGAGATCGAGAAGCTGCTGATCTCCACCCAGCACCGCGAGGGCGCCGAGTCGCTGATCAAGGACGACCTGTGGGAGCACGTGGTCGAGCCGATCCTGCCCGACCACCTGTTCGACGCCCAGAAGCTGCACAAGAACTTCCTCGTGAACCCCACGGGACGGTTCGTGATCGGCGGCCCGATGGGCGACTGCGGCCTCACCGGCCGCAAGATCATCGTCGACACCTACGGCGGCATGGCCCGTCACGGCGGCGGTGCGTTCTCGGGCAAGGATCCCTCCAAGGTCGACCGCTCCGCGGCCTACGCGGCCCGCTACGTGGCCAAGAACGTGGTCGCGGCCGGGCTGGCCGATCGCTGCGAGGTGCAGGTCGCGTACGCGATCGGTGTCGCGCATCCGGTCTCGGTCATGGTGGAGACCTTCGGCACCGAGAAGATCGGGCGTGGGCAGATCCTCGACCTGATCAACGAGCACTTCGACCTGCGGCCCGGGGCCTTCCGGTCCTACCTGCGGCTGCACCGCCCGATCTACCAGAAGACCGCCGCCTACGGCCACTTCGGTCGCGATGACCACGACTTCACGTGGGAGCGGACCGACAAGGCCGCCGCGCTGCGGGCGGCCGCAGGCCTCAGCGACGCCGCGCCCGTCGGGGCGTAGCCGCCGCGCGACGCTCGGCAGCGCAGCTCAGGAGGACGCCGGCCCAGACGGTCCCGGCCCGTCCAACGGGTCGTGGGCCCCTGCCCCGCTGCGCTCGTGGATCGCCCGGTCGACGGTGCGGACGATCCGCTCGGGCACGGCCACGCCGCGGAACGAGAAGTCGAACTCAGCGCTGCCCGCCGTGTCGAAGTCCACGGTGCCCACGCGCAGCAGGCGCTCGAGCAGGCTCTGGCGGGAATTGACGTTCTGGACCCGATCGAGCCGGGTCTGGTGGATCTGCCGCGAGAAGATGCCCTGCTCGATCGTCAGGCGCTGGTCGGTGATCCCGTATGTCGTCCCGATCCGCCGCAGCGCACCGCCGCCGAGCACGAGCAGCAGCGCCGCGGCGACGACCAGGATGATCCAGCCGATCTGGACGTGCCCGACCGCGATCGCGGTCACGAGCCCGGCGAGGGCGCCCGCGAGCACCGCGGCGAGGAAGCCGACGATGTAGAAGCCGAGAATCGACCGCCACGAGGGATGGCCGATGAAGAAGACTCGCTCGCCGGGCTCTGGCTCCACGGGCGCGGAGCGTAGCGGCCCAGTCGCCTCAGATGCCGAGGGCGGACCCGGCCAGGGTGAGCGCGACCAGGACGATGGCCAGCAGCGCGATCAGCCCGGCCAGCGGCGCCGGCTCGGTGGTGACCGGGCCATCGGACTGGAACAGGGCGAATGCGGCCACCACGGGACTGCCGCCGATCGCGCACGCCCAGGCCCATCCCAGCCGTCCGGCACGGGCGGCGGCCACGGTCCCGAGCGAGCGCGCGCCGGCGTCGAGCGCCACGCCGAAGGCGAGCAGCAGCCGATCGTGGTCGAGTGCGGTCCGGACCACGAGCACGTACACCTCGACGAACACGATCAGCACCAGCGCCGCCCCGAGCGCCAGGTCGTCGCCGCGGATCCGGGCTGGGCCGCGTGACGTCGGATGCGAGCGCGGGCGCGGGGCCGGCGCGGCCCGGACCGCCGAGCTCGGACGCGGTCGCGGCTGCGGCTGCCGGCGAGACGCGACCCCCGGTCCGACGCGGGGCGTGACCCGCGAGGTGCCGTTCGCGCCGCCATTTCCGCTGACCCTGTGAGCGGCCACGAACCGGGCCGCGCGCTCGGCCGCCGCGGCCTGCCCGGGGCTGATGCGGCGGCGCTCCGGGGTCGGCGTGGCGGCGGGCAGCGCCAGCGACGCCATCGCGCGGGCGACGGGGCTCTCGGTGGGCCCGTCCGGGAACGGCGCCTCCCTGATCCGGGGCGGCGCCGGGCCGGTGGCGGCGATCAGGTCGCGTAGCCGGGCCTCGGCCCGCGGGCGCTCATCGCCGAGCTCTGCGGGGGTGAGCTGCAGCAGCCGCAGGCCGTGCCGCGGCACGAGCTCGCCATAGAGGTGGTCGTCGGGTCCCGGCGGATCGGCTCGACACACGACCACCAGCCGGCTCGCCGGGTAGTAGGAGTCGACCGCGAGCCACTGTTCGGCTCCGGCGTCGGGGGCCTTGAGCCATGCGAACAGGTGCTGTCGGCGACCCGGCTCGCCGACGATCCGGTCGCACATGGCAATGATCTCGGGGATCTCGAGCGCCCGCGCCGCAGGGCCCGGCTGCTGCGCGCGGGCTGGCTCCCCGACAAGCCGTTCCCCCGTCATCCTGAGCCCACTCTACCCTGCGTCACGTCGTGGACGACGTCCTTTTGAGTGAACCGAGAGCGGTGATCGCACGTGTCGAGCCGCTGACCCGCACGCGCGCGGTGCGCGGCCCGTTCGACTACCGGCTCGGGCCCGAACAGGGCGGCGTCGCGGTCGGGTCTTTGCTCTCGGTGCCATTCGGCGGCCGGCGGACGCTCGGGGTGGTCACCTCGCTCGCGGACCGCTCCGAGCTGGCCCCGGGACGGCTCGTCGAGCCGCACGAGGTGCTGGCCGGCGCGCTGCCCGCGGATCTCGTGTCGCTGGCCGAGTGGATGGCGCGCGAGTACTGCTCGACAGCCGCGCGCGCCCTGTCGCTCGTGCTTCCGCCCGGGTTCGCAGGCGGGGTCGGGCGCCGGCTCACGCTCGTGGCGGAGCTCACCGGCGCCGGTCGCGCGGCACTCGCGGGCAAGGAGCGGCTGACGCCGGGGCAGCGCGAGGTGCTCGAGCGCCTGGATCGCGAGGGGCCGCTGAGGGCGGCAGAGCTCGGCAGCGAGCGCCTGCGCCGGCTTCAGGGGCGCGGCCTGGTCGCGATCGAGCGCCGCGTCCGGGTGCGCCGGCCGACCGATCACATCGTCGGCGAGGCGAGCGTGGTCCCGCCGCCGCTCACCGCCGATCAGGAGGCCGCGCTGGCGCCGGTCCTGGCGGCGCTGGGGGACGCCGGGGCCGGGCGGCCCTCGGCGCCCCGCCGCACGCCGGGCCCCCGCCGCACGCCGGGCCCCCGCCGCACGCCGGGGGCCCGGGCGCTTCCTGCTGCATGGCGTCACCGGGTCGGGCAAGACCGAGATCTACCTGCGCGCGGTCGCCGCGGCGCTCGAGGCCGGCCGCTCGGCGATCGTGCTCGTGCCGGAGATCGGACTCACGCCGCAGGCGGTCGGGCGCTTCCGGGCCCGCTTCGGCGATGTCGTGGCCGTGCTCCACTCGGCGCTCGGCCAGGGCGAACGCCACGACGAGTGGCTGCGGCTGGCCGGCGGCGAGGCACGCGTATGCGTGGGGCCCCGCTCCGCCGTGTTCGCGCCGCTGAGCGAGATCGGACTGATCGTGATCGACGAGGAGCACGAGAGCTCCTACAAGCACGAGGGAGACCCGCGCTACGACGCCCGCGCGGTCGCGCAGCACCGAGCCGACGCGCACGGCGCGGTGCTGCTGGCGGGGAGTGCCACTCCGCGGCCCGAGAGCGCGGGCTCGCTGCCGCGACTGCGCCTGCCCAGCCGCGTCGACGGCCGCCGCCTGCCCGGAGTGCAGGTGCTCGACATGCGCGGGCAGCACCATCCGCTGCACCCTGAGACCCGCGTCGCGCTGGCCGCGGTCCGTCGCGCCGGGCGCAAGGCGATCGTGCTGCTCAACCGTCGCGGGTGGTCGAACTTCCTCTCCTGCCGCTCCTGCGGTCATGTGTGGATGTGCCCCGACTGCGAGGTCGCGCTGGTGCTGCACCGCGCCTCGGGGACGATCACCTGCCACCACTGCGGCTACCACCGGCGTGCGCCGGTGCGCTGCGGCGAATGCGGCTCGAGCTCGGTGGCGCGTCACGGGGCGGGGACCGAGCGGATCGAGCACGAGCTGCAGTCGGCGCTCGGGGACGAGAGCTTTCCCGTGTTCCGGCTCGATGCGGACTCGGTGGCGATCAAGGACCGCGCGGCCCAGACGCTGGCCCGGTTCTCGGCCGCGCGCGCCGGGGTGCTCGTGGGCACGCAGATGGTCGCCAAGGGCCACGACTTCCCCGATGTCACGCTCGGCGTCGTGCTCGATGCCGACCAGACGCTGCGGTTCCCGGACTTCCGGGCGGAGGAGCGCACGTTTGCGCTGATCACGCAGCTCGCCGGCCGCGCCGGCCGCGGCGAAGGCGGTGGACGGGTCCTGGTGCAGACGATCGCGCCCGACGCCCGCTCGATCCTGTTCGCCGCCCGCCATGACTCCGACGGCTTTCTCGCCGACGAGCTCCGGCGGCGTGAGCTGCTGCGCTATCCGCCGTACGCGTCGCTGATCCGGATCGTCTGCTCGGCCGTCGAAGCGTGCGCCGCCCACGCTCTCGCCGACCGGCTGCGGCGGGCGATCGAGCTTCCCACGGCGCAGCTGCTCGGGCCCGCTCCCCTGTTCCGGCTGCGCGGCCGCGAGCGCAGCCAACTCGTGATCAAGGCGGAGGACCGCGCCGCTGCGATCGCCGTGGTCGGAGCAGCAGTCGATGCGCTCCCTCGCGACAAGGACACGCGGGGCGTGAACGTCAGCGTCGACGTCGATCCGCAGTAGACGGGCGGCACGCGGTAATCTCGGCGCCAGCATGAGCCCGGCCACCGAATACGTGATCGGCACACCGGTGGTGTGCAGCGACGGCGCCTGCGGCGCGCTGCGCCGCGTGGTCATCGACCCGGTCGCCCGCGCCATCACGCACCTCGTCGTCGAGCCCGAGCACCGCAAGGGGTGCGGCCATCTCGTCCCGATCGATCTCGTGAGCGCGGCCGGCGAGACCGAGATCCGGCTGACGTCGAGCCTGCACGAGTTCCACCTGCTCGAGGACGCCGAGGAGTCCGAGTACATCTCGGGGGCCGCCGGGGATTGGAACTACGAGCAGGACGCGATGCTGTCGCTGCCCTACTCCGCCGGGCTCGGCTCCGCGGGGATCGGCTCGATGGGCACCGGCCTGGGCAAAACCGGATCCGGACCGCACGCATTCATCGAGGACAAGGTGCCGGTGGGCGAGGTCGACATCCGCCGTGGCGACAGCGTGCACGCCACCGACGGGGAGATCGGGCACGTCGCCGGACTGGTGATCGACCCCGCCGATCATCACGTCACTCATGTGCTGCTCGACGAGGGCCACCTGTGGGGCGCAAAGCGGGTGGCGATCCCGATCGGCGTCGTCACCAAGGTCGACGTCGGCGTCCGGGTCACGCTCACCAAGGACGAGGTCAAGGACCTGCCGCCGGTCGAGTTGGGCGAGCTCGGCTGAGCCCACGCTCCACCCAGGGCCGAACCATGTGGCCCGGGTCGTACCGGCGGGGCGTGCTCGCGGCCGGGGCGCTGCTCGAGCCAACTAAACTGAAGATGTGCTCGATGACGTGACCGACAACCTTGAGGCCGAGCCCGAGGAGGCGCTCCTCGACGAGGATCTCGTCGAGGAGGAGGAAGAGCCGGAGCTCGATCCGGAGGTTGCCGCCCGCCGGAGTGCCGCCCTCGCCCAGGTGCGGAAGTTCGGCGATCCGGTGCTCAAGACGCGGGCGCGGCCCGTGGACCGTTTCGACGAGGCGCTGCGCTCCGAGATCTCGCGGATGGGCGAGCTGATGATCGACGCGATCGGCGTCGGCCTGGCCGCCACTCAGGTCGGCGTCCTGAATCGCGTGCTCGTCTACCGGGTGCAGCAGCAGTCGCCCGTGCAGGCGCTGGTCAACCCCGAGATCGAATGGTCGGGGCGCGAGATGGAGACGATGGAGGAGGGCTGCCTCAGCCTTCCGGCCGTGCTCGTCGACGTCGAGCGGGCGGTCCACGTCCGGGTCCGCGCCTTGGACGCGTACGGGGAGCCGATCCTGATCGAGGCCTCGGGGCTCGAGGCTCGCGTGATCCAGCACGAGCTTGACCATCTCGACGGCGTGCTGATCCTCGACCGCACCAGCCGCGAGCAGCGCAAGGAAGCGATGCGGGCGCTGCGTGAGGCGCAGGCGGCGGCCTGACGCCGCGCGGGCAGCACCCCGTGCGCACGGTCTATCTCGGCACGTCCGACTTCGCCGCGGCCGTGCTCGAGCGCCTGGCCGACTCCGCGCACCGCCCGGCGCTCGTGGTCACGCGCCCCGACCGCCCGCGCGGACGGGGACGGCGCCTGGCGCCGCCGCCGGTCGCCGAGACGGCGCAGACGCTTGGCATCGAGGTCTTCCAGCCCGATTCGGTCAACGACGAGGACGCTCGCGAACGGATCTCCGCCGCTGCGCCCGAGGCCGTCTGTGTGTGTGCGTTCGGGGCGCTGATCAAGGACCCGCTGCTGTCCGAGCACCTGATGCTGAACGTGCATCCATCGCTGCTGCCGCGCTGGCGCGGGGCCGCGCCGGTCGAGCGCTCGATCATGGCCGGCGACGAGCAGACCGGCGTCTCGATCATGCGTGTCACCGCCGGGCTCGACAGCGGCCCGGTGTGCCTCGTGGGTTCGGAGCCGATCGGCCCGCAGGACACCTATGGCTCGCTCGCCGCACGGCTCGAGCGCCTCGGCGGCGAGCTGCTCGTGCGCGCCCTCGACGAGTCCCCGCCGTTCAGCGAGCAGGACGACGCGGCGGCCACGTACGCCGAGAAGATCACCGCTGATGACCGGCGCCTCGACGGCGCGCGAGGAGCGGCCGAGCTCGAGCGCGTCGTGCGCGCGCTCAGCCCCCACATCGGGGCCAACGTCGAGCTCGCCGACGGGACGCTGCTCGGCGTGCACGCGGCGCGCGTGCTCGAGCTGCCGGGACCACCGCCGGGCGTCGTCTCGCTCGCGGGCGAGCTCCCCGTCCTCGGGTGTGCCGAGGGCGCGCTGGAGCTGGTCAGCGTGCAGCCCCCGGGCCGGCGCCCGATGGGGGGCGAGGACTTCCTGCGCGGACTCAGGCGGTGAGCGCGGGCCCCGCCCGCGTCTGCGCGTTCGCGGTCATCCGGCGGGTATTCGAGCAGGGGGCCTACGCCGACCGCGCGTTCACCGCCGAGGCCGCCGGGCTCGAGCCCCGCGACCGGGCCCTGGCGATGGCGCTGGCCTACGGGACCGTTCAGCGCCGCGACACGCTCGACCACGTCGCCGCGCGCCTCCTGCACGGCGGGGTCGAGGCGCTCGAGCCCCACGTGCTCGCCGCGCTCCGGCTCGGTCTGTTCCAGATCCTGTTCATGGGTGGCGTGGCCGATCACGCCGCGGTGAACGAGAGCGTCGAACTGGCCAAGCGCGGTCGCGGGGGCGGCTTCCGGCTCGTCAACGCGGTGCTGCGGCGCGCCACGCGCGAGGGCCAGGGGATCCTCGACGCCCTCGACGACAGCACGATCGAGGGAGCTGCGCTGCGCCACTCGATCCCCGAGTGGCTTGCGGCGCTGTGGTGGGATGAGCTCGGGCCGCTGACCACGCGCTCGATGCTGGCCCACCTCAACACGCCCGCCGAGTCAGCGCTGCGCGTCAACACGCTCGTCGCCACGCCGCACGAGGTCGCGGCCCAGCTGGGCGTGGCGACGCGGCCGGCGCCGTGGTTGCCGGAGGGCCTCGTGCTCGGGGAGCCGTTCGATGCTCACGCCTCGGAGCTGTGGCGCGAGGGCGCGATCATGCCCCAGTCGCGCGCTTCGATGCTCGTGGCGCGGGTGCTCGATCCCCGACCCGGTGAGCGCGTGCTCGACCTGTGCGCGGCGCCGGGCGCCAAGACCACGCACCTGGCGGCGCTGATGGGCGACGAGGGGGCGGTGGTGGCCGTCGAGCGCCACCGCGGCCGCGCGAGCGCGCTCGAGGAGACCTCCGGCCGGATGCGTGCCGGCTGCATCCGCGTCGAGGTCGGCGACGCGGCGAAGAGCCGCCGCGACGGCGGCTATCAGCGCGTGCTCGTGGATCCGCCGTGCAGCGGCCTCGGCACGCTGCAGTCGCGTCCGGACATCCGCTGGCGGGCCAGTCCCGAGAAGGTTGCCGAGCTGGCCGGGCTGCAAGCGCAGATCCTGGCCGCCGGGGCCGCGGCCACGGGCCCGGGTGCCGTCATCGTCTACTCGGTGTGCACGATCTCCCGCGCGGAGTCCGAGGGGGTCCTCGACGACTTCCTCGGCGCCCATCCCGAGTTCACGCCCGACAAGCTCGGAGACACGTATCCGCAATGGCGGCACCCGACCGCTGAGCACTATCTGCAGTCGCTGCCCCACCGGGACCGGACCGACGGGTTCTTCATCGCCCGCCTGCGGCGCCGGTAGGTCGTCCCGCGGGAGCGTGGCCTGGGCGGTCCGGGACCGACTGTCGGCACTCGCTCGACCGGCCGCCTCACTACGCTATGGACACCGTGACCGACACCCCCGTCAAGCTCGGTCCCGAATGTCCCGGATGTGGCGAGCCGTGGCTGCGCCCGACCGCGGCGCCGGGTCGCTACCGCTGCGTCTACTGCCTGCAGCGCTATGAGCTCGTGTCCGTGTGCCCCAACTGCGGCGAGCACTCGACCATGGTCCGGATGTCGAGCACGGCGATAGTGGCCTGCAACCACTGTCATGGCAGCATGCTCAAGGCGGTCTGAGCCGAGTTGAGCGCCGGGGCGTTCAGGGAGCGAGGGGTTGCGCCGTCGATCCTCTCGGCCGACTTCGCGCGACTCGGCGCCCAGGTCGAGGAGGTCATGAGTGCCGGTGCCCGCGTGATCCACGTGGACGTGATGGACGGGCACTTCGTGCCGCCGATCACGATCGGGCCGCTGATCGTGAGCGCACTCGCCGATCAGGTGCACAGCGCCGGCGGCGTGCTCGACGTCCATCTGATGATCGAACGTCCGGAGCGCCAGGTGGCCGAGTTCGCGCGGGCCGGGGCCGACGGGATCACCGTGCACGTCGAGGCCACCCCGCATCTGCACTACGCGCTGTCGGAGATCCGCTCGGCCGGTTGCTCCGCGGGCGCCTCGCTGAACCCGGCCACGCCGGCGGCCGCGCTCTCCGACGTTGCGCCCGAGACGCTCGACCTCGCGCTGTGCATGAGCGTCAACCCGGGCTGGGGTGGACAGCCGTTCATCGGGCACGCGCTGAAGAAGCTCGCGATCTTGCGCGACCTGCTCCCGGCCCATGTCGCGCTCGAGGTCGACGGGGGCGTCAACCATGACACCGCGGGGCGCTGCGTCGCGGCCGGCGCGAACCTGCTCGTCGCCGGATCGGCCGTGTTCGGCTCGACCGACCCGGCTGCCGCCTATGCCGCGCTGGCCTCGGCGGCGGGCGTGGCGGCTCCGCGGCGGTAGACGATGAACAGCAGTCCGCTCAGCACGAGCGCGGCGGTGAAGTAGCCGATCTCGACGCGGGTCACCACGTTGGAGATCGTGGGGGCGGCCACGAGCGCCACGAACAGGGCCGCCGCGAGCATCCACGCGACAGCCGCCATGGACGCGCGGCCGCGGGCCAGCGCGGCCTGGTTCAGGGTCCCGGCGGCCAGGTGCAGGCCCATCCCAAGGCCCACCAGCGCGAGCCCGAAGCGGTCGTAATGGAAGCCCTTGTTGCCCAACAGGGCAGTCATCACGAACGGCCCGATCAGCAGCAGCCCGAGCGCGACGGCGCCCGCGAACGCGGCGATCGCCTTGATCGTGATCGTGATCGCCTTGTGGAAGTCCTCGCCGCTGGCATTCGCCTCGAGCCCGGCGAGGTGGGGCAGGATCGAGGTCTGGATGGCCTGGAACAGCTGCAGCGGTGCGCGCACGATCAGCAGCACGTTGAACACGAACCCGGCCAGCGCCTGTCCCGAGTCGTGGTTGACGATCAGGACCGCGGCGTTCATCAGCGTCTGCTCGGCGAGCATGATGCAGACCACGGCGATGGCGAATCCGGTGCCCATCTTGAACGACAGGTCCGAGGTCGCCTCCTCGACCTGGGCGTGGGCGGGGCCCTCGCGGGCAGCGTCGGCGGCGGGGATGCCCTCGAGGCCCTTGACCCGATAGCGCGTGAACGCGAACGGGACCACGCACAGCGACACGAACGGCGCCACCGCCATCCCCAGCGCGACCGCCCCCTCGCCCGAGGTGATCCCGATCGCCGCCGCCAGCGCGAACAGGAAGCGCGAGGTCGACTCGAGGAACACGAGCCCGCCGTAGAGCGCGAAGCGCTGGTGGCCGGCGAGCCAGCCGCGGGCGAAGTAGCTGGCCGCGTAGGCCATCACGCCGACGACGAGGATCCAGTACAGCGCGGCCGACCCGCCGAACAGGTTCTTCTCGATCTCGGGCCGCAGAGCCAGCGCGGCGATCAGGAACAGCAGCGCAAAGCCGCTCTGGATCAGCGCCGGGACCATCAGCGGATGCCCGTGCAGGCCGCGGGCGCGGCGATCGGCGATCGTGCGCGAGAGCAGCTGCTCGATCGGCCGGTAGATCACCGACAGGATCACGAACATGACCGCCCAGCACAGCGATACCTGGCCGTAGTCCTTCTGGCTGAGCACGTGGCTGGCCGTGGCCAGGTAGGCGAACGTGAAGATCCCGGTCGAGGCGATCCCGATCGAGAGAACCCGCGCTCCCGATGCGTAGGACCTCGACTGCGAGTCCGGTGGGGGAGGGCCCCCGTTCTGCAGGGCGGGCGGTTCGGAGTCCTTGGCCGCCGAGCGGGCGGTCAGGGAGGCCAGTCGCCCTGCCATCAGCGGACCCGGACCAGCAGCATGGTCCACGGGAACGGCGACCGTGCCTCGATCACCTCGCCGTGGCGGCGGAGCAGGCCCACGAAGGCGCGTTTGGACCAGTGGTTGAGATGGCCGGGGGTGTTGCCGAGCTCGCGCAGATAGGCACCGCGGGCCATGTTGAGGCCTCGCCACAGCGGCTCACGCGGGACCGAGACGAGCAGGTGGCCACTGGCGACGCGGGCCATCTCGCCGAGCGTGTGCTCGGGATCCGGGACGTGCTCGAGGACCTCGATCGCGGAGGCGAGGCCGAACTCGTTCTCGGCGAACGGGAGGTTCTCGGCCCGCATCGTGCGGTACTCGAGATTCGGCCGCTGACGGGTGGCCCACTCGGCTTCGAGCTTGGGGTCGGGGAGGTCGATGCCGACGATCCGCCGCTCGCCGAGCTGCTGGGCCCATTTATAGGTCAGCACACCCTCGCCGCAGCCGACGTCGAGCACCGAATCGGGCGCGGCGTGGGTGAACAGCGTCTGCAGCGCCGTCTCGAAGCCGTGCATCAGGCGCCGGACGACAGGGTTCGTCGAGCCGTACTTGTCGAATGTGTTGCCGGTGGGAACTGCCTCCGGCGACACCGTCGGTTGGCTCATACCTCGAGGGCCTCGCGGTTCTCGGACGCGCTTCCGGGCTCGTAATGGGACGGCGCCACGCCGAGCTGGAGCTCGATCCGCCGGATCCGCTCGAACGTCCGCTGCGAGAGCGTCCGCTGGGCGGCGAGCAGGTCGCCGATCACGCCCAGCGCGGCCATCAGCATCGCCGCGTTGAACAGGACCGCCCCGAGAATGAGGGACTGCACGTGGCCCTTGCCCTGGCCCTCGGCGAACGCGACCAGGAAGCGAACGAACACGCCGAACGCGCCGAGGCCGAGCAGGATCGCGGCACCCCAGAACACGCGCAGCGGCTCGTACTGCGAGTAGATGCGGAAGATCGAGAGCGCATTGCGGCGCACGTAGGCGCCGGTCGACGGGAACAGCCGCGACTCGCGCGTCTTGTCGTTGGTCCGCACCGGCACGTGGTCGATCGCGACCAGCAGCTTGCCGGCTTGGATGATCGTCTCCAGCGTGTAGGTGAACTTGGAGACCACCTGCATCTGCAGCGCCGCCTCGCGGTTGTAGGCCCGGAACCCGGACGTGGTGTCGGGGATCTCGGTCGAGGATGCCTGTCGGACTACCCACGATCCGAGCCGCTGTAGCAGTTTCTTGCCGGCCGAGAAGTGCTCGATCGTCTCGACCTGACGGTCGCCGACGACCATGTCCGCCTCGCCGCGCAGGATCGGGCCGACGAGCTTGGGGATATCACGGCCCTCGTACTGGTTGTCGGCGTCAGTGTTGACGATCACGTCGGCCCCCAGCTTGAGGCCGGCGTCCAGACCGGCCTGGAAGGCGGCCGCCAGCCCCTTGTTGTTGGTCAGCTTGACGACGTGATCGACGCCATGGGCGCGCGCGACCTCGATCGTGCGGTCAGACGAACCGTCGTCGATGATCAGCCATTCGACCGCGTCGAACCCCTCGACATGCCGCGGCAGGTGGTCGAGCGTGCCGGGAAGCTGGTCTTCCTCGTTGAAACAGGGGATCTGGATGATGAGCTTCATGGCCTGACTTCGGCCGCTCCCGAGGATGGTAGGGGCCCCGCCGGCGGGCGTGGAGCACAACACGGAAGCGGGGCGAAAGGTCGCGGCGAGTGCCCTAAACTCCGCCCGGAGTATCCCAGACGGGCAGGATCGACGACGTTGCCCTCGATGGCACGCCGCACCGAAGAAGTCGAGATACTCATTCGTCGCGATGGAATCGGCCACGCTCACCCGGCCCGAGCCGGCCAAAACCCTCACCGGACGGCCCCCGCCGACATGGCGTCGCGGAGGAGAGCGCCGTCGCCGTACGAGGCCGGATCTGATCCGCCCCGCCGTGGGCGTACTGCTGGTCGTGACCTTCCTGCTGCGGGTCTGGGGCGTCAAGCAGGGCCTGCCCTACAGCTACAACGTCGACGAAGCGACGCACTTCGTGCCGCGGGCGATCGCGTTCTTCGGGCAAGACCTGAACCCGCACTACTTCCTCAACCCACCGGCCTACACCTACCTGCTGCACGTCGTCTTCGACCTCTGGTTCGGGGGCCGGGACGCGGTGACCCGGGCGTACACGAACGATCCGACCACGCTGTACGTCGTCGCCCGGGTGGTCGCGGCCGCGCTGGGAACGATCGCGACGTGGCTCACGTATCTCGCCGGGGCGCGGATGTTCACCCGTCTCGTGGGTCTGGTCGCCGCCTCGATCTTCGGCTTCGCCTTCCTGCCGATCTTCTACAGCCACCTGGCCCTCAACGATGTCCCCACACTGGCGCCGGTGGCGCTGTCGCTCTACGGGGTCGCAGGCGTGGTGCGGCGCGGCAAGACGCGTGATTACCTGATCGCGGGGGTCGGGATCGGGCTGGCCTCGGCAACCAAGTACACCGGGGGCGTGACGCTGTTGTGCCTCGTCGCCGCGGCGGTGTGCGACGCCGCGGGCGGCGGCAAGCTCGCCGCCGTCGGCCGCCTCGGACTGGGGCTCCTCGTCGCGCTGGTCGCGTTCCTGATCGTCAACCCCTATTCGGTCCTCGACTGGGGCTCGTTCAGCTCCGGCGTCTCCTCGCAGGCGTCGCTGGCCGCCGGGCAGGATCCGGTCAAGCTCGGGACCACTCCGGGCAGCGGCATCACCTACTACCTGTGGACGCTGACCTGGGGGCTCGGCTGGGGTCCGACGGTGGCGGCGGTCGGTGGCGCCGCGCTGCTGATCGCGCGCAGGCGCGTGGCGATGGCGCTCGTGCTGCTCCCGGCGCCGATCGCGTTCATCATCTTCATGGGCGACCAGCAGCGCTATTTCGGGCGCTGGCTGATGCCGATCTTCCCGATCGTCGCCATCCTCGGCGGTTACGGCGCGGTCGAGCTCGTGCGCTGGCTGGTGCGCCACCGGCGCGTTCCGGTGGCCCTCGCCGGGAGCGTGGTGGCGGTGCTGCTGCTGGCCCAGAGCGTGACCGCGGTGGTCCACAACGACATCGCGCTCTCGCGCCCGGACACCCGCAACCAGACCCGGGCCTGGATGGTCGACAACATCCCGGCCGGCGCCCGGGTCGTGCTCGAGCCGTTGGTGCCCGACGACTGGACGACCGACGTCGGCACGTTCCTGCCCTGGACCCCGACCGGCGAGCGCTGGCTGCGCTACCCGACCTGGCTGACCGACCTGGATCCCAACGGCAAGCCGCTGCCCGCCGGCCAGTCGCGCTACGTGCTGGTGGACCAGTACGAGCGCACGCTGCGGCCCGCGCTGCTCGACGAGTACGTCAAGGGTGGCTACTGCTGGGTGGTGATCGGCTCGCTCCAGGCCGGCCGAGCGTTCGCCCAGCCGAATCTGACTCCGGGCGCGATCGCCTACTACGCCGCCCTGGCCCGGCGCGGGAAGCTCGTCTACCACGCCAGCCCCTTCGCCGGTGGGGTCCACTCGGTGCCCTTCAGCTTCGACTGGTCGATCGATTACTACCCGCGCCAGTACCGCTCCCCGGGCCCGGAGATGAGCGTGTACCGGCTCACCGGCGGCCGCTGCGGCTCATAGTGTCCTGAGCCACGCCCGATCCGCGCCGCCGTCCTATCCTCAGCTGTCCGGGATGCCGCCGCCAAGGACCGATACTGACCGCCGTCACCTCGCTCGTGCGATCGAGCTGGCCGAGCAGGGCCGTGGCCGCGTGAGCCCGAACCCGCTCGTCGGTGCCGTGATCGCGCTCGAGGATGAGATCATCGCCGAGGGCTACCACGAGGCCGCCGGCTCCCCGCACGCCGAGGTCGAGGCGATCCGCGCCGCCGGCGAGCGCGATCTCGCCGCGGCGACACTGTACGTGTCGCTGGAGCCGTGCTGCCACCACGGCCGGACGCCTCCGTGCACCGAGGCGATCCGCGCCGCCGGGATCGCCCGCGTCGTGGTCGCCTCCGATGACCCCAGCGAGCATGCCTCCGGGCGCGGGCTGGGCATCCTGCGCGACGAGGGCGTCGAGGTGGTCATGGCCGACGGCGAGCTCGCGGCCCGCGCACGGCTCCTGAACCAGCCGTTTCGCAAGCACGCCCGCACCGGCCGTCCATGGGTGCTGTTCAAGTCCGCGATGACGCTCGACGGCAAGGTCGCCACCCGCGCCGGGGACTCGAAGTGGATCTCCGGCGAGGCGAGCCGCTATCGCGCCCACCACTGGCGGGCCGAGTGCGACGCGGTGGCGGTGGGGATCGGCACGGCGCTGGCCGACGACCCGCAGCTCACCGCCCGGGTCGAGAACGTCCATCGCCAGCCGCGCCGGGTCGTGTTCGACTCGCTCGCCCGGCTGCCGCTCACCGGCCAGCTCGTGCGTGACGCGCGTGAGATCCCGCTCACGGTCGTCGTCTCTCGCGCCGCGCCGCGCGCCGGCACCGACGCGCTCGAGACGCACGGGGTCGACGTGATCGTCGCCACCGGCGAGAACGAGCCCGCGCGGGTCTGCTCGGCGCTCGACCAGCTCGGCAGCGCCGAGATCTCCTCGATCCTGCTCGAGGGCGGCCCCCACCTGGCCGGCGCGTTCCTTGACGCCTGCGAGATCGACGAGATCCGGCTGTTCCTGGCGCCGCTGGTGCTCGGCGGCCGCACGGCGCGGGACCCGCTCGAGGGCCAGGGCGTGGACACGATCGCTGAGGCCGTGCACGCGCTCACGCTCGACGTCGAGCAGGTCGGCGAGGACGTGCTCGTCTCAGCGCGGCTGAAGGAGTGGTGAGCGGATGTTCACCGGCATCGTGCAGGGGATCGGGACCGTCACCGGCGTGGAGCGCTCGGGCGAGGGATGCGTGCTGCGGGTGGCCACGCCGTTGGCCGCCGAGCTCGGCGCCGGCGACTCGATCGCCGTCAACGGCGTCTGCCTGACCGCCACCGAGGTCGTGGACGGCGGATTCGCCGCCGAGGTCATGAACGTCACGCTCGAGCGCACATCGCTGGCCGGGGCCGAGGCGGGATCGGGTGTCAACCTCGAGCTGCCGCTGCGCGCATCGGACCGCCTCGGTGGCCATGTGGTCCAGGGGCACGTGGACGGAGTCGGCACCGTCGCCGCCGTGAGCGAGGACGGATTCGCCCGCCGGGTCCAGATCGAGGCGCCCCCCGAGGTCCTGCGCTACGTGGTCGCGAAGGGCTCGATCGCCATCGACGGGGTGTCGCTGACCGCGGCAGAGGTCGATCGGCGATCCGTTACCGTTTCCCTGATCCCGGAGACGCTCGATCGCACGACGCTCGGTCGCGCTCGGCCCGGGACGTCCGTGAACCTGGAGGTTGACGTGCTGGCCAAGTACGTGGAGAAGCTGATCGACGCGGGACGCGGCGGGCGATGAGCGCGACCAAGGCTCCGTTCGCCACCATCGAGGAGGCGATCGAGGACATCCGCCAGGGCAAGATGGTGATCGTCTGCGATGACGAGAACCGCGAGAACGAGGGCGATCTCACGATGGCCGCCCAGTTCGTGACGCCGGAGGCGATCAACTTCATGGCCAAGGAGGGGCGCGGGCTGATCTGCCTGGCGCTCGCCCCCGAGCGCTGCGACGAGCTCGGGCTCGACCTCATGGCGGCCAAGAACGAATCGGCCTTCGAGACCGCGTTCACGGTCTCGATCGAGGCTCGCTCGGGCGTCAGCACCGGGATCTCCGCCGCCGACCGGGCGCGCACGATTCAGGTCGCGATCGACCCCAAGACGAGCCCGCGCGAGCTCGTCCAGCCTGGTCACGTGTTCCCGCTCAAGGCTCGCGGCGGCGGCGTGCTCGAGCGCGTCGGCCAGACCGAGGCCGCGGTCGACCTGGCCCGGCTGGCCGGCCTCAACCCGGCCGGCGTGATCTGCGAGATCATGAACGACGACGGGACGATGGCCCGCGTCTCGGACCTGGCGCCCTACTGCGAGCGCCACGGGCTCAAGATGGTGACCGTCGCCGAGCTCGTCGCCTATCGGCGCCGCCACGAGAAGCTCGTCGAGCGGGTCGTGGCCACCAAGCTGCCGACCGCGTTCGGTGATTTCGTCGCCGTCGGCTACCGCTCGCTGGTCGACAACAAGCACCATGTCGCGCTGGTCAAGGGCGACGTCGAGGGTGCCGATGACGTGCTCGTCCGGGTGCACTCCGAGTGCTTGACCGGCGACGTGTTCCACTCGCTGCGCTGCGACTGCGGCGAGCAGCTCGAGTCGGCGCTGGCGATGATCGAGGGCGAGGGGCGCGGCGTGCTCCTGTACCTGAGCCAGGAGGGCCGTGGGATCGGCCTGCTCAACAAGTTGCGGGCCTACAAGCTCCAGGAGGAGGGGCTCGACACCGTCGATGCGAACCTGCGCCTCGGACTCCCGGCCGACCTGCGCGACTACGGGATCGGCGCCCAGATCCTCGTCGACCTCGGGCTCACCTCCATCCGCATCCTGACCAACAACCCCAAGAAGATCTCGGGCCTCGCCGGCTACGGGCTCTCGGTCACCGACCAGATGCCGATCGAGCACGTGCCCAACCCCCACAACGAGGCCTACCTGACCGCCAAGCGCGAGAAGCTCGGCCACACGCTGCACCACCAGGGTCTGGCGCTCGACGAGGAGATGATCCGCTCCGAGCACGAGCAGGATCGGGCCCGGGATGAGCGTGCGAGCGACCCCGGGATGGGCGCCGACCATGAGTGACGAGCGCCGGGTCGCGCTGTGCGTGGCCCGCTTCTACACCGAGCTGGCCGACAAGCTCGAGTCGGGCGCCCGCGCGGCGCTCGCAGAGGCGGGCATCGACCAGGTCGAGCGCCTCGACGTCCCCGGAGCGTTCGAGCTGCCGCTGGCGGCCAAGTACGCGGTCGAGTCCGGCCGGTTCGAGGCGATCGTCTGCCTCGGCGCCGTGATCCGGGGCGAGACCGACCATTACGACTACGTGTGCGCCGAGGCGGCCCGCGGAATCTCCCAGGTCCAGCTGTTGACCGGTGTCCCCTGCGGGTTCGGCGTGCTCACCGTGGACACGATGGAGCAGGCGCTCGACCGCGTGCAGGGCGGCTCCAAACGCGACACGGGGCGCCACGCGGTCGATGCGGTCCTGGCGTCGCTGAAGGTCAAGGAGAGCCTGTCGGCGCGCCGCGGGCCGACGGGGTTCGCCCGCGCCTAGCGTGCCGCGGGCCGACGGGGCTCGCTCGCGCCTCGGGAGGCCTGCCCCGGCGTGCGCCCAGGGTGGTGGCTCAGTCGCGCTGCGTATGCCCGCGGTGGTGGCCATGCCTTCCGTCGCCGGTGGCTGGTGCGGCGTGGGCGCCGGCCTCGGCCAGCAGCAGCTCGCGCCGGACCACGCCGGGCTGATTGGGGATCTGCAGCCGGGCCATGAGCACGGGAATGGCCGCCTGGGGGTCGCCGGCGAGGCGCAGTGAGCGACCCAGGTCGTAGAGCGCGTAGGCATAGGTGATGTCGCCCCTCGGCGCGGTGGCGACCGCCTTGCGCAACACCTCGATCGCCGATCCGTAGGCGCCGCCCAACATCAGCTGGTGGCCACGGGCTTCGAGCGAAACCGGGGTCCCTGCCGTGAGTGGGGGCGGCGTGGGCGCCGGCGGCGTCGCCGTCACGGCGGGCTGCGCTGCGATCGCCGTCGACCGGTGGTGCGCCGCGGTCGCCGTCGACGGCCGGTGGTGCGCCGTCGTCGCCGGCCGGCGAGGCTGCGTCGGGGCGGCGCCGGCCACACGCCGGGTCACCGGCGCGCGGGCGGCGCCCGAGCTGTGCGTGCCGGCGCTCAGTGACGCCGACGGCGTACCGCCCGACTGCGAGCCGGCACCGACGACGGCCCCGATCGCGAGCGCGACCCCGGCCAGCGCGGCCAGCCCCCCGGCGCGGCGACGGAGGCCGCGGCGGAGAGGCCGCGCGGGGCTCGAGGGGGGAGGCACGGACCGGCGCGTCGGAGGAACGCGGGGGCGCGGGCCGGTGGCCGCACGTGGCGCGCCGGCGACGCCGGCGACCGCTGCCGCACGTGGCGCACGTGGCGCACGTGGCGCTCCGGCCGCCGCTGCCGCACGTGGCGCACGTGGCGCGCCGGCCGCCGCTGCCGCCCGCCACTCGGACACCGCCATCACGTCATCGATCGCGTCGGCCATCGCGGTGGCGCTGGGCCAGCGGCGCTCCGGCCGCTTGGCCAGGCTGCGCGCCAGCACCGCATCGAGCGCCGAGGGCAGCGAGGGGCGGATGGAGCTGGCCCGCGGCGGGTCGTCCTCGATGTGCTGGCGGACCTGAGCGGCGAAGTGCTCGGCCGTGAACGGGCGCCGGCCGGTCAGCAGCTCGAACGCGACCACCCCGAGCGCGTAGCGGTCCGCGGATGCGTTGGCCGGCTCGCCGAGCGCGCGCTCGGGGGACAGGTAGGCAGCGGTGCCGAGCAGCTCGCCGGGCGAGGTGATCGTGTTCTCGGTGGCCAGGCGGGCGATGCCGAAATCGGCCACGTGCAGGACCGTGCCCAGGTCGAGCAGCATGTTTGCCGGCTTGATGTCCCGGTGGATCACGCCGCGGCTGTGGGCGTAGTCGAGCGCTTGGGCGGCCTCGCGGATCCACCGCAGCGTCTCGGCGCGGTCGGGCGAGCGGTGCTCGAGCGCGTTGGCGACCGTGCCCCCCGCGAGATGCTCCATGACGATGAAGGCGCTCCCGCCGGACTCGCCGACGTCGTAGATCGTGACCACATGTGGGTGCGCGGACAGGCGGGCAGCCGCCCGCGCCTCGCGCCCGAAGCGGGCCACGGCGCCGGGGTCGTGCTGGAGCCGGGGGGCCAGCACCTTGATCGCGACGCGGCGGCCGAGGACCTGGTCCTCGGCGCACCATACGGACGCCATGCCGCCACTCGCGAGGTGGCGAACGAGCTCGTAGCGCTCGGGGAGTTGGATGTCGTCGAGCATGAGTGCGTTCAAGGTGAGGTCTGTACCCAGGACGAGCTGTCTATACTCGCAGCCGCCATGCCAAAGGTCTGTCACGTCTGTGCGAAGGGTCCCGCGTTCGGCAACAGCCGCAGCCACTCGATGGTCGCGACGAGGCGACGCTTCGACCCGAACCTCCAGCGCGTCAGGATCGACGACGGCGGCACGCCGCGGCGGGTCTACGTCTGCACTCGATGCCTGAAGGCCGGCAAGGTCGCAAAGGCTCGCTGATCACCGGGTGACCCCGGTGTCCGATCCCAGCATCGTCAGGTTCCGGGCCCTGATCGAAGCGGGCCTGGCCGAGCTCGAGGCTCGCCGCGAGGAGGTCAACGACCTCAACGTGTTCCCGGTCGCCGACGGCGACACGGGCGACAACATGGTGCTGACGCTGCGCGCCGTGCTGCAGGAGCTCGACCGTCTCACCGACTCCTCGGAGGAGCGCACAATCGACGAGATCGACCGCGACGAGATCGTGGCCTCCGTCGCCCGCGCGGCCCTGCTCGGTGCGCGCGGCAACTCAGGCGTGATCCTCTCGCAGCTGATCCGCGGAGCGGCCGAGGAGCTGGCCAGTCGTCCCGGCGAGCTGATCGATCCGGTCCTGATCAGCGCCGCCCTGGCCCGCGCCTCCGACCAGGCCTACGGCTCGGTCCGCGATCCGGCCGAGGGGACGATCCTCACCGTCGTGCGCGAGATGGCCCACCGTGTCGCCTCCGAGGTCGCTCACATGCAGGACGCCCGCCTCGGCCCCGCGACGAGCGCCGCGGAGCAGAACGCCGTCGTCGCCGAGGTGATCGAGCGTGCGCTCGCCGCCGGCGAGGAATCGGTCATGCGCGGCCCCGACCTGCTGCCCGTGCTGCGCGAGGCCGGCGTCGTGGACGCCGGCGGCTATGGCCTCACCGTCCTGCTGGCCGGCATCATCGGCGCGCTGCGCGGCACCGCCCCGCCGCCACTCGAGCATCACGCCCCGGCGCGCGTGACCCACCCGCAGCACGCCTCGAGCACATACCGCTACTGCACGAACTTCGCCGTCACCGGCTCCGACCTCGAGGCGCGCCGGTTCGTGACGGAGCTCGAGAGTCTCGGCGACTCGGTGCTCGTCGTCGGCGACGCGACGACCCTGAAGATCCACGTCCACACCGACGACCCCGATCAGGCCACCGCCCTGTTCGCCGACGCCGGTGTCATCTCGCACCTCGACGTGGCCGACATGCACGCACAGATCGAGCAGCGCGACAAGCGGCTCGTCGCGCCCACCGTCGCCGACGTGTGCGGCGCGCTCGCGGTGGCGACCGGCGACGGAATGCGGAGCCTGTTCGAGAGCCTCGGCGTGCACGTCCTCGACGGCGGCCCAACGCTCAACCCCTCGACCTACGATCTGTTGGCGGCAATTCACGCGGTCGGAGCCGAGCAGGTCGTCGTGCTCCCCAACAGCCCCAACGTCGTGATGGCGGCCGAGCGCGCGGCCGAGCTGTCGGACAAGACGGTGCAGGTCGTCATCTGCCGCTCCCAGCAGGCCGGTTTGGCCGCCGCGGTCAGCCTCGACCCGACCCGTGGCGCCCGGGTCAACGCGGCGGCGATGACCGAGACGCTGCAGCGCATCCGCACCGGTGCCGTCGCCCGGGCCGCTCGCGACGACAAGCAGGGCCGGTTCCGCGAGGGAGACGCGATCGGGTTCGTCGAGGAGGAGCTCATCGCCTGGGGCAAGCCGCGCGACACGTTGCGCGGGGTGCTCGAGCAGTTGGCCGAGGACGCGGAGCTGATCACATGCCTTCGCGGGGCCGAAGCGCCCCTCGACGACGAGACGGTGGAGGCCCTGGCCGTGGGTGAGGTCGAGTTCGAGCTGAGCCATGGTGGCCAATCGAGCTACTGGTGGCTGCTGTCGGCTGAGTAGGTTCCTGCCGCCTCAGGCTCCCGTCCCGACCGCGGGGCCGGTCATGATCAGCCCGTGGCCATGACCGCGACCGCGTTCGCAACGCCCGATCCGCTCGGACCAGACGAGCTCGAGGCCGCTCCCGTCGCCTACCCGCACCCCTCGCGCCTCGCCGTGGCGCTGAAGCTCGAGGGCGCCAAGAGCGAGCAGGCGGCTCTCGCCCTCGGCCTGCTCACGATCGGGGACCTGCTCGAGCACCTGCCGCGGGACCGTCGCGAGTCGCGGGCGGTGGCAGCGCTCGTCGCGGGGGAGACGGCGACCGTGGTCGTCGAGGTCCGGAGCATCGCCGCGCGCCCCGTACGCCGGCGCGGAATGCGTCCGCTGGTCGAGGCCACGGTGGCCGACGACAGCGGCGTCATGAAGGCCACGTTCTTCAACCAGCCCTGGCTCGCCCAGCGCTACCCGCCCGGCACCCGGCTGCTCTTGCACGGCAAGTACGAAGCTCGCAACCGGTTCCGCGTGCAGGGCCACGCGATCACCACCGACGCCACCACCGGCGGCGAGGCGGTGGCCCACTATCCGGCCACCGAGGGCCTCAGCTCAACCGCGATCCACGCCCTCGTCCGCCACCACGCCGGCACCATCGCCGACGTGATCGAGCCGCTGCCGGCGCGGCTGCGCGTGAGCGAGGCGCTGCCCGACCGCGCCGCGGCATTGCGCGCTGCGCACTTCCCCGCCGGCGAGGACGACCAGGGGGTCGCGACGCGCCGGCTCGCCTTTGACGAGCTGCTGCTGATGCAGCTCGGCCTGCTGCGCCGGCGCGCCCGGCGCCGCGACGCGAGCGAGGCGCCGGTGATCGACGGCGAGCGCACCCTGACCGCCCGCTGGCTTGCCGAGCTCCTGCCGTTCGCGCTCACCGGCGACCAGGAGCGTGCGCTGGCCGCGATCGACGCCGACCTCGTGCAGCCCCGCCCGATGCAGCGGCTGCTGATGGGGGAGGTGGGCTCCGGCAAGACGGTGGTGGCGCTGTACGCGATCCTGCGGGCGATCGAGCACGGCCTCCAGGGGGCGCTGATGGCCCCGACCGAGACGCTGGCCGAGCAGCACTTCGCGACGATCCAGAAGCTGATGCCCGGCGAGGCGGTGCCGGCCGGCCTGCTCACCGGCTCCACGCCGGCGCGCCGTCGTACCGACCTGCTGGGCAAGCTCGAGAGCGGCGAGCTGTCGCTGATCGTGGGAACTCACGCTCTGATCGAGTCCTCGGTGGCGTTCGCGCGGCTCGGGGTCGCGGTCGTCGATGAGCAGCACCGCTTCGGCGTGCGCCAGCGGGCGGCGCTCGATGCCAAGGGCGAAGTTCTGGCACCGCACGTGCTCCACATGACCGCGACGCCGATCCCGCGCACGCTGGCGCTGGCCGGCTACGGCGATCTCGACTTCACGCTGCTGCGCGAGCTGCCGCGCGGCCGCCGGCCCGTCCAGACGTTCGTGTGCTCGACCGAGGCCGAGCGCGCCCGCGCCTACGACCGCATCCGGGAGGAGCTCCGCGCCGGCCGGCAGGCGTTCGTGGTCTGCCCGCTGGTCGAGGAGTCCGAGCTGCTGCAGGCGCACGCGGCGAGGACCGAGTACGAACGGCTCGCCGCCGGCGAGCTGCGCGACTTCGAGGTCGTGCTGCTGCACGGCCAGATGCGCCCGGCCGAGAAGCAGGCCGCGATGGGGGCGTTCGCCGCCGGCGCTGCCGACGTGCTCGTCGCCACCTCGGTGATCGAGGTCGGGATCGACGTCCCCAACGCGACCGTGATGCTGGTCGAGGACGCCGACCGCTACGGGATCTCGCAGCTGCACCAGCTGCGGGGGCGGATCGGGCGCGGCGCGCACGCGTCGCTGTGCCTGCTGTTCGGCGCCAAGTCCTCGGCCCGCCTGAACGCGTTGGCGATGCACCGCGACGGCTTTCGGCTGGCCGAGATCGACCTCGAGCTGCGGGGCGAGGGCGACCTCGCCGGTGTCCGTCAGCACGGGCTGCAGAGCTTCCGGTTCGCGGAGCTGCCGCGTGACGCGGAGCTGCTGGAGCGGGCCCGGGTCCACGCCGAGCGCATCGCCGGCGAGGACCCCGAGCTTGCGCTGCCCGAGCACGCGCTGCTGGCCGACGCGCTGGCCGGCGTGTACGGAGCCGAGGCGATGGCCCCGATCCGGGCCTAGCCGGTGCGGGTGATCGCCGGCAGCCATCGCGGCCGCGCGTTGGTGGCGCCGCGCGGCAGCGCGACCCGTCCGACGGGTGACCGAGTGCGCGAGGCGGTGTTCTCGATCCTCGGGGATCTGGACGGCCTGGCTGTGCTCGACCTGTTCGCCGGATCGGGCGCCTTGGCGATCGAGGCGCTCTCCCGCGGCGCCGCCGCGGCGACGCTGGTCGACTCCGCGCCGACCGCGATCACGGCGATCCGGCACAACCTCAACACCCTCGGGATGAGGGCCGAGGTCCGCCGTGCGACTGCGACCAAGTTCCTGGGGACTGCACGGGCTCACGGTCGTCAATACGATCTGGTCTTCCTCGATCCCCCATACAGTCGAGCGAGCAGCCTCGGACGCGAGCTCTCGACCGCTCTGGCCCCGGTGCTGGCGCCCGGCGCCCGGGTGGTCACGGAGAGCGACCGACGGGACCCGCTGGAGCTCGACCTCCCCCTGACCGATGAGCGCCGGTACGGCGACACCCTGATCCGAATCCATGACTCCCGATAACCGCATCGCCGTCTGTCCCGGCTCCTACGACCCGATCACCAACGGCCATCTCGACGTCATCTCGCGCGCGTCGGCGATGTTCGAGCACGTCATCGTGGCCGTCGTCAATCACCCCGTCCGCAAGGGCAAGACGCTGTTCACGGCCGAGGAGCGCGTGAGCTTCGTGCAGCACGCCACCAGGCATCTGGACAACGTCAGCGTCGACACCTTCAGCAACCTCGTCGTGGAGTTCGCCAAGGAAAATGGGGCCAAGGCGATCGTCAAGGGGCTGCGGGCGATCTCGGACTTCGAATACGAGTTCGAGATGAACCAGCTGAACCGCCGGCAGGCCCCGGACATCGAGTCCGTGTACCTGATGGCCTCGCCCAAGTACAGTTTCCTGAGATCCAGCGGGGTCAAGGAGCTTGCCACCTTCGGGGGCAACATCGAAGACCTTGTGCCCGATGAGGTCGCTGTGCAGTTGCAGGAACGGCTCGGCCGCTGACGAAACAGAGGTTCGCGATGGACGTCCTGGTACTCATCGACAAGCTGGACGATCTCGTCCACAACGCGAAGCCTGTCCCCCTGACCGATCAGGTCCGTGTGGACAAGGAGGAGATCTACGACATCCTCGATCAGATGCGCGCGACGATCCCCGAGGAGATCAAGCAGGCGCGCTGGATCGTCAAGGAACGCCAGGAGATGCTCGCCGAGGCCAAGCGCGAGGCGGAGCGGATCGTCAAGGAGGCCCGCGATCGCCAGGAGCGGCTGATCTCCGAGGAAGAGGTCACCAAGCAGGCCGAGCGCGCCGCCGAGGACATCATCGAGGACGCCCGCGGCCGTGAGCGCGAGATCCGCCTCGGCGCGGAGGACTACGCCGACGAGATCCTCAACACGCTCGAGGTCAACCTCTCCAAGTTCATCGCCGCGGTCCAGCGCGGCCGCGACCGGCTCGCCGGCAAGGACGAGCCCGCCGAAGTCTCCTGAGCTCCCGGTCGTCGTAGAGCGACCGGGGCAGCGGAGCGGATACGTGAGGCCGGAGGCCGAGCATTCCGGTCAGGAGGTGCGCCGGGATGGCCCGCGGAGGATCTCCGTCGTGGACGGGGACATCACGCGCCTGGAGGTCGATGCGATCGCCAACGCGGCCAACACGCACCTGCTGCACGGCGGCGGCGTCGCGGGCGCCATCTCCCGCGCCGGCGGCCCCGAGATCCAGCAGCAGAGCCACGAGCGCGCTCCGATCGGACTCGGTGAGGCGGTCGAGACGACGGCCGGCACGCTGCCGTGCCGCTGGGTGATCCACGCCGCGACGATGGAACTCGGCGGCCCCACCTCGGCCGACGTGATCCGCCGCGCGACTGCGAGCACCCTGGCCAAGGCCACCGAGCTCGGCGCCCACTCGCTGGCGCTCGTCGCGTTCGGCACCGGGGTCGGCGGCTTCCCGCTCGAGGAGGCGGCCCGGATCGAGGTCGATGAGGTCCGCCGCCACCTCGGCGCTCACGCGACGCCCGAGCGCGTCGTGTTCGCGGTCCGGGGCGAGGCGGCCAGGCGGGCGTTCGAGCAGGCGCTGGCGGGGTAGGGACTGCCGGCCGGGGACTGCGGGCCCGGGGACTGCGGGCCGGGGACTGCGGGCCGGGGATCGCAGGCCCGGGGACTGCCGGCCGCCGATTGCCGGTACCGCGGAGCCCCGGACCTCAGCGCACCTCGAACGCGCTCAGCCCCGCCGGCTCCTCGACCCGCACCGCGATCCGGTCGACGTGCGCGCGCGGCGGCCCGAGCTCGCAGAAGCGCACCAGGCGTTCGACCTCCTCGAGCGGGCCCTCGAAGATCGCCTCGACGGTCCCGTCGGGCAGGTTGCGCGCGCCTCCGGCGACGCCGCCGGCGCGGGCTCGCTCGCGCAGGGAGTCGCGGAAGAAGACCCCTTGGACGCGGCCGTGGATGATCACGTGGCGGCGGACGCGGTTGCTCGGCACGGCGCGATTCTCGCAGCCGGTTCCGTCCGCTCGGCGCGGCATGCTGGACGGTCCTATGAGCGCACTGTGGTTGTTGGTCGGTCTGATCGTCGGGGGAGCCCTGATGGTCCTTGTGCTGGGCTCCCGCATCCGGAGCCTGGGCGCAGAGGCCGCGCGGGCGGCCGAGCTCGACCGTGAGCTCGTGCGCGCCCGCTCCGAGCTCGAACACGAGCGGATCCGGGCCGGCGACCGCCTGGCCACCGTGCACGACGCCCAGGCGCGACTCTCGGACGCGTTCAAGACGCTCAGCGCCGAGGCGCTGCAGACGAGCGTGGCGCAGCTCACCGACCTGGCCCGGGCCCAGCTGCAGACGGCGCAGGTGCAGGCCAAGGGCGACCTCGAGCGTCGCCAGCAGGCGGTCGAGCAGCTCGTCGCGCCGCTCCGGGAGCAGCTCGGCCGGGTCGATCAGCAGTTGCTGCGGCTCGACCAGGAGCGCCGCGAGTCACGCGGCGCCCTCGAGGCCCAGCTGAAGAATCTGACCGAGACGGGCGAGAAGCTGCGCAGCGAGACCGGCGCCCTGGTCACCGCGCTCCGCAAGCCGAACGCCCGCGGACAATGGGGCCAGATGCAGCTGCGCAACGTCGTCGAGCTGGCCGGCATGGTCCGTCACTGCGACTTCGTCGAGCAATCCACTGTGCCCGGCGACGACGTGACCCTGCGGCCCGATCTCGTGGTCAGGATGCCCGGTGGCAAGCACGTCGTCGTCGACGCCAAGGCGCCGCTGCAGGGCGTGCTCGACGCCTACGAGGCCCGCGACGAGGAGGAGCGCGAGCGTCACCTGCGCGATCACGCCCGGCTGCTGCGCAAGCACGTCAAGCAGCTGGCCGACAAGGCGTACTGGGCGGGGCTCGACTCGGCTCCCGACTTCGTGGTCATGTTCCTGCCCGGCGAGCACCTGTACGGCGCCGCACTCGAGTCCGACCCGACGCTGATCGAGGACGCGATGGCGCGCCGGGTCCTGATCGCGACGCCGACCACGCTGCTGGCGATGCTCCGCGCGGTCGGGTACGGCTGGCAGCAGGAGCGCGTGGCCGAGTCCGCCCAGGCGGTCTCGGATCTCGGGCGCGAGCTGCACGGCCGGCTGGTCAAGCTCTCGAGCCTGCTGGCCACGCTCGGCAACCGCCTCAACGGTGCCGTCCGCGCCTACAACGAGACCGTGGGCTCCTACGAGGCCCGGGTGCTCCCGGGCGCCCGGCGCTTCGCCGACCACGGCGTGGCCGCCGGCGAGCTGCCCCACCTCGAGCACGTCACGGTCAGCGCCCGCGCGGTGCGCGCGGCCGAACTGCCTGACGAGGACGACGCGCCACCCGCGCCGCCCGCACCGGTGCAGGGCGAGCTGAGCCTCGGCGAGTCGGTGGCCGGCGAGCTCACCGCCCGCCGCCTGCGCGCGGCGGAGTAGACCGGCGCCGGCGTTCGCGGGCCGGGGCAACGGGAACGCCGGACTACGTCTCGCGGGCGCCGTCGGCGCGGCCTTCCCACCAGCGGCGGAGGTCCTCGCGCTGGTGGGGCAGGGGGTCGGCGGTCGGCTTATGGGCCTGGACGTGGACGAGCGCCTGGTCGAGATCGATGCCCTTGCGGACCGCAACGACGCCGGCGGCGACCGCCGCCGATCGCTGCCAGCCGGCGCGGCAGTGCAGATAGACGCGGCGGCCGTCGTCGAGCCAGCCGATCACGTCCTGCACGGCGCCCTCGAGCTCGTCGGCGGGCAGGCCGCCGTAGTCGGTCAGGCTGCGGCGAGCCTCGGCGATGCCGGCGCCGGTGAGCGCGGTCTCCACGGCCTCGCGGTCGCCGGGCCGGTACTCCGCGTCCTCGACCAGGTTGAGGATCTGGTTGACGCCCATCCAGCTGAGCATCTTCACGTCGTCGGCGTCCAGCGGGTAGGCGCCGATGAGGAGGTCGTCCATCACGTCCGCGAAGCCATATGAGCGAAACCAGTTCGACACGGCCCACATGATCGCGGCTCGCTCCGCCCGGCGCAGGCTCCCCCCGGCGCCGGCCGCGCTCCCCCCGGCCGGTTACGCTCGCCGGAATGGAAGATCCTCGCGCCACCGACATCTCCCGCGGGGCGCTGGCCGCGGCGCTGGCCGACGCGGGCGGGGTCAGCGCGCCGGGCGAGCGGGTCGGACAGCTGCGCGCGCTGCTGCTCGAGGAGCTGCGGGCGGGCGCCGCCGAGCTGCGGCTCACCCGTTCGGGCTACCGGCGACCGGTGGCGCTGGCCATCGGTCCCGGCGGCCCCGGCCTGCTCGCGGTCGTGCCGGTGGATCCGATGCTGCGCGCCGATGCCTCGTCGGTGCGCGAGCGTGAGTGGCTGCTGACCGCGGCGGTGGTGGGCGCGCTCGTCGACGTCGCCGCGCCGGCGCGCGATCGCGCGGGGCTCGTGCCCGCGCCGGCGCCCGATCACTCGGGGCTCCGGCCTGCGCCGGCGCGCGATGGGACCGGGGCACCGCCCCTCGCAACCGCGCCGGCCCACACTCGTGCGGGCAACCGAGAGATCGCCAACGCGCTCGTGGCGGGTGAGCTGTGGGGCTGGCTGGCGCTCGGGTTGCCGATCGGCGCCGTGGACGCGACCGAAGCGGCCGAACTGGCGCCCCTCGCGTTCGAGGACCACGCCGCCACGATCGACCGCCTGCGCGCCTGCGCGTACGCAGTCCCGGCGGCCGTGCTCGAGGGCGTCACCGATCTCCGCGAGCCGATCGGCACGGCCCATCCGCTACGGGTCGCCGAGGCGGTGGCGCGGCTCGACGGGCGGCCAGCGGACGAGGGCTCGGTGTCCGAGCACGAGGAGCTCGTCCTGGCCGCGCTCGGGACCGGGGCGGCTGTGACGCGGCCGCACCAGGAGGTCGACCAGGGGCTCCGCGTCGCGCGGCGCATCCTGCAGCGGCTGGCCGGGATGGGCAAGTGGGGCGGCTACCACACCGAGTTCGAGCATCTGCCGCGCGGGTTCGCCCGCCACGAACGGGCGCTGGTGATCGAGATCGCTGGTCGGCTGATCGATTCCGGGCTGCTGGTGGAGAAGCCGAGCGTGGGGCAGCGCCACGTCTTCCTGAACCCGCGCCGCGCGGCGGAGATCTACGCGCTGATCGATCGCGGCGAGCTGCCGGACGGCCTGACCCTGCCCTGAGCGCTCCCCCGGCCCAGCCGCCAGGTCACCGGGCCTCCAGGACCCGGCGCCTGAGCCCGGGCCCCGCCTGCCCGCTCGGTAAGCTCGGGAGGGTGAGTCTGAGAACGGACAGCTTCGATCTCGGGCGGCTGAAGCTGACCAGCGGGGAGGGCCGCCGGCTCGAGCTCGAGGTCGAGATCGAGCCCTTCGAGCTCGGCGGCGAGGAGTATCGGGTGACGCCGGCGCTGATCCCGGTGCGACTGGACATCTCCCGCACGACGGGCGAGGGGTACGCGCTGCGGCTGCGCTTCGAGGCCGCGCTCGAGGGCCCCTGCATGCGCTGCCTCGGTCCGGCCACCCCCGCGTACGCGATCGATGCCCGGGAGATCTCCCAGCCGGGTGAGGTGGACGAGCTTGACAGCCCCTATGTGGCCAAGCAGGTGCTCGACCTCGCCGCGTGGGCTCGCGAAGCGCTTGCGCTGGCGCTGCCCACCCAGGTGTTGTGCCGTCCCGACTGCGCCGGACTGTGCCCGATCTGCGGTGCGGACCTGAACGCGGCCGGCCCCGACCACGCCCACGAGCCCGCCCCCGACCCTCGCTGGGCGAAGCTGTCCGAGCTGCGCTTCGACTGAAGCCCCGGGTCGTGCTCGCGCGGGCGCCGTCAGGTGCCCGGTGGCGATTGGCACTACACTCATGCGCCCATGGCCGTCCCGAAGCAGAAGCAATCACACGCCCGCACAGCCCAGCGCCGCGCGCAACACAAGATCAGCGCGCCCGCGTACAACGCGTGCCCGCAATGCCACAGCCCCAGGATGCCGCACCGAGTCTGTCCGGTGTGCGGTACCTACAAGGGCCGTGAAGTGGTCAGCGCGGACGCGCGCGACGAGACCCTCTGACCGTCCCGGTTGTGGTCACCGTCGCCGTCGATGCGGGCGGGGCTGACCTCGGCCCCGCGGAGGTAGCAGCCGGCGCAGCCCAAGCGGCCGCCGCCGGTATCGGCGTGCTGCTGTTCGGCCCGGCGAGCGAGATCGGCCCGGTCGGCGCCGGGGTCGAGGTCGTCGACGCGCCGGTATCGATCGCCAAGGCCACCGATCCCGCGTTCGCCGTCCGATCGACGCCCGAGGCCTCGATCGTCCAGGCCGCGCGGGCCGTGGCCGAGGGTCGCGCCCAGGCGCTCGTCTCCGGCGGCTCGACCGGATCGGCTCTGGCCGCGGGCCTGTTCAACCTACGCCGCGACCGCGGTATCTACCGGCCCGCCCTGGCGCTTCCGGTGCCGATGCCCGGCTCAAAGCCCGTGCTGCTGCTCGACGTGGGCGCCAACGTCACCTGCCGCCCCGAGCACCTGGTCCAGTTCGCGCACATGGGCTCGGCGTTCGCGCAGGCGGTGATGGGCCTGCCCTCGCCCCGCGTGGCGCTGCTGTCCAACGGCGAGGAGCCCGGGAAGGGCACCCCCGAGCTGATCACCGTCCACGAGCAGCTGGCCGGACCCGGCGGCAAGGGTCTGAACTTCATCGGCAACATCGAGGGCACGCAGGTGACCGACGGTGTCGCCGACGTGGTCGTGATGGACGGCTTCACCGGGAACATCACACTGAAGCTGATCGAGGGCGTCTCCGGACGCACGCTGCAGGCCATCCGCGACGCCGCCCACTCCTCCTGGCGGGCCAAGCTGGGCGGCCTGCTGCTGGCGCCCGCGGTGCGCAGCCTGCGTGACGAGATCGATCCCGAAGGCCCCGGTGGGGCCTACATGCTCGGCCTCCGCCAGCTCGGGGTGATCGCCCACGGCCGGTTCACCCGCCGCGGCTTTGCCCGCGCGATCGAGGTCGCTGCCCGCGGCGTCCAGGAGGACGTGATCGGACAGACCCGGAGCGCGCTCCAGGCGGCCGGGGCGCTCCGGTCACCGAGCGGCCACGGAGAAGACGGGGCGGGGGACGGCACCCCGTCCGAACGCCAGGCTACGGTGTCGAATCGATGACCCGCGAGCAGGTCTTCTCACTGATCCGCAACCACCTGGCCGATGAGCTCGAGGTGGACCCGGACGCAATCCAGGAGCCCACGCGCTTCAGGGAGGATCTGGAAGCCGATTCGCTGGATCTCTACACGCTCGTGCAGGAGCTCGAGGACTCCTACGGCGTGAAGATCTCAGACGAAGAGGCGGCCAAGATCCTGACCGTCGGCCAGGCGGTCGACTTCGTGCTCGCGAGCGGCGGTGCCACCGCCTCTGTCGGCGAGAGCGATTCAAGGCCCTGAGCCCTGCGTGAGCCAGAAGCTCAACGCGCTGCTCGAGCATCTGCCCGAAGAGCTGGCCGCTCCCGTGTTCACGCACGCCTCGTGGACGGCGCGGCGGTCGGAGTCCTACGAGCGGCTCGCCTTCCTCGGTGACAGCGTGCTCGCGCTGGCCATCACCACGCACCTCTATCCGCGGCTCGCGGCCGATCGCTTCGGCGCCGGCCGCCTGACGAAGATCCGAGCGCAGACCGTCTCCGGCCGGTCCTGCCGCGAGGTCGCCGAGCGCCTCGGCCTGCCCGAGCGCCTGCGCGCGGCCGCCCCCTCGGGTGCGGCGGGCACGGTCGGCGCGCTGGTCTCGACCGAGCGCGTGCTGGCCTCGGTGATCGAGGCGGTGATCGGCGCCTGCTACCTGGCCTTCGGCTACGACCGCACGGCGGACGCGGTGGTGGAGGCGTTCGGGCCGGAGATCGAGGAGGCGCTCGAGCACCCGGTCGACTTCAAGTCCGCCCTGCAGGAACGGCTGGCCCAGCGCGGTGAGATCGTCACCTACGCGGTCGTCTCCGAGGAGGGCCCGCCGCACGACCGGACGTTCTCGGTCGCGGCGACGGTCAGCCAGATCGAGCTCAGCCGCGGCAGCGGGCGCAGCAAGAAGGACGCCGAGCAGGAGGCCGCCCGCGCGGCCCTCGAGGTGATCGGGGCGTGATCCGGCCGTGCACCTGAAATCGATCACCCTCAAGGGCTTCAAGTCCTTCCCCGACCGCACCCGGCTGGAGTTCGGCCCCGGCGTCAGCGTGATCGTGGGGCCGAACGGGTCCGGCAAGTCGAACGTCACCGACGCCGTGCTGTGGGCGCTCGGGGAGCAGTCGCCGCTCGCCGTTCGCGGTCAGTCGATGCAGGATGTGATCTTCGGCGGCGCTCCGGGCCGCCAGGCGGCCAAGAGCGCCGAGGTGGAGCTGGTCCTCGATGACAGCGACGGGACGCTGGGGCTCGGCACGCCCGAGATCTCGATCCTGCGGCGCCTGGACCGCACCGGCGACGGCGAGTACCGCCTGGCCGGCGCGCGCTGCCGGCTCATCGACGTGATCGAGCTCCTGTCCGACACCGGCCTGGGCAAGGAGATGCACTCGGTCATCTCGCAGGGCCGGGTGGAGGCGATCGTCACCTCCAAGCCGCGCGATCGCCGGCTGCTGATCGAGGAAGCGGCGGGACTGGGCAAGCACCGCAAACGACGCCGGCGGGCTCAGCTCAAACTCGCCCGCACGCAGGAGAACCTCGACCGAGCGCTCGACGTCGAGCGCGAAGCCCGCTCGCGGCTGCGGCCGCTGAAGCGACAGGCCGAGGCGGCCGAGCTGCACGCCCGGCTCGAGCGCCAGACGCTCGAGACCCGGTGGGAGCTGGCCCGCGATGACGTGCGGGCGCGCCGCGTCGCGCTTCAGGAGGCCGCCGCGGCGGCCGCGGCGGCCCGCTCACGCCGGGAGGCGGTCGAGCGTGAGCTGCACGCCGTCGGCAAGCGGCGCGAGGAGGCCGAGGAGGCTCTGGCCAGCCGCAGTGCCCGTCGCGAGGAGCTCTCGCGGCGTTCATATGCCGCGCAAGCCGCCGGCGACCGGATTGCCTACCGCGCCGAGGCCACGCGGGCCTCGGCCGCGACGCTCACCGCCCGGACGACGCGAGGGCGTCAGGCGCTGGCGGCGCTCGAGGCCGAGGCCGCCGCCGACGTTCCCGACGAGGGGACGGCCGAGCGGATCGCGGCGCTCGAGCAGGAGCTGGCCGGCCTCGAGCGCGACCGCGCCGACGAGCTGGCCCGCCTCCTCGCCGAGCTCGAGCAGCTGCGCACGGAGGCCACGGCGGAAATCGAGCGGCGTGACGCCGCGGTGGCCGAGACACGTTCGGTGCGCGACGCCGCCGAGCAGGTGGCCGAGCAGTCCCGGGCCGCGGTGCGACAGGCTGAGCGTGGCGTCGAGGCGGCGCGGCGCGAGGCGGCGCGGGTCGGCGGCGAGCTCGCCGCCGTCAACCAGTTCCTGCGCGCCCAGGCCGGCGCGCCCGGCGGCGCCACCGCGCTCGCCGACGAGCTCGAGGTGCAGACCGGCTACGAGCTGGCGCTGGCCGCAGCCCTGGATGGTCGCCTGCGTGCGGCGGTCGTGGCCGATCGTGACGCCGCCGCGGCCCTGCTCGACCGGGCCGGACCTGACGGCGGGCGCGTGCTCGTCGCCGGCGGCCCCGGGGCCGCCGGCCGGTCACCCGCCGCCGCCCAGCGGCCGGCGCCGGGCGCCGAGCGGCTCGCTGAGCTGCTGCGCGGGCCCGAGCATCCCGTGGCCCTCGCGCGTGAGCTGCTGGCCGACACATGGGTCGTGGATGACCTCGCCACGGTCTCCGAGGACTTCGGCGGGATCGCCGTCACCCGCGCCGGGCGGGTGTACTCGCCGGTCACCCGCGAGGTGCGGCAGGCGCCCGCCGTGGGTGAGGATCGCGTGCTGGCCGAGCGGAACCGGCGCGAGCAGCTGATCCGGGCCAGCGAGCGCGCGGTCCAGGCCGAGGTCGCCGCCGGAGCTGAACTCGAGCGGGCGGTCGCGGCGGTGACCGAGGCCGACGGCGAGCGCGAGCGGCGGCTCGGGGCCCATCGCGCCGCCGTGCGGGCCCGCGATGAAGCCGTCGAGGAGGAGCGCCGGCTCGGGCGCCAGATCGAGGCCCGCCGGGCCGCCCCCGACGACGGCCCGGGGGGCGATCGGCGCGCCCAGATCGCGGCCGAGCTGTCGGCCGAGCGCCGGATGGCCGAGCGGGCCGAGCGTGAGCGGGCCGAGCGGCAGCGACGGATCGCCGGGCTGCGGGGACAGGTCGCCCGCGACGAGGCGCTCGAGCCCGTGCTCGCGAGCCTGATCGGTGCGCTCGAGGGCGCCGCGGAATCGATCGCCGAACACCGCCGCACGTTCGAGGCCGCGCTCAAGGCCGATCGCGAGGCCGGTGAGCACGTCGCCTCTGCCCTGCGCGCCTGCGCACAGGAGGAGGCGGGGCTGCAGACGCGACTGCAGCGCGAGAACGAGCAGCTCACCACGGCCGAGGTCGGGGCCCAGCGGGCCCGTGACCAGGCCGCCGACGCCGAGGCCGAGCTGCGTGAGCTGGCGGGGCCGCTCGGCCTGGAGCCGGAGGCCGCCGCCGCGGAGCTCGGCGATGAGGAGCGCCAGACGCTGAGGACGCGGCTGGAGCGGCTGGCCCGCCGGCGCGAGCAGCTCGGGCCGGTCAACCCGCTGGCCGAGGCCGAGTACGCCGAGGCGCTCGAACACGTCGAGGAGCTCGAGAGCCAGCGCACCGACCTCGAGACCGCCCTGCGTGAGCTGCAGAAGCTGATCACCGAGACCGACCGCCAGATCCGCGAGACCTTCGAGCAGACGTTCGAGGCGGCGGCGCGCAACTTCGAGGAGCTGGCCGAGCAGCTGTTCCCCGGCGGGCGCGGCCGGCTGCGCCTGGTCACCGAGCGCGACGGTCAGGCCCGCGTGCTGGGCGGCCAGACCCCGCCGGCCGAGGAGGGCGCCGAGCCCTCGGAGCCGGTGTCCGAGCTCGACGAGGACGAGGACCGCGAAGACCTGCTCGGCGTCGAGATCGAGATCACCCCCGCCGGCAAGGCGATGAAGCGACTCACCCTGCTCTCCGGCGGCGAGAAGTCGATGACTGCGCTGGCCTTCCTGTTCTCGGTGTTCCTGGCCCGGCCGTGCCCGTTCTACATCCTCGACGAGGTCGAGGCGGCGCTCGACGACCTCAACATCGACCGCTTCCTGGCGCTTCTGGGCCAGTACTCGCAGCGCGCGCAGTTCATCGTCGTCACGCACCAGAAGCGCACGATGGAGGCGGCCGACTCGCTGTACGGCGTCTCGATGGGCTCCGACGGCATCTCGAAGGTCGTCTCGCGGCGTCTGCCGCGTGAAGCCGCCGCCTGACGGCGGCCAGTTGGTAAGGTCGCGCGCCCCGATGGCCCGCGACTGGCGAGATCTCTTCATCGTTGACGGCGCACCCGCCGCGTCCGCCGAGGACGGCTCGGAGAGCGGCGGTTCCGAGCGCCGCATGGGCCGCTTCCGCCGGCTGCGCGAGAACCTGCGCAAGACGCGCCAGGCGTTGACCAGCGAGATCCAGGCGACGCTGTTCGAGGATCTCAGCGACGAGACGTGGGAGCGGCTCGAGGAGGCGCTGATCTACGCCGATGTCGGCGCCACGACGACGGCCAAGGTGGTCGAGCAGCTCGAGCGCGAGGCGACCGGGGGCGAGGTGTCGGGCGGAGAAGCGCTCACGGCGCGGCTGACCGAGCTGCTGGCCGAGATCGCCCGGACCGGGGACGACCACATCGACATCACCCCAGAGCCGACGGTGATCATGATGGTCGGCGTCAACGGGACCGGAAAGACGACGACGATCGGCAAGCTCGCCTGGCATCTGCGCCAGGAGCTCGGCCGCACGGTCGTCCTGGGGGCCGCCGACACATTCCGCGCCGCCGCCGTCGAGCAGCTCGAGATCTGGGCGCAGCGGGCCGGCGTCAAGCTGGTCAAGGGACCGCCGGGGGCCGATCCCGGCTCGGTCGCCTACGACGCCGTCGCCACCGGCCGCCGCGAGGGCGCCGACGTGGTGATCATCGACACCGCCGGGCGCCTGCACACGCAGGACGACCTGATGGCCGAGCTGTCCAAGGTCAGCCGCGTGATCGCCAAGCAGATCCCGGAGGCGCCGCACGAGACGCTGCTCACCGTCGACGCCACCACCGGTCAGAATGGCCTGCGCCAGGCGCGGCTGTTCGCCGAGGCCGTTGCGGTCGACGGCCTCGTGCTGACCAAGCTGGACGGGACCGCCAAGGGCGGAATCGCGCTCGCGATCGCCCACGAGCTGGGCATCCCGGTGAAGCTGATCGGGGTGGGGGAGAAGCTCGAGGACCTCCGGCCGTTCGATGCCACAGAGTTCGCCAGAGCACTGGTCACATAGGATGTGGAAAGGGAGGCGCACGGGCGCCCGGGAGGAGAGCATTGTGAAGAGGTCGATTCTGGGTCTGATGGCGCTGGCTGCCTGCGCGCTGGCGTTCTGGGCTGCGCCGGCCGGCGCGGCGACGGGCGTTGAGCACCTGCACTTCATGGCCGGGCCGTATCTGGTCACCCCCGGGGCCAATCTGATCCTGCTCGACTCCAACAAGGTCCCGAAGCCCAACCAGGACGGCTACATGATTCGCATGGCGCCGAACCTGCACTACGCCAAGCCCGACGGATCGTGCTGCGGCGCGGTGCCGCGCGTCGACGTGATCCATCTGCATCACGGGGTCTGGCTGAGCAACGGCCAGGCGGGCGCGGGCGAGGGCAACTTCAGCGGGCTGTACCCGTTCATGGCGGCCGGCGAGGAGAAGACGATCTACCAGCTGCCGCCCGGCTACGGCTATCCGATCGCCGCCAAGGACAAGTGGATCCTCAACTACATGATCCACAACCTCACCGCCAAGGCGGCCCGCGTCTACATCACCTACGACATCGACTTCGTGCCGCTGACCTCGCCGCTCGCGGCCGGCATGACCACGGTGCATCCGATCTGGATGGACGTGGAGGACGGACACATCTACCCGGTCTTCGACGTCCAGCGCTACAGCGGCCGGGGCGGCATCTACACCTTCCCCGACATGGCCAAGAACCCGTACGGCACCGGCCGGCCGCTGAACGAGTTCACGGTCGACCATGCCGGCACCCTCATCGCCACGGCGGGGCACGTCCATCCGGGCGGGCTGTACGACAACCTCGACCTGATCCGGCCCGGCGCCACGCCGAGCGGCGGTGCCGTACCCGGCACGGTGCCCAACTCGGTCCGACTGTTCCGCTCCGCGGCCCACTACTTCGACAAACGCGGGCCGATCTCCTGGGACATGGCGATGGGCGGAACCGCGCCCGACTGGCGGCCGGCCGTCAAGGTCGGGGACGTGCTGCGCATCAGCGCCACGTACGAGACCCGGCGCGCCTCGTGGTACGAGTCGATGGGGATCATGGTCGTGTGGGAGGCCTACAACGACCAGACCGGCGTCGACCCGTTCACGCACACGCTCGATCTGACCAATCACCTCACCCACGGGCACCTGCCCGAGAACAACCACCACGGTGGCAGCGTCTACCTGGGGGTCAATCTGAAGAAGTTCCCCACCTGCATGACGCACAAGGTGATCATCGGCGGCTTCCACTTCACCCCCGGCGACTTCACCTCGACGGGGTCTGACCGCTGCACTCCGACCGTGCGCCACGGACAGTCGATCACGTTCGTCAACGATGACGCGAGCTCGCTCCCGCCGGGGAACTACATCAACCCGAGCCCGGCCTACCTGCAGTCGATCTTCCACTCCGTGACCTCGTGCCAGTACCCGTGCGGCCTCGACACCGGGATCTCCTACCCGCTCGCCAACGGGGCCGGGAACTACGACTCCGGCCAGCTCGGGCTCGGTACGCCGGCGATCAACCGGCTGACGTGGAAGACGCCGAGCAACCTGCCACCCGGCACGTATACCTATTTCTGCCGCATCCACCCGTTCATGCGTGGTGTCTTCCGCGTGATCCGGTAGTCCGGATGCCGTCGGCATGAGCGCTCGGGCGCGGTAATCTCGGGCATTGAGATGTCAGGGACGGTCCTGTGGGTGATCGCTGCGTGCGTGTTCGCCGTCGGCGAGATGCTGACGACAGGATTCTTCCTCGCACCGCTGGCGGTCGGGGCGGCGCTGGCAGCGATCACCGACGCCGCCGGGGCGGGCGGAATCGCGTCGTGGTTCGTGTTCGTGATCGCGTCGCTGCTGACCTTCGGGATCGTGCGGCCGATCGCCCGCTCTCACCTGAAGAACCCGCCCCGGCTCCGGACCGGGTCGGCCGCCCTGGTCGGCAGGCAGGCGATCGTGCTGGAGCGGATCGCCAACGTCGAGGGCGTCGGCTGCGTGAAGATCGACGGTGAGGTGTGGACCGCGCGCGCGTTCGATGAGGATCAGGTGATCGAGAGCGGAACCAGGGTCCAGGTCGTCGAGATCAAGGGCGCCACGGCGCTGGTAACCGAGTAGGAGGAACGGTATGGCCGGTGCAATCGTCGCCCTCGTGGTGCTCGTGTTCGTGCTGATCGTCGCCTTCAGGACGATCCGGATCATCCCGCAGGCGCGGGCCGGGATCGTCGAGCGCTTGGGGCGCTACAACCGCACGCTCAGCCCTGGGCTGACGATCCTGGTGCCGTTCATGGACCGGCTGAAGCCGCTGATCGACCTGCGCGAGCAGGTCGTCTCGTTTCCGCCCCAGCCCGTGATCACCCAGGACAACCTGTTGGTCCAGATCGACACCGTCCTCTACTTCACCGTCACCGATGCCAGGTCGGCGACCTACGAGGTGGCCAACCCCCTGCAGGCGATCGAGCAGATCACGGTCACGACGCTGCGCAACGTGGTCGGGTCGCTGTCGCTGGAGGAGGCGCTCACCAGCCGCGATCACATCAACGCCCAGCTCCGCGGCGTGCTCGACGAGGCGACCGGCAAGTGGGGCATCCGGGTCAACCGGGTCGAGCTGAAGTCGATCGACCCACCCGGCTCGATCCAGGAGGCGATGGAGAAGCAGATGCGGGCGGAGCGCGACCGGCGCGCGGCGATCCTCAACGCCGAGGGAATCAAGCAGTCGCAGATCCTCACCGCCGAGGGCCAGAAGCAGGCCGCGGTGCTCAACGCCGAAGGCGCCAAGCAGGCCTCGATCCTGCGCGCCGAGGGCGAGGCGAAGGCGATCGCGACCGTATTCGAGGCCATCCATCAGGGCAAGCCCGACCAGCGCCTGCTCAGCTACCAATACCTCCAGATGCTGCCGCAGCTGGCCCAGGGCGACGCCAACAAGGTGTTCGTGATCCCGTCCGAGTTCGCCGAGGCGTTCGGAGGCTTCGGCAAGGCGCTCGGCCTGCGCAAGGACGAGTCGGCGCCGGGGGACTTGACCGAGAGCTAGCGTCGCCGCGCGTGGCCTCGCGGGCGCCACGGTACGCTCACAGAAGATGTTCGACTCACTTGCCGAGAAGCTGCAGGCCACGCTCGCCGACGTGCGCGGGCGCGGCACGCTGACCGAGGAGGACGTGTCGGCCGCGATGAGGGAGATCCGGCTCGCGCTGCTCGAGGCCGACGTCAACTTCAAGGTCGTCAAGAGCTTCACCAACACGGTCAAGGAGCGGGCCCTCGGCGCCGACATCATCGGTCAGCTCAATCCCGGCCAGCAAGTGGTCAAGATCGTCAGCGACGAGCTGACCGAGCTGATGGGCGGTGCGGCGCGCGAGCTCTCGTTCTCGCCACGACCGCCGACCGTGATCGTGATGGCCGGGCTGCAGGGGTCGGGCAAGACGACGGCCACGGCCAAGCTCGCCCGCTACCTGCGCGAGCAGCACGGCTCCTCGGTCGCCGTCGCCGCCTGCGACGTCTATCGCCCGGCCGCGGTCGAGCAGTTGATCAAGGTGGGCACCCAGGCCGGAGCCGACGTCTACGAGCAGGGCACCGACCGCGACCCGGTCAAGATCGCCGCCTGGGCGCGCGACCGGGCCATCTCCGAGGGCAAGGACGTCCTGATCATCGACACCAGCGGTCGTCTGCACGTCGATGAGGCCCTGATGACCGAGCTGGCCCAGATCAAGAAGGCGGTCAAGCCCCACGACGTGCTGCTGGTCGTCGACGCGATGACCGGCCAGGACGCCGTGGCCGTGGCCGAGCAGTTCGCCGAGGTGGTCCAGTTCGACGGCGTCGTGATGACCAAGCTCGACGGCGACGCACGCGGCGGCGCGGCGCTGTCGGTCAAGGCGATCACCGGCAAGCCGATCCTGTTCGCCTCCACCGGCGAGAAGCTCGACCAGTTCGAGCGGTTCCATCCCGACCGGATGTCGCAGCGGATCCTCGGCATGGGCGACATGATGACCCTGATCGAGAAGGCGCAGGGCACCTACGACGAGCAGCAGGCGGCCGAGCTCGAGCGCAAGATCCGCAAGCAGGAGTTCGGCCTCGACGACTTTCTGGACCAGATGCGCCAGGTCCGCCGGCTGGGACCGCTGCAGTCGCTGCTCGGGATGCTTCCCGGCGTCGGCAAGGAGCTGCGCGGCGTCAAGCTGGACGAGCGCGAATTCGATCGCCTCCAGGCGATCATCCTGGCCATGACGCCCGAGGAGCGGCGCCATCCGGAGCTGATCAAGGGCTCCCGGCGGCTGCGGATCGCGCGCGGGTCGGGCACCAACGTGCAGGCGGTCAAGGCGCTGATCAAGCAGTTCGAGCAGATGCGCAAGGTGATGCGCCAGGTGACCCAGGGCAAGATGCCCGACCTCGGCGCGCTGATGCGCCAGAGCCGCTGACACGGGCGCGCGCTGCGCGGATTTCCCAATCACGCTAACCTCATCGCGCTCATGGCAGTCAGACTCAGATTGACCCGCGTCGGCGGGCGCAAGAACCCCGTTTGGCGCGTGGTCGTCGCCGACCAGCGCTCCAAGCGCGACGGTCGCGTGATCGAGACGGTCGGGCATTACAACGCCCAGACCGATCCCTCGACGATCGTGTTGAACGAGGAGCGCATCCGGGATTGGCTCTCGCGCGGCGCCCAGCCGAGCGAGTCGGTGCGCAAGCTCCTGCGCATCCAGGGCATCGAGCCCACCCCCCGGTAACCGCGCGGCGGGCGATGAAGGAGCTGCTCGAGTACCTGGCGCAAGGGCTCGTCGAACACCCCGACGAGGTGAGCGTGAGAGAGGTCGAGGAGGACGACGGGACGATCGTCCTCGAGCTCTCCGTCGCTCCGGACGACTACGGCAACGTGATCGGCCGGGGCGGACGCACCGCATCGGCGCTGCGCACGGTGATCAAGGCCGCGGCGGTCAAGAGCAAGCGCCGGGTGTTCGTGGACATCGTCGACTCTTGAGCGACCCGGGCCCCGGATGGCTGCGGGCCGGGGGAGTGGGTCGTCCGCACGGGCTCGACGGGAGCTTTCACGTCTGGGAGCCGAACGCCGACCTGCTGAAGCTGGGCGCCAGCGTGAGCGTGGCCGGCCGCGAGTTGACAATCGTGCGCCGCGCCGGGACCGACCGCCAGCCGATTCTCCGGCTGGAGAGCTGCGAGAGCCGCGACGAGGCCGAGGCGCTGCGGGGCGAGCTGCTGCTGGTGCCCAGGAGCGCCGCGCCGCCGCTCGGCCTCGACGAGTGGTGGGCCGAGGACCTCGAGGGCTGCGCGGTACGGGACGGGGGCCAGGAGGTCGGAACGGTCGCGCGGTTGCTGGCGCTGCCCTCGTGCGAGGTGCTCGAGGTCGCGCGCCCCGGCGACGCCCCGGACCTGCTCGTGCCGCTGGTCAGCGATGCCGTCCGCTCGGTCGATCTCGAGCGGCGCGAGATCGATGTCGACCTGCGCTTCCTCGGTGACTGAGCCGGCGATGGAGATCGACGTCTTCACCCTGTTCCCGCCGGCATTCGTGTGGTTCGAGGGGCAGCGGCATGTCGCCAACGCGATCGCGGCCGGCGCTCGCCTCCGATACGTCAACTACCGCGAGCACACGCCGCTCAGCTCGGGCCAGGTCGACGACACGCCGTTCGGCGGCGGCGCCGGCATGGTCCTGCGGGTGGACGTGGTCGAGGCGGCCCTGCGGGCCCGCTACCGGCGCGACCCGGTTGAGCTGGCCGCCGAGCGGCGTGTGATCGCGCTGACCCCCGGTGGCCGTGTGCTCGACGACGCCCTCGTCGACGAGCTTGCCGCCGAGCCTGCGCTGACGCTGCTCTGCGGCCGCTACGAGGGCTTCGACGAGCGGGTGCTCGAGCACATGGTCAGCGACCGCCTGTCGATCGGACGCTACGTCCTGGCCGGGGGGGAGCTGCCCGCGATGGTCGTCTGCGATGCCGTCCTGCGCAAGCTGCCCGGCGCGCTCGGCCACGAGGACTCGGTGGTCGAGGAGTCGTTCAGCGCGGCGCTGGGCGGCGCGCCCGAGTACCCGCATTACACCCGCCCGGCCGAACATCGCGGCTGGCGCGTGCCCGACGTGTTGCTCTCCGGCCACCACGCGCGGATTCGCGAATGGCGCCTGGAGCAGAGCCGGATGCGAGGCGACACCGGCACCGAATGAGGTCGCGGCGTGCGGATCCGCGATGCGTGAGGCTCTCCGCTACCATTGTCCGCCCGCGTAGGACGGGGACCGCAGAGGTCCCTGCCCGGCCATCGCCAGCCCGGTTGGCCCGACCTCCGGCCGAGCCAGTCGGGATACATTCTTGCCATGAGCACCGTGATCGACAGCCTGGAGCGTGCACAGCTCCGCCGCGTACCGACGTTCGACGCCGGGGACCGTCTGCGCGTGCATTTCCAGGTCATCGAGGGCACGCGTCGCCGCACCCAGGTCTTCGAGGGCGTCGTGATCAAGCGACAGGGCCACGGCGCTCGCGAGACCTTCACGGTCCGCAAGCAGTCGTTCGGCGTCGGCGTCGAGCGCACATTCCCGTTGCACTCACCCAAGATCGAGCGGATCGAGGTCGCCGCGCGCGGTGACGTCCGCCGGGCCAAGCTGTACTACCTGCGCGAGCGGGTGGGCAAGCGGGCCCGGGTGCGCGAGCGCCGTTCGGTCGGGCCTGAGGAAGTCGTCGAGCGCGAGCTGCTGTACCCGCCGGTGGACGAGGCGCAGGCACCCGCCGACGCCGAGCTCGCGCCGGCCGAGGAGACGTCAGAGGCTGGGACCGAGACGTCCGAGGCCGCTGCGCTCGACGCCGCTGCGCCCGAGGCCGCGCCGGCCGACGCCACCGCGCCCGAGGCTGCCGCTGGGGATGAGCCGGCCGCTACAGCGACGGCGGCGCAGGACGCCGAGCCGGCGGCCGCAGAGCCCGCCGCCGGCGAAGAGAAGGTGTGACGCAGGGCAAGAAGTCGGCAGTGAGCTCCGTCCTGGAGCTCGTCGTCATCGTCGCGACCGCGCTCGGTCTGGCGCTGGCCATCCAGGCCTTCATCATCAAACCCTACCGGATCCCGAGCGGCTCGATGCTGCCCACGCTGCACATCAACCAGCGTGTGCTCGTCAACCGATTGGGGACGCACTTCGGCTCGCCGAGCGTCGGCGACATCTACGTGTTCCATCCGCCCAAGAACTATGACCAGGGCTGCGCCAACCCGCAGGAGGGTCAGAGCGACGTCGGCAAGGACAGCACGCGGGCCTGCGGCGTCTCCCAGTCCCAGGAGTCGAGCGAGACGTTCATCAAGCGCGTCGTCGGCCTCCCGGGCGACCGCATCTCAATCGTCGGCGGCCACGTGATCCGCAACGGCGTGGCGGAGCATGACTCCTACATCGCGCCGTGCGACGGCTCCGGCGCGTGCGACTTCCCGGGGACGATCACGATCCCCAAGAACGACTACTTCATGATGGGCGACAACCGGGGTCAGTCCGACGACAGCCGGTTCTGGGGCCCGGTGCCCCGGGCCTGGATCATCGGTCGGGCGTTCTTCACCTACTGGCCACCGGACCGCATCGGGTTCCTGTAGAGGACGCCGTGGCCAAGCCCGACCCCGCCCCCCCCAAGACACGCCTCAAGTCGATCATCGAACTGCTGGTCACGATCGCCGTGGCCGTCGGGCTCGCCCTGCTGATCCAGGCGTTCATCGTCAAGCCCTACCGGATCCCCAGCCCCTCGATGGTTCCGACGCTGGCGGTGGGTCAGCGCGTGTTGACCAACCGGCTCATCAACCACCCGAGCGTCGGCGATATCGTCGTCTTTCACCCGCCCGCCGGCGCCGATCCGGCGACCCCGATCTGCGGCAACCCCAACCAGGGGGGCTCAGGTCCGCAGCCGTGCGGCGTCCCGACGCCCCAGGAGTCCTCGCAGACGTTCATCAAGCGGGTCGTGGGCGGCCCCGGCGATTCGATCGCGATCATCCACGGGCACGTCTACCGCAACGGTCAGCGCGAGAGCGACTCCTACATCGAGCCGTGTGACTCCTGCAACTATCCCAAGCCGATCGTCGTTCCCGCCGGGCATTACTTCATGATGGGCGACAATCGTGGCGAATCCGACGACAGCCGCTTCTGGGGTCCCGTCCCCGACAAATGGGTTATCGGAGTTGCCTTCTTCACCTACTGGCCGCCGGACCGCATCGGCTTCCTCTGAGCGCACGCCGCGCCGGCGCCCACGCCGACCGGCGCGGCCGGGGCGGAAGCTGTTCCAGTTCGATCGTGAGCTCGGACACCGATTCGTGGCCGGCGCCGACGAAGCCGGCCGCGGGTGCCTCGCCGGACCGCTGGTGGCCGCCGCGGTGCTGTTCGACCAGGAGCGCCTCGGGCGGGCCGAGATCCGCGCGCTCGGGGCTCTGAACGACTCCAAGCAGCAGAGCGCCGCCTCCCGGGCCGAGCTCTATCCCGTCATCCTCCGGATCGCCACCCGGGTCGTCGTCGTGGCGCGGTGCGCGCCCGGCATCGACGCGCGCGGTCTGCACGTGACCAACCTCGCCGCGCTGCGCGACGCGCTCGACCGCATCGCGCGCCCCGGCTGCATCTGCCTCAGCGACGGCTTCCCGGTGCGCAACCTTGACCACGAGCAGCGCGCCGTGATCGGCGGCGACGCCAAGAGCGCGGCGATCGCCGCCGCCTCGGTGATCGCCAAGGAGACGCGCGACCGCTACATGCGCCGCGCCGACGCCGCCCACCCAGGCTGGGAGTTCGCCCAGCACGTCGGGTACGCGACGCCCGAGCATCGCCAGGCGATCGAGCGCCTCGGCGTCTCGCCCCTGCACCGGCTGTCATTTCAATCCGCCGCGTACCAACAGTTGTCGCTGTAGAGACCGTCTCGAGCCGCTCGCACGCTGTCTCGTGAGACGTGGTCGAGCGCGGCCCGCGTGCGAGCCGGCCTCCACTCGTTGAGGCGTGGAGCCCGCCGGCAACGGCCGCTCAGAACGCGCCCTCGAGATGCTCGAGGCTGACGAGTCGCCCGAGGGCGTCGAACGTGACCCCGATCGCGTCGAAGCGGATCGTCTCGGCGAATGGGCGCTGGCGGCGCTCGATCAGCCAGCTGCCGGCCATCTTGCGCACGCGCGCCCGCTTGCCCGTACCCACGGCGTCGAGCGCCGTGCCCGTGCCGGCGCCGACACGCCGCGTCTTGACCTCGCAGAACGCGAGCACGCGGCCGTCGAACGCGACGATGTCGAGCTCGCCCCAGCGGGTGCGGAAGTTGCGCTCCACGATCTCGAATCCGAGCCGCCCGAGATGCTCGGCGGCGAGGCGCTCACCCTGCTGTCCGAGGCGGTGGCGGAGGTCGTTGCCCATCGCCGATGACGCTACGCCGGATCGCGTCACACGTGGGTGACGCAGAGCGACAATTCAGCGCAAGGGTCGGCCGGGGCGTGCGCAGAATTGGCACGCGCCGTCACCCACACGTCACGCGATCCTGCGTAGCGTGAGATGCATGCTCGCCCGGGTCGCGACCTTCACGATCGACGGCGTCGACCCGCGTCAGGTGTGGGTCGAAGTCGACATCCGTCCGGGGCTGCCCGCGTTCACGATCGTCGGGCTCGGCGACGCCGCGGTGCGCGAGTCGCGCGACCGCATCCGCTCCGCAGTGCTGAACTCGGGCTTCGAGTTCCCGGCCCGGCGCATCACCGCGAACCTCGCCCCGGCGTTCCTGCGCAAGGTCGGGCCGGGCTTCGACGCGGCGCTCGCTCTCGGCGTGCTGGCGGCCAGCGGGCAGGTGGCGCCGGAGTCCCTGTTCTCCTACGCCGTGTTCGGTGAGCTGTCGCTCGGCGGCGAGCTGCGGGACTCGCCCGGCGCGCTGGCCGTGGCCGAGGGCGCGCACCGGGCCGGGTTCGCGCGGATGATCGTGCCGCGCGAACGGGCGCGCGAGGCGGCGCTCGTCGAGGGGATCGCGATCGCCGCCGTGTCGAGCCTGCGCGAAGCCGCCGACGTGCTCGCCGGTGGTCGGGCGGCCGCGCTGCCGCCGGTGCCGCCGCCGCACGCGGGCGCGCGCTCGGAGCCCGACCTCGCCGACATCCGCGGCCACGCCGCGCCGCTGCTGGCGCTGCAGATCGCCGCCGCCGGCGGTCACAACCTGCTGCTCGAGGGCGCACCTGGCACCGGCAAGACGATGCTGGCGCGGCGCCTGCCGTCGATTCTGCCCGCCCTGACGCGGTCCGAGGCGATCGAGGTGACGCGGATCCACAGCGTCGCCGGGATCCACACCGACGGGCTCGTCGCGGCCCGCCCGTTCCGCGCCCCGCACCACTCGATCTCGGCCATGGGGCTGGTCGGCGGAGGAGCGCCACCGCGCCCGGGCGAGGCCACGCTGGCCGATCACGGGGTCCTGTTTCTGGACGAGCTGTCCGAGTTCCAGCGCTCGAGCCTCGACGCGCTGCGACAACCGCTCGAGGACGGGTGCGTGACGATCGTGCGCAGCCAGCGCGCGCTCGTGTTCCCGACCCGGTTCATGCTCGTGGCCGCGACCAACCCGTGCCCATGCGGATACGCGGGGGTCGGGGACCGGTGCGGCTGCGGGGAGGCCGACCTGCGGCGCCACCGCCGCCGGCTCAGCGGCCCCCTGCTCGACCGGATGGACCTGCTCGTCAATGTCGAGCGGCCCGAGGGTCGCGACCTGCGCGCCGGCCCGACGGTCGACTCGGGCGCGGTGCGCCGGCGGGTTGCCGCGGCACGGGAGCGAGCGCAGGCGCGGCTCGCGGGGACGCCGGTGCGCTGCAACGGGGAGATGGACGGCCGCCAGGTCTCCCGCCACGTGCGCCTCGAGCCCGCCGCGGACGCGGCGCTGGCCGGCGCCTACGACAATGGCGCGCTCAGTGCCCGTGGCCGCCACCGCGTGCTCCGCGTGGCCCGGACCATCGCCGATCTCGAGCAGCGCGAGCGGGTCACGCTCGATCATGTTCTCACCGCCCTGGCGCTGCGCCAGCGCGATCAGGCCTGGGCGGAACTGGCGGCATGAGCCGCGGCGAACCGGACGCGGCGCCCATGGCGAAACTGGGCGCGGCACCGGTGGCGAACCGGACGCGGCATCGGTGGCGAAACCGGGCGCGGCACCGGTGGCGCTGGGATGAACCGAGCGCCGCGATGAACCGAACGCCGCGATGAACACGGCCACCCGGGCCTGTGATCGATGCCTGGCGCGCCCGTGGTTGCTCGAGCGCCTGCGGGGCCATCTCGACCGCGTGCGCGGGCGGATCGCGGCCACGCTCGAGCTGCCCGACCGCGACCTGATCGTTGCCGTGGCCGGCGCCGATCGCGAACCCGTCACCCGGGAGCTCGACGGCTTCGATGCCGCCGCCGCACGGCTGCGATGCGAGCGCGCCGGCGTGGAGCCGATCTGCCGCTGTGACCCGGCCTACCCGGCGCGGCTGGCGGAGCTCGCCGCGCCCCCGGCCGTGATCCACGTCGCCGGCAGCCTCGAGTGCGTGCTCCCGCCGGCCGGCGGCGACGCCGTGGCGATCGTCGGCGCGCGTCACGCGAGCGCGTACGGACTCCAGGTCGCCACCGGTCTCGGCCGCGGCCTCGGAGCGTCGGGGCTGCTGGTGCTGAGTGGGATGGCGCTGGGGATCGATTCGGCGTCGCACGTCGGGGCGCTGGAGGCCGGCGCGCCGACGGTCGCGGTGCTGCCGGGCGGGGCCGACCGCGCATATCCAGCCGGGCGACGTAGGCTGTACCGGCGCATCCAGGCCGCCGGCGCGGCGATCTCCGAGCTGCCGCCCGGCGTTGAGATCCGCCGGTGGATGTTCCCGGCCCGCAACCGGCTGATCGCGGCGCTCGCCGCGATGACCATCGTCGTCGAGGCCGGCGAGCGATCCGGGGCGCTGATCACCGCGGCGCACGCAGAGGAGCTCGGCCGGACCGTCGGCGCCGTGCCGGGGCGGGTGACCGCGCCGCTCGCCGCCGGCCCCAACGCGCTGCTCGCGCGCGGCGCGGCCGTCATCCGCGGTACCCAGGACGTGCTCGATCGGCTGTTCGGCCCGGGTGTGCGCGAGGCCGCCGCCGGCGATGAGCGCGAGCCGCTTTCGCCCGCGCTCAGCCGGGTGCTGGCCGACGTCGCCGGTGGTCGGGATACGGCGGCCGCGCTCGAGCGCTCGGGACACGCGCCGGAGCAGGCGCTGGCGGCACTCGCGTCGCTGGAGCTCCGGGGGTACGTGCGGCGGCAGGCCGGCGGGCGCTTCGTGGTCGTGATCTGCGGGGGTTGAAAGCGCGGCTGGGCGCGGTACTTTGCCCCCCTGGCTCTTCCGGGCCGCCTCATGCGTGTCGATCGCTGACATCCGCCCCCGACTCGCCGGCCGGTTCTCGCACCGGTCGTCGCGGATGCTCCTGATGCCGCCGTCACGCTTCCCGGAAGCAGTCTCGTCTCCATCGCGGCCTGCGGCTCGACCGCGACATCGACTGTGACCATCGACTGTAGGACCATCGACTGGGACCATCGACTGGGACCATCGACTGGGACCAGGCCCTAACCTCGTGGCGGATGCCGCCGGAGAACTGGATGCCCTCGTCGGAGAACCGGATCCCTTCGGAGAACCGGGTCCCTGCGGAGACCCGGACGCCCCCGGAGAACCGGATTCCGCGCGTTCTCTCGATCGCCGGCTCGGACTCCGGCGGCGGCGCGGGGATCCAGGCCGACCTCAAGGCCTTCGCCGCGTGCGGCGTGCACGGGATGACCGCGATCACCGCGATCACGGCGCAGAACACCGTCGGCGTCAGCGCCGTGCACACGGTGCCGCCGGAGGCGATCCTGGCCCAGGTGCGGGCGGTGCAGGACGACATCGGCGTTGATGCGGTCAAGATCGGGATGCTCGGCACCGTGGCCACGATCGAGGCCGTGGCCGCCGCGCTGGACGGGCTGCTCCCGGGCACCCCGGTGGTGATCGATCCGGTGATGGTCTCGGAGTCGGGGGCCGAGCTGCTCGAGCCCTCCGCCCGGGCGGCGCTGATCACACTCCTGCTGCCGCGCGCGACCGTCCTGACGCCCAACCTGCCCGAGGCGGAGGCCCTGATCGCCCCCGAGTCGGTCCCCGATGCGCTTCAGCTCGCCCGCCGCGTCCGCGCGCTCGGCCCCGAGGTCGTCGTGCTCACGGGCGGGCACCGCGAGCGGGCCGTGGATGTGTTCTTCGACGGGTCCGAGCTGGTGGAGATTCCCGGCCAGCGCCACCCGGACGGGGCCGCACACGGCTCGGGCTGCACGCATTCGTCGGTGCTCGCCGCGCACCTGGCGCTGGGGTTCGGACCGCTGGAGGCGGCCCGCCGGGCCAGGCAGATGGCCGGGGACGCGATCCGGGACGGCCTGAGGGAGATCGGCGCCGGACCGGGACCGGTCGACGTACTCGGCCGCCATCGCGCGCCGGCGCGGGCCAGGCAGCCCGCGCAGGTTCCGCGTCCGTAGTCGCAGCCTGACGGGCCGCGCGGGTTCCGCGTCGGTAGTCGTAGCCGGACGATTCGGTACTGGGCGATTCCTTTGACATAATCCTCGCGTGCGTTTCCTGCGTATGAAGCCCGGGCATGGCGAGGTGCTGATCGCCGAGGGTGACGTCGAACGCGCCGAGGACGAGCAGCGGCTGATCGACGAGTTCCGCCGCCAGCTCGACGCGGGCCAATGGGCCGCCGTACCCATCACGGGATCCGCCGGGCGGCGCAACGCGCAGATGGCGCGGTCCTTCGAGGACATACCGAGAGACGCCGAGCGCGTCATCTTCTTCCCGCGGGCCGCGGGCGGAAGCTGACGAGCGGCGGCGGGGCCACCGGTCGATGCTGCTCGCTCTCGCCGCCACGACCCTAGTGGCCCTGGCTCTGCTCTCGGACCTGATCATTCCCAGGCTTGAGGAGGCATGGTCACGACATCGGGCACGGCGCAGTCGTGCCCCGGCGATGCCGTATGACCCCGGCCGGGAGCGCCGAGCCGAGCAGCGCGCGCGGATGCTGTTGCGCTCCTGCGTCAACGACGAGGAGTGGGCGATGTACCGCGACCTGGGGTTCATCCGGGTATGGGGATCGGACGCCGACGGGCCGGACCAGGCGGGGGGGACCGGCGGCGCGCCGTACGCCTACCTGATCTATCCGCACCGGGCGATCGTGGCCTACCTGGCCCAGACGCACCGGCTGCTCAACGAGTACTGCGTCGCCTTCCCCGATGAGACCCGCCCCTATGGCAGCGCGCGGTTGCCCGACTCCGACGACGTGCTGGCCAAGTGGATGGCGCTGACGGGCGATGAGCGCCGGTTGATCTCGACGGCCAACATGCACCTGCCCGGTCGCCAGCTCGACCCGACCCGCGTGCGCCGTGATCTCTGGCGCCTGACGCAGTGGGAGCGCGCTCGCATGCGCGCGGCGGGCACCCACTCGGCTTCGAGCGGCATTTCGTAGGCAGTCGCGGATCCCAAGCGACGCCGGAGGACGACGAACAGCCGGTCGCCCGGCGGCGATGCACATCCATTTCGTTACCTCTCGCCGGCTCGTGCGCCCGGCGCGGAACTTAATGGCTGTCTGGCAGCCATTAAGTGGCGCGCTCGCGGTACGCCGGGTCGAGATACCACGAAATGGACGTTCCTGCGCGCGCCCGGCGATCCCCTGCGCGCGCCCGGCGATCCCCCGCCCGCGCGCCCGGCGATCCCCCGCCCGCGCCGCCCCCGCCGGACCCCCGATCCCGACCCCCGCCCGCCCGCCCGGTACAGCGCCCGGTACAGTGCGGCGCCCATGACGACGCCGACGTTCGACCTCAAGCACCGCAGCCGTGCCCTCACCGACGGTCCCGAGCGCGCCGCCGCGCGCGCCTACCTGAAGGGGATCGGCTACGACGACGACGCGCTCGCGCGGCCCCTGGTGGCGGTGGCGAACACGTGGATCGAGACGATGCCCTGCAACTTCCACCTGCGCGCGCTCTCGGCCAAGGTCAAGGAGGGGATCCGCGCCGCCGGCGGGACCCCGATGGAGATGAACACGATCGCCATCTCCGACGGCATCACGATGGGCACCGCCGGGATGCGGGCTTCGCTGGTCAGCCGCGAGGTGATCGCCGACTCGATCGAGCTCGTGGCCGACGCGCACATGTTCGACGCCGTGGTCACGATCAGCGGCTGCGACAAGACGATCCCGGGGACCGTGATGGCTCTGTGCCGGCTCAACGTGCCGAGCCTGATGCTCTACGGCGGCTCGATCATGCCCGGGAAGCTGCACGGCGAGGAGGTGACGATCCAGGAGGTGTTCGAGGCTGTGGGCTCGTACTCCGCCGGTCGCATCACGCGCGACGAGCTGACCGAGCTCGAGAACGTCGCCTCGCCCGGAGCCGGCGCCTGCGGCGGCCAGTTCACCGCCAACACGATGGCGATGGCGTTCGAGGTCCTGGGGATCTCACCGGCGGGGATGTCGATGGTCCCGGCGACCGACGGCCACAAGGTCGAGGTCGCGCTCGAGGCCGGACGCCTGGTGATGGACGTGCTCGCCCGCGGCCTGCGCCCCAGCGACATCATCACCAGAGACAGCCTCGAGAACGCGATCGCGGCCATCGCCTGCAGCGGCGGCTCCACCAACGGCGTCCTGCACCTGCTGGCGATCGCCAAGGAGACCGGGATCGAGCTCTCGATCGACGACTTCGACCGGATCAGCGACCGCACACCGCTGCTGTGCGACCTCAAGCCCGGCGGCCGCTACGTCGCCGTTGACCTGTACGAGGCGGGCGGCGTGCCGCTGGTGATGAAGCGGCTCAAGGACGCCGGCCTGCTGCACGAGCAGGCGATCACGGTCACCGGCGCGACGGCCGGAGCCATCGCCGAGGAGGCGAGCGAGACCGCCGGCCAGCAGGTCGTGCGCCCGCTCGATGACCCGATCAAGCCCACCGGCGGCCTGGCCATCCTGCGCGGCAACGTCGCGCCCGAGGGCTGCGTGGTCAAGCTCGCGGGACACGAGCGACGGCTGCACACCGGCCCGGCGCGCGTGTTCGAGTCCGAGGAGGACGCGATGCGCGCCGTGACCGAGAGCCGGATCAAGGCCGGCGACGTGGTCGTGATCCGCAACGAGGGCCCGGCCGGCGGCCCCGGCATGCGCGAGATGCTGGCCGTCACCGCGGCGCTCGTGGGCGAGGGGCTCGGCGAGGAGGTGGCCCTCATCACCGACGGCCGCTTCTCGGGCGCCACGCACGGCCTGATGGCCGGCCACGTGGCGCCGGAAGCGGCCCGCGGCGGTCCGATCGCCGCCGTGCAGGACGGCGACGAGGTGACGATCGACGTGACCGCGCGCCGGCTCGACGTGGCCCTCTCCGACGAGGAGATCGCGGCCCGCGTGGCCGCGTACGTCCCGCCTGAGCGCCCGTATCCGGGCGTCGCATTGTCGAAGTACGCACGCCTGGTCTCGAGCGCCGCCCAGGGCGCCGTGACGTTTTAGAACGCCGCACCGAACGGCGCCTGAGAGAATCGGACCGGCGATGGCCGATCCCCCCGAGCAGGACGAGACCCCGGACGACAGCCGCCGCCGCCGGACAGACCGTCGAGTTGGCCCTGAGCGAGCAGCGCGGGGGGCTTCCGGCCGCGCCGGACGACCTGCGCGAGTTCCTGCCCGGCCTCGAGCCCGAGCGCCACGTGACCGACTGGGGACGCTCCGAGCGGGTGGAGGGACTCGTGGACCGGACGCTGTACGAGTTCCTCTACCACTACTGGTTCCGGGTCGAGATCGAGGGGATCGAGAACGTCCCCGACCAGGGCGGCGCGCTGCTGGTCGCCAATCACGCCGGGGCGCTGCCGCCGGACGGCGCGATGATCGCCAAGGCGATCCGCGAGGAGCACCCCCATCCTCGCCCGCTGCACCTGACGATGGAGCACTCCTTCAACGGCTTCCCCGGACTCGGCATGGTGGTCACGAAGATCGGCGGAGTGCCCGCCCATCCCGCCAACGTGCACCGGCTGCTGTTCGACGAGCGGGCGCTCGTGCTCGTGTTCCCGGAGGGTCGCAAGGGCACCGAGAAGCCGGTGCGCGACCGCTACCGGCTGCGGCGGTTCGGCCGGGGCGGCTTCGTCGAGACCGCGATGCGCGCGCGGGCGCCGATCGTCCCGGTCGCCGTCGTCGGGGCCGAGGAGGCCCAGCCCGTGTTCGCGCGCCTGAACCTGCTGCGGCGGCTGACCCGGCTTCCGTATGTCCCCGTGACGCCGCTGCTGCCGCTGCCGGCGAAGTTCCGGATCCGGTTCCTGGAGCCGGTGCAGACCACGGAGCTCGGAGACGCCCCGTGGGAGGACCGGGGGCTGGTGCAGACGCTCAGCCAGGACATCCGAGCGCTGATCCAGGAGAACCTGTTCGAGATGGTCGCGGCACGGCGGAGCGTGTGGCTCGGGTAGGCGCTCCGCCTCCCGCGGCCACATCCAGACCATGGACTCTCGTCGCATCCTGATCACCGGACTGTCGTCCCACTGGGGCGGGCGCCTGGCCCAGGTGCTCGAGCGCGAGCCCGGCGTGCAGGCGATCGTCGGCGTCGATTCGAGCGACCCCAAGCACGAACTCGAGCGCACCGAGTTCGTGCGCGTCGACACCCAGCACGGGCTGATCCGCCGGATCGTCAACGCGGCGGCGATCGACACCGTGATCGACACCCGGCTGGTCGTCGATCCGCTCACCGAGCCGCTCAAGCGGGCGCACGAGATCAACGTGATCGGCACCATGAACATCCTCGCCGCCTGCAGCGCCGCCGAGTCACCGGTGCGCAAGTTCGTGTTCAAGTCCTCGGCCCACTATTACGGCTGCGAGCCGGATGACCCGGCCTTCTTCACCGAGGACATGGTCAGGCCCCACCCGCCGCGCACGGCGATCGAACGCGACATCGTCGCGGCCGAGGAGGCGGTCGCGGACTTCGCCGCCCGCAACCGCGACACCACCGTCACCGTGCTGCGCGTCGCCAACGGGATCGGCGGCGAGGTGCGCACCTCCCACCTGGCCCTGCTGTCGCTTCCGGTCATCCCCTCGATCCTCGGCTTCGACCCGCGCTACCAGTTCATCCACGAGGACGACATCGTCGGCGTGCTCGAGTACTGCGCGCGCCACGACCTCCCCGGGATCTACAACGCCGCCGCCGACGGCGTGCTGGCGCTCTCGGAGGTCGTCTCGCTGCTCGGCAAGCCGTCGCTTCCGATCCTGCCGCCGTGGGGCACCGGTTTCACCGCCGCTCAGCTGCGCCGGCTCGGCTTGCGGATCCCGCTCGAGATGGTGCGCCAGCTGCGCTTCGGCCGCGGCCTGGACAACCGACGGTTGAAGGCGGCCGGCTACAGCTACCGCTACACGACCCGGGAGGCGGTGCTCAAGCTCCGCGCCCAGCAGCGTCTGCGCCCGCTGCTGCGCAGCGGCGTCGAGGACTATCACTACGAGCGCGAGGTCGAGGAGTTCCTGCGCTGGAGCCCGAGCGTGCAGTCGGCGCCCGATCACGGCCAACGGCCGTGGCGTCCCGCGGCCGACCGGGTCGCCCACCTCGAGCGCACCCTGGCCGCGCTCCAGCACACGGCCGCGGAGGGGAGCCCCGACGGCGCGGCGTCCGCGCGGGCCGCCTCGGGCCCGCGATCGCCGCTGGCCTCCTATGACGATCTCAGCGCCGAGGAGGTGATCGAGATCGCCTCCTCGCTGGAGCCCGGCGCGCTGGCCGAGCTCCGCCGCTACGAGGCCGCCCATCGCTCACGGGCGGACGTCCTCGCGGTGTTTGACCGAAATCTGGCGCGTCACCGCCAATCGGGCGCTACGCAGTGAAATACTGCTTGCAGGTTTGAGGTTTCTCATCGCCGACGCTTGCGAGGTCCACCCCCATCGGTAGCATCAGCGCCTTGGTGGGTGCGCAGTGACTCCAGTCTCATACCTTCGTACGACGGCGCGCTCTGGCAAACCGGCGAGTGAGGACGGCCGTCGCACGGCTGCTCCGCTGCGCGGTGGATCGGGGCGCTACATCGCGATCGGCCTCGTCATCGTGCTGGCCGGCATCGTCGTCGCGGGAGTCCTGCTGCTGTCCTCGAGCCCGACCCTGAGCGCCGACTCGAGCGCCCTGGCCAAGGTCGGGATGCCGCTCGGCGGCGGCACGATCGAGAGCGCCACCGCCACCACCGCCTCCGGCCGGCCGATCCCGGTCGAGATCCGCGGCGATCAGGTGTGGCCGACGAAGCTCGTTCCGGCCCGCACGCTGGTCACCGTCACCGTCGTCGTCAAGCGGCCCGGGTGGATCTCCTGGCTGTCGGGCTCGCGCACCACGCTGCATCTCTCGCTCCAGGCGCCCAGTGCCGCCCTGCGTGCGCACTACCTGACGCTGAAGTCGGGCGCGCCGGTGCGGCTGCAGTTCACCAAGCCGGTTCAGGTGGTCGCCTACGGTGCGCCCGGGCACGTGCATCGCCACGTGCTGGCGAGCCCGGTGACCGAGCTGAACCTGCCGCGCAGCGCCGAGGCCGGCACGATCGCCGTCGCCGCCGCTCCGCGCGTGTGGGAGACCTCGCGCGCCTCGTTCGTGAGCTGGTTCCCCGCCGGCGCGTCGGCGGCCAGCGCCGTCGCGACGCCGGCTCCGGGCAGCAAGATCGCGCCGAACACGCCGATCACGCTCACCTTCTCGAAGCCGGTCAGCGCCGCGCTCGGATCCGCCCGGCCGCCGATCTCGCCGGCCACGGCGGGAACCTGGCGCAGCCTCAACACCCACACGATCGTGTTCCAGCCTCAGGGCTACGGCTACGGTCTCGCCGCCACCGTGCACATGCAGCTGCCGAACGGCGTGCAGCTGGTCGGCGGACAGCCGAGCTGGACCGTGCCGGCGGGATCGACGCTGCGGATGCAGCAGATCCTGGCCCTGCTCGGGTACCTGCCGCTGAACTTCAACTACGCCGGCGGCGGGGTGGCCACCACGGTCGCCGCGCAGGAGGCCGCCGCGATTCACCCGCCGGCGGGCACGTTCAGCTGGCGCTACGCCAACACGCCGGCGTCGCTGCGCGGGTTCTGGGCGCCGGGCGCGGCCGGAGTCGTCACGCGCGGCGCGCTGATGGCGTTCCAGAACGAGCACGGCCTGAGCACCGACGGCGTCGCCGGCCCGTCCGTGTGGCGGTCGCTGATGGCGGCGGTGGTCGCGGGCCGGCGCTCGTCCTTCGGCTACACGTACGTCTCGGTCAGCGTCGCGGCGCAGAAGCTCGACCTGTGGCACAACGGCCACACGGTGCTGAGCACCGCCGTCAACACCGGGATCGCGTCGGCGCCGACGGCGACCGGCACCTACCCCGTGTTCGAGCACATCCCGTCGGGGACGATGTCCGGCACCAACCCGGACGGCAGCCACTACAACGATCCGGGCATCCAATTCATCAGCTACTTCAACGGCGGCGACGCGCTGCACGCGTTCACCCGCGCCCAGTACGGGTTCCCCCAGAGCCTGGGCTGCGTGGAGATGCCGCTGAGCTCCGCTGGAGCGGTGTACCCGTACACCCCGATCGGGACCCTGGTGCACGTCGCCTGAGGCGGTCAGCCGCGCGTCCTACCGCGCTCGATCCCCGAACGGGCCGATCCCTGCCCCGATCTCGCCGACCGGCACCTCCTCCCATCCGCGCTCGAGCAAGGAGGCATGATGCGGCTGGTGACGAATAGCCAGAGCGCCAATGTATGTGTCTTCGTTTCGCCCGACCTTCCTGCGCAGCACCGCATACCACAGCGTCGAGGCGTCGCTGGGTCCCTGGATCCGGTGCCACGGGCGCTCGGGCACGGCTCCCGCACTGACCACTCCGGCTTCGCCGAGCTGGCGTAGGGTGGCGACCTGACCCGTGGCCGTATCGATGAAGAAGACGCCCATCCCCGCGGAGGTTAGTGGCGATTCGCCGGCCATCAGCGAGCCGTGGGCGGTGGCGCTCGGATCCTTCGATCGCGACCTGCGCCGCCGTGCCGTCTCCCCGAACACGCGCCACGCCTACGCCAACGACCTGCGGCAGTTTGCCGCCTGGGCCTCCGCCGCGGGCCTGGAGCCCGACTCGATCGACGTGCGGGCCCTGCGCCGCTACGCGGCGAGCCTCACCGAGCGCGGGCAGGCGCCGGCCACGGTGGCCCGCAAGCTCGCCGCCATGCGCGGCTTCTTCCGCGCCCTGGTGGAGCTGGGCGAACGGACCGAGAACCCGGCTGAGTTGCTGAGCTCGCCCAAGCGCGGGCAACGCCTGCCGCGGGTGCTCAAGGCCTCCGAGGTGGCCGGGCTGCTCGATCGGATCCCCGCCACGACGCCGCTCGAGTTGCGCGACCGGGCCCTGTTCGAGCTCGCCTACGCCTCGGGGCTGCGGGCCGAGGAGCTCGTCTCGCTCGAGCTCACCTCCGTCGACTTCGACGCCGAGACGGTGCGAGTCGAGGGCAAGGGCGGCAAGACCCGGCTGGTGCCGGCGGGCGAGCACGCCCTGCGCGCGCTCGAGCGCTACCTCGCGCGGGGCCGCCCGGCGCTCGAGCCCGGCGCCGGCTCTGACGGCGGCCCGGGTGGCGGGCCGGCGCTGTTCCTGTCCAAATCCGGGCGCCGGCTCAGCACCTCGGATGTCCGCCGGCGACTGCGCACGTGGGCGCGCCAGGCAGCGGCCCAGGCCCCGGCCCTGGCCGATGCCCACCCGCATGCGCTCCGGCACTCGTTCGCCACCCATCTGCTCGAGGGAGGCGCGGACCTGAGGGCCATTCAGGAGCTGCTCGGACACGCGAGCATCTCGACGACACAGGTCTACACTCGGGTAGAGTCGGGGCGACTGAGGTCCGCCTACACCCGGGCTCACCCGCGCGCGTAGGACATTTCGGGGGAAACGCTGGAAACGAACGTAAAAGCGATCGAGCTGCACGACCTCTGGCGGCGCTACAAGTCGTCGGGGGACGAGCGCGCGCGCGAGCGTCTCGTGGTCGCCTACTCACCGCTGGTCAAGTACGTCGCCGGGCGCATGAGCTCCGGTCTGCCCGCACACGTCGAGGAGGCGGACCTGATCTCCTACGGCCTCGGCGGCCTGATCTCGGCGATCCAGCGCTTCGACCTCGCGCGGGAGATCAAGTTCGAGACCTACGCGATTCCGCGGATCCGCGGCGCGATCATCGACGAGCTGCGCTCGATGGACTGGGTGCCGCGCTCGGTCCGGGCGCGGGCCCGTGAGTTCGAGCGCACGAACATGAAGCTCGAGGCGCGCCTGCAGCGGGCGCCGACCGACGAGGAGATGGCGACCGAGCTCGAGATCTCGGTCGAGGACTTCCAGGACGCCCTGCTGCAGATCTCCAACTCGACCATCGTCGCGCTGGACGAGCTGTGGACGGTGTCGGACTCGACCGGCGATCAGGTGTCGCTGCTGGACACGCTGCCGGACCGCGGCGCGCCCGATCCCCAGGCGCTCGTCGACCAGGGTGAGCTGCGCGACCGGATCGCCGACGCGATCGCCGCGCTGCCCGAGCGCGAGAAGCTCGTCGTCGCCCTCTACTACTACGAGAACCTGACCCTGCGCGAGATCGGAGAGGTCCTCGGCGTGACCGAGTCCCGGGTCTCGCAGCTGCACACCAAGGCCGTGCTGCGGCTCCGCTCCAAGCTCCAGGCCGAGTTGCAGTAGGAGATACCGGCCGGGGTGCATGCACCCCGGCCCCGGGGCGCGCATGCGCGCCCCGGCGGTTCGGCGCATGCGCCGAACCGAGCCCCAGATCGCGGTTCGCTCGCCGGAAATCGCCTCGCGCCGGGGGGTGCCGAGGCGCTATCGTCGCGATTTCGGCAACGAGGAGAGGAGTTTGCATGCACAAGGCCGCGGATCGGATTCGCAACGTGGCTCTCGTCGGCCACCGGGGCAGCGGCAAGACCTCACTGCACGAGGCGCTCCTGTTTCAGTCCGGCGCCATCAACCGTCTGGGCTCCGTCGTCGACGGCGCCACCGTCTCCGATTCCGACGCGGACGAGAAGTCCCGCCAGATGTCCATCTCCGCCACGTTGTCCTCGTTCGAGTGGCAGGACCGCAAGGTCAACCTGATCGACACACCCGGCGACTCCAGCTTCGTCGCCGACGCGCTCGGCGCGCTGCGCGTGTGCGAGTCCGCCGTGTTCGTCGTCAACGCCGTGATGGGCGTGGAGGTCCACACCACGCGGCTGTGGGCGCGGGCGGAGGAGCTTGACCTCGCCCGTCTGATCTTCGTCAACATGCTCGACCGTGAGCGCGCCGACTTCTTCCGTGCGCTCGACTCGCTCAAGGCCGTGTTCGGCCCGCACGTCGTGGCCACCGAGATCCCGATCGGCTCCGAACACGATGTCTCCGGCGTGATCGACCTCGTCGACATGAAGGCCTACCGGTACGACGGCGCCGGTCGCGAGAACTGCAGCGAGGTCCCGATCCCCGAGGAGCTCCGGGCCCAGGCCGAGGAGTACCGCGAGAAGCTGATGGACGAGGTGGCCGAGAACTCCGACGCGCTGATGGAGCGCTACCTCGAGGGCGAGGAGATCTCGCACGAGGAGATCGTCACCGCCCTCAAGGACGGCACCAACCACGGCGCCATGTTCCCCGTCACGTGTGGCGTGGCGACCCGCAACCTCGGCACCAACCGGCTGCTCGACGCGATCGTCGAGGACCTTCCCTCGCCGGTCAAGCACGGCGGCCTCGAGGTCGGCGAGGTGACGCTTGATCCGGTCGAGGACAAGGAGCTGTTCGCCTACGTGTTCAAGACCCGGGCCGATCCGTTCGCCGGGCGCATCAACCTGTTCCGCGTCTACCAGGGCACGCTCAAGCAGGACTCGCACGTGCTCAACACCCGCGCCCACGCCAAGGAGCGCGTCGGCCAGCTGGTCACCTTCGAGGGCGGCCAGACGGGTCACACGACCGAGTTCGGCCCCGGCGACATCGGCGCCGTGGCCAAGCTCAAGGAGACGAAGGCGGGCGACTGGCTCGCCTCGCGTGACGAGCCGATCCAGATGCCGAGCGTGAAGCTGCCGGCGCCGGTGATGGCGTTCGCGGTCGAGCCGAAGAGCAAGGGCGATGAGGACAAGGTGTTCACCGCGCTGCGCCGCCTGCAGGAGGAGGACCCCACGATCGATCTGCACCGCGATCCGCAGACGGGCGAGCAGATCGTGGCCGGGCTCTCGCAGGTTCACGTCGAGGTGATCGTGGAGCGGCTGAAGTCGCGCTTCGGGGCCGAGGTGACCCTGAAGCCGCCGCGCGTCCCCTACCAGGAGACGATCCGGCGCTCGGCCAAGGCGCACGGCCGGCACAAGAAGCAGACCGGCGGCCGGGGGCAGTTCGGCGACTGCCACATCGAGATCGAGCCGCTCCAGAGCGGCGACGGGTTCGAGTTCGTCAACGCGATCAAGGGCGGCGTGATCCCGTCGGGGTTCATTCCCGCGGTCGAGAAGGGCGTCGTCGAGGCGATGGGGGAGGGCGTCGTCGCCGGCTATCCGGTCAAGGACGTGCGCGTACGGCTCTACGACGGCTCCTACCACACCGTCGACTCCTCGGAGATGGCGTTCAAGATCGCCGGCTCGATCGCGATGAAGCAGGCGCTCGAGCAGGCCGGCCCGGTGCTGCTCGAGCCGATCATGATGGTGACCGTGAGCGCGCCCGACGACGTCGTCGGCGACGTGATCGGCGACCTGAACTCGCGCCGCGGCCGGCCGATGGGCATGGAGCCCTCGGGCGCCGGGATGCAGGAGGTCAAGGCCGAGGTCCCGATGGCCGAGATGCTCTCCTACGCCCCCGATCTGCGGTCCATCACCGGCGGCCGCGGCGAGTTCACGATGGAGTTCCTGCGCTACGAGGAGGTGCCCGGCCACCTCGCCGGCAAGGTCGTCGACGAGGCTCGCGCCGAGCGCGAGGCGGTCAAGGCCTGAGCGGAGCGGCGGGCGCAACGGCGCCCCGGTGCTGGGTGGCGCTGGTACCCTCGGTTGGCCGTGAGTACCAGAGACATCAGGACATCGATCCCCGTCGTGGCGTGCGACGTGTGCGGACGCACGCTGCTGCGGGGCGAGCGCGCCGAGGTCTATATCGCCGGCGGAGACCGCCGCTCGGTGTGCGAGCTGTGCACCTCGCGCGCGCTGCACGAGGGCTGGGTGCGCGAGGGAACCGTGTCCGCGTTCGATGACTCGAGCACCGGCACCGAGCGCCGTCGGTCACTCCTGAGCCGCTGGCGCGGCCGCCGCGAGAGCACGAACGGCGAGACGATCGAGCCCGAGCTCGAGGAGCCGGTCGAGGTCGAGCCCTACCCCGAGCCGCGGCCACGTCGCGTCCGCGAGCCCGCCCCGCAGCCGGTGCGCGAGCCGCGGCACGTGCGCGCCGTGCCGACGAGCACGGAGCAGAAGGTCGTATCGGCGATCGAGCTGTTCAACGGTTCCGAGCACTGCAAGACCGTGGCCGGCGTGGCCCGCTCGCTCGGTGCCCCGACCGTCTCGGTGCACCCCTCCGGCGAGCGCGCCAGCCTGGTCCTCGTGGTCGTCTCGTGGGAGCTGTGCTGGTACCGCTACGAGGTCGACCTGTCCGACGACCAGCCGAGCGTGCGGGTGCAGGGACAGGGCTACGAGCTCGACGAGTTGCCCCCCGACGAGCGCGAGGCAAACGCGGTCGCCGACGACCACGGCCGGCTGACCGCCTGAGACCGCCTCCGCGGCCGCCACGGCCCGGGGTGTCGGGGCCGTGGACGTAGGTTCGATGGCACGCCGTGGCGCCGGTCAATTAGCATCCGGCCCCGTGATCTATTGCGTGGTCCCAGAATCGATGGCCGACGAGCTGTTCGACAAGCTCACCGGTTACTACGCCGACGACCCCAATGTGACGGTGATCGTCGACCGCAGAAGGACCTCGCGCCGCGGCTCGGGCGAGTCGGGCCACGACGCCGACTCGAGCCGGCGCCCGGTGCGCGACCGTCGGCGGCTGCGCGTGCCCGGAGATCATCCGGATCTGACGACCGAGTGACGGCGCTCCGGTGAAGCTCGTCGTCCACGTGGACGGCGGGGCGCGTGGCAATCCGGGGCCGGCGGCGATCGGCGTGGTCGTCTCGGAGCCCGACGGCACCGTGATCGACGAGCTGGGCGAGACGATCGGGGTGGCGACCAACAACGTGGCCGAGTACAGGGCACTGCTGCGCGGGCTCGAGCGGGCGCGGGCCCTGGGCGCCGACGAGATCGAGATCGTCAACGACTCCGAGCTCGTCGCGCGGCAGCTGACCGGCGCCTACAAGGTCAAGCACCCGGCCATGAAGCCCCTGTACCTCGACGCGATCGAGGCGCTGCGCGGCTTCGGCGCCTGGCACATCCGCTCGGTCCCGCGGGCGCAGAACGCCCACGCCGATGAGCTCGTGAACGCGGCGCTCGACGCGGATTAGGCGCCTCGGAGCCCTCAGCGCCCGTGGGGGAGGGCGCGCCGAACATCTCGGGTAGCGGCGGGCTCGATTGGGCCGCTGGGCCCGGAGCGGAGTGTGCCCGCTACCCTGTGGAGCGTGACCGATGCCCTCATCGAGCTCACCGCGCGGCTCGAGGCCACTGCACAACGGCTCCGCGCGGGACAGCTGGATCCTGACGCCACGCTCGCGCAGATCGAAGAGCTCGCCCGACTGGCCTCCGAGGCGAGCGCGCAGGTCGATGAGCGCATGCGCGCCGCGCTCGAGCCGCTGCCGGATCTTCCGGGGCAGCTTCCGCTCCCGGCCGCCTAGTAGGCGCCGCCCACGGTCGTGGCGGTCTTGGCGCCGGAATACCCAGAGCACCTCCGCGTCGAGGTGGACAGCTTCCTGGAGGATCTGCGGTTCAGCTCCGAGGACGCCTGCGCCGGGCTCGAGGAGGCGATGCGCTACTCCCTGCTGGCCGGCGGCAAGCGGATCCGGCCCGTGCTGGCCCTCGCCACCGCCGCCGCGCTCGGGCGCGAGCCGCGTTCGGTGCTGCCGCTGGCGGCCGCGCTGGAGCTGATCCACACCTACTCCCTGATCCACGATGACCTGCCGGCGATGGACGACGACAACATGCGCCGCGGCCGCCCGACCTGTCACGTGGCGTTCGGCGAGGACGTGGCCATCCTCGCCGGCGACGGCCTCTATGCCGAGGCGTTCCGGTTGCTGCTGACCGAGCAGGAGGGCGATCCGGCCGGTCTGCTGGCCGCGGCGCGCGAGCTGGCGGCGGCGACCGGCGTGCAGGGGATGGTCGGCGGACAGTTCATCGACGTGGCCGGGACCGCACCGGATGATGCCGCCGGGCTGCGCCACCTGCACGAGCTGAAGACCGGGCGCCTGATCGGCGCCAGCATCGAATGCGTACTCCTTCTCGGCGGCGGGAACAAAAGTGACACAATGTCGTCGTTCAACACCTTTGCGAGCGAGCTGGGCGTGCTCTTCCAGATCGTTGACGACATCCTCGACGTGACGGGATCTCAGGAGACGCTCGGAAAGCCCCAAGGCAGCGATGAGAGGCTGGGCAAGCGCACGTACGTGACCGAATTCGGTCTCGACGGAGCCCGGGCCCTCGCCCGGGAGTCGCATCAGCGAGCCCGGACGGCGCTCGCTCGGGCCGCGCCGTCAGGGGCTGCGGAACTCGAGCAGATCACCGACTTCATCGCGACCCGAACCTACTGATGGCCGAACTGCTCAACAACATCAACGGACCGAGGGACCTGCACTCGCTCACCGACGAGCAGCTGCAGACCGTGGCCCAGGAGGTGCGCGAGCACATCATCGACACCGTCGGGGAGATCGGTGGCCACTTCGGCGCCAACCTCGGCACCTGCGAGCTGGCCGTGGCGCTGCACTCGCTGCTCGACTCCCCGCGCGACAAGATCCTCTGGGACGTCGGCCATCAGGCCTATCCGCACAAGGTCCTCACCGGCCGTCGCGACGCGCTGCCCACGATCCGCAAGTACGGCGGCCTGGCCCCGTTCTGCTCCATCCCCGAGTCGCCGCACGACATCATGGGCGCCGGTCACGCCTCGACCTCGATCGGCTACGCGGTCGGCATCAAGACGGGGATGCTCGCCGGACACGGCGAGGACGGCAAGGTCGTGGCGGTCGTCGGCGACGGGGCGATGACCGGCGGCGTCGCATTCGAGGCGGTGCACCAGGCCGGCGGCGCCGGCACCCCGATCGTCGTCGTGCTCAATGACAACGGGATGTCGATCGCGCCAAACGTCGGCGCGCTCTCGCGCTATTTCAACCGCGTGCGCCTGAACCCGAAGCTGTGGCACGCCCGCGAGGAGGTCGAGGGCGGATTGACCAAGCTGCCGGTGGGCATCGGGTCCGCATTCGAGCGCCTCGGTCCCCACTTCAAGGAGTCGATCAAGGCCTTCTGGGCGCCTGGACTGTGGTGGGAGGAGCTCGACTTCGCCTACATGGGGATCATCGACGGCCACGACGTTCGCGCCCTGCGGGAGGCCCTGCGCGAGGCGCTGGCCGCCGGCCGGCCCGTGGTCGTGCACACCGCCACCGTCAAGGGCAAGGGCTTCGCCCCCGCCGAGGAGGGCGGCCTCGAGGGCATGGAGCAGTGGCACGCGGCCAAGCCCAGGTCGATCACCAACGGCGCCCCCGCCGCCAAGGTGGCCAAGCCCGCCGGCACCAAGCCCGCACCGCCGCAATACACCCAGGTGTTCGGCGAGGCGCTGGTGGCCGAATGCCGCCGCGACGAGCGCGTGATCGGCATCACCGCAGCGATGAACTCGGGCACCGGCCTCAACATCCTGCAGCGAGAGCTGCCCGACCGCTACTTCGACGTCGGCATCGCCGAGCAGCAGGCGATCCTGTTCGCCTCCGGGCTCGCGCTCCAGGGCGCCAAGCCGGTCGCGGCGATCTACTCGACCTTCCTGCAGCGAGCCTACGACCAGATCGTGCACGACGTCTGCCTGCAGAAGCTGAACGTGGTGTTCGCGATGGACCGCGCCGGCCTCGTCGGCGACGACGGCCCCACCCACCACGGCGTGTTCGACATCGCCTACCTGCGCTGCCTGCCCAACATCGTGCTGATGGCCCCGCGCGACGAGGCGATGCTGGTGCACATGCTGCGCACGGCGATCGCCTACGACGACGGGCCGATCGCGCTGCGCTACCCGCGCGGCGAGTCGATCGGCGTCGGCCTGCCGGCCCGGCCCGAGCCGATCGAGATCGGCACCGGCGAGATCCTTCGCGAGGGTGAGCGGGTGGCGATCCTGGGCTACGGCAGCGGCGTCCAGAAGGCCCTCGAGGCGGCCGACATCCTCGCCCGGCACGGCATCTCGGCCACCGTCGCCGACGCCCGCTTCGCCAAGCCGATCGACGCCGGCCTCGCCGCCCAGCTCGCCGCCGAGCACGAGCTGCTCGTGACCGTCGAGGAGGGCGTGCTCGCCGGCGGCTTCGGGTCCGCGGTCTGGGAGACGCTGTCGGACTCCGGTCTCGCGCCGCGCATCCTTCGCGTCGGCCTGCCGGACCGCTACGTCACCCACGGCTCTCCGAAGCTCCTGCACGAAGAGGTCGGCTTCACCGGCGAGCGGATCGCCGAGCGGATCGAGGCCGCGGTGGCGGAGCCGGAGCGGGTGGCGGGGTAGCGGAGCGGGTGGCGGGGTAGGTTGGCGGCGGGGTGGGTTGGTGGCGGGGTAGGTTGGTGGCGGGCCGTTGGCCTTGGCGCTCCTGCGGGGAGTCGCGGTGGGTGCGGGCGTGAACGGCGGCTGGGAAGGGTGGCTGAGAGGCTGTGCGGCGGGCCGGGGCAGCGCGGCGGGCCGGGGCAGCGCGGCGGGCTCAGCGGGCCGGCGAGCCCGGCGGCCCGGCAACGCCGGCGGCTCGGCGGCCCGGCAAACGCCGCCGGCCGGGGGCGCAGCCTCCATTTCGTGGCACTTCGGCGGCCGGTCCGGACGGCGCGGAACGTTATGGCTGCCTGACAGCCATTAAGTTCCTCGACGGGCCTCACGTTTGGCGAGATGCCACGAAATGGCTGTGCTGCCGCGCCGGCGCCGACCCGCATGCCCCGGCGTGCCCACCCGGGCCGCCACCGCCACCCCCAAAACCCAAAAGGAACGGCCCACCTTGCGGCGGGCCGTTCCCGGGAGGAGAGATGTACCTGCGTTGGATCTGTGGGAGGAAGTGTCAGCCCGCGGCCACGTACCGGGTCGCGAGGTTCAGGGTCGACTGGATCACGACCAGGACGGCGATGAACAGCGCCGGGCGGCTCTGACCGGCGAGGGCGAGCCACAGCGCCGCGACGGCGGCGAGGACCACGAACACCATGTCGAAGTCGCGGTGCCGGCCGACGACCGACCCGTCACGGGCCGTGAGGGTCAGCGCCATGCCCATCAGGCCGGCGCCGAGGGCGATGGAGACGATCAGGCCGGCGGCCGAGAAGCCGAGGAAGGCCGGCGCCAGCAGCATCACCATCCCGGTCACGAGCTCGATCGCGCCGTGGTCGGGGAGGCTCAAATGTCGCGGGGCGGTCATCACGTACGTATGTTCGCCACGGATGGCTGTCTCCACTGTGACGTGGATCACAGCTACCGTTCCCGGCGTGAGCCGGGTTCGACTCGACACGCTGCTCTCTCAGCGGGGGATGTTTCCGTCGCGGACGCGCGCCGCCGCGTCCGTGCTGGCCGGCGACGTCCTGCTGCTGCCCGAGCGCCGGCGGGCCGAGAAGCCCGGGCAGCTCGTCTCCGAGGACGTCGAGCTCGAGGTGCTGCAGGCGCCGGCGTTCGTCTCGCGCGGCGGGACGAAGCTGGCCAATGCGCTGGACGCCACCGGGCTCGAGGTGACCGGCCGCCGGGCCCTCGACATCGGCGCCTCGACGGGCGGGTTCACCGACTGCCTGCTCCAGCGCGGAGCGGCCCACGTCATCGCCGTCGACGTCGCCTACGGCGAGTTCGACTGGCGGCTGCGATCCGATCCGCGGGTGACGGTCATCGAGCGCCGCAACGCCCGCACCCTGACCCTCGAGGAGGTGCCCTACGCGGCCGAGCTGATCGTGATCGACGTCTCGTTCATCTCGCTGGCCAAGATCCTTCCGGCCGCGCTGGCCTGCGCCGCTGAGCGGTTCGACTGCATGGCGCTCGTCAAGCCCCAATTCGAGGTCGGGCGCGGGCGGGTCGGCAAGGGAGGCGTCGTCCGCGAGCCGCACCTCCGCCGCGAGGCGCTGCTCGACGCCGGCCGGGCCGCCCAGGCACTCGGCGCATCGGTGCTCGGCTACGCCGGCTCTGGCCTCCCGGGTCCCAAGGGCAACCGGGAGACGTTCGTGTGGATCGCCGAGGGCGACCGCGCCGGCGTCACCGACCTCGAGTCGGCCGTGGCGGAGGTCGAGCCGCTCAGCCCCGAGGTCGAGCCGCTCAGCCCCGACGTCGAATCGCTCAGCCCCGAGGTCGAGCCGCTCAGACCCGAGGTCGAGTCGCTCAGCCCCGAGGTCGACCCGGTCACCCCCGAGGTCGAGCCGTGAGCGAGATCCGGAGCGCGACCGTGTTCACCCACCGGCGGCCGGCCGAGACCGGGCCCGCCATCGTGACGCTGCTCGCCATCGCGCGGGAGGCCGGAGCCGTCCTGCGCCTCGACCCGACCGAGACCCGCAAGCACGGGCTGGGGCCGGCGCCCGGGCTCGTCCTCGACGCCCCGATCCAGCGCGATGTCGACGTGTGCTTCGCGCTCGGCGGCGATGGCACGATCCTGACCGCGCTGCGCACCTACGCCGGCACCGGGGTTCCGGTCGTCGGGGTCAACTTCGGCGAGATCGGCTTCCTCGCCACGATCGACCGCGACGAGATCGAGCCCGGCCTGAGGCGAGCGTTCGCGGGCCAGTTCGAGGTGCTCTCGCTGCCCGGGATCGAGCTCGCCGGCGCCGGCGGCCGGTGGCTGGCGATGAACGACGTGTCGATGCACCGCCAGCCCGGCAAGCGGGTGGCCGACCTCGCCTACGCGGTCGGGTCCAACGAGATCGGGCGCGTGCGCTGCGATGGCCTGGTCGTCGCCACGCCGGCGGGATCGACCGGATACAACCTGGCCAACGGGGGCCCCGTCATGGCCTGGGGCGTGGCCGGATTCGTCGTCTCGTTCATCGCCCCCCACTCGCTGACCGCGCGCGCTCTCGTCGTCGCGCCGACCGACGTGCTCACGGTCCACAACCGCTCCCGCGAAGAGCCCGTCGACGTGACCGTCGACGGCCGTCCGGTCGGCGCGCTGGCGCCCGGGGAGCTGGTCGAGGCGCACTTCGTCGACGGTCAGGGATCACTGGCCCAGATCGCCGGGACGACCTTCTATCACCGGCTGCGCGAGAAGTTCGGCCGGCTCGCGTCGGCGCCGTAGTCGTCGGTCGCCACCGCAGTCGCAGTCGCGGCCCCGACCGCCGCCGATCCGTCGGCGGCGGCTGGTACACCCCGTGCATGCTGCACGAGCTACGCGTGGAGAACCTGCTGCTGCTGGAGCGAGCCGAGTTGCGGCTCTCGAGCGGCCTGAACGTGCTGACGGGCGAGACCGGCGCCGGCAAGACGATGCTGGCGCAGGCCCTCGATCTGCTGCTGGGCGGCCGCGCCCGCAGCGGGATCGTGCGCCCCGGCGCGGGGGAGGCCTACGTCGAGGGTGTGTTCGCGCTCCCGGCCTCGCTCGACGGGCGCCTGGCCGAGCTGATCCCGGACGGGAGCGATGAGATCGTGCTCGCGCGCCGGGTGTGGCCGGATGGGCGCACCCGGGCCTACGTGTGCGGACGGACCGCCACCGTCGCCGACCTCCGTGACCTCGGCGGTCGCCTGCTCGCCTTCTACGGCCAGCACGAGCACCGCAAGCTGATGCTCTCCACCGCCCAGCTCGACGTTCTCGACGCACACTGCGGCGCCGAGCAGCTCCAGCTGCGGGCCGAGCTGCGGTCCGCCTACGACGGCGTGCGCGCGCTCGAGGGGCGGGCCGAGGAGCTGCGCGCCCTCGCCGGCGCGCGCGACCGCGAGCTCGACCTGCTCGCGTTCGAGCTCGAGGAGATCGAGACCGCCGCCCCGACCGTCGAGGAGGAGCGCTCCCTGACGCAGGAGCGGGACCGGCTGCGGCACGTCGAATCGCTGCGCACGGCGGCTGCCGGGGGCGCGGAGGCGATCGCCCCCGAGGCCGGTTCGGGAGCGGCCGAGCTGCTTGCGCGGGCCGCCCAGCAGCTCGAGCCGCTGGCCGCGATCGACCCGCAGCTGCAGCCTCTTTCGGAGCGACTGAACGCGCTGCGCTACGAGGCCGACGATGTCGGCGGCGAGCTGCGCCGCTACGCGCTGGAGCTCGACGGCTCGCCCGCGCGGCTCGAGGAGGTGGAGGAACGGCTGGCGCTGTTCGCCCGCCTGCAGCGCAAGCACGGCGGCTCGATGGAGTCCGTGCTCGCCCACGCCGAGCGCTGTCGCCTGCGCCGCGTGGAGCTCGAGGACGCCGATGTCGCACTCGAGGGGGCGGAGGCGGAGCTGGCCGAGTCCCGTACACGGCTCGAGCGGCTCGCCGCCCGCGTGCGCCGCGCCCGGGTCAAGTCGGCGCCCTCGCTCGCCGCCGCGGTCCGCGAGCGCCTGGCCGAGCTCGCGATGCAGGACGCCCGCTTCGAGGTCGAGTTGCAGGACCGGCCCGAGGGCTGTGGACCGCGCGGAACCGAGACGGTCGAGCTGCTGATCGCGCCCAACGCCGGCGTGGCCCCCGGGCCGCTGCGGGAGATCGCCTCCGGCGGCGAGCTCTCGCGGGTCATGCTCGCGGTCCTCAGCGTCGCCCATTCCGGCCCGGCCTCGGGTGAGGTGCCGCTGCTCGTCTTCGACGAGATCGACGCCGGGATCGGCGGCCACACCGCCCGCGCCGTCGGCCAGCACCTCCGCGACCTCGCCACCGGCGGGACCGCCCGTCAGGTCCTCTGCATCACGCACCTGCCCCAGGTCGCTTCGCTGGCTGCGCGCCACTTCCGGATCGAGAAGTCCAACCAGGGCGACACGGCCACGACGACGGTCTCGGAGCTGACGGGGGATCAGGTCGTCGGCGAGCTCGTGCGGATGCTCGGCGCCGGCGAGGGGGACCGCGCGGCGAGCCAGCACGCGCGGCAGCTGCTCCGCGCCGCGTGACGGCCGAGATCACACCCCTGAACTTCTTCTCGCTAACTGCGGACCTCGGCCCTCTCGCCGTCCGCAGCCGGCGCTACCTTGAGGTCCGTCGCTAGACTCCGATGACGAACCGTTGATGGCCTACGATCCTCGCACAGCCGCTCCCCGGGCGAACCCCGGCGCCGGCGGCTCACCCTCCGAGACTCGGTTCATCTTCATCACCGGCGGCGTCGTCTCCTCGCTGGGCAAGGGCATCGCCGCGGCGTCGATCGGGCGCTTGCTCGTCGCCCGCGGGCTCCGGGTCCAGCTGCAGAAGTTCGATCCATACATCAACGTCGATCCGGGCACGATGTCGCCCTATCAGCACGGCGAGGTGTTCGTGACCGAGGACGGCGCCGAGACCGATCTCGACCTCGGCCACTACGAGCGCTTCACCGACGCCAACACGAGCCGGGCGTCGAACGTGACCGCGGGTGGCATCTACAACACGGTGATCCGTCGCGAGCGACGGGGCGACTATCTCGGCGCGACGGTTCAGGTCGTGCCGCACATCACCGACGAGATCAAGCACCGGATCCGGCTGATGGCCGACTCCAGCGATGTCGACTTTGTGATCACCGAGATCGGCGGCACCGTGGGCGACATCGAGTCGCTGCCGTTCCTCGAGGCGATCCGCCAGTTCCCGGTCGACGTCGGGCGCCGGCGCTGCATGTTCATTCACCTCACGTTGGTGCCCTACATCGGTCACGCCGGCGAGCTGAAGACCAAGCCGACGCAGCACTCGGTCAACGAGCTGCGGCGGATTGGTATTGCGCCCGACATGGTCGTGTGCCGCTCCGAGTCCGCGCTGTCGACCGACATCCGGCGCAAGATCGCGCTGTTCGCCAGCCTCCCGGTGGAGGCGATCGTGTCCGCGCGCGACGTGCCCGACATCTACCAGGTGCCGCTCGTGTTCCGCTCCCAGGGCGTCGACGAGTTCATCCTCTCCGAGCACTTCGGCCTCGACACCAAGGAGCCCGACCTGACGGGTTGGGAGGCGATGACGACGCGGGCCGCCGAGGCGACGCGCAAGGTCCGGATCGCGCTCGTGGGCAAGTACGTGCAACTCGAGGATGCCTACCTCTCGGTGGTCGAGGCGCTCAAGCACTCTGGCGTGCACCACGGCGCCAGGGTTGAGGTGGACTGGATCGACTCCGAGCGCGTCGGCGAGCGCGAGATCGACGCCCGGCTCGAGTCGGCGTCCGGGATCCTCATTCCCGGGGGCTTCGGCGGTCGCGGGATCGAGGGCAAGATTCGCGCCGCGCAGATCGCGCGCGAGCGCGGCATTCCGTACCTCGGCATCTGCCTCGGGATGCAGGTGGCGGTGGCCGAGTTCGCCCGGAGCGTGGCCGGGATGGCCGGCGCCAACTCGACCGAGTTCGACCTCGAGACGCCGTTCCCGGTGATCGACCTGCTGCCCGAGCAGAAGGAGATCGCCGACATGGGCGGCACGATGCGGCTCGGCGCCGACCCGGTCAAGCTGCACGAATCGACGCGGGTGCGAGCGCTCTACGGCGAGGCGGTCATCTACGAGCGCCACCGCCATCGCTTCGAGGTCAACAACCACCTGCGCCGGCGGCTCGAGGCGGCTGGGCTGATCTGCTCGGGCACGTCGCCCGACGAGCGGCTGGTCGAGGCGATCGAACTGCCCGCCGACCGGCATCCCTTCTTCGTGGCCTCGCAATACCACCCCGAGTTCAAGTCCCGGCCCGAGCGCCCCGCGCCGCTGTTCCGGGAGTTCGTCGGCGCCGCGCTGGACCACGCCGAGGTCCCGGAGCAGACCGACGTCCGGGAGCCGTCCGCCCCCGGCGACGTGACCGTGTCGCGCTCCGCCCCGTGAGGCGAGCGACAGACGCGGAGCGGACCCGGCTGAGCGAGACGTTCGCGGCTCTGTGCCGGATCGAGAGTCCCTCGAGGCGGGAGCGGGCGTGCGCCGACCGCGTCGGCAGTGTGCTCGCCGGCATGGGCCTCGAGGTCGCCGAGGACGACGTCGGCCCGAAGGTGGGCTCCGACAGCGGCAATCTGCTGACGCGGATCCCGGGCCGCGGGTCCGACTCGATCCTGCTCTGCGCCCACCTCGACACGGTCCCGCCGCGGGCCCCGATCGAGCCGGTGCTCGTCGACGGCGGCTGGGAGAACGCCAACGACGGGATCCTCGGTGCCGACAACAAGGCGGCGGTAGCCGTGATGCTCGAGCTCGCGCGGCGGCTCACCGGCTCGCCCGAGCCGCCCCGGGTCGGGGTGGAGTTGCTGTTCACGGTATGCGAGGAGACCTCGCTGCTCGGCGCCAAGGAGTTCGACGTCGGGCGGTTGAGCAGCCGCTTCGGCTACGTGTTCGACCACGCCTCGCCGATCGGGGAGATGGTGACCGCGTCGCCGACCTATCACCGCATCGTCGCCGACTTCCACGGGCGCGCGGCCCACGCCGGCATCCGGCCCGAGGACGGCCGCAACGCGATCGTGGCGGCCGCCCGGGGTATCGCCGCCATGCGAACCGGCCGGATCGATGAGCAGACGACCGCCAACGTGGGCACGATCTCCGGTGGGACCGCGGCCAACGTGGTGGCCGAGCGCTGCACGGTCGAGGCCGAGGCCCGCAGTCTCGATGCCGGCCGCGTCGAAGCGCTGGTCACGGAGATGGTCGACCATCTCAACGACGCCGCCGGGGCCGGGGAGTGCGACCTCGATCTCACCGTCGAGCGGATGTTCGACGGCTACCGGACCAAGGCGAACGCACGGCAGACCCTGCTCGCCGAGCGGGCTCTGCGTGCGTGCGGCTACGAGCCGCGAGCGATCGTGACCGGGGGAGGGTCCGACGCGAACGCATTGGAGTCGGCAGGCTTCGCGTGCATGAACCTGGCCAACGGCACCGAGCGCAATCACGAGCCCGGCGAGCGGGTCAGCGTCGATGCGCTCGAGGGCATGCTCGAGGTCGCGATCGCGCTGGTCGAACAGGCCGGGGCGACCACGCCATGAGCGAGTTCACGCGCCTCGGCGGCGACACCAAGTGGGAGGGCCGGATCGCGACCGTCAGCGTCGAGCGATTCCGCCACGAGGATGGGGAGGAGGTCACGCGCGAGAAGGTCTGGCATCCCGGCGCCGTCGGCATCCTGGCCCTGGACTCCACCCACGCGTGGCTCACCCGCCAGCCCCGCGAGGTGGTCGGTGCCCGCGCCTCGCTCGAGGTTCCGGCCGGCAAGCTCGACGTCCCCGGCGAGAAGCCGCTGGCCACGGCCAAGCGTGAGCTCGCCGAGGAGATCGGCAAGCACGCCGCGGAGTGGCAGGAGATCAAGGCCTTCTACACGAGCCCCGGCTTCAGCGACGAGCGCGTCTGGCTGTACCTGGCCACCGACCTCTCCGACGCGCCGCACACCGAGGCGGATGAGAACGAGCGCATCGAGATCGTGCCCTGGCCGCTGGACGCCCTCGACGCGGCCTTCGAGGAGTGCGACGACTCCAAATCGCTGATCGCGCTGCTGTGGCTCATGCGGCGCCTCGAGACGGGCTGACAGATCGGTCGGTCCGGATAACGTAGTCTCCACTCGGCCGGATTCCGGAATGTACCACGGTTCGACACAGCGCGCTCATGGCGGACCATTCTCGTCGGGTGCGGACGATCTCTCGAGGTGACGCTCAGTGACGGTCGAGGACAGTGCACCGTCGGGCCCACGCCCTCGCGCGGAATCGGTGCTCTTCGCCCGCATCCCCGCGCTGACCGGCGTCGCGGTGCTCGCGCTCGGGGCGCTCGCCCTGCTCGGTTGGCTCACCGGCTCGCGCTTCCTCAAGGGCGTCGCGCCCGGTCTGCCGACGATGAAGGCCACCACCGCGATCGGGTTGATGCTCGCCGGCGCGGCGCTGATCTGCCTGCGCGCCGGCGGCTCGCCACGGGCCCATGCCGCCGGGCGGACACTCGGGCTGGCGATTGCGGCGCTGGGGTTGATCGTGTGCGCCGAGTACGTGTTCGGCAACCTGGGGATCGACCGGCTGCTGTTCTCGGACCCCACGAGCACGTATCCCGGCCGGCCCTCGCCGCACACCGCGATCAGCTTCGTCGTGCTCGGGTTGGCCATCGCCACCGTCGACGGGCGCGGCTCGTGGAGGCGCGCCAATGTCGCCCTGATCCTCGCCTTGTGCGCGGTGGTCCTGGTCCTCGTCGTCGGGTGGATCTACGACGTGAACTACCTGCGCGGCATCTCGGGCAAGACCGGCGTCGCCGCCAACACGCTGCTGTCGCTCGCGCTCGTGCTCGCCGGGCTGCTCTGCCTGCGCCCGGCGCGGCCGCCGCTCGCGCTGATGCGCGGTGAGCGCGCCGGCGCGCGGGTGGCGCGGACCCTGATCCCGATCGCCGTGCTGGTGCCGCTGCTGCTCGGCGCCCTGTGGCTCGGGGGAAGCAGCCATGGGCTCCTCGGCAGTCACGTCGGCGTGTTCGCCTACACGCTCTCGATGATCGCCGTGCTCGCCGTCGTCGCCTGGATCACCGCGCGGGCGCTCGACCGCGCGGAGGCCGAGGTCCGGGCGCAGGCCGAGATCGTCGACGCCTCCGACGAGGCGATCATCCGCAAGCGGACCGACGGCACGATGGTGAGCTGGAATCGGGGGGCCGAGCGGATGTACGGATACCCGGCGGCTGAGGTGGTCGGCCGGCACGTGTCCGTGCTCTCGCCGCCCGATCGCCGGGCGGAGATCGAGCGGCTGCTGGCCGCGGTGCGCCGCGGCGAGGTGACGAGGCTAGAGACGCAGCGGGTCCGCCGCGACGGGACCGTGCTCGACGTGGCGCTGACCGTCTCGCCGATCCGCGACGGCGCCGGCGTGGTCCTCGGCGCCGCCACGGTCGCGCACGACATCACGGCGCGCAAGCGGGCCGAGCAGGAGGCCAGGCGGTTGGCGACGGTCGTGCGGTCATCGGCCGATGCGATCATCAGCCTCGACCGCGACAGGAGGATCGCGAGCTTCAACCCGGGCGCCGAGGCGCTGCTCGGCTATGCCATGCAGGACATCTGTGGCCGTCCGGTGTCGGCGCTCGTCCCCACGGAGCGGATGGGCGAGCTCGACCAGTACATGTCTCGCGTATGGCGCGGCGAACCGGTCACGGGCTGGGAGACCGAGCGCCGGCGCAGCGACGGCGAGCTGGTCGAGGTCGAGCTGAGCGTCTCGCCGATCACCGACGCCGACGGAGCGATCGTGGGCGCGACGGCCGTGCTGCGCGACACCCGCGAGCGCCGCGAGGCCGAGCGCCGTTTCGCGTCGCTGCTCGAGGCGGCACCCGACCCGATCGTGATCGCCGACGCCGGCGGCCGGATCGTGCTCGCCAATCGCAAGGCCGAGGAGGTGTTCGGCTATGGGCGCGAGACGCTGATCGGCACCGCGATCGAGCTGCTCGTACCCGAGTCCCTGCGCGCCGCTCATGTTGTCCACCGCGCGGACTACGAGCGCGATCCCCGCGCCCGGCCGATGGGCGGCCATCTCGTTCTCGCAGCCCGGCACCGGGACGGGCACGAGATCCCGGTCGAGATCAGCCTCAGCCCCGTGGAGACGGAATCGGGCCGGCTGGTGATCGCCGGCATCCGCGACGTCACGGCGCGCAGGCGCGCCGAGCAGGCGCTGGCCACCTCCGAGGAACGCTTCCGTCGCTCGTTCGAGGACAGCGGCGTGGGAATGGCGCTGGCTGCGGTGCAGGACGGCCGGCTGTCGCGCCTGATGGAGGTCAACCCGGCCCTGACCTCGATCACCGGCTACTCGCGTGAGCAGCTGAGCGCCGCCGGTCCGTTGTCGATCGTGCACCCGGATGATCTGCCGCAGCTGCGCTCCGATCTGCGGGCGCTGCTCGACGGGAGCCTCGGGGTCGTCCGCCTCGAGCTGCGGCTACTCAGCTCCTCGGGCGACACCGTCTGGACCGCGATCACGATCTCGCTCGTGCGCGACGGCGCCGGCCGAGCGCTGCACGCAGTGCTCCAGGCGCAGGACGTGAGCGAACGCAAGCGCTTCGAGGGCCAGCTGCAATACCTGGCCGACCACGACGCGCTGACCGGGCTGTTCAACCGCCGCCGGTTCGAGGAGGAGCTCAAGCGTGAGATCGCGTCGGCCCGGCGGTATGGGACCTGCGGCGCCGTGATCGTGCTCGACCTCGACCACTTCAAGCTCGTCAACGACACGTTCGGGCACGCTACGGGGGACGAGCTGATCACGATCACCGGCCAGGTGCTCCGGCGCCGGCTGCGGGAGACCGACATCCTCGGACGGTTGGGTGGCGATGAGTTCGCCGTGCTCATCCCGCGGGCCGACGAGCGTCACGCCCGGCGCATCGCCGAGACCCTGCGCGAGGAGATCCGCCAGGACACCGAGGCGGCGGGGGCGAGCGGCACCCGCCGCGTGACGGCCAGCCTCGGCGTGGCGACATTCGGCGGCTCCTCGCCGGAGCTCGCGGCGGAGGAGCTGTTGGCCGAGGCCGACATCGCCATGTACGACGCCAAGGAGGCCGGTCGCGACCGCGTCGCGGTCTACGACGTGCATGCGGCTCGCCACGAGCGCATGCAGGCCCGCCTGAACTGGTCCGAGCGGATCGAGGAGGCGCTCGCCTCCGATCGGTTCGTGCTCCACGCCCAGCCGATCGTGGCGGTCGACGGCCACCCGGATACGCGCTTCGAGCTCCTGCTGCGGATGCTCGACGACGACGGCGACCTGATCCCGCCCGGCACATTCCTGTATGTCGCCGAGCGCTCGGACCTCGCCCAGGAGATCGATCGCTGGGTGGTGAGAAAGGCCGTCGCCGAGCTCGTCGCGCTCCAGCGGGCGGGCCGCGAGGTCACCTTTGAGATCAACCTGTCGGGCGGGTCGGTCACCGACGGCGGCATGCTCGAGTTCATCTCGGGCGAGATCGCGCGCTCCGGCATCGACCCCGGCCACCTGATCTTCGAGGTCACCGAGACCGCCGCGATCGTCAACGTCGCCCGTGCCGAGGCGTTCGCCGGTCGGCTGCGGGGTCTGGGGTGCGGCTTCGCGATTGACGACTTCGGTGCCGGATTTGCCTCCTTCTACTACCTCAAGCACCTGTCGTTCGACTTCCTGAAGATCGACGGTGAGTTCATCCAGGGGCTGAGCGATAGCCGCACGAACCAGCTCGTGGTTCGGTCGGTCGTGGACATCGCCCGCGGGCTCGGCAAGCAGACGATCGCCGAGTTCGTCGGCGACGAGGCCACCATGCAACTGCTGCGGGAGTATGGCGTCGACTACGCGCAGGGGTACCACGTCGGGCGGCCGCGTCCGCTCTCCGAGTACTTCGAGGGCCCTCCGACTCAGCGTACGGGCTCGACCGGGCCCGAGCCGCTGCGCCGGATCTCGTAGGCCAGCGCCGGGAGCGAGGCCGATGCCGGCGCCGAGCCCCGCACAGCGAGACCGCCGCCACGCGCGTGCCCACCGCCCCCGTCCGCCGCGCCGGCCGCCGCTGCCGCCCAGCTCACCCGTACGGGCGCGAGCCGGAACAGCGCATACCACGTGGCGGGGTCGGTGCGGCCCGTCACCGCCAGGTGGCGGCGGCGCTGGAACGCGCGCAGATTGCCCCGCGTCTGGGAGGCGAAGGTACCGGTGATGCGCTGGCCGGGAATCGCGCGGGCCAGGTGCTCCTGCAGCCACACCACCTCGTCGCCGGCTGAGCCGAATCCGAGCGACGGGTAGCCGAGCGAGGCGACGGCGCCGGCGGCCAGGTAGGGCCCGCTCAGCGCCCCCCACAGGCCGGCGGCATCGGCCCAGGCCCAGTCCCACCACGAGATCCCATGCGAGCGGTAACGGACCGTCAGTCCGCGGAACACCTCGACCTCCGTGGGGCCGACGTTGTAGAGCTGACCGAGCGGGTAGATCGCCCGCCGGTAGATCCGGTTGTCCGTGTAGGTGTGGTGGAACACGGTCTCGGGGCTGACACCGATGTCGTTCCAGTACATCTGCGGCAGGTCGAACTGCGCTCCGCCCGGCCCCAGGAAGACCGAGTACGGGAAGGCGGGGTGGTAGTCGACGTAGGGGAACGACGCCAGACCGACCGGGTAGCGGGGTCCGACCGCGGCGCGAAGGTCGTCGATGTACACCTGGGCGGAGGCGTAGCGCCCCTCGTACTCGGCCTCGGCGTCGATGATCAGGCAGTCGGCGCCGGCCCGCACGGCGTCGGCGCCGATCGCCGCCTCGGCGGCCGGGTAGGTGCCGTACACGTACTGCCACGCGCACACGTGGAGACCGCCGGCGTGGAGCGAGCGCACGAGCCGGGAGCTGAACTGCGACCAGTAGCCGGCGCCGTCGCCGCTCTTGACGATCACGTTGGTGACCCCGGCGGACCTGGCCTGGGCGACGATCTGCGCCGGGCTTCCGCCCGCCGAGCGGCTCACGTACCAGATCCACATGCTGCGCCCGTCGAGCGGGTTGGCCGCGGCGCCGGACGGGAGCGCGAGGGCGAGCACGCACGCGGCCAGGGCCAGCGCCAAGCGCACCGGCGGGAGCCGGCGAGGACAGACTGGACGGACACACGCGCAAGGCCCCATGCACAGTCGCCTGACGACGAGCGCTCGACTGTACGCCCGGCCCCGGCGGTTGCCGAGTCGCGCACGGACGCTTGCAGCAGCGCACGGAGGCTTTTGCAGCAGCGCACGGACGCTTGCAGCAGCGCACGAACGCGTGCAGCCGCCCACACGGGCGTGCAAAGTCGGCGCCGGCGCCGCAGGAGCTTCATCACCGGGCGCGAAGCTGCGAGGATGGCACCGACCGCAGCGCCCGCCCAGACCACACGGCTGATCGACTTGGTGCTCGACTTCCTGGCCTACCTCGAGCTCGAGCGCGGACTGTCGCGCAACACACTCGAGGCCTACCGCTCCGACCTGCAGCAGTACGGCGAGTTCCTGGACCGCCGCGGGGTCGATGCGCTGGCCGCCGGTCCGGGCGACCTCGCCGCATTCGTCTCCGAGCTGGCCGAGGGCCGGGAGGGCAAGCGCCCCGTGGTCTCCGCGACCCTGCAGCGCAAGGTGGCCTGCCTGCGCTCGTTCTACCGCCACCTGCGCCGCGAGCAGCTGCTCGCGCACGATCCCACCTCCGAGCTGCGCGGCCCGCGCCGGAGTGCCCGCCTGCCCAACGTGCTCTCCCGCGACCAGGTCCAGGCCCTGCTGGCCCAGCCCCGCGGGGGCTCCCCGGCGGCGCTGCGCGACCGGGCGCTGCTGGAGACGATGTACGCGTGTGGCCTGCGGGCGTCCGAGGCGATCGCCCTCGAGCTGTCCGAGCTCGACCTCGAGGCGGGCATGCTGAGAGCCCGCGGCAAGGGGTCCAAGGAGCGCCTCGTGCCGATCGGCAGCAAGGCGATCGACACGCTCGAGGCCTACCTCGCGCGGTCTCGTCCCAAGCTCGTGGGGCTGCACGACGAGCCGCACGTGTTCGTCAACCTGCGCGGCCGTGGCCTGTCGCGCCAGGGGCTCTACAAGATCGTCCAGCGCCACGCCCGGTCGGCCGGGCTCGACCAGCAGATGAGCCCGCACACGCTGCGCCACACCTTCGCCACCCATCTGCTCGCCGGCGGCTGCGATCTGCGCTCGTTGCAGGAGATGCTCGGCCATGCCGACATCGGCACCACGCAGATGTACACGCACCTGTCGGCCGAGCGACTGCGCGACGTGTACTTCGACGCGCACCCGCGGGCCCAGCTCACGCCAGAGCCGCCCGTCCCGCCGCGGTAGGGGCGCCACGGTCGCCCGGCCCGGGTCCGGGTCCGGGTCCGGCGGCTCCGGGTGGCAGAATCCGGCCGTGCTCCGTCGTGCGATATCGCCCTCGTGCCCGCGGCTCAAGCGATCGCTGCGGCGCTCCCCGGTGGCCGGCGCGTGAGGCGCCGGACGTTCGTCGTGGTCCTCGACGCCTGCGGCGCCGGTGCCCTGCCCGATGCGGCGGCGTACGGCGACGAGGGCACCAATACGCTCGCGCACCTGGCCGAGGTGGTCGGCGGCCTGAACCTCCCGGTGCTCGGCGGACTCGGCCTGGGTCGGATCCTGCCGCTGGAGGGTGTCCCGCCGTCGCCGGCGCCGGTGATGCACGGCCTGCTGCATGCGCTGGGGCCGGGCAAGGACTCGACCGCCGGCCACTGGGAGCTGATGGGCGTGGTCGCCTCGGCGCCGCCTCCCACCTACCCGGACGGGTTCCCGGAGGAGGTCGTCGGGGCGGTATCCGAACTGAGCGGGCGGGGCGTGATCTGCAATCGCCCCTACAACGGGATCGGGGCGATCGACGACTTCGGCGCCGAGCACCTGCGCACCGGCGCGCTGATCGTCTACACGAGCCAGGACTCGGTGCTGCAGGTCGCCGCCCACGTCGACGTCGTGGCGCCGGCGGAGCTGTACGAGATCTGCGGCCGCATGCGCGAGGTGATGCACGAGCCACATGCGGTCGGACGCGTGATCGCGCGGCCGTTCACGGGCACGCCCGGACACTTCGAGCGCACGGACGGGCGCCACGACTTCGGCCTGCCGCCGGTGGGTCGCAGCTACCTCGAGGAGCTGCAGGCAGCCGGCGTGCCCGTGCACACGGTGGGCAAGGTCGGGGAGCTGTTCTCGGGGGTGGGCATCGACGTGATGCATCCCGGGGCCACGAACGCGCGGGCGATCGCGGAGACGACGGGGCTGCTCGAGTCACTCGAGCACGGGCTGGTGTTCGCGAACCTGGTCGAGACCGATCAGGTCTACGGCCACCGGCACGACGCGCAGGGGTTCCATCGCGCCCTCAGGGAGATCGACGCGAGCGTCGCCCGCTGGCTCGAGCTGATGGGCCCGGAGGACATGCTGATCGTGACGGCCGATCACGGCTGCGATGTGACCTCGCCGCGGACCGACCACACGCGCGAGTGCGTCCCACTGCTGGCCGCCTTCGAGGGGCACGGCTCCCGCCGCCACGTCGGCCCGCTGGCGGACGTCGGGGCCAGCGCCCTGAAATGGCTCTCGGGACGGGAGGCAGCCGCGCTGCCGGGGACGCCGTTCCTGTGAGGAGACGCTGATCGTGCCCCGATCAGGACGCTGAGCGCCAGTGCCCGAGCTGCCCGAAGTGGAGACGGTGCGCCGCCAGCTGGCGCCCCAGCTCGAGGGCCGGGATCTGCTCGAGGTGCGGATCCTCGACCCGCGCTGGACCCGACCCGGGCCGCCGGCCGCGGTGGAGGAGGGCCTGCGCGGCGCCCGCGTCGAACGGCTCGGGCGCCGCGGCAAGTACCTGGCCTGGGAGCTCTCGGGTGACCGTCACCTGCTCGTGCACCTGCGGATGACGGGAGCGCTGCTCTACGACCCGCCTGATGAGCCCCCGCACGCGCGCGTGCACTTTGCGCTGGGCGACGGCCACCGGCTCGTCTACGTCGATGCCCGCCGGTTCGGGACCGGCCACCTGTTTCATGGCGCGGTGGCGCGCGACCGCTATCTGGCCGAGCGGATCGGCGTCGAGCCGATGACCCCCGAGTTCACCGTCGAGCACCTGCAGCGGGCGGCCCGCGGCCGGCGCACCCCCGCCAAGACGTTCATCCTCGACCAGCGGCAGATCGCCGGGGTGGGCAACATCTACGCCGACGAGGCGCTGTTCCGAGCCGGGATCCATCCGCTGCGCCCGGCCGGGCGCCTCAGCCGGGCCCAGCTCGCGCGGCTCCGGGACACGATCGAGGAGGTGCTGCTGGCCGGTATCGAGGCCAAGGGCGCGACGATCGACGACTTCCGCCACATCGACGGCGCCTGGGGTTCGTTTCAGGACCGCTTCGCCGTGCACCGCCGCAAGGGGGAGCCCTGCCCGGTCTGCGGCCGCCCCGTGCGCAAGCTCGTGGTCGGCGGACGCGGGACGTACGTGTGCGAGCACTGCCAGCCCCGGCCGCGGCGCAGCCGCGTGGGCTGAGGAGCGACCCGCGGAGACGAGGCTACGCGGCGAGCAGCTCGTCCAGGTGACCGGCGCGATCCGCGGCGAGCAGCTGGTCGAAGCCGCCCAGCGGCTGCTCGTCGATCAGGATCTGGGGGAAGGTCATCATCCCGGTGCGCCTGACGAGCTCTGCGCGACCGTCCGGGTCCTTTGCCAGATTGATCTCCTGATACTCGACGCCGCGCTTCTTCAGCAGCGCTTTGGCGTTCAGGCACCAGGGACAGGGATCAGTGGTGTAGACCGTGACTCTCTTCATAACTTCACTTTGTATAGTAGCAACGCGCGATCGTGATCGTGCCCGCGGTGGTCCGGGGGGCTCGTGCCGGCGCCGCTGAAGACGGAGGCGATCGTGCTGCGCTCGATCCGCTACGGCGAGGCCGATCGCGTCCTGCACCTGTACACGCCCACGCACGGCCGGATCGGCGCGATCGCCAAGGGAGTCCGGCGCTCGCGCAGCCGCTTCGGCGCCCGCCTCGAGCCCTTCCTCCACGTGCGCGCCGTCCTGCACGAGGGGCGCGGCGACCTGTTCACGGTCACCGGCGTCGACACCATCACCGTCCACGCGGGCCTGCGTGACCACGCCGCGACGCTCGACGCGGCGGCACGCGCCTGCGATGCCGTCTCGCGCCTGTTCGAGACCCCCGATCCGCATCCGGAGGTGTTCGTGCTCCTCCGCAACGAGCTCGCCCTGCTGCACGCCGATCCGGGTCAGTCACGGGCCGCCAACGGCCTTGCGTTTCGGCTCAAGCTGCTGCTCGCGGCAGGTATCGTGCCGCAGCTCGCGGCCTGCGCCACGTGCGGCGACACCGAGCACCTGCGCGGCTTCTCGGGCGCGGCCGGCGGGGTCGTCTGCATGTCGTGCGAAGGGGCCGCGTTCCCGCTCGACGAGGAGGCCTATCGCTTCCTCGTCGGGGCGCTGGGACACCCGCTGGCGCAGGCGCCCGACGCCTCGGAGCGCGCGCTGCGCCAGGCCGAGCGGGCGATCGGCGAAACGGCTGAGCACCACGCCCACGTCCACCTGCGGCCGCTGCTCAGAGATTTGCGGGCGGCGTAGACGCCACGCGGGCGCTCTCGCCGGCGCTCCGGCCGCCCGCGGAGCGCGACAACTTCGCGTCGGCGCGCACGGCCGGCAGCCCGCGCTGGCAGAATCGACCGAGATGAGCGACACCGGCCGCAGCGCCTCGCCCGCCGTTTCCCACGAGCACCCGAACGGCCCGGTCGCCGCTGCCTACGCCGAGCGGATCATGACCCGCGAGGCGGCCGAGCTCTCACCGCTGGCGACGCGCTCCTATCCGGCCGAGCGGGCGCGACCGGAGACCGCCTGCGGGCTGCGCACCCCGTTTCAGCGCGACCGGGACCGGATCGTCCACTCCAAGGCCTTCCGGCGCCTGAAGTACAAGACCCAGGTGTTCGTCGCGCCGGCCGGCGACCACTACCGCACCCGTCTGACCCACACGCTCGAGGTCACGCAGGTCTCGCGCACCGTGGCTCGCGCACTGCGGCTCAACGAGGATCTGGTCGAGGCGATCGGGCTCGGCCACGATCTCGGTCATCCGCCGTTCGGCCACATCGGCGAGGAGGCGCTCGACCGCTGCCTGGCCGATCGCTTCGGCGCCTCGTTCGAGCACTACGAGCAGTCGCTGCGCGTGGTCGACACGCTCGAACGCGACGGCGAGGGCCTCAACCTGACCATGCCGGTCCGGGACGGGATCGTCCACCACTCGGGCCGCGCCGCCGAGCCGGAGACGCTCGAGGGCAAGATCGTGCGCCTCGTGGATCGCGTCGCCTACATCAACCACGACATCGACGACGCGCTGCGGGCGGGCGTGATCGGCGATTCCGACCTCCCGGCCGAGCCGATCGCGGTCCTCGGGGACAGCGGGTCGCAGCGGATCGACACGCTGGTCCACGATCTCGTCGAGCACTCCGACGCCGCCGGCACGATCGTGCAGGGCGAGCGCGCGGGCGCCGCCATGACCGAGCTGCGCACGTTCATGTTCGAGCGCGTGTACCTCGGGCCGCAGGCGCGACGGGAGCACGCCAAGATCGCGCTCGTGGTGCGGTCCCTGTTCGACCACTACTGCGCGCACCCCGATGAGATCCCTGAGTCGATCCCCCCGGGCGAGCTCGCCCGGCGGGTCACCGACCACGTTGCCGGGATGACCGACCGTTTCTGCATCCGGACGTTCGAGGAGCTGAGCGTGCCGGTCGCCTTCGCCCCGTGACCCGCTACACCGCCGATTCGCGCGATCGCGTCCGCGATGCCGTGGACATGCTCGCGCTCGTCTCGACGCGGACCGAGCTGCGGCGCGCGGGGGTCGACAGCTACTTCGGGATCTGCCCGTTCCACGACGAGCGCACCGGCTCCTTCCACGTGCGACCGGACGAGAAGCACTACCACTGCTTCGGCTGCCAGGCATCGGGGGATCCGTTCACGTTCGTGATGGAGACCGAGGGCCTCGACTTCAAACAGGCGCTCGAGTCGCTCGCCGACCGCTTCGGGGTCAAGCTCGAGACCGAGGACGAGGATCCCGAAGCCGCCTCGCGCCGGCAGCGCCGCGAGCGCCTGCACGAGCTGCTCGGGCGCTCCGCCGCCTACTACGCGCGATACCTGTGGGAGGCGCAGGAGGCCGCGGACGCGCGGGACTACCTGCTCGGCCGCGGGCTGCACGAGGAGACGCTGCGCGCGTTCCGCGTGGGCTACGCGCCGAGTGCGTGGGACCGGATCCTGATCGCGTCGCGGCGCGCGGGCTTCCGCGACGAGGAGCTGCTCGCCGTCGGGCTGGCGCAGCGTTCGCGGGCCCGCCCCGGTCAGGTCTACGATCGCTTCCGGGAGCGGATCATGTTCCCGCTCGCTGACGCTCGCGGCCGTGTGCTCGGCTTCGGCGCCCGCGCGATGCGCTCCAACCAGCAGCCCAAGTACCTGAACACGTCCGACGGCGAGCTCTACCACAAGGGCAGCCAGCTGTTCGGGATCGACATCGCCCGCGCGCCCGCCGCCCGGGCCGGTCGGGTGATCATGGTCGAGGGCTACACCGACGTGCTCGCGCTGCACCAGGCCGGGCTCAGCAACGCCGTCGGGATCATGGGCACCGCGCTGACCGAGGAGCAGGTGCGCGAGCTCGAGCGCACCGCCCGCGTGCTGGAGCTGTGCCTCGACTCCGACCGCGCCGGGCAGGACGCGATGCTGCGCGCGGCGCGGCTGGTCGCCGGCCGCGATCTCGAGCTCCGGGTGGTGCCGCTGCCCGACGGGTCCGATCCCGCCGACCTCGTCCAGCAGGAGGGCGCCGAGGCGCTTCGCGGCCGGGTCGAGGCCTCGGTGCCATTCGTGGTCTTCCAGGTCGACCGGATCCTCGACCGCGCCGACACGCGCAGTGCCGAAGGCAAGGACCGAGCGCTGAGCGAGCTCCGGCCGGTGCTGGCCGAGATGCCCGCCAGCGTGCTCCGTGACGACCTCGTGCGCCGCGTGGCGGGCCGGCTCGAGCTCTCCGAGGGCCTGCTCGCGTCGCTGATCGCCGACGGGCGGGCAGCGGTCGCACCCAGCGCACCGCCGCGTCCCGGCACGCCGGTCGTACCCATCGCCCTCGATCAGGGCGCCCGTGCCGAGCGCACCTTCCTGACCATGTGCGTCGCCGTCCCCGCCGCGGGCGAGGAGGCCCTGCGCTCGATCGATCCCGAGGAGCACATCACGAGCGCGTCGCTGCGGCGGGCGGCGCGCCACCTGATGGGCCGGACCGCGGCCCCGTTCACCGATCTGCCCCCCGAGGACGAGGAGCTGGCCAGGACGGTCTCGGACCTCGTGGCCCGCGCCGGCCGGACCCCGGACGTCAGCGCCAATCGCGTCGAGCACGCGCGCCTGCTGCTGGAGCTGGGGCGGATCGACCGCGCGATCCGGCGCGCGCGCGGCGAGCGCGGACTCGACGTGGGCGCGCTGGCCCGCGAACGCGAGCAGGTGCAGGCGTCGATCCACGACGTCACCGTCCGGATCGAGGGAGTCGAATGAGGAGCGCGTCCGGCGGCGTAGCCGAGCGGCTCCCCACGCGCTCGTGCTCCCGATACAGTAGGCGCTGGTCACGCGACCGATACGCCTTCCGGGGTAACTCAATTGGCAGAGTACTCGGCTGTTAACCGAGGTGTTGTGGGTTCGAGTCCCACCCCCGGAGCTCCCAAACGCCCGACGTCGTCGGGCGTTTTGCCGTTCCGAGTACCAATTCGGGTACCAATTCTCTGCTGAGGATCGCTGCAGGGCGGCCGACCGACGCACGACCCCCGCGACTACGATCAGAACCACCCAGCAAGATTGGCGCCGCGCGGCTGTGTGGAACCGCCGGCGCCGTGGCCCCAGGAGGATCGAGCTCCGTGAGCAACCCCAACCTACCCGTCATCACCCTCGACCGCCAGCAGCGCCAGGCCGTTCGCGGCGACATACGCGCCACCGCCGGCGACCTCAACGACCTGAACCTCGCATTCGACCGGGCCAACCGCGACTTCATCACCCGCAAGATCGTGCAGCTCCAACGCCTCGTCGCCGCCCTGGACGCGATCGGCTGGACCGAACCACCGGACGCCCCGGACGAGCTCGTCATCACGGTCGACGCCGACCTCGCGGCATGGGCGGCCGGCGCCGCCGTCGAACTCGAGCAGGCCCTACCCGAGTTCCAGGCCAGCGACCGGGACCTGGACGCCCTCAGTGGGCTCAGAGCGCTCTCGTCCGCGGCCGCATAGATGATGTCGACCAGCTGGTGATCGCATTGCGCGGGTCGCCCGGTGGGGATCGGGCGACCCGCGCGTTTCCGTCCGCACGCCACGCATAATCGGACGTATCGATCATCACTAACCAGCGGTTCGTCGCTAATCCCCCTCTGAGCGACAAACCCTAAGGAGGCGCACCTCCCAATGGAACTCGACCACGTCGTACTGGCCGACGTCGTGTCGCCACGGCCCGACGGCAAGATAGACCTGCACGGAGTCGGCTGGGACACCATCTACGCCGCCACAGTGCCCGCGACACACCCTCGGATGGACGTCGCGATCAGATTCCTGCTATCCGCACAAGAGGTCGAGACCGCCCACCGCGTGGTCGTCACCCTCATCAGCACCGATGGCGCCGAACTCGCGCGCATCCAAACCGATGTCGAGCCCATGCCGCCCGACCAGCGAGCGCAGGTCGCCGCCGGCCGACGCATCGGGATCGGAATGCTGTTGACGTTGGCCACCGTCACCTTCCCGGATTACGGGGCCTACTCGCTCGTGATCACCTGGGACGGCACCGAAGTGCGCGAGCCGATCAGACTCTTCGTCTCGCCGCTGCCCCCGGCGGCCGGCCAGCCGTAGACGCGACAGGCACACACACGATGAGATTCTCGCGGCACGCTCAGTCCCGGATGGCTGAGCGACGCCTCTCAGTTGCCCAGGTCGCATCGGTCGTAGATGCTCCCGACGTAACCTTTACCGATAGCAAGGGGAATCCTTGCTACATACGAGAGATCAACGGACGTCGGATCAAGGTGGTGGTTGCCGCTGACGATACGGAGTTCGTGATCACCGCCATCGACCTCGACGCATAGGGGAGAACCATGCCGATCACCGCAGAGTACGACCGTGAGGCCGACGCCCTCTACGTCCGGCTGCGCGACGGCGAGCGACACCACGCTGTCGAGATCGACGACTCCACGTACGTTGACGTTGACGCAGACGAGCGGCCGATCGGTATCGAGATCCTCTACCCATCCCTGGGACTCGATCTCCAACCGACGGTCAGACGGTTTGGGCTCGAGCAGCAGTTGGCCGAGATCATCTCGGCGATCGCCGGCTCCAACGCGCCCGCCCCGCCGCCGACGATGACGGGCGGGCAGCACCTCGCCTCGACGTCGATCGTGACGGTCGCGATCGAAGGCTCGATCGCGGTCGAAGCTACGACGCCTGAACTCCAAGAGGTCGCTTCGGGCGTCGGACAGCAGGATCGCTACATACAGGTCGACTCCGCCATCTGAAGTCGCTGCCACCCGGGGCGCAACACAAGCCGGGCGGATTGGTGCTTGCGCAACCATCTGTCCCGGCGCGTAGCATCCCGCGCCGTGGCGTTCCTCAAACAAGCCGGACGCGAACCCGCCCGGCTGTCCATGTCAACCCGCACCAGGGTCGCCCGGTTGCGGGAGCCGCTGTTCCTCGAGACCGACCCCCGTGTCCGCGCCGTCATCGAAGCGCAGTTGCGCTCGTTCGACCGGACCCGATGACCACCGTCGAACCCGACCAGGCAAACGGCGACCAGCCCGACCGGCCATCGCTCGCGCACGACATCCGCGCCCTGCAGGCCCGAGCCGCCAACGGCGACCAGGCCGCCGCCCGGCACCTCGCCGTCATCGTCAAACGCATCCGAGCAGCACGAGGCGTCTCACCGAGCTGATCGCGTCGCACCCTGCGCGTACCGTCTACAGCAGGCCCACCAAAGCGACCCGAGGACCGACATGCGCAACATCGGCTGGACCAGAGACCCAATCGCCACCTTCGCGGTTCCACCCAACCCTCCATCGGAAGTCGCCGATGCCCTCGCGAAGTTCGACAAGGCCGGCACCAGACTCGGCGAACTCCAAGGACAACTCCAAGACCTCGAGCAGGCGCACAAGACCCAGCTCGCCGACGCCAGGCAGCAATCGATCCAGGGCGTCGCCGACGGTAAGGGAATCCGGTCGATCTCCACAAGCTCGAGCAGGACCAGGCCCGCGAGATCCAGACGATCAGACGACACATCGAAGTCGCATCCGGCGCCGTCCACCTACTCGGCGACCGGCTCGCCACCAGCATCAGCGAACACGCCGACACCTGGGCCGACCAGTTCCAGCCCGTCATCGAAACCGCCAGCGCCACATACGACCAGGCGCTCACCAGGCGACCACCAGCGCCAGCGAGATCGCACAGGCACGCGGCGCTGCTGAGTGGCTACAAGGGTTCGACGCCGACCTCGCGAAAGCAGGACGCCAACCCGAGTTCCGAGGCGGCACAGTCCGAATCGAGATCGAACTCAGAGACGGACTGTCATCCGGCAACGTCACCCCCGCAACACTGGTGAAGATCCTCCGGCGCCTGCTCGACCAGGACACGCCACCCGAACACGCACCGTAAGGGTTGTCGCATCGAGCAGAGGATGACCATGACCGACAAGGCACGACAGGTTCACGACAGACGCACCTTGCGCAACATGACACCCGGTCAGGTGCGTGATCTGTTCGACTCAGGCGCACTCGACGATCTCGCCAACGGTGTTGACCTGGCAAGAGGACACGCACTCAACGCCAGTCAATGGAACACGATCATCACTGGCATGAGTGACAGCGAACTCTCTGACGCTGATCAACGTGGTGATCTCGATGCGCTCCACACCCAAGCCAGGCAACAGACCCAGGCACCCACCATCGACCAGGGCGCCAGGACAGGCGGACCATCCAGAGACAGGGCAAGTCTCGAGACCATGCATCCACAACAGATCGCAGATGCGCTCGATCGTGGCGAGTACGACGCGCTCTTGCGTGGCGACTGACCCGACTCGCTCTGTCATCGATCACAGACACGGACGTTGAGTAGACACTGATCAACGTACGATCATCGTGATCAACAACGCGACTATAGTCTTGATCTCAGCAACAAGATCATAGTGTTGCTGTTGTTGAACAACAAGATCATCTTCACGTACACAACTGGAACGACAATCTAGGAACTCGGTTGGACGGCGTAGCTCGCAGCACCACCCCCCGCTTAGGGTTTAGGAGCACGAGTGCTCGCGACGCCGGCGAGGAGGACCGAACTTACCAACGGCGTTGGAAACTTGGAGGCTGGCAGGATGGTACGCGCGTACTCTCCGCTACGTGGTAGGCGCATGACGCACTTCGACTACTAACGACGATGACGCTGGACCGTCCGATGCCGCAATAGGACAGTAACCGTTCATCACGACACGCACCACGCGACCTAATCCCAATAGCACACCACTCGCATCGCCTTAGACGCGCTCCTGTGCAGCCAGAGACACGCTGACGGGTGGGATAGGACAACCAGGCCCACCCCGGCAGTCCGCCGGGGTGAAGCGGGCGGAAGGTCTGCACTGCTTGCACCTATGGTTTCCGGGGCGGGTGGGACACTCAACGGATGGCGCAGCGAACACCCGCCGGACTGAAAGCCGCCGGCTGATCGCTCTGGAAACGGATCCTTGGCGACCTCGATGATGGTTGGGAGCTCGACCAGCGAGAACTCGTCCTGCTGGAGCGCGCGTGCCGGGTCGCTGACCAGCTGCACGCCCTGGGCGCTGTCATCGACGCCGATGGCATGACGGTGCCCGGTTCCAAAGGTCAGACGGTCGTTCACCCGGCAGTGTCCGAGGCCAGGCAGTTGGAGCTGGTGCAGCTCGCGACTCTTGAGCGCCCTGCAACTGGCGGATCCGGTGACGGCCAGGGCGGCGTCACCGCGTGGGCAGCGTGCAGCGAAAGCCGCGGACGCCAGATGGTCAAGGCGAGCCCGGGTGGAGTCGCAGTTGGCGGCGGTGAGGGATCGTGGGACGCCGGCGGCCTGACTTGGCACCAGCGGAGGACGCCGAGCGTGACTACCGAGCCGCCAGGTTGTTTCGGATGCTCGCGGCCCGGTTGCACGTCCCGCCGACTGATGATGCGAGAACGGCACACCGATGCCGGGAGGCCGGGGCTCGAGGGAACCGCCAAGCTCGCGAGCGGGCGACTGGTCAGGGAGAGTCGCGGCGATGGAGGCCCAGTTCGTGACCGTGTACGGCGCGGAGCAGGCCGCCGCGATCAGACGCAAAGCGGAGACCGAGCCGCTGGCGGTGGAGGATCCGGATCGGCGCGAGCAGTACACACAGGCGATCCTCGATGGGATCGGCGGCGCAGGGTGAGTCTCGGTGCCGCGGTCGCGGTCACAACGGCCGTCCGCCATCCCCTTTCGACGCAGGCGGGACGCCTGGAACGCTGGGGCATCGGGACCGCGGTCTCGGGAACAACGGACGTCCGGCCGATTCCATCCGCCAATCAGGCGGTGCAGCTCGAGGACGGCACCATCGGATGGCACGCCGCCGCGAAGATGACTGCCTGGTGAACCCGTCGAGCAGATCACCCGGACGGCATGGGCCGACCTGACCGCATGGTTGGATGATCGTGGACTGACGATCGTTCACCATCATCGACCCCCCGTCGCGCGCAAGCGGTGGATCGGCGTGTGCGACATGCCCGGAGCGTTCCAATCGCACTGTCTCGTCCTGTCCGGCGGCAGGGTGATCTTCGATACGGCGATGCCGTCACCGGCGTTCACGGTCCGCAGGTTCACCATCGCCCAGGTAACAAGCGGGCTCAGTTTCCGGCACAAACCAAGGGAGCGATAACGATGGCTGCACCACTGATCAATATCGGGAAGATCGCCGGCACTGTGGGCGGCGCCGCGAAGAGCGCCGCGCCGGCGCTCGCGGGGGCGGGGCTGGTCGGGGCGGGGGTGGTCGGGGCGGGCGCCTTGGCGGGCGGCGGGATCCCAGGCCGAACCCATTACGTCGACCAGGACCAGGCGGCCGAGTCGGAGCAGCCGACCCCGGAGGGCTAGCCTTCTTCGTCGAGTTGTGTGGACTGTGGAATCCCGCCGGTGGGGGCAGATGTCTTTGGCTTCTTCTTGGCGGGGGCGGGTGCCTCGTTTGAGGCGGTTTGCTTCTGGTCGCGTCCGTTTTCATTGGCCGCGTCCGCCGTGGGTGCCTCATTTGAGGCGGTTTGCTCCGGTCTCTATCACGCAAGGGCGATCCAGCCCGCCAGGCTGGGGCTATGGCTCCGGGCTCGCTGATATAACCCGAACCAGCGGCATTCCGGTCGCGGTTGTTGAGGTTCTCATATGCCTGCGTCCGCCGGTCCCCTTGGGGCCGGCGTTCGTGGTTCCAGGGGGTCTGTCCTAGGGGCGCGCAAGAATCCGCGGCGCACATGAGACCGTCGACGCCGCCCAATGCACCAGCCGCCGCGTAGCCGCCCAGCGGTTGACCGCGACCTCGCGCTAGAGCTCGAGCAAGCCGAACAGGCATGCGCCGATGCCGCCCGTCGCCGTGACGGCGCCGGCTATCTCGCCGCGAACCGGCGTCTACAGGAATTGGAGACGAGTCGGGACGAGCAATATCGGGCCGACCGCACTGTTGTGCTGGCCGCGTTCGATGCCAGGGACGCCGGCCACGCGAAGCCGCCCAGGCGGGCTGCTCGACGCCCAGGACCTGGCCGTCGGCCACGAGCTCGTGCTGCACGCCGGTCGCGTGCTCGGTCGACGGGGCCGCCGGGAGACGCAGACCCCTCAGAACCACCGCCGCGACCGTCACGACCGTCGCGGCCACCCAAGAAGCTAGGTAGTCCCCGGCCCCCGGCGCCACCGAAACTGCACGGCCTGCGCCCGAGAGGCGGCCGGCGATGACCGAGTACTCGAATGGCGCGTGCGGCGCCTGCATCGAGTGCGGCAGCGAGACCGAGGAGGAATGGCACGCCTACTGCTCGGATTGCTACGCGCAGGAGCAGGGATGGGGCACATCTACCCGTCCCGATACTGACGCGCTCCAATGGCAGCACGAGGATCGCGCCCAGGTCGTTATCACCCGGCTGCTCGCGCAGGGAGCGAGCTCGAGATGCCGCATCGGCCGACTCGAGCGGGATGCGGGCGACGTGAGCTCGATTCCCTCCGAACTCACCGCACGCCGGCAGTGGGTCGTGTGGCGATACGAGAAGCGCGACGGCAAGTCCACGAAGGTTCCCTATCAGGAGTGCGCGCCCACCAACCGCGGGGCAGCATCCGGCACCGTGCGCAAACGGCAGGCGTCAACGACCGACCCGTCAACGTGGCGCAGCTTCCAAGAAGCAGCGATCGCGCTGCGCGACGGGCCATTCGATGGCATCGGCTACGTGTTCTCCGAACGACGACCCGTATCTGCGGCGTCGACTTCGACAAGTGCGTCGCCGAAAACGACGAGAGCGCACCCCGACGTCGCCGAGTACTCGTGCTCACGCTCGACAGCTACACCGAGCACTCACCGTCCGGACCGGCCTGCACGTGATCGTGCGCGCAACGAAAACACGGTAAAGGCCGCAGAACCAGCAAAACGTCATGGGGCGGCGAGTTCGAGGTGTACGACCGGACCCGGTACTTCGCGATTCACCGGCCACCACGTGACGGGCAGCTGAACGACCGATCAACGACCGGCAGCGCGAGCTCGAGGAGGTGCTGGCCGAGGTGTGGCCGCCAGACAGCCAGCCACGGTCGCCGCGACCCAGGAAGCACAGAGAAACGGTGTTCTTCGACGATCGCGACCTGCTCGACAAGGCATCCGCGGCGAGCAACGGCGCCAGCTTCGACGCGCTGTGGCGGGGCGACCTCAGCGGCTACGGGTCTGCGTCGGAGGCGGACCTGGCGCTGTGCAACCACCTCGCGTTCTGGACCGGCGGCGACCCCGCACGGATCGACAGTCTGTTCCGCCAATCCGGGCTGATGCGCGACAAATGGGACCGTGAGGACTACCGCGACCGGACGATCGCGAAGGCACTCGAGGGCCGCACCGAGTTCTACACGCCGGGAGGGGTGCTTGGGGGTGCCACTAGGGGGGTGCCAACAGTGGCACTCTGCCTGAAACCCCCGTGAACACTGGGGATTCAGGGGTGCCAACCCAGTGGCACCCGCTGGCACCCTGGCACCCCTTCCGGCACCCTGCGAGTGCTCGATAATCGAACGGATGCTCACCACCAGCCCGCCGCCCGTCCCGTGGACCGTCGAGCCGATCCTCGCGTCCGGGTGCGTGACGATGCTCGCCGGCCGCGAGGGGCGCGGCAAGAGCATGCTCGCGCTCGCGATCGCCGCCGCCATCGGCCGCGGCAACGAACATCGCCACGATGCCAACCACCGCGCCCGGTCGCGTCCTGTACGTCGACGCGGAGAACGGCGAGCGGGAAGCGCACCGCCGCGTCCACGGCCTGAACGTGAAACCCGGAACGCTGATCTACGTCGAGGCTGACGGTTTCAACCTGAAGACGCACATGCACGAGATCGAGGCGCTCGTGGACGAGCACAATCCCGGCCTGCTGATTCTCGACTCGCTGCGGTCGCTCGCTCCGGCCTTGACGAGAACGACTCGTTGCAAGCGGAGGCGGCGCTGCGTCCGATCGTTCGGCTGACCCAGGCGCGGAAGCTGGCGACGCTGATTCTGCATCACGCCAGCCGACAGAGCGGCGAATATCGCGGGAGCACCGCGATCGGCGCGGCCGTCGAGCTCGGATTCACGCTCGGCCGCCACGAGGACGATCCGAACGCGACGCGCCGCAAATTGACGTGCTGGAAGAGTCGTCCGGCGGCCGAACCCGCGCACTGTGGTTCACGATCGAACCGCATCTCGCCGGCGGCATCCTCATCAGACGAAGCGGAGCCGTTCGAACGCGCGGCGCGCCCGCGACGAGAACGCAGAGGAGCTGCTCGCGTCACTGAACGGCCAGCCGACGACATGGGCTGCGTGGGCTCGCGCCGCGAGCCAGGACCCGACGAACGGCACAGCTCGCCGCGCCCGCGACCGGCTGGCCGATCGCGGCCGGGTCGCCCAGGATGAGCAGGGGAACTGGCGGGTGATCGCGTGACCGCCCGCAAACCCCCCAAGCGGAAACGCGCCGCTGCGCTACGCGCAGCCGGCTGGATACGGATAGGCGGCGCGAGCGGCTCGCAAAAACGTGGCAGCACCCGCGGTATCCCAGGTCGCACTTCTTCACGCTCGCGGCGGCGGAGCTCGACGAGGCCCGCCAAACCGGCCCGGACGAGGACGCCGCATGACCGGCCCGACGCGCGTGCTGACCCCGGACGAGCTCGCCGACCGCTGGCAGATCCCCAAGAGCCACGTCTACCGCCTCACCCGCGAAGGACGGATCCCCGTCGTGAAACTCGGCCGCTACTACCGCTACCGCCTCGACCAGATCGAGCAGTTCGAGCTCGGCGACGTTCGCGACGGCGATGTCCCGATCAAGTGATGGCGGTGTACTTTGGGCACAGCCCCCGCAAGTTGGGCCCGCGACGTTGGAGCGTCCGGGCCCGCGGCACCAGAAACGAGGTTCTGATGCGCCCCAAGACTAACCGCCGGTCCTACGGCACCGGCTCCCTGCTCATCACCCGGCACGCCGACGGAACCGGCGTCTACTACGGCAAGTTCTGCGACCAGGCCGGGCAGCAAGTCAAACGCCGAATCGGTCCCGTCCGCACCCCGCACGAGCCCGACGGGCTGACGAAGGCCCAAGCGGAAGCGCGGCTGCGTGATCTGATCGCCACCGTGCAGGCCGCGGCGCCCGTCGAGCATGCCCGCACCCTCGCCGCCGCCGGCCGCAGCGTGGACGGCGCACCTCGAGGCCACCGGGACGAAAGCGTCGACGGTCCGCGCCTACCAGGCGGCGCTCGACAAATGGTTCCTGCCAACCCTCGGCGCACGCTCACTGGACCGCATCACGGAGGGCGACGTCGAGCACGCCATGGGCCAGATGCGCAAGCCTGTATGTAAAGCAGAGTGTCGTGGGAACGCGGTCGGGGTCGTGGAGTAGGTAGTAGACGCGTCGGACGAGGTGGCGTTTGAGGCTGCGGATCGCTTCCCTGTTGGTCTTGCCGTTCTTGCGCTGTTTGGCCATGTAGACCGCGGTCCGAGGGTCGTGCAAGAGCTTGCAGAGCGCGAGCATGTGGAAGGCGTGGTTGAGCTGGCGGTTGCCGCCAGGATCGAGGCGGTGGCGATCGGTGCGACCGGACGACACCGGGATCGGGGCGCATCCGGAGATGCGCGCGAGTTGCGCGTCGCTGGTGAAACGATCAATCCCGGCGATCTCGCCGATCAGCTTGGCGGCGATCAGCACGCCGAGACCTCGTTCTGCCAGTAGCTGTGGCGCGGCCTGTTTGACGAGACTGGCGAGCTGCTCGTAGAGCTGGGCGATCGTGCGGGTCAGCTCCCGGATCTGGCCGATCATGTCGCGTGCGATCTGTACCCGGACAACGGTCTCGGCGCGGCCCAGCCGTCCGGCGATCTTCGTCTGCCACGCCGGGTGGACCAGTACGCGCTTGGGGATCTCCCAGTCGGGCCAGAGGTCGTGCAGTTGCCAGCGCAGCTCGTTGATCAGCCGCGTCCGGGTGTCGACGAGGCGTTCGCGATGCAGCGCCAGCAGCCGGATCTCGAGCTCATTGCCGGCGAGCCTGGCGGTAGGTAGCGTGTCGATTCCCTCTCGGAGCGCCGCCCGTGCGATCGCGAGCGCGTCGATCGGGTCTGACTTCCCGCGCTCGCGGACCCGCGGCGGGCGTTGGCCATCAACCTTGGGGGGAGGCGCACGACCGTCTCGCCACGATCGATCAAGAACCGCTCCAGCGACCCCGACACGTGGCGGACGTCCTCGAGCACCCACACCCGCTCGCGGTCGAGCTTGCGAGCCCACTCCAGCAGGTGACCGAATCCCTCACGCCGGGCTGTGACCGTGCGCTGCGCGATCTGCCCGCCGAGCGGGTCGACCGCGACCCCCGAGGCGTGTGCTTGTGCGGATCGATCTGATCGTCAACATCCCAACCGTCCCTTCACTCGAATGAACCGATGAAGCGGACTCCCGGCGGACATTTTTCAGTTGGGGCGATGCCACGCTCCTATCAGGTCACGCCGGGACGTCCTTGACGGCAACGGGCGACAGCTTGCGCGAAGGTCAGCCACAGCGACCAAGGCAGGTTGAGTCAGCCCGAAGCCGTCAAGGACAATCCACGACACGCGCGCTCAGCGCAACGCCGCATCAGGTTCTCACTGAAAGCCAGGGCTCTCCGACAAGACCGTGCGCAACTACGTCGGCGCGCTGCGCGCGCTGTTCAACTTCGCCTGCGACCGGCGGCGACGATGGGCGACACGCAACCCGATCACGGACATCGAACTCCCCAAGGCGCCGACCTACACCGAGATCCGATACCTCACGAGCGACGAGGTGTGGGCGCTCGTCGACGCCGCTCGCCCCGGCGACTACCGGGCGCTCGACCGCGCCCTCTACCTGACCGCCGCGATGACCGGACTGCGAATCGGCGAGCTGCAGGCGCTCGACTGGCGCAGCGTCGACTTCGTCCACGCCCGGATCCGCGTCCGCCGCACCTGGGACCGCAAAGCGAAGACGTTCACCACCCCCAAGTCGAGGCGCTCAGAACGGTCCGTTCCGATGCCCGACGTCGTCGCTGGCGCAGCTACGGCACCGCGCTCGCCGCCCAAGGCGTCCCGATGCGCACTCTGCAGGAATGGATGGGGCACAAGGACATCCAGACCACGCAGCGTTACGCCGACTACTGCCCGAACCCGGGTGAGCGCGAAGTCGTCGAGGCCGCGTTCGCCCGAGGTACCAATCATATGCGCGCGCCCGTACGAAACTGAGCGCAACTGAACGCAAGCAATACGGGGGTTTGCACCCCACGTCTACACCGGCGGCAGGGTTCGAGTCCCACCCCCGGAGCTCCCAAACGCCCGACGTCGTCGGCCGTTTTGCCGTTCCGGTGCCAATTCGCTCCGAAGACGCCCGTCTTCGTGCCATCCTGGACAGTTGAAATCGGCGACATTGTGCCGGACGAGCCGCCGGTGCATTGACCGGAAAGGCATTCAGAAGACATGCGCGCACCTGCGACGCCAGAACCCGATCCCAGTCTGTTCGGGATCAGCGCCTCCAACCTTGAGCGAGGAGAGTTGGCCGCGGCTGCCAATCGGAAGCTCGTCGCTGGGGTCGAGTCGCAACTCGCCTGGCTGAAGTCAACGCCCGAACTCACCGAGCAGCAACGCAAGCAGTTGATCCGTTGGTGCGCCGCGCTGCGCGAGATGAACGAGCAACGCCGGCGCCAGCTTGCCGGACAAGCCGAGACGCTCGCAAAGCTCCTCGCGCTGCTGAGATCCGATCCGAACGGGCAGCGCGCCGAGCTGTTCAGGGCGCACGCCGCGACACTCGACGCCCTGGCCGCATCCGCGAGCTCGGTTGCGGCGATCATCGAACTCACGGCGGAGATCGACCGCCGCCTGGCCGGCGGATAGCCGATCATGCCGGACCTCCTGTGAGCGAACCTCCGATGGTGGCCGTCAGGCCGAATGATCATCAACAACCAGCGTCGAGCAGCCGCTGATCTCGGACCGCTGAGGATCTCAGACACGGGCTGCTGCGAAGATCGCACCCTCGTTCGAAAGTTGAGCGCCGCGTCCGCCGTTGATGTGGGTAGGGCCGGATTGTGCGGGGGCGAATCCGGGGGGGCGGATTGGCGGCGAGCCGGGACCGGGGCCCGGCTCGCTATCGCTCGTTGATCTGACGCCTAAAGGTCGCCCCGCCCGGCCATCCTGGCCGGGGCGGGGCGTGCGGCCCGTGGCCGTGGGGGCAGCTCTCCGGGTCGCGGTCGGGGTGCGTGTTGAATGGCACCCCGGTGTCCGTTAAACGACGCGACGGACCGCACGCTTGCGTGAGCCTGTCCTTGGATGAGTCCCCCGGCGGAGATGAGCGCATGGAGCGCCGCTCGGCCGGACCACGTCGGCACGCCGGCCCGGGCCATCCCGACAGGAGGAGAGGCCGAGATTCTGTGGACGGGGATCGTGGCCCCTGTCTGTTTCACGACCAGCCGTTGGACCGAGGCCAGGGGGGCGTCCCGCCCGGCCAATCCTGGCCGGGCGGGACGCGCGGCCGCGCAGGGAGGCGCGGCCGCGTCGGGAGCATCGTGGTGGTATCGCCCCGATGTCTTGAGCAACGGCGGGATGCGCCACGTGCTTACCCGCCAGTTCGGCAAACACGCGCGACCAGGTCGTACAACTTGTACGACTCTGCGGGCCGACGGTGATGGAGAGGACCTCGGTGTAAACGGCGCGCCGGCGGAGTAGAGCGTTCCTACGCAGGCGCGGGGCGCGCGCATCGCCGAGACCGCCGGCGCCTAGCGGGCCAGCCGCTCGACGAGGTCGGCCGCCCGCTCCGCCCCGTCGTGGGCGCTCGCCCAATTCCCCAGCTCGCGCGCCGTACGCGTCAGCGACGGCGAGGACAGCGCGCGACGGACGGCGAGCCGCAGCGTCGCCGGTGCGAGCAGACGCCACGGAAGCCGGACGCCCGCTCCGGCCCAGTCGGCCCGCGCGGCGTTCTCGCTCATGTCCCCCGAGTGGGGCACGGTGAGGACCGGGCACCCCGAGGCAAGCGCCCGCACCATCGTGCCGTGGCCGGCGTGGCAGACGACCAGTGCGCAGTCCGGCATCGTGCGCCGGTAGGAGATCCACTCCACCAGGCGGGCGTTGGCGGGCACGGGAGTGGGGCGGCGCAGCGGCCGCCGGTTCCACGTGGCGAGGACCCGCACGGGCTCGGAGGCCAGCCCCGCCAGCGTCGCCCGCAGCAGGCGATGCTCGGGGTCCTGCGCGGTCGACGGCGCGACCAGCACGAGCGGCTCGGAGCCCGGCGGCGGCTCGATCGCTTCGTACGGCGGCTCCCACATCAGCGGCCCCACGACGTGCGTGTGCGGCGGCCAGGCGCGTGGGTACTCGAGCGCGGGGAAGGTGCCGACAATGCACAGGCGCGTGCTGATCCCGCCGTGGACGCGCTCCACGGGCTCCAGCCCCAGCTTGCGGCGGGTCTCGTTGAGCTCGTCGCGGCCCCGGCGCAGCCCGCGCTCGATCGGGCCCTCGAGGCGCTTCCACATCGCCGCGCCGGCGGCGGTGCGGGGCAGCCGGGCCCCCAGGGCGTACGGGGGGAAGCCGGGTGCGCCGGCGGGATGAACGTGCGGGATCAGCGTGGCCACGGGAACGCCCTCGAGCTCCCCGGCCATCGCCGGCGCCAGCGTCAGGATGTCGTGCACGACCACATCGGGTTGTGCGGCGACGAGCTCGCGCCGCGTCTCCGCGGTCGCGAGCACGACGGCCTCGTACGGTTTCAGCGGGCGCTCGCGGGTGGGGAACACCGGGTACTCGGGCGCGGGCACGAAGTTCATCCCCGCCGCCTGGACCGGTTCGCGCCATCGCGCCCAGGTCTCGAACGTGACCGTATGCCCGCGCTCGGCCAGACGTGCCCCCAGGGCCAACATCGGAAAGGCGTGGCCCGGGTCGCCGAAGGCGCCCAGGAAGACCCGCAGCCGCCCCTCGCCGGCTGCGCTCAAGCCGCGAGCTCGGCCACCGCGCGGAGCTGGGTCAGGCGGTCCTCCGGCGTGAACGCCATGGGGGAGACCATCAGCGTGCCGACCCCCGAGTCCCGGAAGGCGGTGAGGCGGTCACGCACGACCTCACGCGGGCCGCACAGCGAGACCATGTCGATCAGCTCGTCGGGGATCGCGCGGCCGGCCTCCTCCTTCTTGCCCTCGAGGTAGAGATCCTGGATCTCCTTCGCCGCCGCCTCGAACCCGTAGCGCTGGACGAGGTTGTTGTAGAAGTTCTGCTTCCGCGAGCCCATGCCGCCGATGTAGAGCGCCAGCAGCGGACGCATGTGATTGCGCGCGAGCTCCCGATCGTCGGACACGTAGGCGCTGACGGTGGGGGCGATGTCGAAGTTCTCCAGCGAGCGGCCGGACCGCGCGGCCCCCTCCTCGAGCAGCGCCCGCAGGCCCCCGACGTGCTCCGGGGAGAAGAAGGTGGGGATCCAGCCGTCGGCGATCTCGCCCGCCAGGGCCGTGTTCTTGGGTCCGATCGCCGCCAGGTAGATCGGGATTCGCTCCTGCACCGGGGAGATCATCAGCTTCAGCGCCTTGCCGGGGCCGTCGGGCAGCGGCAGCTCGATCGTCTCGCCGTGGTACTCGAGCCGCTCGCGCGCCAGCGCCTGGCGCACGACGGCCACATACTCGCGCGTGCGCTGCAGCTGGCGGCCGAAGCGCTGGCCGTGCCAGCCCTCGGCAACCTGGGGCCCTGAGGAGCCGATGCCGAGCAGCATCCGTCCCCCGGAGAGCTCGTCGATCGTCGCCGCGGTCATCGCGGTGAGCGCCGGCGTACGCCCGGGCATCTGGAAGATCGCGGAGCCGAGCTTGATGGTGGTCGTTCCCGCCGCCAGCCAGGCGAGGACCGTCGCGGCGTCGGAGCCGTAGGCCTCGGCCGCCCACACGGAGTCGTATCCGAGCCGCTCGGCCTCCTGGACGAGACCGAGCTGGTCCTTGGGGCCGATGCCCAATCCCCAATAGCCGACGTTGATTCCGAGCTTCATCTGCAAGGTTCCTTTCAGCGCCAAGGAGATCGCTTGTGGGTCCGGCGGACGCCGATACAGTCGGGCGCGGCCCCCGTCTCCGGGCGCCACACCCTATGCGAACGGGACGCCCTTCGCCAAGGCGTGGGACCGGTTTGCATTCGCGGACTCGCGGGTTACGGCCGCGCGGCGCGCCTCTCGGTGCGAGCTGCTCGTCCTGACCCCCACCTCGAGGCCGGCCTGCTCGAACAGGACGACCCCGCGCCCCCCGGTGGTGGCGGCACAACGTTCCGCGGGGCCCCCGGCAGAGCGGCGAAGCGCGACGAAGAACCGGCTCGGCCGCGCCGCTTCCAACGTCTGCGGGGGGCTTGACAGCTAGGCGAACATATGTTCGATGACGAGCGACGGCAGCGCGTACGCCCGGTTCCGCCGGGCCCTGCAGACCGGCAACGAGGCGCTGGTCGTCGCCGCGGCGCTGGAGCTGCCGAGGATCGCTCTCGACGACGCGCTCCGGGTCTGCCTCGTGTTCCGCAACGGCGACCCCGACCGCTACGAGCGCGCCGCGGTGCGGTGGCTGGGCCGGTTTGCGCTCGAGGCGCGTGAGGTCACGATCGAGGACATCCGCCTGGCCGCCGACGCCCTCGATGCGCTGCCCGATCAGACCACCGACGCCATGGAGTGCCTGCAGCGGCTGTGCCTCGCGCGGGGGGTCGCGTGATCTGCGCCGGCCGCGCCGGCACGCGCTGGGCCTCCCGGCCGTCGGCCGCCGGCCGCCGGCCGCTCAGCGCTTGCGGCCGTCGACCGCGCGCTGCAGCTGCGCCTTGTTCATCTTCGAGCGGCCGGGCACTCCGAGCTTCTGCGCCTCGGCGTAGAGCTGGTCGCGCGTGCGGCCCCTGGGGGGCTCGGTGCCGGAGCGCAGGCCGCCCCGGCGCGAGGAGGAGATGTCGGCCTTCGAGGTGCGCGATCGCGCTCGGGACTCGCCGCTGCGGGCCCGCTCCTTGTTCACCGTCCGCGCGGCGATCTCCTCGGCGCGCGCCTCCGAGCGGCCCTGTTGGCGCTCTGAGTCCTTGATGTGCTCGTACTGTCGGGCGCGCTTGGTGCCCTGTCTCACTCCACGGGGTGGCATCGCTCGAACCTCCTGGGCCGATGACTGTGCTGATCGGCTACCCGTCGTGCGGGCGCGTCAAGCAGGCCATAGGATGCGCCGATGAGCTCGCCGCTGATCGCCGATCGCCCGGCGCCGCACGTCCGGCGGATCGCTCTCAACCGCCCCGATCACCTGAACGCGATGACCTCAGAGCTGTGCGAGGCGCTGCACCGAGAGCTGGCCGAGACCGGCGCCGACCGCTCCTGCCGCGCACTGATCCTGACCGGCGCCGGCCGCGCCTTCTGCGCCGGCCTCGACCTGCACGGCTACGGCGCCGCGCCAGGCAATGACGGCACCGACGAGGCCCGTGACCGGCTTGGCAACCAGGTGCACATGTCCTCGCTGATCCTGGCCCTCCGCGCCCTGCCCCAACCGGTGATCGCCGCGGTGAACGGGCCCGCCGCCGGCTTCGGGCTGGCGCTCGTTCTGGGGAGCGACATCCGCTACGGCGCCCGCGAGGCCGTGCTCCGTGCGGCCTTCATCAACATCGGCGTATCCAACTGCGACATGGCCACGAGCTGGCTGCTGCCGCGCCTGATCGGCGCATCGCGGGCGCACGAGCTGATGTTGACCGGTCGCCGCGTGGACGCCGAGGAGGCTCTGCGGATCGGCCTGCTGGCTGACGTGGTGGAGGGCGACCGGCTGGCCGAGCGTGCGCTCGCGGCAGCCGAGCAGATCGCCGCGCTGGCGCCGTGGGGGGTGCGATTGACCAAGCAGGGGATGTGGGACGCGCTCGAAATCCCGTCCGAGCAGGCGGCCGTCCACTACGAGGACCGCCAGCAGATCATGAGCACGTTCGGGCAGGCGGTGCCCGAGGCGGTGGGCGCCTTCCTGCAGAAGCGCCCGGCCGAGTTCGCCGACTGATGAGCGCGACGGGCGAGCTGTTCGACGTCTCCGGCCGCACGGCGCTGGTCACCGGCGGGTCACGCGGCGTCGGGCTGATGATCGCGCGCGGGCTGGTGGCAGCCGGCGCGCGGGTGATCGTCTCCTCGCGCAAGGAGGCTGACCTGGGGGCGGCGGCGCGCGAGCTGGCATCGGTCGGTGAGTGTCTGGCCGTCCCCGGCGATGTCTCCACGCCCGAGGGCGCGGCGGCGCTGGCCGCGGCCGTCGGCGAGCGGTTCGAGTCGCTGCACCTGCTCGTCAACAATGCCGGCGCGTCGTGGGGAGCGCCGCTCGACGAGTTCCCCGCCTCGGGTTGGGACCGTGTCATGCACACCAACGTCGAGGGTCTCTTTCACCTGACGGTTGCGCTGCTGCCGGCTCTGCGCGCCGCCGCGCGTCCCGACGATCCGGCCCGGGTGATCAACATCGGATCGGTGGACGGGCTGCGCGCGCCGGCGATGGAGAACTACAGCTACAGCGCCGCCAAGGCCGCCGTGCACATGCTCACGCGCCATCTCGCCAAGCGGCTGGCGTCCGAGCGGATCACGGTCAACGCGATTGCGCCCGGTCCGTTCGAGAGCAAGATGACCGCGTTCATGTTCGAGAACCCCGAGACGCGCGAGATGATCGAGCAGACCGTGCCGCTCGGTCGCATCGGCCGGCCCGACGACGTCGCGGGACTGACCATCTTCCTGGCCTCCAAGGCCGGCTCCTACCTGACCGGAACGGTGATCCCGCTCGACGGCGGCATCACCGGCTGCAGCTCGGGCTGACACACCGGGTCCGCGTCCGTACCATTGACGGACCGAGCCAGGAGCAATCGTGTCGCCCATCTCTCGCGGCTTCCGCGGCCGCCCGCGCAAAGACGTCGATCCCGCCCGTATCCCGCCCGGTCAATACACGGTCAACGACTTTCCCGTGCTCTCGGCCGGCCCCACCCCCCGCAGCCCGCTCGACGAGTGGAGCTTCACGATCCAGGGCGCCGTCGACCGGCCCGTGTCGTGGCCGTGGGAGGAGTTTCTCGCCCTCCCCGCGGAGACGGTGACGGTCGACATTCACTGCGTGACGAAATGGTCGAAACTGGATACGACCTGGACCGGGGTCGCGATCGACACCCTGTTGAAAGGCGTGGACACGAAGGGACGCTACGTCACCGCCTGGTGTGACGGCGGCTACACGACGAACCTGCCCCTGGACGACCTCACCGGCGGCCGGGCCTGGGTCGCGTATCGCTTCGGGGGTGAACCGCTGGACCCCGAGCACGGCGGCCCGGCACGCCTGCTGGTGCCGCACCTCTACTTCTGGAAGAGCGCCAAATGGGTGCGCGGTCTCACCATCACGCTCGGGGACCAGCCCGGATTCTGGGAGGCCGCGGGCTACCACAACCGTGGGGATCCCTGGCTCGAGCAGCGCTACTGGAGCGACTGAGCTGTCGCGCACACCCATCGTCTGGCGCCTGGGCACGGTGCGCGGGGCGACCGACGAATCATCCCACGCCAAGACGCTCTCACTCGAGGTGCCCGATTGGCCGGGCCATCTCGCCGGCCAGCACGTCGACGTGCGCCTGACCGCCGAGGACGGCTATCAGGCCGAGCGTTCCTACTCGATCGCCTCCGCGCCCGAGAGCCCACTCGTCGAGCTCACGGTTGAGCGCATCGAGGACGGCGAGGTCTCGCCGTACCTGACGGAGGAGCTCCGCAGCGGCGATGAGCTCGAGCTGCGCGGGCCGATCGGCGGCCCGTTCACCTGGCGGACCACCGACGGCGGTCCGCTGCTGCTGGTCGCCGGCGGCTCGGGCCTGGTGCCGCTGATGGCGATGCTTCGTCATCGCGCCGCCGCCGGCAGCAGCGTGGAGGCGCGGCTGCTGGTATCCGCACGGTCCTGGCCGGACGTGCTCTACCGCGACGAGCTGGGGCGTCTCGCGGCTGACGAGCGCCTGCACGCCTCCTACACGCTGACCCGCAGCCGGCCCGAGGGCTGGAGCGGCTTCGCCGGTCGGGTCGACGGCCCGATGCTGGCCGCGGTCGGGCCGGCCCCAGCACAGTCGCCGCTGGTGTACGTCTGCGGACCGACGCCGTTCGTGGAGCACGTCGCCGACCTGCTGGTCGACATGGGGCACGAGCCGCGGAGCATCCGCACCGAGCGGTTCGGGCCGACCGGGACCGGATCGCCAGTCTGAGAACGGCCTGGGTCAGTGGATGTGGCGCTGCCAGTCCGGCGGCACGCTGCCGGCGGGCCCCGGCGTCGGCTGATCGAGCGGGTGGTGCTCGGGCGGGGCCAGCTCCGGCCCCTCGTAGAACTGTTCGGTGACGTAGCTGTAGAACCAGTCCTCACCTGGCTCGAAGCTCCGGATCATCGGGTGCCCCGCCTCGGTCGCGTGGTGACTCGCATGCTGCGAGGGCGAGGAGTCACAGCAGCCGATGTGACCGCAGGTGGCGCAGCGGCGCAGATGCAGCCACCAGCCGCCGGCGGCCAGGCACTCGGCGCACCCGGTGCCGCTGGGCGGCGCCGTCGGATCGATTTCGCCGGGCGTCGGAGGGATCACGATCGCGATGATAGTAAGCGCTGGTTCAATCCGCTGGGTGTCCTCCACGATGTACGCCCGCATCGACGCCGAGCGCGTGTTCACGTTCAGCATGCCGGGGGAGGCGACCGGGTGAGGATGCACGTGCACACCCTGACGCGGTCCCAGCACCTCAACGCGCCGCCGAGCGAGGCGTTCGAGTTCTTCGGCGATGCGTTCAACCTCGAGGCGATCACGCCACCGTGGCTGGGCTTCCGGGTGATCACCGCACGCCCGATCGACATGCGGCCCGGGACGCTGATCGAGTACCGCCTGCGGCTCCACGGCATCCCGATCCGGTGGCGAACCCGCATCGCCACGTGGGAACCCGAGGTCAGGTTCGAGGACGTGCAGTTGCGGGGCCCCTACCGCCTGTGGCACCACACGCACACGTTTGAGCCCGACAGCGAGGGCACGTTGATGCGCGACGTGGTGCGCTACGCGCTGCCCCTGGCGCCACTGGGCGAGCTCGCCCACGTGCTGGTCGTGCGTCGGGACCTCGAGCGGATCTTCGATTTCCGCCGCGATGCGGTCGCCACGATGATCGACGCGCGCCAGCGCGCCCGGTGAGCACCGCCCCGTGGTCGCAGGCCCGAGAGGATCCATGGGGGGCACGATCGACGTCTGCGAGCGGGGCCAGGTGCTCGCGTTCTCGTTCGCGGACATGATGCGCTATCACGGAACCGGCTCGCCCGGTGGGGTGGCTCACGCATTCAAGGTGCTGGAGCGAGCCCTGCCGCTGCTCGAGCCCGACGGCCCGCCCGAGCGGCGTGAGATCGCGATCCGGACCGCGTTCGGCGGCCCGGGCGCACGGGACGGCTTCGAGCTGGTCACGCGCGCCGTGACCGGGGGGCGCTACGTGGTCGATCCCGCGCTCGCCCGGCCCGAGCGGGGGATGGCCATGGAGCGGTTCGTGTTCGAGCTCGGCTACCGCTGCCGCACGGTCACCCTGATCGTCCGTGAGGGCTTCGTGAGCGACGAGTTCATCGCCCTGGCGCGCGCCGAGCGCCGCACCAACGCCGAGGAGACCCGACTCACCGCGCTCAAGCGCGAAATGGCCGCCCGGATCACCGCGGTTCGGGCCGCGGACGTCTACGACGTCGCGTAGAGACGGGCTGGTTGCGCGCAAATGGTGGTGTGTACGCACCCCGAAGACACGTGGAGGCCCCACTACCTCGACGCCGGGGCGCCAGCGAGAATCACGGGGTGAGGTCGCACGCTCGACTGCGGTTGCCCGTGTGGGCGGTGGCACTGATCGCCGGCTTCGTGGCCGCGTTCGCCGTCAGCGCGTGCAGCTCGAGCGCCGTCAGCAGCGTCGTCTCGCAGGCCACCCACGCCGCATCGACCGCGATCGCCGATGTGACCGGCACGACCTCGACCGGTGGCAGAACCACCACGAGCACGACGACGACCCAGCCGGTCACGACAGAGACCAGGACGGTCACCACCGCAGTGACCACCCCGGGCAAGACGGTGACCAACTCGACCACGAACTCCACGTCGGTCAAGGTGCAGGTGACGACGCCCACGGCCACCACCACGACCTCCGGCACGGGCGGCGGCGGTTTCCCGACCTGGGCCTGGATCCTGATCGCGGTCGGCGTGATCGCGGCCGCGATCGCCGCTTTCGCCGCCGGTCGCAGGGGCAAGAAGCCGCCCGACGACCCGGGCAGCCCGAGCGGCCCGGGCGGCCAGCCCGGGTATCCGCCCGGCCAACCCGGCTATCCGCCCACCCAGCCCGGCTATCCCGGCCAGCCGGGCTACCCCCCCCAGCAGGGATACCCCGGTCAGCCCGGGTATCCGCCCGGCCAGCCCGGGTATCCGCCGAGCCAGCCCGGCTATCCGCCCACCGAGCCCCTGCCGCCGGCCGAGCCCGGTCAGCCCGGGTAACCGCCGGGCCGCTCACCCCAAGGTCGGCGTCACACCGCTTGAGCCGTCCGCGGCGAGGCCGCGCCCTCCGGTGGGAACGACTAGATTGGCGGTGTGCGCGCCCGCCTCGGAGCCCGAGCCGTCACCGGCGCGTCGGGTGCCACCGTGCTCGCTGGTCTGCTGTGCATCGGTGCCGTCACGGTGCCGCCCGCCGGTGCCGTTTCTCGCGCCCGCTCAGCGCAGTCGGTGACGAGCAGCGCCGTCGTACTGAGGGCCGTTCCGGCGACCATTCACGGCGGCCAAGCTGCCGCGCTCCGCGGGCAGGTCGTCGATCCCCAGGGCCGGCGCGCGATCGACGTGTACGCGAGCCCGTATCCGCACACCGGCCAGGAACTCGTCACGAGCGCGACGGCCGCCGCCGACGGCTCGTTCTCGGTGCGCGTGACCCCCGACCGCAATACGCGCTACCGGGTCCTGCTGGCGGGCACGAGCGCCGCCGGGACCGCCACCGTCGGCGTCCTGCGCACGGCCACCGTGACGGTCAGGGCGCTGCCGCTGGGGCAGGCCGGAGTGACCATCGTGATCGATCACCCGCGTGACCTGCGCTGGGGCGGGGCTCGGGTGCGCTGGTCCTTCCGGACCGGGTCCGGAGGCTACGAGGCCGAGCCCTCCACCCGCACGCGCAACGCGCGCTCGGGCGTCACCGTGCTCACCACGACGGTCACGCTGCCGGCCGGTCGCTTCAGCTTCCGGGCCTGCTTCTCGGCCCCGCAGACCGGGGCGCTGCTCGATCCCGGCCGTCCCCCCGGATGCGCCGGCCGGGGATACACGGGCAGCGGCCGGCTGCCGACCGGATTCCCGTCCCCACGCGGGGTCGCCGCTGCGGCGGGCGTCCTCGCCGGCCGCACGGGCCGAACGGCTTTCGCGGTGATCGACAGCGAGGGGCGGCTGTCGGGCCTGCACGTGCACTGGACCTTCCCCACCGCGAGCTGCGTCAAGGCGATGCTGCTCGTGGCCTACCTGCGGGGCCTGCATGCACGGGGTCAGCACTACGTCGACTCCTACAGCAACTCGATCCTGTACCCGATGATCCACGTCTCCGACAACAACGCCGCCACCGCCGTGTGGTCGATCGTCGGCGACGGCAATCTCTACGCGCTCGCGCGCCGCGCCGCCATGACCGACTTCTCGGTCAGCGGCAACTGGATCAACGCGCTGCTGAGTCCGGCCGACCAGGCCCGGTACTTCTTCAACATGGACTCGATGATCCCGCCCGAGTTCCGCGGCTATGCGCGGTTCCTGCTCTCGACGATCGAGCCCTCGCAGAGCTGGGCGATCCCCGCCGTCGCGCGGCCGCATCACTACGCGGTCTTCTTCAAGGACGGCTCCGAGCCGACCGGCCTCGGCCAGCTCGTGCACCAGGTCGCCCGGCTCGAGCGCCCCGATCACACCTTTGCGATGGCGGTCATGACCGACGGCGACCCGTCCATGCAGTACGGGATCGACACGATCGCCGGCGTGGCCAGCGCGCTGATCAACACGCCGTAGCTGGTGAATTCATCCGGCACGCGGGGTCGTGCAGTCAGCCATCCAACCGTCGGGATGGGCGATCAGCCGCCGGCGGCGAGCGCCTCGCGCGCCGCCTGCAGCGCGAGCGAGATTCCGTCGGCGTCGACGTCGAGGTGGGTGACGGCCCGGACCGTGCGGGACCCGAGCGGGCTCATGGCTACGCCATGCGCGGACAGCGCGGCCAGGAACGCGCCCGCGTCCAGCACCTCGAAGACGACGATGTTGGTCTCGACGGCGGCCGGGTCGAGCGCGATCCCGGGGATGCCGGCCAGCCCGTCGGCCAGTCGCCGCGCGAGGGCGTGATCCTCGGATAGGCGCTCGATGTGATGGTCGAGCGCGTACAGGGCCGCCGCGGCGATGATCCCGGCCTGGCGCATCGCGCCGCCGAGCATCTGCTTGTAGCGCCACGCCTCGTCGATCAGCTCGCGCGAGCCTGTGAGCACGGCGCCGACAGGTGCGCCGAGGCCCTTGGTGAAGTCGATCCAGGCGGTGTCGAATCCGGCGCACCAATCGCGCGCGGCCACGCCGGAGGCGACGACCGCGTTCATCAGCCGTGCCCCGTCGAGGTGCGCTCGCAGGTCGTGGGCGCGCGCGACGTCGAGCACCGCCCGCACCGACTCGAGCGACCACACGCACCCGCCGGCGACGTTCGTGGTCTGCTCGACCGAGACGAGCCGCCCCCGCGGCGCGTAGCGGTTGCCCGGCACCGGCAGCGCGGCCTCCAATGTGGCGGCGTCGAACGTCCCGCGGGGGCCGTCGAGGGCCAGGGTCACCGCTCCGGACAGCGCGGCCGGCCCGCCGGCCTCGAAGTGCAGCGGATGGGCCGTGCGGTGCAGATAGATCGCATCGCCGCCGGGACGGATGTGCAGGCGGATCGCGATCTCGTTGCACATCGTGCCGGAGGGCAGGAACACGGCGGCCTCGTATCCGAGCAGGTCGGCCACTCGCTCGCACAGCGCGTTCACGGTCGGATCCTCGCCGCGCTGCTCGTCTCCGACCTCGGCGGCGGCGATCGCCGCCCGCATCGCCGGCGTCGGCGTCGTCTGCGTATCCGAGAACAGGTTGACCCGCGGCGACATCGCGGGCGGGACGCTACCGGCTGCGGCTTCTCAGGCGCAGAGCGAGGTCCGGACCGCCGGTTCGTCACCCGTTCGAAGGGGCCTCGAGGTGTTCTCGGCCAGGGCCGGCGTCGCGTTGGTCGTGCGTCCGCTGAACGCGCTCTACGTGTCGCGCCGTGTCAGCAGCAGCGCCGCGATCGCAATCGCGACCGCGGCGTAGGCGGCGAACACCGCCAGTCCGGCCCAGGGAGCGAGGGTGTTCGGGTCGGGGGTGATCGTCCAGATTGCGCCACCCGCGTTGCTCGGCAGGTAGGGGTCGATCGAGTTCGAGATGCTCGACGGGAGGAGGTCCATGATCGGCGGCAGCACGAACACGATCGCGGCCAGCGCGGCAATGCCGCCGGCCGTGCTGCGGACGATCGCCCCGAGACCAAGGCCGAACAGGCCCATCACGGTGAGATACAGCGCCGCGCCGAACAGCGCCCGGATCACCCCCGGGTACGAGAGCGCGATGTTGATGTGCTGCCCGGAGAGGATCGCTTCTCCGGCGAAGAACACGATCAGGACGGCCGGCAGCGAGATCGCGAACGCGACCGCTCCGAACACGAGCGCCTTGCCCCACAATACGGGCAGCCGCTTGGGCACGGCCGAAAAGGTCGAGCGGATCATGCCCGTGGAGTACTCCCCGGTGATCACCAGCACACCGAGGACGCCGATCGACAGCTGCGCGAAGTTCACGCCCGCGAGATTCGCGCGCAGCGGATGGAAGCGCAGCCGCTCGCCCGGACTGAGGTTGGGCCAGCGGGACTCGAACACGGCGCAGGCCAGGATCCCGATCCCGATGATCAGCAGCACGGTGGCCAGCAGCGCCCATCGGGTTGAGCGCACCGAGCGGAGCTTGGTCCATTCCGACAGGGCCACCCGGCGCTGAGTGACCCGCCCGACGTACGGTGCCTCGGTCACCGCACTCATGCCAGCGCCCCTTCCCGCTCGGCGTTCGGCGTGCCGTCGGCATGGAACTCGAGCGAGTCCCGGGTCAGCTCCATGAAGGCCTCCTCGAGCGATGCCTGCTGCGGCGTCAGCTCGTGCAGGACGATTCCGTTCGCTGCCGCGATCGAGCCGATCCGCTCGGAGTCGAGGCCCCGGACCTCGATCACGGCCGCGTCGATCGGATCGATGGTGACGTCCGGTCCGGCAAGCAGCTCGGCCAGCCTCGTGATCTGGGGCGAGCGAACGCGCACCGAACGCTTTGATGCGCCGCGGACGAACTCGTCGACACCCATGTCGGCGATCAGCCGGCCGCGGCCGATCACGATCAGGTGCTCGGCGGTCAGCGCCATCTCGCTCATCAGATGCGAGGAGACGAAGACCGTGCGACCCTCGCCGGCGAGCCGCTGGAGCAGCCGGCGAACCCATTGGATGCCCTCCGGGTCCAGCCCGTTCACGGGCTCGTCGAGCATCACCGTGTGCGGGTCGCCGAGCAGCGCCGAGGCGATTCCCAGCCGCTGGCCCATCCCGAGCGAGAATCCGCCGGCACGCTTCTGTGCCACCTCGCGCAGGCCGACCATCTCGATCAGCTCATCGACGCGGCCACGCCCGATCCCGTGCGTCTGGGCGAGGGCGAGCAGATGGTTGTAGGCCGAGCGGCCCGTGTGCACCGATCGCGCCTCGAGCAGGGCTCCGACCTCGTGCAGCGGGGCGGCGTGGTCCCGGTAGCGCTTGCCGTTGACGAGCGCATGCCCCGAGTTGGGCGCATCGAGCCCGAGGATCAGGCGCATCGTCGTCGACTTGCCCGAGCCGTTCGGTCCCAGGAAGCCGGTCACGATCCCCGGCCGCACCGTGAACGTGAGGTCGCGCACGGCCACCTTGTCCCCATAGCGCTTGGTCACACCCGTCACTTCGATCACTCAGATCAGCTCCTTCCGAGCCCGGCAGACCAGGCCATCAAAGCAGACGACTCTGAAAGCTCCCTGAAGAGGCGCTACGGCTCGCTCACGCTGTCGCGGGCACGATTCCGGCGATATCTCCATGGCCCGGCTGGGACTCGAACCCAGGACCGACGGATTGCGTATCCGCAGTCCACCTCGAACCCCCCCCCCGTGTCCACGGGGGGATCCGGGTGGTGGGGCCACCCTGGGGCCACCCGACCCATACGTGCGCAGGTGAGGTCGGGACCCCCGGCGAGGTTGGCGGGCAGACTCTCGGACCCCCACTGCTCCAGTCGGTGGGCGGCGCTGCGCAGGGGGGACCCGATGGTCCTCATCGGTCCTCCCGTTGGCTGGCTCGGCTGGTCACGGTCGTTTGCCTCCCCCGCTGCGGACCCACGCGTCCAGCTCGGTCTTGCGTGCCACGAGCGCCGAGCCGTCCTTGTGCACCGGGATCCGCCCGGCGCTCACCAGCGAGTACACCCGTGACCGTGGCGCGTCGATGTAGGAGGCGATCCGATCAGCGCCCCGGAGCCAGCCATCCTCGGCCGGCGCCTGACGCTCAAGCCTCGGCGCGAGCAGCGCGGCCAGCTGGTCGAGCGCCAGATCGTCCAGCTCGGCGAGCAGCGCGTCGACGATCGCGCTCACGACGCACCGCCATGTTCTGCGGTCCCGGCTCGATCGGCGGCGAGAGACGAGCGCGTGGCTGCCGCCTGCTCGGTGGGGACGGTTACGACGTGAACTCGGCGCATGAGCTCGCTCAGGTCTTCGGCCAACGAGAACACCTCGCGATCGTTCTCCCGTGCCGCCGCTTCTGCCCGTTTCGCGAAATCCACGGAGGCTTCCCGATAGGTGCCTGCGGCCTCCCAGCGGATCGGCTGAGGGTTCATGTGGCGTTCGGCGCTCGGGCTCATTGACTGTCTCCGAGTGTCCGAGGTCGCGGGAGGGAGTCAATCGTCGGTTCGAAGCTGGATCCTGGGAATGCGGCGAGCAGCTCGCTGTCGCTCAGGTCGGCCAGCATCCTCTGGTCTGTCGCCAGGACGGTGCCATTGGTCGCCGCGCCCGCGGGGTTGCCGTTGTGAGCCGACGGGTGCCGTGCGAAGGCTTCGGCACGCCTGTCGGCGCCGTCGTCGGGACGGCCGCCGATGTCGGTAGGGGTGTGGGGGGGGTCTGAGTGCGATGCACAAGTGCACAAGCCGGCCACGCACTCTCGCTCCGGCAGGATCACCTGATCCCCGGGCAGCGGTTCGCCGATCTTGAGCTTCGTCGGCTTACGGGGCCTGTCCTCGTCGTTGAGGAGATATCCCTGCGAGATCGCCTTGGTCACGCGCCGGTACACGGCGCTACGGTCGATCTCCAGTCGCTCCTCAAGTTGCGCGTTCGTCGCGTACTGATCGCCGCTAGCGACGATGTCGGCGACCGCCTCGACGGTCTCGCGCGTCGCCTTCGTCACTTGGGCGCCGATCCCGTCGCTGATCACGTCGACCACAAGCTCGCGGACCGCCGCGTAGTCGTCCACGGCGGCCACGATCGCGCCGTGCTCGGCAACCTCGCGAGTGGCGCGATGCAGCAGCGCATGTGCGCGCACAAGCGCGAGCAGCGATCCGAAATCGCGCCGCAGTCTGACCGTGAGCGGTGGGATGAGGTCCGCGAGCTTCTCGGCAAACGGCACCTCGACGCGCCGCTCACCGTCCGCAAGCCAATACTGCAATGTGTGCCAATCGCTCATGTCGACGGCCCGCCCGTTGTTGCGGGCGATTGCGCCCATCACGGCCTTGGTGTGCTCGCGCGTGTCGTCCACCGGGATCGACAGCAGCCGCGTCTCGTTCTCAGCGTGCAGGTTCACCTGCGTCGTCGAGGTGATCAGGCCGGCCGGACCCTCGCGCACGATCATCATCGGCCTCAGGCCCTCCGGTGTGGACTCGACGGTCCCGTGCCGCAGGCAGCCTTCGGATAACAAGGTGCGGATCAGATAGGTGGCGTACTCGCCGCTCATCCCTGCCGCCTCGTGCAGGATCAGCATCCGGTGCTTGATCGGCCTGTCGTCGTAGACCAGGAACCGCTCGCTCATACCGCTCAGCGACACGATCGCCTCGTCGGGAAAGAACCGCAGCGCCCGATCGACCGTGGCGGACTTGCCGGCGGCGCTCGGCCCCTTCAGCACGACGGAGACGATCTGCGTCAGCAGCCGGCTCGTGGCGCTGAGATAGACGAGCTTGCTTGCCGTTTCCTCGCCGACATGACCGAGCTGCCGCAGATCTCGGATGAACCTGTCGAGGATGTCCGGCTCGTATGCGAGTTCCGGCGGCTTGTGCACTTGTGCACGCTGCTCAGACCCCCCGGAGGGGGGTGCTGACGTCGACGGCTGCTCCGGTGGTGAGCCGGTCGAGAGCGAAACGATGTCATCGAGCGTGTGACCGGCGGCGAGAAAGTCGTCGGCACCAACCTTCGCGCCGCCGTCGCCGGACGGCAATCGCGTGTACGCGACGTGTGCGCCCATCCGCCTGAGCGCGGCGGCCATCCTGTTCATCGCCATCGCCACCGACTGCTTGAGCACGATGTCCGAGTCGTAGACGACATATACCTGCCGGCCTTCTTTTAGCGCGACCCATTCCCAATCGGGGAGGAGTGCCAGGCCGTCGTCGTCGTTGCGCCCGCGCCAGTTCCATACGCCGATCACGCCGATCACGGCCTGTGCGCCGGCCGTGATCAGCGCGTCGGCCTTCTTGGAGCCCTCGGTGATGAACAGCGGCAGGGCCAGGTTGGCGAGGTTGCCGCGGACGCGCGGGTGGATGTCGAGCGACATCTTCCGCCCGGCAGGGATCTCATATTTCCGTGGCCGACCGTCCTTGACGCGCGGCTCATCGGGGCGGTGGATGAACCACGGGTCCTCGCCAGCCACGACACCGTGGATCGGGATCACGAGCGCGGGGACAAGCTGCTGGGTGCGTCCGAACCCGAGCTGCTCGAGTTCCCGCTTCTGCTCGACGCTGAAGTAGCCGCGCTCGGCCGCAACATCCTCGGCGATCGAGGACGCCTCGAGCATTTCGCGGTGGTGGGGAAGCAGAGAGCGGCCGGAGCCGCTCCCGTTGTTCGTGCTCATCGCTCCCGCCTGAGCACCAAGCCGCGCTCGACTGCCAGGCGAGGACAGCGGCGCCCAGACTCGAGGGCTGGGTCCGTCTCCCCGCGCAGAAACAGCAGGGCCGGCGCGGCTTCGGGGGCAAGGCCGTTTCCAGCACGAAGTCGGCCGGGTGCAGCGCCACAGTGCAGATGTCCTGTCGGCGGCCGGCCTTCGAGCCGGTCGTCTCCGGTCCGAGCTTGGCGAGCAACATCCTCACGATCTCTGCCACGGCGTGAGGGTCCGGTGCGACATCGATCGTCACGGTCGTGCGCAACTCGGCAGGCAGCAGTGCGGCGGCGAGCGTCTCGCCGTCAACGCCAAACAGCTCGCGCGAGACCTGATCGACGGCCGACCACGTGTCGACGACGCTGCGCGCGCAACAGCGCGCACGCTCTTGGAGCGCGTCGAGCAAGGCGTCGAAGCGCTCGCGGACCGCGTCGTGCGCCGCATCGAGCAGACAATCAACCTCGTCCTCGCTGATCCGTACACCCCCGGCGCTGAGCGCCTTGTAAACGTGCCAGGATGCCGCCTCAGCCGCCAACCCCACCCAGCGCGGCAGTATGTTGAGCATCACGTCGACCGTCGCTGCGTCGGCGAGCGCGGGACGTTCTACCGCAAGCGCCCACGAGACCAGGCAATGGGCGTCATCGAGGCGATCGGTCACCCGCGGGTCCGTGATCCGATAATCGGCGGTCGGCGCCTCCCGCAGGAGGCGCCGAGCGTCCTCGCGGTCGCCTCGCGCCTTGGCGCGGAGCACCAACGCAACGCGCTCCGGCGCCGTGAGCGTCGAGTAGTCAACGGGCCGGCGGCGAGGACTCACGGGCGCGCCGCCTTCCGCCGCTCGGATGGCACGGCCTCGATCGCCTCGACACGCCCCGCAAGGTCGGCCGCCTCGATCGCGCGCAAGCTCACGCCCGCCAGCGTCGCGATCGTGCGTGCCCGCTCGGCGGTCCCCAACTCATCGTCGGCCAGCACCGCTTCGACCTGGCCCGCGAGCACGGCAAGGACATCTGACGCCGTCAGCAACCGTAGATCGCCGTCCACGAGCGGTCCCAGGGTTCGACGGTCGGGTTCGACGGCACGGCGGCGTCGCGCATGCTCGCGCTGAGCGGCTCGCTGCCGATCGGGGTCGCGGTAAGGCATCAGCCGGCGCTGACCGGTTCGATTGCGTCGAGTGCTGCGTTCAGGCGCTCCAGCACCAAGCTACGCCGAGGCACCGCGCCCTGCTCGATCAGGGCCAGAGACGAAACCGAGCAGTCGGCGAGCCTGGCGAGGCGGGCCTGGGTAACGCCAAGGGCATGGCGGCGCGTGCGGACCTTCGCGCTCACGTCCTCGACGGGATCGATGATGTTGAGGTTCTTGGTCATGACAGCGACTATCCCGCTGCGATCTTTCGCGTTTTTTGCTCAGCAGACTCGTCTTTCCAGCCTCCGGCGATGTGATCCCCGCAGGTCCCGGCTACTGCGGGCGTGTGGCGGCTGCATATCTGCAAGCACGTCTCGGAGATGCCTGGAGCGAGCGGCCCGCTGTCCGCGAGATCCTGAAGATCAGGCCGACGCAGCCTGCCCGAAAGCAGGATCGCGACCGTAAAGCTGCGGCCATTGAGGCACGCCTCGATCGACTCGGGCTTGCTCTACTCGATCGGTGGCACCGCGAGGCCATCGGACCGTCGGCAACATGGCGAAGCGTCTCGAAGAGCATTGCCCTCGTGGCACACACGAAGCCCCCGTCGAAGGATCAACTTCACCGAGCGGGCAAGCAACTCGCTCGCATTGAGGATGCCATCGGGACCGAATCTGGCGTGAAACCCCAGCGAGAGCTGACAGAGCTCCAGCGGGCTGAAGCTGAATGGGTAGAGAGCGACAAGAAGCTCCGGCATTGGACAGCCAGAATCGACCGAGCGGCTGAACAGACCATCCCCGACCTGCGAGGCTCGAACCGGGCGAGCAAGCGGTCCCAGGTTGCGTCGGCTGCCATGCGCGGCGAACCGGCCGCCTTAGAGCGCCTGGGACTCCGCCCTGAAATCGCTCAGCACGGCCGCAAGCTTCTCGCGGCCAGTCTTGAGGCTCAGGCCCGGTACGAGCGACTACTTCAACGTCTACTGGGCTGGACGCCGCCGGTCAACCGTGACGGCGACCCAATTGTTCCGGGACCAGATGACCTCGAAGAGTCCGCACGCCGGTTGCGGCACCAAGCCATCGCGCGGCAGCCAGAACCGACCGTAAGGAGACGCATGATGACCGCCGAGGAGCGACGAACGGGGAAGGTCCAGCTATCCACGCCCTGCGAGCCCTGACCGCCTGGGAGCTTGGCTTGCGAGCGGACCCAAGCCCAAACCCGAGGACTTCAGGCCGCCAGTGACGACGCGCGAGGGGACGACGCTCCCAGGTGACTCCACCGCGTCTCCACCCGGTGCTGGCCGACGAGCCGGTCCGCCTGCTTGTGGGTTGGCGGCTGCAGGGAGACGGTGAGGATCTCGTGCTGCGCCACGACAAGGGCGAGATCGAGCGCTTCCACGACGCGATCGAGCGCTCGCCGGCGGGATGGCTCGAGTCGGTCGAGGAGTCGGGCTTCTGCCTGCTGATCGTGGGCGCCGGAATTGGGCTGGACCGCCCCACCGCGGCTTCGATCCAACGCGCCATCCGAGAGCGCCGGGCCCTGATGGGGCTCGTGGAGTTTGACCTGTGAGGACGCGAGCGCGATACATTGCCGCCGATGAGCTTCGTGCACACCTGTATCCGGGTTCGCGACCCGGAGGCGTCTCTGCGTTTCTACCGCTCGCTCGGCTTCGAACGCCGCGGCCGGCTGAACTTCGAAACGGCATACAACATCTACATGGGGTTACCAGGCGACGGCGACACACTCGAGCTGACCGTCAACCGCGACCGCGATGAGCCCTATGACCTCGGCGACGGGTACAATCACATGGCCCTCGTGGTCGACGACCTCGACGCCACGCTCGAAACCCTCAGCGGCGAGGGGATCGAGCCCGAGAAGCCGCCCTACTCGCCCGGCGGCCGCGAGGAGATCGGCCGGATCTGCTTCGTGCGCGACCCCGATGGCTACCGGATCGAGCTCATCGACCGCGACTTCCCCACCCCGCAGGACTCCGACGGTCAAGCCGTCTGACGGCTCGGCGGCCGCGGGAAGCCGCGGGCCGCCCGACGAGCTCGTCCTGATGCGTCGTATCTGGCGGGCGGCTATTGCCGCGCAGTAGAGTTGAGTTCGACGGTTCGAGAGGAGAGCGTATGTACGAGAGCAATGGCGAGAAGTACTTCGTCGTCGACAGTCACCTGCATTTTTGGGACGCCAGTCCCGAGAATTGGGTGAAGGGGCAGGAGCAGTACGCGAAGGGCTGGATCGAGTGCTTCCACGCGTACATGGGCCTAGGTCCTCCTGAGACGCACTGGCCGCTCGAGAAGTTCATGAAGTACTCGGAGGAGGACTTCATGAAGGATGTGTTCGAGGAGGGCCACGTCGACGTGGGGATCTTCCAGTCGACCTACCTGAAGTCGTGGTATCGCGACGGGTTCAACACGGCTGAGCGCAACGCGAGCATGGCCGAGAAGTACCCGGACAGGCTGATCGTCAACGGCCGCTGGGACCCGCGCGAGGGAGAGGCCGGCCTCAAGCAACTCGAGGAGGACGCCAAGCGCTACAACCTCAAGGGCGTCAAGGTCTACACGGCCGAATGGCACAACGGCTCCCGCGGCTGGAAGCTCACCGACACCGAGGCGCAGTTCTTCCTGGACAAGTGCCAGGAGCTAGGGATCAAGAACATCCACGCGCACAAGGGCCCGACGATCTGGCCGCTCGACAAGGACGCGTTCGACGTAAAGGACGTCGACGTCGCCGCCACGAGCTTCCCTGAGCTCAACTTCATCATCGAGCACGTGGGGCTCCCGCGGATCAGGACTTCTGCTTCATGGCGACGCAGGAGCCCAACGTCTACGCCGGCCTAGCGGTGGTGATCGGTGGGCTGATGCACGCTCGTCCCCAGTTCTTCAACAAGGTGATGGGCGAGCTGCTGTTCTGGGTCGGCGAGGACAAGATGCTGTTCGCCAGCGACTACGGGATCTGGGAGCCGAAGTGGCAGGTCGAGGGGTTCGTCGACTGGACCATGCCCGACCGCGTGGAGTACTCGGATTACCCGGCGGTCACGACCGCGACGAAGAAGAAGATCATGGGCCTGAACGCGGCGAAGCTGTACGGGATCGAGGTCCCGGAGGAGCTCCAGTTGCAAAATGGCGGGACCCCGGCCGCGAAGCAGGACGCGCAACTGGAGTCGGCATGACCGTCAGCCGGACAACTCGCCGAGTGCTCGACGCGCTCGGCGAAGTCTACGACCCTGAGCTCGATGAGCCGATCACGAGGCTCGGGTTCGTGACCTCGTGCGAGGTGAGGACCGACGGCGACGTGGAGGTCGTGCTCCGGTTGCCGACACCGCAGTGCGCGCCCAACTTCGCTTTCCTGATGGCAGCCGACGCCCGCAAGGTCGTGCGCCGGCTGCCCGAGGTCTCCGAGGTGACGATCAAGCTCGAGGACCACTACACCGGCGAGGAGATCAACGCCGCCCTCGGGCGCGGCGAGGGGTTCACCGGGGCGTTCCCCGGCGAGACCGTCGACGACGACCTGGCCACGCTGCGGGAGCTGTTCCTGCAAGGCGCTGGTCGCGCGCGAGTCGCGACTGTGCGAGACGCTGCTGGCGGACGGGGCCACGGCGCAGGAGGTCGCGGCGCGTCGCGTCGCGGACCTGCCAGACGTCCGCGACGCACGTCGCTGCGTCGAGCTGCGCCGCCAGCTGGGCCTGCGGCACGATCAGGCTCGCCCGGCTTCGTGCTTCCAAGCGGCGAGCCGGTGCTCGCCGAAGAGCTGATGCGCTGGCTCCGCACCGCCCGGCTGATGCGGATAAGTCTCGAGGTAAACGGCGGCATGTGCCGCTCGCTGCTGCGCGTCCACCGCGGAGTGGTGATCGACGATCCTGAGGAGGTTTTGAGATGAAGGCCGCAAGGCTGCACGCCTATCACGAGGCGTTGAAGCTCGAACAGATCGACGAGCCCAAGGTCACCGGGCCGCTCGACGTGGTCGTCCGGATCGGCGCCGCCTGGGTGGCGCCGGACCGACCTGCACATCCAGGACTGGACAGTGGGCGGAGAAGTCGGGCGTCCAGCTCCCGTACACCCCGGGTCACGAGAACGCCGGCTGGGTGCACGAGGTCGGCTCCGGGGTCACGAACGTCGCGGTCGGGGACACCGTGATCGTCCATCCGTTCATCGCCTGCGGCCTGTGCGGACCGTGCCGGCGCGGCGACGACATGCACTGCCTGAACGG
>CAWDCP010000016.1:0-120709 GCA_963800815.1 uncultured Solirubrobacteraceae bacterium
TCAGCAGTTCGCCGCAGGCCCGAGGGCTCGCGGGACCCTGCGGGGTTCTACCACGACGCTGTCGGCGCGAGTACGGATGCGCGCGGACGCGTGCGCGGAGATGCTTGAAACATGGATTCGGCTCAGGCATCGTCGGCTCCGGCGGCAGTGACCCGCGGGCCACGACACCGATCCCGGGTTCACGGCGCCCTCGGTTGGCTGGTCGAGCATCGCTATCGGCTCCTGTCGGGGATCGCGGCCGGCTCGATCCTCGTCGGTGGCGCGTTGTACCTCGCCGGGGAACAGACTGCCGGTCAGGCTGTGTGGGCGGCTGCGGTGGCGCTGCTGGCGGCCGAGCTTGCGGTCGAGGTGGCGCGCACGGTGATCGTCGACCATCACATGGGGGTCGACACGATCGCCCTGGTGGCGATGGTCGGAGCGCTGGCTCTGGGGGAGGAGTTCGCGGGAATCATCATCGGCCTGATGTTCTCCGGGGGAGCGACGCTCGAGGATGTCGCCTCCGCCCGCGCCCGCCGGGAGCTGACGGCGCTGATCCAGCGCGCTCCGAAGGTCGCGCAGCTGCGGGTCGGTGAGCAGATCGAGCAGGTGCCCGTGGCCGAGGTCAAGACGGGCGACGTCGTCGTCGTCAGGACCGGGGAGGTTGTCCCGGTCGACGGGACGGTGGTCGGCTCGGAGGCGGTGGTTGACACGAGCACGCTCAGCGGCGAGCCGCTGCCCGTGACGATCGGGCCGGGGATGGCGGTCCTGAGCGGGTCAGCGAACGCCGGTTCCCCGTTTGACGTGCGCGCCGACAAGCCCGCCGCCGAGAGCGCCTACGCGGCGCTCGTGCGCCTGGTCGAGCAGGCGCAAGCGCACCGAGCGCCGTTCGTGCGGATGGCCGACCGCTACGCCGGGTTCTTCCTCCCCGCGACCCTGATCATCGCCGGCCTGGCCTGGGCGATCAGCGGCGACCCGGTCCGCGCGCTGGCCGTCGTCGTGGTCGCCACACCGTGCCCGCTGATCCTCGCCGCCCCGATCGCGCTCGTCTCCGGGCTCTCGCGCGCCGCCCGCTACGGCGTCATCGTCAAGGGCGCCGGCGCGATCGAGACGCTCGGCGAAGCGCGCACCGTGCTGTTCGACAAGACCGGCACACTCACCGTCGGAACGCCCGACGTACGCGACCTCGTCCCCTACGGCGACCACCAGTCAGCCGAGCTGCTCGCGCTCGCCGCCTCGGTCGACCGCATGTCCGCGCACGTGCTCGGCGAAGCGCTCGTGCGCGCCGCCACCGAGGCCGAGCTCCCGCTCCAGACCCCGACCAATGTCCGCGAAGAACCCGGCCAGGGCATCCAGGGAATGATCGACGGCCGCACGATCGCGGTCGGGAGCCGCGCGTTCATCCGCTCGGTCGGGATCCCCGAGGACGAGATCGCCTCCGCCACCGTGATGCGCGGCCACGGCTCCGGCGAGGCCCACGTGCTCGTCGGCATCGACGGCCACGTCGGAGGCGTGATCGTGATGGCCGACGAACTCCGACCCGACGCCGACCGGATCGTCGAACGACTCCGCGCCGAAGGCATCCGCCACGTCGCGATGGCCTCCGGGGACCGCCGATCCGTGGCCGAGCGAATCGGCCGAGAACTCGGCGTCGACCGCGTCTACTCCGAACAGTCCCCCGAGCAGAAACTCGAGGTCGTCCGCCGCCTCCGCGCCGACCCCGAGCTGAGTCCGGTGATCATGGTCGGCGACGGCGTCAACGACGCCCCAGCGCTCGCGCTCGCAGACCTCGGCATCGCGATGGGCGTCGCCGGCGCAACCGTGTCCTCCGAAACCGCCGACGCCGTGATCACGATCGACCGGATCGACCGCGTAGCCGACGCCGTGCACACCGGACGGCGATCCCTGCACATCGCCCGACAGAGCGTGCTCGCCGGCATGGGCCTCAGCCTCGCCGCAATGGCGGTCGCAGCCGCCGGCTACCTCCAGCCCGTCGCCGGCGCCCTGTTCCAAGAGGTCATCGACCTCGCCGTCATCCTCAACGCCCTACGCGCACTGCGCGGCTAAACGCCAGCTCCACATCGGAGCGCTCGTAGCTACTACGGATCAGTCGTGTGGCGTGGCCTGGTTGCCGGACGTGTCGCTGTCGTCCACGCTTGCTCCATGGATGCGAACCAGCCGAAGCGAGGTCGCGATGTTCACCACAATCGTGTGGGCGACGGACGGGTCAGAGAACGCCGCCCGAGCGCTCCCATACGCCCAAGCGCTGGCGACGGGCGAAGGAGCGATGCTCGTCGCCGTTCACATCGTGCAGGAGACAGCCGACAGTAACGGCGCTGACCGGGGCTCAGCTGCTCGAGCCGGCAGTGAGGATGCGGCCGAGTCGGTGCGCACGTTGGTCGACGGACTCTCCCACGATGGGTTGAACGCGATCCTCAAGCTGGTGGACCTCATCGGACCTCAGCCGGCGCAAGGGATCGCGGATATCGCCGCAGAGGTCGGCGCGGATGTGATCGTCGTGGGCACGCGCGGCCACTCGGCCATCGGCGGGCTCATCGGAAGCGTGACGCAGCGTCTCATTCAGATCGCGCCGTGCCCGGTTCTGTCTGTACCGCCCGCGCCCGTGACGGTCGTCAGAATCGCGCTCGCCTGACCGGCCGGGTTAATGGTGGATGTCCCGTCGCTCGATCAGTACCGCGCCGGCGATCAGGAGCAGGACTCCGGCGGCGGTGAGGCCGATGAATGAGGCGGGGTCGATGCCGTCGCGGAGTGGAGCTCCGTAGTACCGGAAGGCGGATATCCAGCGCAGCGGCTCGAGCCCGTGGGCAAGACGGCCGGCGAGGTCGATCGCGTACATCGCAACGAGCACGGCGAGCGCGATGCCGGTGACCGTCCTGGAACCGTGGAGGGCCCCGGACGCGAGCGCCGACACGCCGGCGAAGAACAGCGCCAGCGGCCACACGCCCATCGATCCGGCGATGACCAGCCCGAGCGAGATATGCGTTCCGGCGATCCGTCCGGCGATGAACGTCATCGCCCCCGTGATCGCGAGGATCGTGACCGATACGACCGCAGCGACGATGAAAGAGCCGACCACCAGCACCGAGCGGGACAGCGGAAGCGTGAGGATCGTGTCGAGGTCGCCGCGCTCCTCGGCGCCGACGATCGGGCCGGCGACGGCGCGGATCGCGAAGTAGCCGATCGCCAGCGGCACGATCAGGCTGAACATCTCCGCGTGGACGTAGCCCTCGACGGTGTTCATCGCCTGGACGCCGAACGCCTCCTTCAGCCCGGCCGGGTAGTTCCTGGAGATGTCCTCGATGGAGCTCTGCACGGAGGGGTAGATCGCAGCCATGAACCCTCCCAGCGCGCCGAGCGAGCCACCCCACACCAGGGCTGAACGCCGACGGTCGAGCAGGCCGCGCCGCACGACCGCGCGCAGACCCGTCGGCCAGCCAGGCGCCTGGCAGCGGCGCTCGGGCGCGAGCGACACCGGATCGCGCAAAGATGGCATGAGCAGTAGCGGCGTGGTGGCCGCAGCCGGCGCAGGTAGGCCGGCCCTCCGCGTCGAACGACATACGTTGAAGGCGCGCGCGGGTACCAGCCGCGCGGCCGGTCATCCGAACACGAAGGGGCCGACCGTTGACTCACGCTATGCGATGGGTCGGGCTGGACGCTGCCCGCGCGTCTCATTCGACGCGAGGAGAAATCATGACGATCGTGATGGGACTGGATCAGCACCGGGCGCAGATCACCGCGGAGTGGATCGACACCGACACGGGCGAGATCGGCCGGGCGCGGATAGCGCCCGCGCATCGGGAGCCCGTCCGTCGGTTCCTGGCGCGGTTCGGTGGCCAGGAGCTCGAGGTGGCGCTGGAGGCGACGACCGGGTGGCGGTTCGTGGTCGAGGAGCTGCGGGCGGTGGACGCCCGGGTGCATCTCGCCGAGCCCGCTCAGACCAGCGCGCTGCGAGGCAACAAGAAGCGGCCGAAGACCGACCGGGCGGACGCCAGGCATCTGCGTGAGCTGTTGATGATCGGCAAGCTGCCGGAGTGCTGGATCCCACCGGAGCATCTGCTGGACCTTCGTGCTCGTGTCCGGTTGCGGCACACGCTGATCGACGATCGCGGCGAGTGGCAGCAGCGAATCCGCGCAGTGCTCTACCACCACGGGATCCGCCACCGACGCGAGCTGGTGCTGCTGACAGCGGAGGGCCACGCCTGGCTTGAGCAGGCACCGTTGCCCGACACCGCCCGCGAGCAGGTCGCCGTTGCCCTGCAGATGATCGACGCGCTCGACCGCCAGTTGCCCACGCTTGATCGCCAGCTGCGAGCGTACGCGCGCCGACAGGCCGGCTGCAAGGCGCTGATGGGCCACTACGGGATCGGCGAGCTGACCTCTGTCGCGATCCTCGCCGAACTCGGCGACTGCCGCCGGTTCTCCTCCTCGCGCCACGCCGTCCGCTACGTCGGCCTGGACATCACCGTGTATCAATCCGATCAGCGCCGCTCGCCGGGGCACCTGAGCCGCCAAGGCCCCTCCACACTGCGCTGGGCGCTGTACGAGGCCGCCGTGGTCGCCAGCCGAACAGGCTCACCCGACCGCGACTACTACCTCCAAGCCGCCGCTCGACTCGGGCACAAGCGTGCGTGCCTGTCGATCGCTCGCAAACTCCTCAAACGCAGCTACCACACGCTGCGAGAACTCGGCGACGAGGCGCTCCAGCCCGCATGAGCTTCTCATCATGCGCCAGCGCCCCACCTCAGCCGATGCACCGCGGCCAGCTCCCGACAGACTGCTGCCGCCACGCCCGCGTGGACGGCCCGCAAAGACCGAGCGGCCGCACCGCACTTCCCCAGCGGGAACCACACCCCATCACCATCATGTCGCCGGCCCGTAGCCAACCAGGGTCGTGGACCAAGATAAGCATGGGCGCCCGCGCGCACAAAAACGCCGATAGCGCCAGCCGCCAGCGCCTGTCAAGCGCTCCGCGCTCGGCCCTTCGGACCGCCCTCCCGGGTGACAGGACGCCACCGCCCGCGCCCGATCACAACGACGTGGCCGGGATTGCCCCAGCCACACCAACAACTTCTCACCACGACGGGGCTTGACAAGGACCGACTGCACAGATAAGCAGTGGTCATACCGCCTCGTCCCGGCCGTAGAAAGTGAGGAAGATCTCCTCCAGCGTGGGCTCGGTGAGCTCGATGTCTTCAACGGTATGCCGGGCGGCGGTCTTGACCACCGCATCCAATGCACCCGTCGCCTTGAACGACACGTGAGCACCGGTGACCTCGAGCTCGCTGACGCCGGGGATGCGGGCGAACTCGGCCGCATCGATCGGTGACTCGAAGTCGATCGAGACGTGGTGGTAGGCGCGTCCGCGCAGGTCTGCGACCCGCTCCACCGCCGCCAGCCGGCCCTCGCGGATGATCGCGACCCGGTCGCACACCCGCTCCACTTCGTCGAGGTCGTGCGAGGAAAGGAAGACTGTCCCGCCACGGTCGCGATACTCGGAGACGACGGCGAGGAACTCTTCCTGCATCAGCGGATCAAGGCCCGTCGTCGGTTCGTCGAGCACGAGCAGCTCAGGGTCGTGGAACAGCGCCTGGATCAGACCGATCTTCTGACGGTTGCCGGTGGAGAGCTCCCCGATCCGCCGGTCCAAGTCAGCCTCGAACCGCTCCGCCAGCGACGACGCCGACCCCAGGTCGCGCATGCCACGAGCCTCCGCGCAGAAGCGAAGGAACTCGCGGCCGGTCAGCGCCGGGTCGCAGCTGAAGTCGCCCGGCAGGTTGCCGAGCCGAGCCCTGGTGTCGATACTCGCCGCCCGGCTGTCGAGGCCGAACAGCAGCGCATGACCGCTCGTCGGGTGCAGGAGGTCGAGCAGGGTCCTGATCGTGGTCGTCTTGCCCGCGCCATTGGGCCCCAGGAACCCGTACACCTCACCCCGGTCCACTGCGATCGAGACGTCCTCGATCCCCCGGGAGCTGCCGTAGCGCTTCGTCAACTGATCGGTCTCGATCACCGCGGGCAGACCAGGCGATCCTTGCACTTGGGTCACTCCCCGAGCGGGCTCTGACCGCCGCCAGCTGCCGCTCTCGAGATTGGGTATCGGTGTCGCGCGCCCCAATACACGCCGCCGGCGGCAAGGAGCAGGATCAGGATCCCGGCGCCGAGGGTGGCGATCCCGATCGTCAGCAGGTGCGGGAAGCGCGCGCCGACGCTGAGCTCGGCCGCGACGTTCGGGGTGCCCGCCGCGTTCATCAGCACGATCCGCCAATTGCCGCTCTGAGCCGTCCAGGTCAGGATCCGGGCGCCGGAACCGGTGGCGCTCGCGACCCAGATGCGGCTGGTCGTCGGAGCGGAGCTCGGCGGCCCGCCGGGACGGGTGCGGAACTCGGAGCGCGCGGCGTCGAGGCCGGTGGCCTCCTCGCGGGCGACCCCGGCCAGGTACGAGTTGACGGCGGCCTCGGGCGCGATGCCGACGAACACGGGGCGGTCGCTGTGGACACGGATCCTGACGGTGCCGAGCAGGGCGCGGGCGACGAACCAGTCGTTCGCCGTCCCGGCCCGGTAGCTGTCGGAGACCAGCGCGTAGGTGCCGGTCGAATACGAGGCTGGATCGGTCATCATGTAGCCGTCAGCGTCACGCTGGGTCTGTTTGACCACGATCGCCGTTGCGCCGGCGATCGCGAGCCCGACCCCGATCAGCGCCGCGATGCTCGCAATCATGATCAGCACAACCCGCCCCGGACCGGATGCGGTCCCGGATGCGCGACTAGTCTGCACCGGCGAGGGGGTGACGAGCGCGTCGGCATCCGCCGCCAGGTGGGCGTCGTCCGGGCTGGCGCTTGGCTGCGATGAGGGAGCGAGCGTGACCGTGCCGGCCGCGGTCAGGTCGTCCTCGCCGGCGTCGAGCTGGAACGGCGGGTACTCGGGCGTCATCAGCGCGGCGTAGGCAACGACGCGCAGCGCCCACCGGTTCAGGCCGATCACGAGGTCAAAGACCGAACGTGGGTAGACGCCTCGAAACAGGAGCACCACGGCACCGACGAGCACCAGCACGCCGATCAGCCCGATCCACGTCAACCCTCCCCAGGAGCGGGTCGAGGCGGTCCATAGAAGGCGACCCGCCACGACCAGCGCAGCACCCCGACATTGAAGGCGAACAGGCCACGCGGATACGACCCGCAAACCGCATCGCCGCGAACGCCGCCAACGCAGACACGACGAATCCGATCCACAGAAACGCCAGCAGCACGTATTGCGGGATCGCCAGCAGCCACTTCAACAGCCACAACCACCGCGAGGGCTCATCGAGATGCCCCTCGACCCGGACCGGATACGACCTCACCGGTGCAAGCGTCGCCTCCATGGCACCCACTCTCCCGCCCACGACGACGCTCGTCATCCGCGCGAACCCCCAGGACGATTCGCGGCTTACCCGCACACCGCCCCGCGTGGCGACGTGAGCGGCCGTGCCTGACCGTCTGCGCTGAGCACGTCCAGTGCCGGTCGGTAGTTGGCCGCATGCGCTGCCGGACTCCGTCCCGATGGCGGGGCGGAGCAAGAGCGAGATGCTCCTCAGAGTCGAGATCGCGGAGCTTTCGCGATGAGACCGACCTTGGAGGCATGACCATGAACGCGATCGTTGTGTACGAGTCCATGTACGGGAACACGCGCGCTGTCGCGGAGGCGATCGCCGAAGGCCTCGGCGGAGCACGGGTACTCGCTGTCGGGGACGCCGGAAACGACATTCCAGCAGTGGACTTGACCGTCGTGGGTGGCCCGACGCACATGCACGGGATGTCGACGTCGCTCAGCCGCCGGATGGCGGTCGAGGGAGCCAAAGAGGATGGCGCGGACACGCTCGAGCCGTCCGCGGCCGAGGGGCCCGGCCTGCGCAGCTGGCTCCGTGAGCTACCGACCAGCAAGGGGTCCCTCGCGGCGGCATTCGACACTCGGCTCGACAAGCCGCCGGCCATCACCGGCGTCGCTGCCCGCGGTATCTGGCGTCGGCTTCGCCACCGCGGCTACGAGGTGCTGAGCAGCGAGAGCTTCCTGGTGCAGGACACCGAAGGTCCGCTCGCCGACGGCGAACTCGACCGAGCCCGCGCCTGGGGCGCCCAGCTCGCCGAGCAAACCGCGGCCCGAAACGCAAGCCCAGAACCAAGCCGAGCCGGCGCGTAAGTACGCTCACGCGTCGCTCGCGGAGCGACACCGATCTCAATGGGAGGAGACCGCGCTTATCTGCGATCTCCTCCCGAAAGTGGCCCGTCAACCCTGGGGCTAGCGGATCAGGCCTGGGCCGGGCCGGCGGTCGCGACGGTCATCGCGCCGGTCACCCCGGTCGTCTTGGCGGTCATCACGCCGGTCACCCCGGTCGTCACGGCGGTCATCACGACGGTCATGACCCCGGCCGAGCAGCCGGGGGCGATCCCCTCTATCTCGTAACAGACCCATGGTCATGCTCCTTTCATCGCGGCTTGGCGATCCGCCTCGACGGCGGCGATCAGCGCTTGGGTCGGGATCCGGCCGCTGGTGACCAGCTGCCCTCCGGACCGGCGCACGGCCGAGCCGAACGGCGCCGCCCATGTGTTCTCCCATACCAGCACGGCGGCCGCGCTTCCGGGCTCAAGCGATTCGCCGATCTCGGCGACGTCCTCCTCGGCGAGCAGGACCGCGAGGTCGCTTTCCAGAGCGCGCAGCTCCCCGACTGCACTGTCGTCCGCGTCGCGCAACTCGCTCGCCTCGACCGAGCCGTCCTCGTCCTTCATGAGCACCACCAGGTCAAGCACGCGGACGGTATTGCTCTCGATCAGCGCCTTGAGCTCGGCCGCCATCTCACCCGAGAAGGTGGCCGTGTCAGCGGGAAAGGCCACCACGAGGTAGTCAACCGGTCCGAGTTCGTCAACGTTGATATCGGGCATGTCTGCTCTCCGATCTATGGCCCCGTTGTCATCCGCACGGGTCAGTGCCGGCACAGGGGGCCAGGGATTCTGTGTCGACTCCCCGGTGTCCGTCTCAGTTCTTTCGAGGCTGGCATCGCACCACCGGCCGCGCAACCGGTCCAACGTGGAAATCCACTCCGTAGTTCCCTCTGAGGACCGGCCGGTGCGCCGCTTCGGGTCGCGTCGCGTGCGGCGGCCTATCAGCACCCAGCGGGCGCGGCATCTCTGCGGGGAGTTCCGGTCGGTGGTGCGGGTTTGCCCGGATATGTCGGGGTGAGCTGGTCACGAGACTTGATCTATGAAGTCGCATCGTGTCGCGCTGGTTCTGGCCAGCGTGTGTGTTGTGCTGTACGGCGCGCTGCTGCGGCGGCGGGTCATGAGCTGGGGAGCGACAGCGGCTGAGGCGGGTGCGCGGCTACCTGGAGACGAGCTGCTTGAGGACGCCGACGGCGTCTCGACGCGAGCGATCGCGATCAACGCGCCCGCTGCGGCTGTGTGGCCGTGGCTCGCCCAGATGGGCCCATTTCCCCGTGGCGGCGCCTACACCTACGACTGGATCGAGAACCGCCTCGGCCTTGATATGCACAGCACGGACCGCATCCTGCCAGAGTTTCAGCACCCCGAGATTGGCGACATGATCGGCTTTGGCTCCAACCGCATGCGGCTCGAACGGGTCGAGCCCGAGCACGTACTCGCCTGGCGCTCAGAGGACGGCAACTGGGTCTGGACATTCGTGCTCGATGAGCGTGACGGTCAGACGAGGCTGGTCAGTCGCAATCGCTTCCGACTTCCGACGCTCGGCGCTCGAATCGTCATGCTTCCGGTGGAGCCCGGCTCGCTCGTGATGGAACGGAAGATGCTCCACGGAATCAAGCAGCGCGCCGAGCAGCTCACCTCGGCACCTCCACATCGGTACATGGACTAACACCATGACAGCCGGCCTCGTCGCCGGCGGTGACGCGCGTGGCACTGGTCGCGGCGTTCGGCGCATCGACGAGATCCCTCACGGTCATCCAGCACGACCATCGGATGCGACGCGCGGTCGTGGAGGAGCGTTACCCACGACTTGGCGGCAGGGTTAACCGACGGGTTGGAATGATCGAGTCCATGACGACCTCGCTCGCTCTCATGATCAGCCGTGTGCTGCCGTGATGGTCATCGATCACGAATGACCAGCCGAACCGGACGTCGGTGTACATCGGCAGGGGGTGGGTTGTCGAATGCAGGACGAGTGCCCGTTCGGGTTCGAGGCGCTGGACGGTGAAGAACGCGGACCAGTCGGGACTGTCGGGGATGCGATCGCCGACCGTGAGCGTTTGCAGCTCGGGGATGATCCGCTCGGCGCTGCGGTCCTTGATTCTCCACACGATCCGGTCGAGCCAGTAGGGGGCGTACCACCCGGCGCGGAATTTCGGGTAGCCCATCTGGACGAGCCACGGCCAGACCTCGGCCGGTGGGGCAGCGATCGTGATCGCCCGGGTGAGCTGCCACTGCGGGTCGCTCACCGCGTCGTCGCCGGGCAGGCCCGCCCGTTTCTCGGCGCGGGTGGCGCGGGTGGTGCGTCCTCAGCGCTCGAGGTACAGGCCGCCGGCCACCGCGATTGTGGCCGCTGCGTGCGGCGCGCGTCATCGCAGGAGGTAGCGGTCGAAGAATGCGGTCACCCGGCGCTGGTATTCGGCCGGTCGGGCGGCGAGGCCGCCGGTGTGGCCGGCCTCGGGGATCTCCCACAGCTGTTTGGGCGCTCTCGCCGCGGCATAGTAGGCCGGGGTCTGGTCCTCGCCGCCGCCGCCATGGCCGGCGTAGATGAAGAACGTTGCGCGCGGAGAGATCCGGCTGACCACGCGCGAGAGCGCCGGCGGCGGCAGGCTGTCCGACAGTACGGCCGTGGCCGCGGTCTGAACGAGCAGCGGCGAGATCCAGCTGATCGGGCCGCGGCCGTCGACGGCGAGGTGGTCGCGGATCGAGCGCACCCCGGCGCCGTCGGCGACCACGGCGCGCAGCAGCGGCTGATGCGCGGCGGTCTGGAGCATCAGCTCGCCACCGACCGACAGGCCGATGCCGCCGATCCGGGTCAGATCAACGTCCTCCCGCGAGGCCAGGAACCTGATCGCCGCGTCAAGGTCACGCTCGCCGTTCCAGCCGTACGCGTTGTAATCGCCCTGGCTCTCCCCCGCCCCGCGCGGATCGAACATCAGCACCCCGTAGCCGCGGCGGGCCAGCATCCGGGCCTGACCAACCGGCCCCGCGCGGCCCGGAAACGCGATCACCGCCGCCCGGTTGAGCGACGGCACATACCAGCCGACCAACCGCAAGCCGTCACTGGTCCGAAAGCTCACCTGTTGATACGGCCGCCCCAGATCAACCGCCTCGACCGGCGAGCGGGCCTTGTGCGTGGCGAGGATCGACAGTCCGATCGGCACGACGACGAACACCGCCGCGAACACCACACCGAGCGCGAGCAGCACCCGGCGGGCATAGCGCCAGCCGAGTGAGCGGTCCTCCGAGCGCGGGCGCCACGCCCGCGCCGCCGCCAGCACTCCGCAGACGATCAACACACCGCCGGCCATCCCGGCGAGCATGCCCGTCAGATCGTCGCCGCCGCCCCCGGCGATGACGACATCGCGCGTGGACACCCCGATGCCGGAGAGCAGCGCAAGAGCGCCGACGGTTGCGGCCAGCATCGCCTGCCACCAGGCTCGCATGCGCGGATAGGCGATCGCCAGCAGGATCAGGATCACGGCCGGAACCAGCCCGCTCACGAGGTGATCTCCGACTGCGGTTCCGGGCTCGGGATGGATCAACGTGTCATCGAGCACGAAGGCCACGATCACGGCGACCGCGATCCTGACCACAGCGACCTCGGACCCGGTGGCCCGTCGGCATGCAGCGCGAACCAGCGGGCCTGGATCACGCGATGGCGGCGCCGCTGACGGCTTGACCGCCTCAGGGTTCACTGTGGCGCTCACGGACCCTGCCGCCCTTCGCCGAGCAACTCGTTGACACGGTCGTGAAAGACGCGCCAGCGGCGCTCGTTCTGGCGGACCAGCGTCGTGCTCTGCAGGGTCAGATCGATCGCCTGATCGATCAGCTCCGCAGCCGAGAACACCCACCCAACCGCGTGCCGCCCGCCCGCGAGGTCGCTACGCAGACCCGCCGCCGTGAAGTCGACGCGGGCCAAGATCGCGTTCGCGCGCCGAAGCTGGCGCGAGACGAGCAGGATCATCGTCGCGTTCAGCCAGTCGTGGGCGATGATGCCGTGGCGCTCGGCGAGCAGATCGGCCAGCTCGGGGAACTCGAGCAGCCCCTCAGCCACCGCCCACGACGCCTCCATCGCCCCCGCGAGCCACGTACCGATCGCCTCGGCGTCCGCAGCCACGGTCTCGAGCTCGCGCACGATCCGGCCGATCTCCGCCGGCTCCACCCCGGACTCCATGAACAGCACGCCGCTGGTCTCGATCGCCACCTCACTGTTCAGGTCGCTCGCGCCGGCAAACGGACTGGCGACCGGGGTCGACGCCGGGTGGACGGTCGACCACTGTTCCGCGAGCGCCTTCAGCGCGCGGGAGATCCGCGCCAGCGCCGCAGCGTCACGCAACGGCGCCTCGCCGTAATACTTCTCATGCTCACGGTGGTAGCGGGAGAGATTGCTGAACACAGCCAGCATCGCCGCTCGCCGGCCATCAATCTGGCTGTCTGACGTCGCGGGCATCGCATCATCCTCCGGTCGAGACCAAGCCCTCGCCGGCGGAGGCGGTCATGTCTGCAGGTCTGATTCGCGCGCTCGCGTACATCGCTCCCACCCCGAGCAGCAGCGTCAGGAGCCCCGCGCCAAGAAGCACGACGCCGATCGCCAGCACGTGCGGCAGCCTCGCACCGACCCGGAGCTCCGCGGCGACGTTGGGCGTCCCCGCCGCGTTCATGAGCACGATCCGCCAGCCGCCGCTCCGCACCGGCCAGGTCAGGGTCTGATCACCGGACCCGCTCACGCTGGCCACCCAGATCCGCTGGGCCGACGGCGCGGCGACCGGTGGTCCACCGGCGACCGTGCGAAACTCGGAACTCCCCGGGTCCAGCCGCGTCGCCTCCTCGCGAGCGACTCCGCTCAAGTACCGATTGGCGGCGGCTTCGGAGGCGATACCAACGAACACCCGCCGATCGCTGTGAATACGGATCCGCACGGTGCCGAGCAACCCGCCGGAGACGAGCCAATGCTGCGCGCTTCCGGGCCTGTAGCTATCGGAGACGAGCGCGTACGTCGGGGTCGAATAGCCGGTCGGCCTGCTCATCACGTAGCCATCCGCGCCGCGCTGCGTCTCCAGCAGAATCGAACTCGCCCCGGCATGGATAAGCACGAACCCGGCCAACATCGCGACGGCCCCGACGACCAGAAGCGCGACGCGCCTGAAGCGCCCAGCCGCCATCCGGCGGAGCTCTCTGCGACAGGCCCGAACCGCCGTGCTCATCACACCACTCCTTGACTCGTCCCAGTGTCCTCCCACCCCGTCATGCGCTCATCCGCAATCCCCACCCCATCATGTCCGTAGTTGGCAGCGCCGCCCGGGTCTGTGGTCGTGTACGGAAACCGGGCGAGTGCTTTGTCCGGATGCACCGGACACTGCGCAGGACTAGCGTCGAAGACGTGCAATCAGGTGCAACAGAAACCATGACCGAAACGCCAATCACTGGTGAGTTGCGCGACGAGGCGCGAGAGCACATTCGCGATCACGCGCGCAAAGAAGCAGCTCGGATCGAGCGTCTCTCGCGAGTGCGCGAGTTCGTCCTCGGCGCCCAGGACGGCCTCCTCGTTCCGCTCGGTGTCGTCACCGGAATGGCCGCCGCCAACCCCGGGCGCAGCGCGATCCTCGTTGCCGGCCTCGCCGAAGCGGTGGCCGGGTGCATCGCGATGGGCGGCGGGTCATATCTCGCGAGCGAAGCCGAGGAGGGACTGTACGCGGCCGAAATCGCCGACGAGGGCCGCGAGATCGACGAAGATCCGGCGCGAGAGATCGCCGAGCTCGCGCTCGTGCTCCAGGACGAGGGCCTCCCCCGCGAGGCGGCCGAACGCGTCGCCAACGGCCTCGCAAGCAACCCGACCGTATTCCTGCGTACCAAGGTCCAGAAAGAACTCGGCCTCTCGCCCGACGTCGGGGGCGCCGCGCTCGGGGACGCACTCGTCGTCGGGCTCACATACATGGGCGCCGCCGTCATTCCGCTGTGGCCCTACATCGTCCTGCCCCTGATGGCCCCAGCCCTGATCACCAGCATCGTCTGCACCCTCATCGCGCTGTTCGCCCTCGGCGTCGCCAAGGGCCGGATCGCGCGGCAGGCGTGGCTGCGCGCCGGCCTGCAGGTGATGCTGATCGGCTCCGTCAGCGCCGCGGTCGGGTTCGCGATCGGTCACCTCGTGACCGCCCTCACCGCCTGACACTCGAGGGGCAGGCAGCTGGTCGCAGCACCCGGGCGGCGGCGGTTAACCTCGCTCCATGAGGAGCCACCGACAACCGATCATCCTGTTGCCGGGAGGCGTGATGCCGGCCGCGCTGGCCTAAGGGCCAGCTGCTCGAAGCGCTCGGTGAGGGCACTGCGGCGATCGCGAAGGATCCCGAGATCTACACGAGCGACCGTCCACCCCCGACTACAGGCTCTCGGATGAGGTCGCGGGAATCGTGCGCGTCGCCGATCACGCCCGCTTCGATCGGTTTCGCCCGTCGGCCATTCGGGTGGCGGCGCCTGTTCGCCCGCGTTCACGACCCGCCACCCAGAACGGTTGCTCAGCCTCGTGCTGATGGAGCCGGCCTGGGCCGACAATGCGGCCCAGACCGCTGGAGAGCAGGCCGTGTGGCAGGAGTTCGACCGGATCCAGCACATGTCGGGCGACGAGCTGATGTGCGACTGTGTCCGCATCCAACTTCGCCCCGAAGTCGGACCACCCGCACCCCCATGGGGCCAACCGCCACAGTGGATGGGCAGCCTCCCGGCCGGGCTCAAGGCGATGATGCACGCGTTCCGGACCGACGAGCTCGACCTCGACGCGCTGCGGAGCTTTCACCAGCCCGTCTACGCCGCGCTCGGAGGGCTCAGCAACCCCGACTACTACCAGCGAATGGCTGATCGGCTCGCCACCGTGTTCCCGAACTTACCGGTCGAGATCTACACGACCGCCACCACTTCGACCCTCCCCGCCGCGCCGAGCCCGCCCATGTCGCCGCCGCCCTCCAGGCACTATGGGCAGCGACGCCTGGATCGGCCTGCGTGGTCAGCCACTGATCCTCGTTAGCCATATCAATGCTCTGCGATGGATGTCTGCCATCTGCGCTGGACTGATGCTGTGCGTCGCTCCCGGATATGTGACCTGGGCGCAGTCAACGGACACGGCATGGGCCGCGCGGCAGGTCGCGGCGGCGAGCATGACGGGCTCGGCTCGGTCGGCGGTGCCGTTGAAGAGCAGCATCGGGGGATGGCCTCGACGGATGTGTACGGGTTGCTCGTATCCAGCGAGGCTCACAACTGCTCGCACCCGGTCCGGGAACTCGCCCGCCGCCCGGAGAACAGTCAGCGCACCGGCGGAATATCCCCAGAGCACGACGGAAAGCGGCGATAGGGTCGGCTGTGCGCGGAGTTGTGCGAGCGCCGCAACCGTGTCCTGCACAGCTCGCTCGAGGGCGCGCTCGCGATTCTGGGCACCGCCGAGGCGGTAGTCGATCGTGGCCGTCGCGTAGCCGTCGGCGGTCAGCAGGCCGGCCCACGTGTCCATGTCGGCGCGGCTGCCCCCCACGAAGCCGCCACCGTGGACGAGCACCACGAGCCCGCGCGCCGCGGGTGGCCGGCGGATCGTTATTCCCATCACCCTGCCTGACGCTGTGCGGTAGGACAGCTGCGTGGACACCGTGGACGTCGGGCGGATCGGTCGCACGTGGCCGCGGTCTTGCGTGGAACGGCAGCCGCCTGCGGCAATGAGCCACGTGCTCGCCAGCGCGAGCGACAGCAGCACCGCGCGTCCATGGGGCCCACGTAGCGAGAGTTGCATCCGTCGGCGTGTTTGCATCGAAGCCAGCACCATGCCAACGGTAGGCCGAACACACGAGCCCGGCCACGGCTCATCCGGACGCGCGCAGCCACGCCTCGTCGACGACGCCCCATACCCTTCGAACTCGATCGCGAGCGCAAGCGCGGTCGATGACCGGTCCAAGCCCACACTGACCCGTCATGCCTCGGCGGCTCCCGGCTCCCGCGAGGTCTCGGATGAGCCCGCTGCGCGAGGAGGAGCGGAATCGCGCGCGGGGCCCACGCGATTCCACTCGGTCTTTCTAGCTAGACCGCTGCCGCGGGGCCGGAGTCGCGGCTGCCGGACTGTCGGGGTGAGCTCGGACGAAGCCGCGGTCCGCGAATGCGCGGCCCGATTGTCTGGCTGTGCGCGGTTGCGACGGCGCGCTGGTCGCGGGTCGAGGTCAGGACCGCCCACACGAGCAGGCCGACGACCGTCAGTAGCGCGAACGCCGAGAAGCAGGCGTTGAGAACGATCATTGAGGTTTCCATGCGTTTCCTTGTGCTAGTCGTGGTGTGAGAGCCAGTGACGCGAGATCAGCGTCAGGAGCGTGTACTCAACGCTAGGCGCAGCGTGGTAAAGCGACGGCAATGCGCCGGTGAGGGCTTGGAAAAGGCGCCCTCGCCGCTGCACCGTGGATCGGTTGCGTCAAGATGGCCGAATGGAATCCTCAGGCTGCGTGCTGGTGGTTGATGACGAGACGAACCTCCGGCGCCTGCTGCGCGGCTACCTGCAGAAGGGCGGCTTCACGGTGGTCGAAGCCGCGAGCGGGCTCGATGCTCTGTCGCTGCTGCGTACCGAGGAGATCGATGTCACGCTCATCGATGTGATGCTGCCCGGTATCGATGGTACGCGCGCGATGACTTCGTCTACTGGGGCTTCTTCCCGGAGGGTCTGCGGCGACTGGCGCGCATCGTTGGCCTCGACGACGTTGAGGTCGTCGACGAGCTGAAGACCGACGGACACCCAAGGATCCTCGTCGTGCTAAGAGCGGCCGGCTGACCGCGCGCCACGATCCGGCGGGTCGCGCGCGAGACGCTCGCACAGCCGCTGTTGCCCAGGGCGTTCAAGCGCGCCGGGCAGGACAGCGGGCCGGACCCTACCCCCCCACCGGGTCGAGTCCCGAGGCCGCGTGCACCTTCTAGTGCACCCCGGACATCGGACTACTCCGGCTAGTAGCGGTGACGAGCGATGGCCACATCAAGCCCACATCGTTGTAACAAAGGCGCTTACGGGCAGCTGCGGTCAATGGCGGCAGCCTCCTCGCAGCGAGGCTCATGTTTGGCGGTTCAAGGTACCCCGGAAAACCCCCTGCCCGCTGCGTCGCGGTGGCTTACCGCTGCATACCGTAGGGCCCGCGCCGGGTGGCAAATCCCCTGTCAAACCGGGCGTTACGGGTCCTCTCGGCCAGTCACGGCTCGCTACCGGATACCCGTCCGATAGCTGTGAGAGGGCGGCGTCCTAGTCCCCTAGACGATAGCGGCGCGTCTGCAGAGGGTATCCGGCCGGGCGGGTTGCGCGCCGCGTGGGTGTTCGGGTGCCCGCCTGAGCGTCGTCGAGCAGCGCCGCTTGGTAACTTGGCGGTCCCGCGGCTGTGGTGAAATTGGTAGACACGCACGGTTCAGGTCCGTGTGGGGGAAACCCCTTGGAGGTTCGAGTCCTCTCAGCCGCATCTCCTGGCCGCGGCTACAGCCTCCGCCGATGACGGACTGGGAGACAGACCGGGGGGCCGAGCCGGCGTCTCAGACGTCGTCGCCCTGCGGCCGGCGCAGAAAGCGGACCATGAGCACGATGCTGATGACGGCCCAGATCGCCAGCGTCTGCAGGTCTCCACTCTTGAAGCCCGATCCCGAGGTGCGCGGATCGAAGGCGTATTGGAGCTGGTCGGCGAGCGCCCGGATCGGGAAGATCTTGGCGATGTCCTGCAGCCATTTGGGCATCGTGTCGGTGACGAACCAGATGCCCGAGATGAAGGTCAGCGGGAGGATGGTCAGGTTCACGATCGCCGGCGCGGCCTCGGAGTTGGGGATGAACCGCACGATCCCGATCCCCAGCGCCGTGAACACGATCGTGCCGAGGATCAGCACGACGATGACCGCGGGAAGGGTCGAGGCGTAGATGTGCACGCCATACGCGACGACGCCCAGCGCAAGCGTGACGACGGTCATGGCCGCCACGGTGACGATCGTGGAGCCGATGCGGCCGGCGACGTAGGCCCAGCGGGGCAGCGGCGTGCCCTGCATGCGCTTGAGTACGCCCTCGTCGCGGAGGATCGCGGTGCCGATCGCCATGTTGACGAACGTCGTCGCGATCACGCCGTAGGCGAGGATCCCGGGCACGAAGAAGTCGTTGTACGGAATTCCGCCCCGGCCGGCGATGTGCTGGCCCTTGAACAAGCTGCCGAAGATGACCAGGAACATCAGCGGGAAGACGAACGTGAACAGGCCGCGTCCGCGGTTGCGCCAGAAAGCGCGCTGCTCGTAACGGATCTGCCAGCCGACGAGCCCGAGGTCGCGCCCCCGCGGATAGGCCGGCGAGCCGCTCAACGCGTCGTCTCCTCGATCGCGTGGTCTTCGCCGGAGCCGGTGAGCTCCAGGTAGATGTCCTCCAGAGTCGGCTGGGTGACCGAGAAGTGCGCGAGCTCGATTCCACGCTCGAGCGCCCACGAGGTGACGACATGGGCGGCGAGCACCGGTTCGGCCGTGCGCACGAGCACGCCGTCAGGACCGCTCGAGACATCGCGTGAGGGCAGCTCGGGCAGCTCGCCGATCGATCGACCGACCGGCAGCTGGAAGCGGATCTCCGCCGGGCGCAGATCGCGTCCCCCGATCTCATCGGGCCGGCCGAAGGCGATGATCTCGCCGGCGCGCATCACGGCGACGCGGTTGGCCAGGAACTGGGCCTCGTCCATGTAGTGGGTCGTCAGGAAGACGGTCTTCCCGAGCTCGCACAGCGACTGGATGGTCGACCAGGCCTGTCGGCGAGCCGCGGGATCGAACCCGGTCGTCGGCTCGTCGAGGAAGATCAGGTCGGGGTCGCCGACGAGCGCCAGGGCAAGGTCGAGCCGCCGGCGCTGACCCCCGGACAGGTCCTTGGCCCGGACGTCGCGCTTGTCGGTCAGCCCGACGAGCTCGACCAGCTCGTCGACTGACCGGCGCCGCAGGTGGTAGCGGCCGTACATCTCGATCAGCTCCGCCACGGTCAGGTCGCTCTGCACCCCGCACTCCTGGAGCACGATCCCGACCCGCTCGCGCAGCTCACGCGGGGCGTCGGCCGGATCCATCCCGAGCACGCTCACCTCTCCGGCCGTGCGGGTCCGGTAGCCCTCGAGGATCTCGACGGTGGTCGTCTTGCCGGCGCCGTTGGGTCCGAGCAGACAGAACACCTCTCCCCTCCTCACCTCGAAGCCGACTCCACGCACGGCCTCCACCTCGCCGTAGCTCTTGCGCAGGTCGCGCACCAGGACGGCGGGGCGATCGCCCTGGGCAGGCGTCGATCCCATAGGGTCGAGACTAGTGCCCGATTCACGAGTCCGCCGACGTTCGAGCGGCCCGCCGGACTCCCGCATCAGGACACCAGGTCCTCAGCCCGACGCCGACTGCACGAACTCGCGCAACTTCGCCTTCCCGTCGCCGACGATCGGCTCCCCGTGCGCGAGCAGAAGATGGTCGAAGTCGAGGTCCAGCAGTCGTGCGTAGGCGGCGCGCAAGCCGCGCTTGACCTCCTCGGGGTCCTCGCCGAGCAGGAAGTCGGGCACGAATCCGAGCGGTCCGACCTGATCGAGCCGGACGACTCCGTCGGCCACCGACAGCGCACGCACGTCCGGGATCTCGAGCGCGGTCTCGTCGGGGCAGATCGCGCCGACCTCGTGCGTGAGCACCCCACCGGGGAGTGTGTCGCCAAAGTCGAATGGCACAACGTCCTGACCGGGACCGAACTCGTGCATCCCGGGCCGGCTGGCGCGCACGGGGATGGAGAACGCCTCCACGAACGTCGCGCAATCCCTGAAGTGGTGGCGGTTGCTGAGCACGATCGCCGTCGGCCGCCCATGATCGGCGAACCATTCGATGCCCTCATCGGGTGCCAGCGGGTCGATCAGCACTCCGGGCGTGCTCAGGTAGTACGAGCTGACCCGCGAGCGGATGTGGGGGTGGACCGCCGTCCAGTGCCACAGGCCCGGCACGATCTCGCGCACGCTCATGCCGGCGCGTTCCAGCGCTCGAGCACGGTGGTCGTGCGCTCGTAGCCGAGCGTGCCCGTCGCGCCCGCACCCAGGGTCAGGTGGGCGCCACCGGCGACGTTGAGCTCGATCCATCGGGCCGCCAGCACGCGCAGGATGTGGCCGTGGGCGAACAGCAACGCGTCGCCCTCGATCGACCGCAAGCGCGTGAGCACACGATCGACGCGGGCACCCACATCGGCCGGCTGCTCACCACTCGGGCAACCGTCGCGCCACAGGTACCAGCTAGGTGTGTGGACGCGAATCTCGGCCGTGGTCAGGCCCTCGTAGTCACCGTAGTCCCACTCGCGCAGGTCCTCCTCGACTTCGGCCACGGCGCTGAAGCCGGCGAGCTCGCACGTCTCGCGCGCGCGCCGCAGCGGGCTCGTGAGCACGAGCGCAAACTCACGCCCCTCGAGCTCGCGCGCCAGCGCGGCGGCTCGGACACGTCCGGGCTCGATCAGCGACAGGTCGGTTCGGCTGGTATGACGCAGCGCCAGGCTCCACTCCGTCTCGCCGTGGCGCACGACAACGATGCGATCGGCCATCTTAGACCTCGACCCGGCCGCGTCCGACTGTCAACGCCGCCCCTCCCCCTGATCCAGTTCATGAACGGCCAGCAGGGCGGCACCGAGCACGCCGGCACGCACGCCGTGACGCGCGAGCCGGATCGTGGTGTGAGCGCCGAGGCCGGGGTGGACATAGCTGTGGGCCACGCGACGGGCGGGCTCGAGCAGCATGTCGCCGGCAAGCATGCCGCCGCCGCCGAGCACCACCTCGTCGGGATCGAAGGTGTTGATCGCGTTGGCGATCCCGATCCCGACCCGCTCGGCCCACAGATGAACCGCTCGCCTTGCGGCCTCGTCGCCGTCGCGGGCCGCGGCCACCGCCGCGACGCCCGTGACAGGTAACCCGGCGGCGCGCAGCCGTCCGAGCTCGGAATCGGGCCTTCGCTGCGCGATCGCCTCGCTGAGGTGGTCCAGCGCGCGTCCGGCGGCGAGCGCCTCCAGCGAGCCGCGGTGCGGGAATCCCTCCGGCGTCGGGACCGAGTCATCGATGTCGAGCCCGATCAGGGTGTGGCCGAACTCCCCCGCGCCGCCGGTGGCGCCGCGGAAGATCCGGCCGCCGAAGACGATCCCGCCGCCGACACCCGTGCCGATGGTGAACATGACCAGGTTGCGGGCGACGAGCGCCAGATCCTCGTCGTGGGCCTCGGCGAGCGCGGCCACGGTGGCGTCGTTGTCGACGAACACAGGCACGCCGATCCGGTCCCCGAGCACCTCGCGCAGCGGAACGTTGGCGAGCGGGATGTTGATCGAGGAGACGACGCGCCCGGTCGCGAACTCCACCACGGAGGGCACGCCGATCCCAACCGCAGCGAGGTCGTCGGATCGGACCTTGTCGACCACGCCGGCGAGCTGGTCGATCAGGCCCTCGGTGGTGGCGAGCTCGGTCGGCTGGATCAGCGACTCCCCGAGTCGGCGGTCGCGCAGCGGAGCGGTCGCGATCTTGGTCCCCCCGAGATCGATGCCGATCACTGCCGAGCTCACGCTAGCGCTCCCGCGGCGGCGCTGTCGAGGAGCACGGTGATGTTCTCGGCCAGCGGGGGGAGCAACGACGCCGGCACGTGCGGGTCGGGCTTCGCCCCAGGCCCGAACGCCGCCGCCACCGCGCCCGCCTTGCTCGCGCCGGTGACCAGGAACACGATCCGGTGTCCCAGCGCCAGCGCGGGCAGCGTCATCGTCACACGGGGAACGAACGGAGTCAGGCCCGCGCGCTCGACGCCGACGGCGAGGCGGGAGCGGTCGTGGAGCGACTCCTGGTCGGGGAACAGTGACGCCGTGTGTCCGTCGGGGCCGAGCCCGAGCAGGAGGAGGTCGAAGCTCGGCGGGCCGGCGGAGCGCAGCTCGTGCTCATATGCATCGGCGGCCTGATGCGGTCCGAGCTCGCCCGGGATCCGCATCACCGCCGGGGAGCCGGCGTCGCCGACTCGCTCGCGGAGCGGGTCGAGCAGGGCCTTCCTGGCCATCGCGTAGTTCGAGTCCTCGTGATCGGGCGGGACGCAGCGGTCGTCGCCGAACCACAGCGTCGCGCCGGACCAGTCGCCCGGTGCGCGGGCGGCCAGCTCATAGGCTGCCCGCGGGGTCGAGCCCCCGGTGAGGACGATGTCACCGCCCGCGCCGGCGGCCTCGACCAGCAACTCGGCGCACACCGCCGCAGGGTCCGATACGACCTCCAGCGTGACCGTCATACCGGGCAGAATCCGCGCGCGGCGTCGAGGGCCGGGCCGTAGGTGGGATCACGCAGGAGCGCCTGGCGCACGCCCTCGCCGAGGATGCCCCCCTCGCCGCGCGATGCGCCCAGCACCTTCCACGAGGTCTGCTCCCCGTCCGGCGCGTGACGATGGGCCTCGAGGCCGCCGGGAGCGCGATCGAGCGAGAGGGCGAAACCATCCGTGCAGGCGACGGTCACGCCCGCGAGGCCGGGAGTAGAGAGCTCAACCGGCTCGAGTCTGACGCCCACCTCGGCGTCGGCTCGCGTCGCCCCGCCGGCCAGTCCCGTTCCGCCGGGGGCCCCGCCGAGTGGCTCCGGCGCCCAGCCCAGCCGTGAGGCCATCCATCCGGCCCACAGCAGAGCGCAAGCCCGCGAGCTGCCGCGGTGGCGCACGTCGACCTCGGCGATCCGCTCGAGTGCCGGTCGGCGCCACGGCGGGTCGAAGCTGGCGGCGACCCGCTCGCGCCATGGCGTCGTCCGCAACCATGCGAGATCGACGACGTAGGCCGAGCCGAGGAGCTCCCCCGCGCGCACGAGCGCGGTCGCGGGGTCGGGCTGCTCGTCTGAGTCGAGCAGGATCACGTCGGTCAGTCCGAGCAGCCGGTCGACCACCTCGTCGGCTGCGCCGGGCCGCCACAGGACCGTCGGAAGCTCCGACACGACGACCGGGTCGACGATCGTCTCCAGATGGGCCAGGTGACGTGGGCCAATCTCGATCTCGACCTGCTCGAGCACCACGTCGATGCCGTTGCGAGGCTTCTCCCAGTTGATCGACGCCGTCGCGTCGAGCGCGGTGCGGCCATCCTGCACCGTGCACACCACGGTCCGTGACGCGTGGTAGCGCCCGACCCCGGACAGTCGCTCGGTGATCTCGTCCTTGCGCGCCGCGTCGATGACCACGACGAGGTTCAGGACCCGCGCCGGCGCCAGCAGGTCATTCGCCGCGTGGGCTCGGCGCAGCAGGCCACGCAGCGCGGCCTCGATCTCGTCAGGCGTCGTGTTCTCAGCCGACCAGACGTCCTGAGGCATCTAGCCGTCCTCGAGTCCGTAGGCCGCCGTGCGCGGCCGGCAGCCGCTCACAGCCGGTTCCATCGGTGGCCGGGATCCAGCAGGGCATCCGCTTCCTTCGGACCGGCGGAGCCGGCCGGATACTGCGGGATCGGGGTGGTCGTGTCCTCGCGCCAGGCGGTCAGGATCGGGTCGATGATCCCCCACAGCGCTTCGATCTCGTCGTTGCGCGTGAACAGTGTCGCGTCGCCGCGCATGGCGTCCAGGATCAGCCGCTCATATGCCTCCGGCGACTCCGAGAGAAACGACGTCCCGTAGCGGAACTCCATGTTGACGGGGCGAATCCGCATTCCGATCCCCGGGATCTTCGCCCCGAGCTGGATCGTCACGCCCTCGTCGGGCTGCAGGGTGAGGATGATCTGGTTGGCCTGCGCGCCCACCGACCCGGTGCTGCGCAGGGCCAGGTGGGGCACCGGCTTGAGCGTCACCACGATCTCGGTGACCTTGCGCGCCAGCTGCTTGCCCGTACGCAGGTAGAACGGGATCCCGGCCCAGCGCCAGTTGGAGACGTGCAGGCGCAGCGCGGCGTAGGTCTCGGTGCGCGAGTCCGGCGCCACTCCGTCCTCCTCGAGGTAGGCCGGAACCTCGTTGCCGCCGACCACCCCGCGCCCGTATTGGGCGCGCAGGGCCATGTTCGCAACCTCGTCCAGCCGGGGCGGCACGATCGCCTCCAGCACCTTCAGCTTCTCGTCGCGCAGGCGGTTGGCCTCGAACGCCGTCGGAGGCTCCATCGTGAGCAACGCGAGCAGCTGCATCATGTGGTTCTGGACCAGGTCGCGGAGCGCCCCGGCGTGCTCGTAGTAGCCGGCCCGACCGCCGATCCCGATGTCCTCGGCCGCGGTGATCTGCACGTAGTCGATGAAGTTCCGGTTCCACACCGGCTCGAACATCGCGTTGGCGAACCGGAAGGCCAACAGGTTCTGGACCGTCTCCTTGCCGAGGTAATGGTCGATGCGGAAGACCTGAGACTCGTCGAACACCTCGAGCACCTCGGCGTTGAGCCCGCGAGCCGAGGCCAGGTCGTACCCGAACGGCTTCTCGATCACAATCCGGGTCTCGGCGCGCTCGGTCGTGTTCAGGCCGGTCTTCCCGATCTCGCCGACGATCACGGGGAAGAACTCCGGCGCGGTCGAGAGGTAGAAGACCCGGTTCAGCGGCTGCCCCGCCTTGTGGTCGAACTCGGCCAGGGTGTGCGTCAGCCGCCCGTAGACGTGATCGTCGTCGAAGCTGCCGGGGAGGTAGCGCATGTCGTCGAGCAGGCCCGCGAGCACGTCGGGGTCCGGCTTGCGGCGCGAGAACCGCTCGATCGATTCGCGCGCGACGGCGCGAAAGGTGTCGTGGTCCTGATCCCGCCGAGCGATACCGACCAGCTCAAAGCGCTCGGGCAGCGCTCCCTCGTGAGCGAGGTTGTAGAGCGCCGGCAGGAGCTTCCGGTGAGCGAGGTCGCCGGTGGCCCCGAAGATGACCAGCACAGTGGGGTGCACCGGCAGTCGTTCGAGCCCCTCGACCAGCGGGTTCTCCTGCGCCGGCGCGGCGACGGCAGTCACGGCTGTGGCGTGTCCGTGACCACGGGCCCGCCGAACTGGTTGCGCAGCGCGGCGACGCCCATCAGCTATCCGCGAGGACGGCTGCGCGGCGCTTGGCGATGCCCTCGATGAGGCCGCTCATCGCGTCCTCGAACAGCGTGACGCCATCGGCCAGCAGCTCATCGGTGACCTGGTCCATGTCGACCCCCGCCTGCGCGAGCGCTTCGAGATCGGGGCCCGGGTCCTGATCGGCGGTCACACCAGGCACCTCGCCGTGATCGGCGACCGCCTGCAGCGTCGCCATCGGCATCGTGTTGACCGTGTGCGGCCCGATCAGCCCGTCCACGTACAGCGTGTCCGGGTAGCGGGGATTCTTGACGCCGGTCGACGCCCACAGCGGGCGCTGCACGGCGGCACCGGCATCGTGCAACGCGTCCCACCGGGGACCGGAGAAGATCTCGTGGAAGCGCTTGTAGGCGAGCCGGGCGTTGGCGAGCGCCGCCCTGCCCTGCAGATCCGTGCGCCCGAGCTGCTCGAGCTTCTTGTCGACGTTCGTGTCCACGCGTGAGACGAAGAAGCTCGCGACCGAGTTGATGTCGAGGCTCTTGCCCTCGGCGTGGCGACGTTCGAGGCCGCGGATGTAAGCCTCGGCGACGCGCTCGTAGGCCGAGACCGAGAACAGCAACGTGACGTTGACGTTGATCCCCTCAAAGGTCGCCTGCTCGATCGCCGGGACGCCCTCGGGCGTGCCGGGGATCTTGATCATCGCGTTGGGTCGCCGGATCGCCTCCCAGTAGCCGCGGGCCATGTTCAGCGTGCCGTCGGTGTCGAAGGCGAGGTCGGGCATGACCTCCATCGAGACGAACCCGTCGCGTCCGCCGGCCTCGCTGTGGACCTCGGCGAGCACGTCAGTCGCCCCCTGCACGTCATGGACGGCCATCCGCTCGAAGATCGTGCGCGCGTCGAGACCCTCCTTGGCCAGCTGCTCCAGGCGGTCGTCGTAGTCGTCGGAGTCGAGGATCGCCTTCTCGAAGATCGACGGATTCGAGGTGACCCCCCGCAGCGAGTCCTCGGCGACCAGTCGAGCCAGCTCTCCGCCCTCGACGAGTGAGCGGCTGATCTGGTCAAGCCAGACGCTGACGCCGGCTTCGGTCAGCGCCTTGAGTCGCTGGTTCACATTCGCGGTGGTACTCATCGGCCGAGCATCTCCCTTCCGAGCGCGGCAACGCGCTCCGCAGTGATTCCGAAGTGGGCGTAGACGTCCTTGGCGGGACCTGACTCTCCGAACGTCGTCATCCCGACGAAGGCGCCCTGTGGGCCGATCCACTTGTCCCAGCCCAGCGGGCTGGCCGCCTCGACCGCGATCCGCGCCGTACATGCGGCCGGCAGCACCTGCTCGCGGTAGGACTCATCGGCGTGGGTGAAGGTGTCCATGCACGGCATGCTGACCACGCGGACGCGCACGTCCGCCAGCGCGTCGGCCGCCTCGAGGCAGAGCGAGACCTCGGAGCCGGTTCCGATCAGGATCAGCTCTGGCTCGCCGCCCTCGGCGTCGCGCAGCACGTACGCGCCGCGCTCGATCGCGTCCTCGGGGATCGCGCCGGGGTCGAGGATCGGCAGGTTCTGGCGCGAGAGCGCGAACGCGGTCGGCGCCTCGCTGCTGCGCAGGGCGAAACGCCACCCCAGTGCCGTCTCGTTCGCGTCGGCGGGGCGCACGACGTTCAGCCGCGGCATCGCCCGGAGCCCCGCGATCTGCTCGATCGGCTGGTGGGTCGGGCCGTCCTCGCCGAGCCCGATCGAGTCGTGGGTGTAGACCCAGATCGAGGGCAGCTTCATCAGCGCCGACAGCCGGATCGCGCCGCGCATGTAGTCGGAGAACGTGAGGAAGGTCCCGCCGAAGGCGCGGAAGCCGTGCAGCCCGAGGCCGTTGACGATCGCGCCCATGCCGTGCTCACGGACGCCGAAGCGGATGTTGCGACCGCCGTAGGAGCCCTTCTCGACCTCCCCGCCATCCTCGATGTCGGTGTTGTTCGAGGTCGCGAGGTCGGCCGAGCCGCCGACGAGGAACGGGATCGCCTTCGCCGCCCATTGGATCGACTTGCCCGAGGCCACGCGCGTGGCGATCGGCTTCTCGGCGGGGTCGAAGCGCGGCAGGTCCGCATCCCAGCCCTCGGGAAGCTCGGCGGCGGAGATCATCTGCAGCAGCTTCGCGTGCTCCGGGAACGCGTCGCGGTAGGCCTCGAAGCGCCGGTTCCACTCGGACTCGAACTCCCGCCCGCGCTCGCAGGCGCGCCGGAAGTGCGCCAGGGCCTCCTCGGGCACGTAGAAGTGCTTGTCGGGATCCCAGCCGTAGGCCTCCTTGGTGAGGCGGACCTCGTCCTCACCGAGCGGCGAGCCGTGGGCGGCCGAGGTGTCCTGCTTGTGCGGGCTTCCGTAGCCGATGTGCGAGCGCACGACGATCAGCGAGGGCCGGTCCTCGATCGCCATCGCCCCGCGGGTGGCCTGCTCGAGTCGGTCCAGCGACATGTCCTCGCCGACGTTGTCGACGTGCCAGCCGTAGGCCTCGTAGCGCTTCGGCACGTCCTCGGAGAACGATTGCGATGTGGGTCCGGCGAGCTGGATCTTGTTGTCGTCGTAGAACACGATCAAGCGTCCCAGGCCGAGGTGCCCTGCCAGCGAGCTCGTCTCCGACGCCACGCCCTCCTGGATGTCGCCGTCGGAGGCGATCGAGAACGTGTGGTGGTCGACGATCCCATGCCCGGGCTCGTTGAGTCGGGCCGCGAGCATCCGCTCGGCGAGCGCGAGGCCGACGGCCATCGAGACGCCCTGTCCGAGCGGACCGGTGGTGGCCTCGATCCCGGGTGAGTACTTGCGCTCCGGGTGACCGGCGGTCGGAGAGCCGACCTGGCGGAAGTTCTTGATGTCCTCGAGCGTCAGCGGATAGCCCGTGAGGTACAGCATCGAGTACAGCAGCATCGACGCGTGGCCGGCCGAGAGCACGAAGCGGTCGCGGTCGATCCAATCCGGGTCGGACGGGTTGTGGCGCATGATGCGCGTGTACAGAACGTACGCGAGCGGCGCCAGGGCCATCGGTGTGCCGGGATGGCCGGAGTTGGCCTTCTGCACCGCGTCCATCGACAGCGTGCGGATCGTGTTCACGCACAGCTCGTCGAGCGCCGGATCGACGCTCCCCTGCACTTCCGGCTCACTCACCGTTGCGCGTGGTGTCGGAGGCGGGCACGAGGGGAGCATAAACCGAATCGCGGAGTTCCAAACCGCGATTACGGAATGGACGCGATTCGGTCACCCGTAGAGGAAGCCGTAGCGCGCGTACTCCTCGGGGGGAACGCGCTTGACCTCGGCAACCGCGTCGGCGAGCGGCACCAGCACGATGTCGCTCGAGCGCAGTGCGGTCATCGAACCCCAGGCACCCTCGTGGGCGGCGTCGATCGCCCGCAACCCCAGCCGCGTCGCCAGCACACGGTCGAACGCGGTCGGAGTGCCGCCACGCTGGACGTGGCCGAGGACGGTGGCCCGCGTCTCGTATCCGGTGCGGCTTTCGATCTCCCGCTCGAGCGCGTAGCCGATCCCACCGAGTCGGGGGTGGCCGAACTCGTCGTTCTCGCCGGCGGCCAGGGTCATGGTCGTCCCCTCCTTGGGCACGGCGCCCTCGGCGGCCACGACGATGGAGAAGTAGCGCCCGCGCTCGTGGCGGCGGCGGATCAGCCGGCACACCTCGTCGATGTCGAACGGAATCTCGGGGATCAGGATCACATCCGCGCCGCCGGCGATCCCGGAGTGCAGCGCGATCCAGCCCGCGGTGCGGCCCATCACTTCGACGACCAGGATCCGGTTATGGCTCTCGGCCGTGGTGTGCAGGCGGTCGATCGCCTCGGTGGCCACGTGCAGCGCGGTGTCGAAGCCGAACGTCACATCGGTCGCGCCGAGGTCGTTGTCGATCGTCTTGGGGACGCCGATCACGTGCAGTCCGTCCTGGTTGAGCCGGTTGGCGACGCCAAGTGTGTCCTCGCCGCCGATCGCGATCAGGCCGTCGAGGTTCTGGGACTCGAAGGTCGCCCGAGCGCGCTCGACTCCGTCGTCGCGCTTGTACGGGTTCGTGCGTGAGCTGCCGAGGATGGTTCCGCCACGCGGCAGGATCCCGCGCGTGGACTCGATTGTCAGCTCGATGAACGAGTCCTCGAGCACACCGCGCCAACCGTCACGGAAGCCGATCAGGGCGTCGCCGTAACCGTCGATTCCCTTGCGCACGACGGCGCGGATGACGGCGTTCAGGCCGGGGCAATCACCGCCCCCGGTGAGCAGGCCGATTCTCACGGCCGCGAACCCTACTCCCCCCGTCCAGCGCCCATGCGCCCCGTCCGGGGCACTGTTTTTCGGTGCGTATCGACCGGCTCCTCGGACGCCCCATATATCGCAGGCGTAGGTGTCGGTCCGGGCGGGTAGCGGTCCGGCCCAGGATGTCACTGAAACGTGTCCCGTCAAACCGTGTATAGGTCGTCATGAAACGTCGATCCGCAGCGCTCGCCGCCGGCCTCACCGCGTCGGCGTCGGCGAGTGCCGCCGCACTCAACCTGCGCCGCCGTCACACGCGGGGCGTCAGATCCGATCCCGAGCACGCGTTCCTGTCGGCGGTTCCGGCCGGACGACCCGTCGCCGTCACGTCAGCCGACGGGACCCGACTGCACGCCGAGATCTTCGGTCCCGAGGGCGCTCCCACGATCGTGCTCGCCCACGGCTGGACCGAGGCGCTCACGTTCTGGGCCTACCAGATCCGCGACCTCTCACCCGAGTACCGCGTCGTCGCCTACGACCTGCGCGGCCACCATCTGAGCAGCCGAGCGCCGAGGAGCGACTACTCCTTGGACCGCTTCGGAGAGGACGTGGAAGCGGTGCTGAGGGCGTGCGTACCCGACGGTGAGCGCGCCTTGTTGGCGGGTCATTCGCTGGGCGCGATGTCGATCGCCGCCTGGGCCGAGCACCATCCGGTGCCAGCGCGCGTCCGCGCGGCGGCACTGATGAACACGGGCATCGGCGATCTGGTCGGTGGCCACGTGCTGGTGACGCTCCCGCGCTTTGCGCAATGGCTCAACGAGCCCGTCGCGCGCCACGCCTTCCTCGGCGCCCACGCGCCGATCCCGGCCTACTCGACGCCGCTGCACCACGCGGCGATCCGCTACTTCGCGTTCGGGCCCACGGCCACGCCGGCGCAGATCGCGTTCTACGAGCGGATGCTCGTCTCCTGCCCGCCGGACGTTCGCGCCGCCTGCGGCATCGCCATGTCCGACATGGAGCTGCACCACGCGCTGCCGCGGCTGACGGTCCCCACGCTCGTCATGGCCGGCGCCCGTGACCGGCTCACCCCGCCGTCCCATGCGCGACGAATCGCGAGCATGCTGCCCGCGCTCACGGAGCTGATCGAGCTCCCCGAGACCGGGCACATGGGCCCGCTCGAGCGACCCCACGAGTTCAGCCGGGCGCTGCAGGAGCTGGCCTCGGTCGAGCTCGGCGCCAGCCGATTCGCGAGCGGCGGCGTAGGGGCGCCGGCGGCGTAGGGGCGCCGGCGATGCGGGGGCGCCGGCGACGCGGGGGCGCCGGCGACGCGAACGACCCGCCGCCCGGTGAGGGCGACGGGCCGATGCGGTGGGCCGTGGGCGAACGGGTCAGAACAGCGAGGCGGTGTCCGAGCTACCGTCGGTGTAGCTCCAGCCGATCGCCATGCCGGGCAGCGAGTGCAGCGACGTCGTGACGACCGTCCTCGAGTCATCGGAGAACTGATCGGGCGGGTGATGAGAGCGGTCGGTGCCCTGGACGAGCGTGCTGCCGTCCGACGGGGACGTTGCGGCCCACGCCGCGGCGCCGTCACTCTTGACCACGATCCCCTCGACGTGCATGTTGGTGTCGAACGGATACCAGTACGGGTTCACGTGCCGGTTGGGGATGTGCATCACGGTGACGATCGAGTCCTGCGATCCCGAGCTGTAGGCGACGTACCTGCCGCCGAGCGCGAACACGTCGTTGCCGGGAGTCGCGCCCTGCAGGAGGGTCGTCCGACCGCTCGCCCTCACACACACGTAGGCGTTGCCGTGCTTGCCGTACACGCGGGCGTAGCTGTCGCCCGCCAACGTGGTCGAGTGCCGCGGGCTGCACGTCTGCGGCTTGGCCTGGGCGATCGCGGCCGGCGCGAGTGACGCCGCGAGGGCGGCGAGGGCGGCGACTGCGATGCGGGTGCTGTGGCGGGTCATTGCTGGCTCCTTGGTTCTCGTGGACCGGATGGGCGGCGAGTCCAGTCTGCGCGCCGGGCGGGAGTCCGGCCAGACACCCAAGGGGTGGTGTCGGGGACACCCCGGAGGCTGGGAAAGGGACCGGGCCGATCCGGCCTGGGAGCCGCCATTTCGTAGCCTCTCGCCCGTTCGAAGCGGCGGCGCGGAACGAAATGGTCGTGGTGCAGCCATTAAGTTCCACCGCCAGCCGGGAGCCCGCCGAGAGGCCACGAAATGGCGGTTCTCAGAAGGGCATCACGGCTCCGACGGGTTCCCCGCGTTCCCCACTTGACGTCGTGCTCGGCCGCGCACAGCTCGCCTCACCATCCCACCCCCCACTCGGTGCTTTCCCGCACCTCGCCTCCGAGAACTCCCCGATGCCGCCGCCATCCTCCCCGCGCCACCATCAGGGCATGGCCGGTAGAGCCGATCTCGACCTCTACAACATGCTGCTGGGCATCGGCTGGGTTCGCGAGCGGGTGGAACTGGTCAAGGCGACGGCCGACCCCCGCTTCCTGTTGCGGGCGCGGCGGGCGCTGCTGCCGCTGCCGGTGATCGACCGGCGCAAACCGATCGACGCCAACGTCTTCCCGCCGTTCCGGCATCGCCCCATCACTTCGCTGTCCGCGCAGCGGATCGCGATCATCGCCGGCGGTGGGGCCGGCGCGTGCGTGTCGCTGATCGGTGTCCGCAGGGCGTTCGAGGAGGCCGGCGTGGAGCCGGAGATGATCTCCGCCTGCTCGGGCGGCACGATCTGGGGCTCGATGTGGGCCGCGGGCATGAACGCCCAGGAGATGGCCGAGTTCTCACTCGGCTGGCGCCTCGAGGACTACCTGGACATCCAGTGGGCGAAGCTGCCCCGGTTCGGGCTCTCGGCGCTGCGGGGCTTCACCGGGATGGCCAAGGGCGAGGCAATCGAGCGGACATTCGACGAGCGGTTCGGCTCGCTCACCGTCGGCGAGCTCGAGGTCCCGCTGATGTCGATCGTCTATGACATGGACCGCGGCCTGGTCGATTACTTCGGCTCGCTGTCGACGCCGGATCTCACCGTCGGGCGCCAGGTCCGGATCGCGATCGCGTTGCCGGTGTTCATCGAGTCCGTCGAGGTCGACGGGCATCTCTACGTCGACGGCGGCGTGATCGATCTGCTCCCGGCCGACCCGATCATGCGCGACGGCGGATTCGATCGCGTGTTCGCGATCAACTTCATGCTGCCGCCCCAACTCGAGCCCGAGGACATCACCGGCTGGCAGGACCGGCGGATGGGCATCCTGCTGGCCGAGCGCCAGGCCGAGCAGGGATTCCACCTCGAGTTCGCCCACCGGATGAGGCGCTCGCTCGGCGACGCGCTCACCGTGATCGACGCCGCCGACCACCGACTTCTGCGCGGACCCGACTTCTATGACCTGTTCATCGATCGCAGCCGCTGGCCCGAGCTGATCCGCGCCGGCTACGAACGGACGACGCGCGCGCTGGACGCGTTCCGTGCGGGAAGGCCGGCGCACGCGACGGCGCACGCCACCGCCGCCGACCACGAGCCCGCCACCGCCGCCGACCACGAGCCGGCCGGCGCCGCGGCCGACGGTGGGCAGCTCCCCAACCGCTGAGCTGAGCGATTCGTGTCCGCGGGCAGTACGCTCGTGGCGACAAGGAGAGGTCCTATGCGTGTCCGCCGTCTTGCCCTGTTCGTTCTGTGCGTCGCCGCCCTGGCGCCGGTCTCGTCTGCCGCCGCCGCCCGTGCGACGGCGGTCCCGTCGATCTTCTCCGTGGCCGGCTACCAGGCCCCCGGGACGCCGCAGCGCTACGACCGCGTGATGATCCGGCGCTACGGATCGCCGAGCGCGCGTAAGGTGCTCGTGCTCGTTCCCGGCACGTTCGGCGGCGCCGGCGACTTCAGCCTCGTCGGGCCCTACCTGGCCGCCCACGTGCCCGGGCTGCAGGTGTGGGCCGAGACTCGCCGCGAGGGCGCACTCGAGGACGATGGCATGCTGATCAAGGGCCTGCTCGGCCAGGCGACGGTGCAGCAGGTGTTCGACTACTACCTCGGTTGGCTGGCCAACCCCGCGATCACGCCGCACTACCAGCCGCTTCAGGCCGACAAGTTCGGCTACGTGGACCAGTGGGGCCTGGCCGTGGCCATGAACGACCTCCACGCCGTGATCGTCAAGGCCCGCGCCGGCGGCCGGCACACCGTCATCCTCGGCGGCCATTCGCTCGGCGGCTCCGAGGCGTCGATCTACCCGGCCTGGGACTTCAACGGCCGCCCTGGTTACAAGGACATCGCCGGGATCGTCGGCATCGACGGGCTCTCGCTCCTGCCTCGGTCCGCTCTGTCGACCGCCGCGCAGGCCAAGGCCGAACTGGCGAAGCTGCAGACCGCGGGACCGTGGGCGGACCTGCTGCCGACCGTCCCGCTGCCCTGGTCAACGGGTGCGTTCGCGGACCTCGGCGCCCTGGCCGCGCTGAAGGCGCCGCACGCGCCGTCCGTGGAGCAGGCCTTCCCCCTCCTGCCCGCGCTCCTGAAGCCCGCGTTCCCGGCCACCAACGCCGGCATCCTCGGCTACGGGTTCGACACCGTCGCGTCCAACCCCGCCAACGGTCTGTCGCTGATCCAGGTGCACTCTGGGCACCTGGCCACGAGCGGCGCCGTCCGCGACTGGGTCGACGCGGGCCCGACGCCGATCGAGAACGTCGCCCGCGCCTTCTCGACCGAGCCGCTCGGGCCGGTCGACTGGTACTACCCGACGCGCCTGAGCATCGACGTGGGCGCGGCCGACCTGCTCACCGAGACCCCAGCCGCGCGTGTGCTCGGCCTGCGCCTCTCGCATCTGAGCCAGGTCAACGTGCCGCTGTACGCGATCCAGACCGCGCTCGGCGGGACGAACAACGGACTCAGGATCGCGGCCACGGCGCTGAAGCGGGCGTCGCGGATCCCCAGCGTGACGTTCGTCGACAAGCGCGCGAGCTACGGGCACCTCGATCCGCTGCTCGCGGCGCCCGCGCACAACGCGTTCCTGCAGACCGTCGTTCCGTGGCTCGAGCGCATCCCGGTGCGGTGAGCGGCTGAGCCGCCCGCCTGAGCCGCCCGCCTGAGCCGCCCGCCTGAGCCGCCCGCCTGAGCCGCGCGGCTGAGAGGGTGTCTCAGCGGCCGAGCCAGCGCCTGGGGTTCTCGACCATCATCGTCTGGAGCGCCTCGGCGCTCATCCCGCGCTCGGTCAGCTCCGGGATGATCTGCTCGAACAGCAGCGTCATCGACCAGCCGTTGGCGGCGCCCGCCGCCTCGAGCGCCTCGATCACCTCGGGCGGGTACCAGTCGAGGCCGTTGGCGATCGGGATGTCGAAGTCCTGCGAGAGGAACATCCGCTCGACGTACCCGCGGTCGAGCAGCTCGAGCACGGTGGCGTTGCGCTGCGCGGTGGGCAGGAAGATGTCGAGCCCATAGCGGTCAAGGCCGATGTAGACACCCGAGGCCAGCAGCGACTCGATGTAGTCGAGGTCGTCGGTGTCACCGGTGTGGGCGATCTGGATCTTCTCGGGGGCAACCCCCTCCTCGAGGAAGATCTCGACCTGGCGCGGCCCCGTTCCGGAGGCGGGCCGCGAGTGGGCCATGATCGGCGCCCCTGTGCGCAGCGATGCCCGCGCCGCCGCCCGGTGGATCTTCTCGATCCGCTCGTTGACGCCCGGCTCATCGGCCGCGCACTTGATGAACGCGGCCTTCGCCTCCGTCCCCTGCATGCCCTGCTCGATGTCGTGGACGAACAGGCCGGCCATGAAGTCCTCGTCGCGGTTGAGCAGGAACTGGGGGAGCCCGTCGTAGCTGTAGATGCCGGTGCAGGCGACGATCTGCAGGCCGGTCTCGGCGGCCAGCCGCTGCAGCCGGGCAACGTCGCGTCCGAGCAACATCGCCGTCGGCTCGACAACCGTCTTGACTCCGTGCTGCGTGACCGCCGCCGCGGACTCGAGCGCCAGCGCGTACTCGCGCTCGTGGTCGCGGACGTGCGGCCACTGCGCCGCGACCGCCTCGTCACCGGAGAAGAAGTGCTCATGGATCAGGGTCAGGCCGAGGTCATCGGCATCGATCGGTCCGGCCACGGTCTCGACCGTCGTCATGACGGCTCCTCTCTCTCGGGCTGCGGGTGGAGCGATCCTATGCGAGCGCGGCGCCGCTGCCCGCTGCGGGTGGAGCGATCCTATGCGAGCGCGGCGCCGCTGCCCGCTGCGGGTGGATCCTATGCGAGCGCGGCGCCGCTGTCCGCCGTGCCGCCCACTCAAGCCGCGCGCTCGGCCCGCACAAGCGCAAGACCGGGCAGTTGGGGCAGCGACCGTGCGGTGACCCGCGCAAAGCCCGACGCGTGCAGCCATACCGCCACGTCCTTGCGCGCATACGTGTCGGCGCCCGAGGTGAGGTGGAAGAACAGGCCCAGCACGCTGCCCGTGTCGGCCGGCGCGCCCGGCGGGCGGTCGTAGACATCGAGGACGCACAGCGGCGCGCCCGGCCGCAGCACGCCCGCGATCCGGGCGAACAGGGTCCGGGCCTGCTCGGGCGAGAGGTGGTGCACGATGTTGAACGCGAGTCCGCCGTCGTGCGGGCCACCGAGATCGGCGCTGAACATGTCGTCGACCACGTAGCGCACGCGCTGCGACATGCCGGCGCGCTCGACGATCGCCTGCCCGACGCGGGCGCTCCCGGGGAGGTCGACGACCGTGGCGTGCAGCCCGGCATGGCGGCGGCAGAGCGCCATCGAGAACTCGCCGTGCCCACCGGCCACATCGAGCAGGGAACGCGCTCCCGCGGGCAGCGCCACCGCCTTGGCCACGGCGGCGCTGGAGAGCCGCGCGAGCTGGAACTGACCGGTGATGTAGGAGTCCCAGTAGGGGTCGTCCGGATCGCGGTCGTGGAGCTCGATCGAGCGGCCGTCGCGCACGAGATCCTCGAGGCCCTCCCACCACTTCCAGTAGTGGTAGGTATCGGCCAGGAAGTCGCCGACGTAGTGCACGGAGTCCGGTGCCAGCCACTTCCGGATCCGGCCCGGGAGCGCGTAGCGCTCATCGGACCCGAGCTCGAGCACGTCCGATGCCGCGAGCGTGTCGAGCATCAGCGCTGTGCCCTGCTCGCGCAGCCCGAGCCGCTGGGCGAGCTGAGCCGCGGTGGCCGGACCGCGCGCGAGCTCCGCGAACACGCCGACCCGCTGGGCGACCTGGATCGAGCGCGCCGCGGGCATGCCCAACATCGAGAATCCGAGCGGGATCGGCACCTGGTTGAGGGCACCCCCGACCCGCTCGGTGAACGTGTCGTAGCGAACCCCCAGACGCACGGAGCAACCCTAACGCCCGCGGCGCGGTCCCGATAGGGCGCCGAGGGCGCCGCCGGACGCGTACCAGACGAACGCGTCCTCGAGCGAGGGCTCGGCCATCCGCAGGCTCCGCAGCTCGAGGCCGGCGAGCTGCTCGCGCGCCGCGGCCAGGGCCTCGTCGTCCATGGCGACGGGAATGTGCGTGTGGGTGCCGTACAGCGACGCCGAGGGCCACACGTCCTTGATCCGCGCGAACGCCACCTGCCACGGCGAGGCATCGACTTCGACGATGCGCATGCCGGTGCTCGCGATCAGCTGGGCGGGCGTGCCCGTCGCCACGAGCGACCCCGCCGACATCAGCCCGACCCGATCGCACAGCTCGGCCTCCGCCATCGCGTGGGTGCTGACCAGGACCGTGGTGCCAGAGCGGGCAAGATCGCCGATCAGACTCCAGAAGCGCAGCCGTGACTGAGGATCCACGCCGCTCGTCGGCTCGTCGAGGAACAGCAGGCTCGGGTCGTGCACGACCGCCGCGGCGAGCGCGGAGCGCTGCCGCAGGCCGGTCGGCAGCTCGGACACCCGCGTCCGCAGCGTCTCGGGGTCGATCGAGAGCTGGGTGCACACCTCAGCGATCCGACCCGGTGCGACACCCCCGTAGACCCCGGCGTAGAAGTGCAGGTTCTCCAGCACCGTGAGCTCGCCGTAGAGCGAGAAGCTCTGGGACATGTAACCGATCCGGCTGCGGATCCGCTCGCGCTCACGCACGAGATCGAGACCGAGGATCGTCGCGGTCCCCGACGAGGGCCGGTACAGGCCGCACAGCAACCGGATCAGCGTCGTCTTACCGGCGCCGTTGGGGCCGAGCAGACCGAACACCTCGCCACGATGCACCTCGACATCGACGTGGTCGACGGCCACCAGGTCGCCGAAGCGGCGGCTGAGCCCCATGGTCGCGATCGCGCCCATGGCGTCCGCGCTCACGCCCTCTGCGCTCACGCCCTCCGCGCTCACGCCCTCTGCGCTCATGCCGTGCGGGCCACGAAGGCCGCCTCGAGGTTGGCGTACCCGCCGCGCAGCGCGTCCGGGGTTCCCTCGGCCAGAACCTGGCCCTGGTCGAGATAGACCACCCGTTCGCAGCGCTGCACCTCGTCGAAATAGGCGCTGGCCAGCAGGATCGTCGAGCCCTCGATGTGCAACTGCTCGATCAACCCCCAGAACTCCCGCCGCGACACCGGATCCACGCCGGTGGTCGGCTCGTCGAGCAGCAGGACCGGGGGGCGATGCAGCAGCGAGCAGACCAGCGTCAGCTTCTGCTTCATCCCGCCCGAGAGACTGGCCGCCCGCTGCACGCGGTGCTCGTCGAGACCGGCGAAGCGCAGCAGTTCCGCGGCCCGGCGCGCGAGCAGATCGCGACTCAGCCCGTACAGGCCGCCGAGAAAGGCGACGTTCTCGTCCACAGTGAGCTCGCCATAGAGGTGAAAGCCCTGTTGGGCGAAGCCGATGCGGTCCTGGCCGGCGAGGCCCGGAAGCACGGTCCCGGCATCGGGCTTGTACAGGCCGGCGATGCAGCGGAGCAGCGTCGTCTTGCCGGCTCCGTCAGCACCGACGAGGCCGACCAGCTCTCCCGCGTCGAGCGCCAGGTCGACGCCGCGCAGCGCCTCCACCCGACCCAGCCGCTTGCGCAGCCCGATGACGAGGATCTCAGCCAAGTTGCTTGCTGAATCGAGACGTCGCCAGCCCGATGAACACGACCGCCATCCCCAGCAGCACGGTGGCCGGGAGCCACAGCTCGGCGAGGCCGGCGCCCTTGAGGAAGATCCCGCGGACGATCGGCAGGAAGTAGGTCAGCGGCAGCAGGTAACTGATCCATCTGACTCCCCACGGGATCGAGGCCAGCGGGAACACGAAGCCCGACAGCAGAACCTGCGGAATGATGATGAACATCGCCGTCTGCATCGCCTGCTGCTGGTTCTGTGCCACCGTCGAGACGAGCAGGCCGATCGCCAGCGTCGAGGCGAGGAACACCGCCGTGAGCACCAGCAGCAATGGCACGCTTCCTCGCAACGGCACCGAGAAGACGAGCAGCCCGACCCCCAGGATCAAGGCCAGGTCGAGCAACGCGATCGCCAGGTACGGGATGATCTTCCCGACCATCAGCTCGAGCTTGGTCAGCGGTGTGATCATCAGCTGCTCAAGTGTGCCCCGCTCCCGTTCGCGGACGATCCCGAGCGAGGTGATCATCACCCCGACCTGGACCAGTAGGAACCCGATCAACCCGGGCACCATGTAATAGGCCGAGCGCAGCGCCGGGTTGTAGAGCACGGTCACGTGCGCCGTCGGCGTGCCGGTGGCGGCGCGCTGCAGATTCGCGAGCTCGCGCAGCGCGGTCGAGGCCGCGAGCAGCTGGCTGCCGTCGACCAGCACGCCGGCGGGCGCGCCACTCGGAGCGACATCGACCGCGACCACCACCCGGCCGCGCTTCAGGTCCTCACGGGCCGCCGCGGGGTCGAGGGCCACCGCCGTGCGGACGTCGAAGGCGCCGCCCGCTCCGAGCGCGACCCGCAACGCCGGCGAATCGCGCCCCACCAGCTCGGCGCTGATGTGCTTGACGTCGAACGACGCGGCGTAACCGAACACGAGCAGCAGCACGACCGGCATGCCCACGATCAGCCCGAGCGTGCGGCGGTCGCGCCGGAGCTGCAGGAACTCCTTGTGGACCAGAGCGCCGAGGCGCGCTCGCCTGGCCCGCGCCCTGTCCGCCTCGCCGGCCGGCACCCGTTCGGAGGCAGGACGCGCCGGGTCGCGTACCGAGGACACCGTCGAACGGTGACACGCCGCGCCGCGGGGCGCATCGGGGTCAGCCCGTAGGTCCCGTCGGCGGTTCTCCGCAGTGCTGGGCCGTGATCCCGCCCCACCGCCGAGGCGACATGCGGGCGCAACTCCGCGTGGGCGAGCGTGTTGTCGCTGTGGGGGAAGAAAAGGCCGGGTCCCTCGTGACCCCAACACAAGGAGAACCACATGCGTACAGCGTCCCGCAGGATGCTGCCTCTGCTCGCCACGGCACTGTCCTTCGCCGGCATCGCGTCCGCCTCTGCCCAGGCGGCCGTCGTCCACGTCACCGGCAAATCCACGACCATCTCTCCGTCCGCGCAGGCGACCGCGTTCCTGACCGCCCACAGCGTCAAGGTGACGGCGCTCGGCAAGGCCACCCTATCCGGCGGATCGCTGACGTTGCCGATCAGCCACGGCTACGTCACGACACCACGCCACAACGGCGTCCTCTACCACGACGGCGGCGTCAAGTTCGCCGACGGCACACACTCTCTCGAGCTCCGCGGTTTCGTGCTCATCCGGCGCGCCGACGAGACGGTCCTGACCGCCAAGGTCGACGGGGTCCGGGTCACCGTCGCCCGCGTCGTGGCGCTCAAGGAGATCGCCTCGAGTACGCAGGCGACCGTCACCGGCACGCTCAGGCTGAGCGCCGCCGCCGCCCGCGGCATCAATCACCTCATCGGCCATCACGTGGTCGCTGCCGGTCTGAATCTCGGCACGCTGACCACCACGATCACCTACGGCTGAACCGACTCGGGGGCGACGCGCCCCGGCTCCGGCCCCTGCCCCTCGAGGGCGGGGGCTGGGCCGGCCAGGGCGCTCAGCGCCAACCGCTCACTGCCCGGCCGTGCGCCGGTAGCGCGCCACGGCCAGCGGCGCGAACACGGCCAGGATCACCAGCGACCAGACGACCGCCTCCCACACGTAGTTGCGTGATGGAAAGCCGATCCAGAGAGCGCGCATCGCGTCGACCACGATCGTGAACGGGTTGACCCGGGCGAACGCGCGCAGGACGGGCGGCATCGTGGCCACCGGTACGAAGGCCGAGGAGATGAAGGTGAGCGGGAAGACCGCGATGAAGCCGACCGAGTTGGCCGCCTCGGGTGAGGACACGAGCAGGCCGAGCAGCGCGAACACCCACGAGAACGCGTAGCCGAACAGCAGCAGCAGCCCGATCCCGCCGAGGATCTGGATCGGCGTGGTGTGGAACGTGAAGCCGATGATCAGCCCGGTGATCAGCAGCACGACGATCGAGAGCGTGTTGGTGACGATGTCGGCCAGCGTGCGCCCCGCCAGCACCGCCGGACGCGCCATCGGCAGCGAGCGGAAGCGGTCGATTAGGCCCTTGTGCACATCCTCGTTGAGCCCGAGCGCGGTGACGAAGCCGCCGAAGGCGATGTTCTGCACCATGATCCCGGGGATCAGGTAATCGATGTAGGAGCCGCCCGGGGCCCTGATCGCGCCACCGAACACGTACGCGAACAGCAGCACGAACATCACGGGCTGGACGGTGAACGCGAGGAGCAGATCCGGCGCCCGGGGCAGGCGCACGAGGTTGCGCTCCGCGATCACGAGCGTGTCACTGACCAGTCTCCTCACGCCGCCTCCTGTCAAAGCCAGGCTCCTCACGCCGCCTCCTGTTCCTCACCCTCCGCCGCGGCATGGCCGGTGAGCGCCAGGAACACGTCGTCGAGCGTCGGCCGCCGCAAAGCGAGATCGTCGACGCCGACGCCCGCCTGCCCCAACCGTCCGACGGCCTCCACGATCGAGCCCTGCCGCCGGCGCACACTCAGCTTGACCACCGCGCCCTCGATCACGGGACGCTCGTCGGACATCGGCGCCAGCGCCGCCACCGCGGCCGGCGCGTCGCGCTCGTCGTCGAGCCGGACCTCGAGCCGCTCGCCGCCGACGCGGTCCTTGAGCTGGTCCGACGTTCCCTCGGCGATCACGAGGCCGTGGTCGATCACGGCGATCGTGTCGGCGAGGCGATCGGCCTCGTCCAGGTACTGCGTGGTCAGCAACACGGTGGTGCCCTCGGCCACCAGCCCCTCGATCGTCTCCCACAGCGCCAGCCGGCTGCGCGGGTCAAGACCGGTGGTGGGCTCATCGAGGAACAGGACCTCGGGCTTGGCGACCAGAGCCGCAGCGAGATCAAGCCGGCGCCGCATACCGCCGGAGTACGTCTTCACCGGCCGGCTCGCGGCGTCGAGCAGATCGAACCGGTCGAGCAGCTCCCGGCCGCGCTGCTTGGCCCGCGCCCGCCGCTGCCCGTACAGGCGTCCGACCATGGTCAGGTTCTCCAGCCCGGTGAGATTCTCGTCGACGGCCGCATACTGGCCCGCGAGACCGATTCGCTGGCGTAGCGCCGCCGCGTCGCGCACGACGTCGAGGCCGACGACATGGGCCGTGCCCGCGTCGGGCTTCAACAACGTCGTCAGCACGCGCACCACGGTGGTCTTGCCGGCGCCGTTGGGGCCGAGCAGCCCCAGCACCGTGCCGCGCTCCGCGCTCAGGTCGACGCCGCACAGAGCGCGGACCTCGCCGTAGGACTTCTCGAGCCCGGTGACGACGATCGCGGGATCGCCGTTGACCGCGCGCGCGTCCGCCACGGACGACGACTGGGGAGACTGGGAGGCCATCTCCAGGGAAGGTACGCGATCGCCCAGCGGAGCCTGTGTGGAGCAACCGTGGCGGTCAGAGTCAGACCTGGATTTGACGGGCCGGGCGTGAGGTGGCGGCCAGTCTGACACTGTGTAGCGATGGGCTTCCGTAGAGACGGCTCCCGCCGCGACACCTCGCGCCGCCGCTTCGGACCGACATTGGGCGTCAACGACATGGCGATCGACCTCGGCACCGCGAACACGCTGGTGTACGTCGGCGGCCGCGGCATCGTGGTCTCCGAGCCGTCGGTCGTCGCCTCCGATTCGCTCACCGGTCAGGTTCACGCCGTCGGCGTCGAGGCCGAGCGGATGATCGGCCGCACCCCGGCCACGATCTCGGCCACGCGGCCGCTGCGTCACGGCGTGATCGCCGATTTCGAGGTCACCGAGGAGATGCTGCGCTACTTCATCCGCAAGGTGCTCGACCGTCGCCGTGCCCACCCGCGGCTGATCGTGTGCGCACCCTCGGGCGTGACCGAGGTCGAGAAGCGCGCCGTGGAGGAGGCGTCACTGGCCGCCGGCGCGCGACAGGTGCATCTGATCGAGGAGCCGATCGCGGCCGCGATCGGCGCCGGGGTTCAGATCGAAGAGCCAGTGGGCCGGCTCGTGGTCGACGTCGGCGGCGGGACGAGCGAGATGGCGGTCATCTCCCTCGGCGCGATTGTGCTCTCGCGCTCGGTGCGCGTCGGCGGCTACGAGATGGACGAGGCGATCGCCCACTATCTGCGCAGCGTCTACCAGCTGGCGATCGGCTCGCGCACCGCCGAGACGATCAAGATCACGATCGGTTCGGCGATCCCGCTCGGCCACGAGCTGACCACTGAGGTCCGGGGCCGCCACCTGCTCACCGGCCTCCCGACCCAGGTCGAGCTGTCCAGCGCCGAGGTCCGCGCGGCGATCATGTCCCCGCTGCAGGAGATCCTGCGAGCGATCAGGGACTGCCTCGAGGAGACACCGCCGGAGCTCTCCGGGGACATCGCCCGGGACGGGATCCTGCTCGCCGGCGGCGGCACGCTGCTGCAGGGCTTCCCCGAGCTCGTCGCGGCCGAGACGGGCATGCCGGTCTTCCGCGCCGACTCCCCACTGACCTGCGTGGCGCTCGGATCGGGTCTGGCGCTCGACCATTTCGACCAGCTGCGCCCGGGCCGGCGCACCTCCCGGTCGGCCACCTCGCCCGAGTAGCCGCAGCTCTCCACACCGATTTCGGGCGTATTCGGACCGCGAAGGATTAGGCGCGGGTCCGAATGGATATGACGCCGGTGTATATGCCGGAGCGGGGTGCCAGTCCGAAGGTTCCGACGCTGCAGCGACGCGTGCTGCGCGCACTCGCGTCGCTGAGCACGCCGCTGCTGCGGGCACCGGCCCAGGCAATTCCTGCGCATCGGCCTCGACATCGACGGGATCCGGCATTGGCGAGCGTATTCACTCACCTCGGATCCGAACCGTCCCGACGGATTGATCAGCATCACGGTCAAGAACGTCGACGCGGGGAAGGTCTCTCCGCGGCTCGTGCGCCACGGCCGCGCCGGCACGATCTTGGGGCTCGGCGGCGTGGAGGGGGAATTCGTGCTCCCCGACGGCCCGCCCGCCCGGATCCTGTTCGTCAGCGCGGGCAGCGGGATCACGCCGATCATGAGCATGCTGCGCCACCTCGATCACGCCGACCGGCTCGGGGACATCGTGCTGCTGCATTCGGCGCGCCGGTCCGACGACGTGATCTTCGGCGCGGAATTGCGGGCGCTCGCCGCCCGGCACAACGGCGTCCGCCTGCACGAGCAGCACACCGGCGGGCACGGGCGCATGCGACCGGCGGACCTCGAGCGGCTGTGCCCGGACTGGCGCCGACGCGAGACGTTCCTCTCGGGCCCAACCGAGATGCTCGACGCGTTCACCGAGCAGTGGGAGCGCGAGGGCGACCGCGACCGGCTCCACCTCGAGCGCTTCCAGCCCAGGCTCGCGCTCGGCGGGGACGCCGCCGGCGAGGGCGGGACGATCACCTTCCTGCACTCCGAGCGCCAGGCCGAGTCCGACGGCAGCACGCCGATCCTGCTCGCCGGCGAGGAGGCGGGGCTGGCCCTCCCGTTCGGCTGTCGCGAGGGGATCTGCCACACGTGCGTGGGCACCCTGGCGTCGGGCCGCGTGCGCGATCTCCGCAGCGGCCGCGTCCACGGCCAGGAGGGGGAGAAGATCCGCACCTGCATCAGCGCCCCCGAGGGACCGATCGAGATCAGCCTGTGAGCACGCAACAGCGATGAGGAGCGTATGACAACGATCAGCAGCAACGGCCGTCAGGCGGTCGAGGATCCCCCAGCCGAGACCGGCGACAATCCGCTCCGCCACCTGAGCCCGGAGCAGATCGAGGCAATCGGCCGCGAGCTCGACGAGCTCCACGAGCAGGTCAAGGCCAGCTTGGGCGAGCGCGACGCGCGCTACATCCGCTCGGTCATCGCCATGCAGCGCCGGCTCGCGCTGCTCGGCCGCGGGCTGTTGATCGGCTCGCGCCGGCGTGCGCCGTGGGCGCTCGGAACCGTGAGCCTGGGGCTGGCGAAGATCCTCGAGAACATGGAGATCGGCCACAACGTCCTGCACGGGCAGTGGGACTGGATGAACGACCCGGTGATCAACTCGTCGGCCTGGGACTGGGATACGGCGTCGACGGCCGAGGCGTGGAAGCACTCGCACAACTTCATCCATCACACGTACACGAACATCCTCGGCAAGGACAAGGATCTCGGCTACGAGATCATGCGGATCGATCCACGGCAGGACTGGCATCCGGTGTACCTGCTGCAGCCGATCTACAACGTGCTGCTGATGATGCTGTTCGAATGGGGCGTGGCGCTGCACGACCTCGACGTCGAGGCGATCCGGAACGGTCGTAAGAGCCCCAAGCAGCTGGGCCGCGAGCTGAAGGGGATCGCCGGCAAGGCCCGCCTGCAGATCACGAAGGACTACATCGCCTGGCCGCTGATCAGCGGCGCCGTGATGACGCTGGTCGAGCTCGGGCTGCTGGCCCGCGCCCGCCGCAAGGAGGGCGCCCGCCGTCGTCTCGCGCGCGCCGGACGCCGGGTGCGGCGAGCCGCCGGACACGACGACCGTACCGTCCTGGAGCAGCTGATCGAGCGGCGCTCGTTCCGCGAGCCGTTCCTGCGCACCGTCACCGCCGACGCGACGGCCAATGTCATCAGGAACGTCTGGGCGTACGCGATCATCTTCTGCGGCCACTTCCCCGATCAGACGTACACGTTCACCCAGGCCGAGGTGGAGGACGAGACGCGGGGCGGCTCGTATGTGGGCCAGCTCGTCGGAGCCGCCAACATCGACGGCGGACCCCTGTTCCATGTGCTCAGCGGAAACCTGGGCTACCAGGTCGAACACCACCTGTTCCCCGACATGCCGAGCACGCGCTACAGCGAAATCGCACCCCAGGTGCGCGAGCTCTGCGGGCGCTACGGGCTGCCCTACAACTCGGGGCCATTCTCCCAGCAGCTGGGAATGGTGCAGCGCACGATCCTGCGGCTGGCGTTCCCGGGCGGCAAGCCGCGCCCGAAGCCGGGGCCGTATGCCGGGCCTGCGGTGCGAGGAGAGGGCGAGCGGCGGGAGGCGGTCAGCCGCTGAGCCGCGCCCGCTCCGCCGGTGCCCCGACGCCGAACGCCGGCCGCCGCTGAGCGGCAGCCGGGCGATCTGCTGGGTTGGGTTCGTCGCGCTGGGGGTTGCTTACTGGCGGGCGAGTTCGCGCTCGACCGCGTCGAGCACGCCCTGGCGCTGCTTGTGGCGACGCTCGTACTCGCGCACCGACGCCGCCCGCGACTCATCGGCCGCCGACAGTGCCTTGCGCACGTCCTCGACGGTGAGCTCGTCGTATCCCGGCCACGGCTCCTGGCCGCGCAGCGTGCCGATCCGGTCGAGCACCGTCTTGCGGCCCTGGTGCCGGCGCTCGTAGGCGTCGATCTTCCCCAGGTCGATCTGCGACAGCTCGGGCAGCTTCGCGGTGATCTCATCCGCGCTGAGGTCGTCGTAGCCCGTGATCGCGAGATCCTGCTCGGAGGCCACGGCGCCCTTGATCTCACCCTCGGCCTGGGCCACGCCCGGGATCTTGCGCGCCTGCCGCGCCGCTCCGCGCACGTCGTCAGCGGCCCCGGAGGCCGCCTTGCGGGCGCTGTTGGCCGCGCGGCGCGCGTCGCGCGCCGCTCCCGTGCGGGAGGGGTCGTACGTGCTGATGCCCTCGACCCGAGCGCGCAGCAGGTTGTTGGCCAGCTCCGGGATCGCGTCGCGGAGCTCCTGCAGCGCATGCTCCTCGTCGGCGCGGATGCCGGCGGCCAGCTCGGCGGTCTTGTTGTCACCGAGCTCACGGGCGAGCGCCTCGATCGTGTCGTACAGCGCGATCTCCAGTGCCTCCGAAGCGGCTTCATCGCGCGCATTGGCGAGCAGCTTCTCCTCGCCGCCGTCACCACGCATCAGATCCAGTGGGAGCTTCGACAGCGCGGTCGCCTGTGCGAGCAGGCTCTGCATCACGTCGGCGCCGAGCTGGGGCAACGTGCGGCCGTGCCCGATCTCCTTGACGCGGCGCTCGACCCGCTTGGCGTGGCTGCGGGTCTCGGTCAGGTGGCGCTCGAGCCCGCGGCGATACGTGCCGGAGGGGGTCATGGCGATATGCGACTGGAGCGTGCGCGTGAGCGCCAACTCGATCGCGCGGGCCTCGGTCAGATACTTGGCGAGTTGCTCGGTTCCTCGTTCGCTGGTCATCTTGGTCACTTTCCTCGTTTGCCGATCTCCCTCTTGCCCTACCCGCGCCGGAGCGTTTGAATCCCGATCGGGGCCGCCATTTCGGGTCCGACGTTTCCGCGAGGACCACTGGTGCAACGTTCTCTAGAGTGAGGTCACGTGCATACGAGCATCCCTGCGCGCAGCTGGTGGCTGCGTGAAGCACTGACCGAGGGGGCGCCGGCCGCGCCCCCGCTGACCGAGGACCTCGAGGCCGACGTATGTATCGTGGGCGCCGGGTACACCGGTCTATGGACGGCGCTCCGCATCCGGGAGCTGTCGCCGTCACTGCGCGTAGTCGTGCTCGAGGCCAACCTCGCCGGGGCCGGAGCCAGTGGGCGCAACGGCGGGTTCGCGATGACGTTCTGGCACCACTTTCTGGCCCTCGAGCGGGTCTGCGGATCGGCGGAGGCGCTGCGGCTGGGTCACGAGTCGGCGGCCGCCGTGGCGTACATCGGCGACTTCTGCCGCGAGCACGGGATCGACGCGCAGTTCCGGCCCGACGGCTGGCTGTGGACCGCAACCAGCCCGGCGCAGATCGGAGCCTGGGCCGGCACGGTGCAGGCGCTCGCGCGCCACGGCGAGCGCCCATTCGCCGAGCTGCCGGCGGCCGAGGTCGCCGCCCGGGCCGGCTCGGATCGGCACCTGGCCGGCGTGTTCGAGGCGGGTGCGGCGAGCGTGCAGCCGGCGCGGCTCGCCCGTGGGCTACGCGGCGTCGCGCTCGCCGGGGGCGTCGAGCTGTTCGAGGGCTCGCCGATGATCGGCCTCGACCGAGGCCGACAGCTCGTCGTCCGCACCCCCGGCGGCCGCGTCCGCGCCGGCCGTGTGGTCATCGCGATGAACGCCTGGGGCGGCCGCCTGCGCGAGCTCCGCGGGCGGTTCGTGACCATCGCCAGCGACCTGATCATCACCGAGCCCGCGCCCGACCGGCTTGCCCAGGCCGGGCTGCGCGGCGGAGTCAGCATCTCGGATTCGCGGCTGATGGTGCACTACTACCGCCCCACGCCGGACGGGCGGCTGGCGTTCGGCAAGGGCGGGGGCTCATTGGCCTACGGCAGCCGCATCGGCCCGAGCTTCGAGGGCGTCTCACCGCGGGCGGCGGCCATCGCGGCGCACATGCACGCGCTCGAGCCGGCCTTCGCCGACGTGCCCCTGGCCGCGAGCTGGGTCGGCCCGATCGACCGCTCGCTCGACGGCCTGCCGTTCTTCACTGCGCTCGGACGTCCGGACCTGATCTGCGGGCTCGGCTACTCCGGCAACGGCGTCGGCCCGAGCGTGCTCGGCGGCCGGATCCTGGCCTCGATGGCGCTCGGGCGCGACGATGAGTGGAGTCGCTGCGGGCTCGTGCGCGAGCCACCGAGCGGGCTGCCTCCAGAGCCGCTGTCCTACCTCGGCGGCCAGCTGGTCCGAGGCGCCGTCGCGCGCCTGGAGCGGGCCGAGGACGCGGGCCACGAACCGTCCTGGATCGACCGGCGGTTGACCGCGCTCGCACCGCCGGGCCTCGTACCGGTGGACTGACGGCCCACCCGCCCCGCCCCGCCCAGCCTCCACGGCCGGCGTTTCCGGGCGACCCGCCCCGCGCGGCCCGCGTTTCCGGGCGACGGTCGCGGGTATCACCACCGTGTGCGATCCGATACTCACGCGGTGCCGGCGGATCCGGGCCCGAACCCGCCGTCGATCTGAGCCATGGACCGCAGCGAGGACCCGAACGCCCTGTCGGAGCAGCTCGAGCGCGAGGCCGACGAACTCGAGAACCGATCGCACGCGCTCGAGCACGCGATCGACGCCGCCCGCACCGACTGGGAGCACAAGCGCGCCGATCCGAGTGTGCCCGGCGCGCCGCCGCACCGCGAGGAGACCGATGCGCAGCGCACTCGAGGCGATGCGGGTGGCGCCGAGCCCGAGGGGGCCGAGCCCGAGCGCGACGCCTCTGTCGCACCCGACGACCAGCCGGCCACCGGCTGACCGGCTGACCGGCGGCACGATGCCCGAGGAAGCCGAGACCCGGGAGTTGCAGGAGGCTCAGGCGTGCCGCGCCAAGCGCGAGACCGAGCAGGCGAGGCGAGCGCCCGACGAGGAGGAACGTGCGACCCACGAGCGGCGGGCGGACAAGGCCGCGTACCTGCGCGACAAGCTGGCCGAGCAGGCCGGCGCCCCAGACGAGTGATCGGCCAGCGCACGGCTCGTGAGACCGCGCCCGCGGCGGGGGCGCAGCAGCGGGACGGCGACGGCGATCCACTCGCGCATGTCCGACTCGCCGTGTCGCTGGCCACTGGAGCCGGAGTCGGGCTCGTGGCCGGACTGCTCGGCGCCGGCGCGGTCTGCGCGCTCATCGGCTGGGACGCCGCGGCGCTGCTCTACGCGGCCTGGATGTGGGCCACGATCTGGCGCCTGGACGCCCGCGCGACGCGCCGGCGGGCCCGGCGCGAGGATCCCGGCCGCGTGCTCGCGGACGGTCTCCTGCTCGGGGCGAGCACGGCCAGCCTGATCGCGGTCGCCGGGGTCCTGATCCAGGGCGGCGTCGGCTTCAACGAGCCCGACCCGCCGAAGTACTCAGATTTCGCCTACCTCGCGTTCACCGTCGGCATGACCTTCCAGGTCTCCGACACGAACCTGGAGAGCAAGGCGATGCGGACCACGGTCCTGCGACAGGCATGGATCTCCTACGTGTTCGGCGCCGCGATCATCGCGATCACGATCAACCTCGTCGCCGGCTTCACGAAGTAGCCGGTGGCCCCGCCTCGCGGCGGCGCGCGCAGGCGGGGCACAGGCCGACGATCGGGAAGTGGCCGAACCGGGCCTCGTACCCGTACAGCTCGCGCACAAGGTCGCGAACCGGATCGAGCTGCTCGCTCCGGAGGCTGCGCACGGCACCGCAGCGCTCACAGGACAGAAACTCGCGCTCGCCCCGCCCGATCAGCACATACAGGCCCGGTCCGTGTCCGAGATGCACGTGGCGCGCGAGCCCGTGCTGCTCGAGCGCCTCGAGGTTCCGGTACACGGACGTGAGGTCGAGGTGCACCGACTGGGCGATGTGCTCGGCCGATACCGGCCCGTCCGCGGCGAACAGCGCCTCGAGCACGAGCCGGCGCGGTGTCGTGAGCCGCAGGCCCCGCTCACGGAGCGCCGCGACCGCATCGGTGAGGTCGGCGAAGGCGAGCCGCGGCGTGTCGGGAGACATCGTCATCGCGCCGTCAGTGTTGCGCAGAGAAGGACCAGGCGGCGTCCCGGGCGTGGTTATTGGGATTACCTTGCATTAGTGGATGCCTCGCGGTACGTTCTCGCCAGCACTGCGGTAGCCCGGCGAGGGCGATCTCACGTGGAGGGAGGGACGTTTGTCCGGACCGGGCGCGGAGGCGTCCCGCTGGCATCGAATAACGGCCGCGCTGACCCCCGCGGAGTGGCGGCGTGCGGGCGCAATGGCGGCCGTGATCGCCGGTCTGCACATCGTCGGCTTCGGCGTCCTGCTGCTCATCGTCGCGCCGGCCAAGTACAAGCTCGGCTCGGCGGGCACGTTTGCGATCGGGACCGGGATCACGGCGTACACGCTCGGCATGCGCCATGCATTCGACGCCGATCACATCTCGGCGATCGACAACACAACGCGCAAGTTCATGACCGAGGGCAAGCGGCCGATGAGCGTGGGCTTCTTCTTCTCGCTCGGGCATTCGACGATCGTCTTTGCGCTCACCTTCCTGCTGGCGATCGGGGTCCGGGCGCTGAACGGGCCGGTCAAGAACGGAGGCTCGTCGCTGCACAAGGCGACCAACGTGATCGGCACGACGGTCTCGGGGACCTTCCTCTACATCATCGCCGCGCTGAACATCGTGATCCTCGTCGGCATCATCCGGATCTTCCTCGAGATGCGCCAGGGCCGCTACGACGAGGCGGCGCTGGAGGAGCAGCTCAACTCGCGCGGCCTGATGAACCGCTTCTTCGGGCGCCTGACGAGGACGGTCGAACATCCCTGGCAGATGTACCCGATCGGCGTTCTGTTCGGGCTCGGCTTCGACACCGCCACCGAGGTGGCCCTGCTCGTCCTGGCCGGGAGCGCCGGCGCGGCCGGACTGCCGTGGTACGCGATCCTCTGCCTGCCGATCCTGTTCGCCGCCGGCATGTCGCTGCTCGACACGATCGACGGCTCGTTCATGAACTTCGCCTACGGATGGGCGTTCTCCAAGCCGGTGCGCAAGATCTACTACAACATCACGGTGACCGGGCTCTCGATCGTGGTCGCGCTGTTCATCGGCACGATCGAGCTCGGGGGCCTGCTCACCGACCGGCTCGACCTCCGGGGCCCGGTCGCCGCCTGGCTGCACGGGTTCAATCTCAACCAGGCCGGGTTCATCATCGTGGCGATGTTCCTCGGCACGTGGGCGATCGCACTGGCCGTGTGGCGGCTCGGCCATGTCGAGGAGAAGTGGAGCGCCGGGATGGAGGCGGCGCGACGACCGAACGACCTCGCCGCGCTCGAGCCATCGGAGCCGTAGGAGTTCGCCCGTCGGGGCACTAGTCTTCGGGGCGGGGCGCCGCCGGAGAGGAGTCTTCGTGTCCGAGTTACTGCAGTGGACCGCGGCGATCGTCGTACTGGCGGCGTTCGCCCTGTCGCAATGGGGCGTGTGGCCGGTGACCTCGTACCGCTACCTGGTCATGAACCTGGTCGGAGGCGCGGGCCTGTCGGCCGCGGCGGCGATCAGCCACCAATGGGGGTTCGTCCTGCTCGAGGGTGTGTGGGCGCTCGTGGCCGGGTGGAGCATCACGGCACGCCTGCGTGGTCGGACGCTCCGCACGCCCTCCGTCTGACCGACGCGACCGGACGCGGCGTCAGGCGGTCAGCTCGCGGGCCATCTCGTCGAACACGGCCACGTATGCGTCGATGGCCTCGTGGGTGTGCATCACCGACAGCGTCCACTCCTCCTCGCGGCCCGGCGTCATGAAGATGCCGCGATTCATGTTGTAGAGCCACGCGAGCTCGGTGACCTCGACGTCCTGGTTGGCCTTGAAGCTCTCGTAGTCGACCACCTTCGTCGGCGAGAAGGTCACACAGCCCTTGGCGCCGATCCCGACGGCATAGCCCGACAGGTTGTAGCGCTCGATGACCGACTGACATCCGGACACGATCCGGTCGTTGAGGTCGTCGAGGTGCGCGTAGGCTTCGGGCGTCAGCACCTCGAGCAGACTGGCGCGGGCGGCGGCCATCACGAGCGGGTTCCCGTTGTAGGTCCCGACCTGGTACACGCTGCCGTCCTCGACCACGCGCATCACCTCTTCAGTGCCGCCGATCGCGCCGGCCGGGAGTCCGCCCCCGAGCGTCTTGGCCAGTGTGACCATGTCGGGCCTGACTCCGAAGCGCTCGGTGGCGCCGCCGGCGGCGATCGCGAGCCCCGTCTTGACCTCGTCGAAGATCAGCACGACTCCGTGACGAGCGGTGATCTCGCGCACCTGCTCGAGGTAGCCGGGTTCGGGGAGCACGACCCCGAGGTTCATCATCGCCGCCTCCATGATCACGCAGGCGGGTTTGCGTCCCTCGGCGGCAAGGCGCTCGATCCGGCGCTCCATCGCCCCGGCGTCGTTGAACGGCACGGCGATCGTCAGGTCCGCGACCGCCGCGGGGATGCCCGCCCCATAGGGCAGCGAGGCGTAGTTCTCGCGGTCGCCGATGCGGTCGTACTCGACCCCGATCGACACCATCACGCCGTCGTGGTGGCCGTGGTAGGAGCCGAAGATCTTCATGATCGTGTCGCGGCCGGTGTACGCGCGGGCGATCCGGATGGCGTCCATCGTCGCCTCCGAGCCGGAGTTCACGTAGCGCCAGCGCCCGAGGCCCCAGCGGCGCTTGAGCTCCTCCGCGACGATCACTCCGTCCTCGGTGGTGGCGGCGAAGTGCGTGCCGAGGCCGACCCGCTCGCTGACCGCCTTGACGATCGCCGGGTTGCCGTGGCCCTGCACCATCGACCCAAAGCCGTTGTGGAAATCCCACATGCGGTTGCCGTCGACGTCGTAGACGACCGGGCCCTCCCCGGTCGTGAGGTAGATCGGCCACGGATCGCGGGCCTGATACGAGGATCCGACGCCGCCGCTCAGCGACTCGCGCGCGCGGCGGTACATCTCCGCCGACCCCTGGGTGCGGGCGTCGAGCTTCCCGGTCTCGCGTTCGATGAGCTCGCGGATCCGCTCACGGTCAAGTTGTGCGGGGGTTTCGACTGCCATCTGATGCCTTTCGTCTTGGTTCGCCACCGGCGCCGCGCCGGGCGCAATGGGCGTAGCTAGGTTACTCGGAGCTCAACCGGCCGGGCACAGACGGCGGTCGTCCAGCGTCGACGCCGAGCCGCCGGCGCCGGGGGCGGGGAAGTGCTCTCGGAACGTGAACGCCTCCGGCCGAGGACCGTGCGCGCGCAGTTGAGCGAGCCGCTTCTCTGCGTCGGCAACGGTGGGCAACTGCCCTCCCCTGACCCACCACAGCGCGAGGTGGACCTCGCCCAGCCGCGCGAACCACTCACGCCGGCGGCGCAGCACATCGAGGTGCGCCCGCGACCCGAACACGAACGCGCGGAGCGCCGTCATCGACTCCCACACGGACAGGTTGACGATCAGGCGGTCGTCTCCGAACGCCGTGATCGCGGTCGCATCGCCCTGCTCGGTCTGCAGCCTCCACACGAACCCCGGGGCGCGGTCGGCTGCCGCGTTGACGGGCGCGAGGCGCTCAACGAACTCGCTCAGGAGCGATGAGTCGAGCGGCTCGAGCGGCAGTGCGATGTTGACCTGAGCGAGGTGGTACGACAACGCGAGCAGATTCTAGGAGTCCGGGACCGGGACCGGGACCCGGACTGATCGAATTCGCCGCCTCGAACCACGGCCGCCCCAGCGAAGAGGGTGCGTTGGCATCATCGCGGTGCGTGGCCGACCGCATGCTCACCGCCCGACTGCTCCTCCGCCGCTGGCGCACGAGCGACCGCGAGCCGTTCGCGGAGCTCAACGCCGACCCCGAGGTGATGGAGCACTTCCCGGCTGCGCTCTCACGGGAGCAGAGTGACGTCCTCGTCGATCGGATCGAGACCGAGTTCGAGCAGCGCGGCTACGGGCTGTGGGCGGTCGAGGTGCGCGAGACGCGCGAGTTCATCGGCTTCACGGGGTTGCTCGCGGATACGTTCGAGGCCCCGTTCACGCCGGCGGTCGAGGTCGGGTGGCGGCTGGCCCGGGCGGCGTGGGGACACGGCTACGCGACCGAGGCCGCCGAGCCGGCGCTGGCAGTGGGGTTCGACGACGCCGGGCTCGAGGAGATCGTGTCCATCACCACCCCGGGCAACGCGCGGTCCCGAGCGGTGATGGAGCGGCTCGGCATGACGCGCGACCCCGACGGGGACTTCGAGCATCCGAGCATCCCCGCCGGACACCGGCTGCGCACACACGTGCTCTATCGGCTGCGGCGATCAGCCTGGCTCGAGCGTCAGCGCGCGGGTGCGCCGTAGGCGCCGGCACGCTGGCCACCGGTCCCGCTCCCACGCCATGCCGGCGTTTCAGTGTCAGGGACTCGGGAAGCACCTAGATCATGAGCATTCACACCAGAAACACACCGCAGCTCGAGCTGCGCGACGGCGAGCACATCCCCCAGCTCGGCTTCGGCGTCTTCCAGGTCCCGCCCGAGGAGACGGTTCAGGCCGTCATGCTCGCTCTGCAGGCCGGGTACCGCCACATCGACACTGCAGCCGCGTACGGCAACGAGGCCGAGGTCGGTCAGGCGATCAAGGCGGCCGGGCTCGATCGCAACGAGGTCTTCCTCACGACCAAGTGCTTCAACTACGACCATGGCTACGACGAGGCCAGGCGCGCATTCGGAGCCAGCCTGGAGCGGCTCGAGTCGCACTATGTGGACCTGTACCTGATCCACTGGCCGGTTCCCGCGCACGACCGCTACCTCGACTCGTGGCGGGCGTTCATCGAGCTGCAGAGCGCGGGCCTCGTCCGTTCCATCGGCGTCTCCAACTTCCAGCCCGCCCACCTCGAGCGGCTCATCGCGGAGACTGGAGTCACGCCGGCCGTCAACCAGGTCGAACTCCATCCCCACCTCCAGCAGCCCGGGCTCCGTCGGCTGCACTCCGAGCTCGGGATCACGACTGAGGCGTGGAGCCCGCTGGCACAGGGTCAGGTCCTCGACGAGCCGGTCATCACAGAGATCGCCGAGCGCGTCGGGAAGACCCCGGCGCAGGTGGTCATCCGCTGGCATCTGCAGATCGGCAACGTCGTGATCCCGAAGTCGGTCACGCCGGAGCGGATCGAGCAGAACATCGATGTGTTCGACTTCGAGCTCACCGAGCAGGACCTGGCGGCGATCGCCGCGCTCGACGCGGGCGAGCGGATCGGACCCGATCCCGACACCTTCGTGCGCCCCTGATCGCGCGGCGATGACGCCGAGCGCGGCCCCGCGTGGGACCGCGCTCACCTCTGCGCGAGCCGCTTCAGGCGGCTCGCGTTGTCCGGGCGAATGCCTCGATGGCCGTCGCCCGCGCGCCCGCCTGCCGGTCCCACCGAGGGTTCACGCCGGCGGCCGGCGGTCCCTCAGCACGACGGTGAGCATGTCGAGGTCACACCACCGCTGGTGCTCGTAGCGGTCGGTCAGCTTGGCCATGACCAGGCCCAGACTGCCGTGGGGCGGACCGCCCGAGAGCGCGTCGACACCGCGGGAGGAGAGCGGTCCGATCCGGAGCTCCAGGTGTCGCCGCTCACCGGTCATCGCGGCGACCACGCCACCACCGCTCATGTAGGGAGCGCCGCTGCCGGTGAGGGCGTCGATCACCAGTTGCGTGTCGGACAGGCGGTCGATCGTGAAGCCGGCCTGGGCCCCGACCGCCGTGGCCAGGCGGCCCAGGATCGGGTTCACCAGTCCATTCGGCGAGATCACGATGCGCGGGCCGGCGCCGAGATCGAGCTCGAGGACCGCGTCGAGGAGCTCATCCCCGGCGGCCTTGAGCCGGCTCATCTCCGGAGCGGAGAAGGTCATCCGGACCATTGTCCCGGCGCCGGCGGGGGCGGTGATCTCGGCGCCGTCGGTGAACGCCTTGATCGCGGCAAGCCCGAAACCGCCGACCGCTCCCGGGTCCACGTGCGCGTCGGGCGCGATGCCGCACCCGTAGTCGCGGCAGCGAACCTCGAGCCGGCCGTCGAGGATCCCGAGATCAAGCTCCAGGGGGCCCTCGGCTCCGCCGTAGGCGTGCATCACGGCGTTGTTGGACGCCTCGCTGACGGCGATCATTGCGTCGTCGAGGGTGGCGTCGCCCAGCCGCACCGCACTGCCGATGCCCGCCAGCAGCTCACGCACGAGCCTGACGTTCTGTGCCCTGTTCGTCAGTGCGAACCGAACGTTGACCGGATCAGCGGCGGCTCCCACTAGGTCAGGCCGGAATCTTGATCTGCGCCGATCAGGTCGTCGAACGGCTCCGATGCGCGCGTGGGGACCGGCATCCCGTCCTTAGACATCGCTCCACACACTCTGGCACTACCCGGCGGCCTTGCGCCCAAATCACCCTATGCGTCATCATCTGTCACCAGAGTGACGTCTCGCCCGTGACGAAGCGAGCGTCTGTCGACCACCGGAGCGAAGCGTGCACGCAGGACACCGCCCCCCACCGGCGCCTCGTGGATTCGCTGCCCGAGCGGATCACGAGAACGGCCACACCGTGGTCAGATTCATCGGCGATCTCGACCTGGCCACGGTGGCGGAGGCACGCCGCGCTCTCGATCAGGCGATCACGAGCGCGCCCGATCTGATCGTGGATCTCGGCGACCTGGCGTTCATCGACTCGACCGGCATGAAGCTCCTGCTCGAGCTGCGTGCGCGCTGTCACAGCGAGTCACGCGGGCTCACGATCCTCCCCGGCCCCCCGGGGGTGCGGCGGGCGTTTGAGGTCGCGAAGATCGACCAGCTGTTGCCACTCCTAGGTCCCGACGACGTCGGCTCGTCCGGCCCCCCGACAGGTAACGAGTAGCCTTCGCGCCTGTCGCCGCGTGCGGGTGCGGCGGGCCTCGCCGTTCACCCACAGGAGGACAGGTTGTCTGCTGCGATTCCGTCTCGGCTCCGACTCGCCGCCTCGCTCGCGATCGCCTGTGCGGCCGTGGCGGCGATCGGCGTGCCGGGATCCGCTCTGGCCGCCGCGGCGCCCGCGGTGCCGATCCAGAGCACCGGCCCGGCGCCGTCACTGCCCGCGTTCATCGGCAGCCCGGCCGTCGCTCGCCCCGTGGCGGGCGTGGCCACCCCGTGGCAGGACCCGTTCCTGGCCACCGACCCGCGCAACAGCGTTCACGGCGACGCGTGGCAGAGCGACAACTACACGCAGCTGAGCGGTCCGCTCGGACATCGCCTGCAGACCTTCTCGACCGCGATCGGGCGCGACTGCATCACGCTCACCTTCGATCGGCGCGGACGCCTGATCAGCTCGTGCACCGACCTCACCCATGGCCCCGCCCTGTACCTCCTCGATCCGCGGACATTGGCCACGCTCGCGTTCATGCAGCTCCCGTACGTGCCGCCGCCGGCCGGGACCGACCCGGCCCTGAACACGACCGGTGGCGCCTACTTCTTCCTCGACAACCGTGACCGCGTCGTGATCGCCGCGTCGAACCGGCACATCCTCGTCGTCTCGGTCTCATCCGGGGCCGGCGCCCCGCAGTTCCGGCAGGTGGCCGACTACAACCCGACGTCGTGCCTGTCGCCGGGCGACCGGATGCCCTCGGTGCTGCCCGACGCGGAGGGGCGCCTGTGGTTTGTGGGCCGCTACCAGGGCGCGGTCGGCGTGCTCGACCCCAAGACCGGCAGCTGCCGGTCGGTGATCCTCGGTGAGCAGATCGAGAACTCGTTCGCGGTCGGCGCCGACGGCGTCTACATCGTCACCGACAAGGCGATGTACAAGTTCCGCGCCGGCGGGGACCTCCTCCCTCATGTCGTCTGGAGCGTGCGCTATCGCAACAGCGGCATCCATAAGCTCGGCCAGATCAACGCCGGGTCCGGCACCACGCCGACACTGATCGGTCCGCTGGCCGGTCACGCCTCGCCGTCCACGCCGGCCTATGTCGCCATCACCGACAACGCCGATCCGATGGACGTGGTGGTGTACCGCGCCGGCGACCGCCTGCGCCGCGGCCAGCGGCGGACGGTGTGCCAGGTTCCGGTGTTCGCCAAGGGCGCGAGCGCCGATGAGAACTCGCTGATCTCGATGGGACGCTCGCTGATCGTCGAGAACAACTACGGCTACTCGCTGACGGCGTTCAACGATGTGATCGGCGGCGGCGTCAAGGTCGGAGGCAACCTGGGGCTCCTGAGCGCCCCCGGGATGGACCGGATCGACATCGCTCCCAACGGGTGGGGCTGCCACGTCGTGTGGAGGAACACGACCGTCCGCACTCCCTCGGCGGTGGCCAAGGGAGACACCGCCAACGGCCTTATCTACACCTACGAGAAGGTCAGGGATCCGCGGCAGCCGGGGGCGGGCGTCTGGTGCTGGACGGCGCTCGACTACCGCTCGGGCAAGGTCGTGTTCCGGCGCATCGCCGGCCACGGAGGGCTGTACAACAACCACTACGCGGGTATCGCCCTCGGACGCAACCCCAGTACGGGCAAGACGACGCTCTACCTGGGCGGCATCGGCGGCATCGTCGCGCTGCGCGACGGTTAGCGGGGCGGGTGAACAGGGCGGCGTGCACGCCGGAGGACCGCACGGATACACCATCTCAACCGACCCAGGGCGGCTCGACCGCGACGCGATCTGGCGGTTCCTGCGCACGTCGTACTGGGCGGAGAACGTGGCCAGGAACGTGGTCGAGCGCGCGATCGAGAACTCGCTCCCGTTCGGGCTCTACGCCCCAGCGGGCGATCAGGCCGGGTTCGCGCGGGTGGTCACCGACCGGGCGCGGTTCGCGTGGCTCGCCGACGTGTTCGTGCTCGAGGTCCATCGCGGCCGCGGGCTCGGCGTGTGGCTCGTGCAGACGGCGCTGGCCCAGCCCGAGCTCACCGGCCTGCGCTGGGTGCTCGCCACCGCCGACGCGCACGGGCTCTACGAGCGGTTCGGCTTCGAGCTCGCCGAACCCGGCCGGATGATGGAGCGCCGTGCACGAGGCTGAACCACGGCTACGCCAGACGCGCCGGGTGCGCCCTGACGCGCGCTCCTAGTCCTCGCGCGGCGATCGACGGTCGGCGACGGCGTGGTCGTCGTGTCGCAGCGCGTCGGTGTAGCGCTTCGGCACTGCGGCGGCCTCCCCCTCCTCCCACAGCGTCACCACGACGAGCTCGAGCCCATCCGGACGGCACACGAAGACGAGATCGCGACGCTCGAGGTCGCGGACCATGACCGTGCCGCGTTCCCCGGCCTCGATCCGGCCGCGGGCGTGGGCGCGCGCGACGCGCGCAGCGACCTCGGTCTTCGCGTCGAGTGTCCCGCGCACTCGCTGGCGGAAGCGCTGGGCGGCGTGATCGGTCACTGCTACGAGCACTGGCGGCAGCCGACGATACCGGCGCCGCGCATACACTGGGCCGAACACCACGACACCGAGGCAGGCGCACACACATGACTTCGAAGGCCGACTTCACAGAGCAGGAATGGGACATGGTCCTGGAGGGTCCGCCCAGCGCGGCGATGATCGTGATCACCTCGCATCACGGCGGCACCCTGCGCGAGACCTTCTCAATGGCCAAGACGTACGCCGAGACGCGCCAGGAGCACGGCCACAGTGAGCTGCTCGACGAGCTCGTGGCGGCCAAGCCCGAGATCGATCACACGCGCTACAGCTCCCCTGAGGAGTTGACCGAGCATTCCCTACAGCACATTCGCGAGGCGATCGCCCTGGTCGAGGCCAAGGCGACGCCGCCGGAGGTGGCCGAGTACCGGCAGTTCATCCTCAATCTCTCCGACCGGGTGGCCAAGGCGCACAAGGAGGGCGACGTGGAGATCAGCGAGTCCGAGCGCGCGGCGATCACCTCGATCACCGAAGCGGTCCAGTCGCCGAGCGCATAGCGCCGCGGCGAAGGGCTCGAGTGCGTCCATGACCTGATCGCCCGCCTCGGGCGCTCGGGCGCCGGCGACCCGGCGTCGTTGTCACCGTAGGTGGCCGGCCCGCGGTCACCGACCGGCGCGGTCCGGTCGCTCAGAGCCCGTGCAGCGGGTTCAGGTGCTCGCGCAGCCGGAGCAGACGCGGCACGGGCTCATCGGAGTCGATCAGCACCACCGTGCCCGGCCACGCGTGGCGGAGATAGCTGAGGTAGGCGTCGTGAGAGCTGAGGTCCGGCTCGTAGATCCACGAACCGGTGTTCCAATAGCGAACGCTGCTGCCGGCGGTTCCGACCCCGTCGAGCGGCTGGTGGGTGTGGGCGAACACGATCTTGTCGGTCTCGCGGGCCCAGCCGAGGTTCGACACCACCTTGTCGAAGGCCTCGATCGCCGGGCCCGAGGGGTCGCTGGGACGCACCAGGCGCGCGGAGGTGTGAAGCGTGACCTCGGCTCCGGCGGGGGCGCCGGTCACCTGCCGGCGCTGCGCCTCCTGCGCCTGCGCGTCCTCGTACGCAGCGAACCCGGCCACGCTGGGCGGGCGACCCGAGCCGTCGGTCCGGGCGGCCGCGCCGGTGGTGAGGCGATGGCCGGCCCGCTCGGCCAGCCGAACCGGCGCGGTGACCGCGTGGACGCCGCGGGACAGCGCCTGGAAGGCGCCGAACGCCCCTCGCTGCGCGTTCGTTCCGTTCGGCAGCTGGGCGATCATGAACAGCAACCCGGTCAGCATCGTGATCGTCGCCTCGTAGTCGGCCACGCTCGGGTTGCGCTCGGCGCCGCCAACCGCGATCGACCACAGGGCACGGGCCAGCAGCTTGCCCGGCGCGGCGCCGCTGCGGCGGGCGTGGAAGTCCAGGTAGTGACCGTGCGTGCAGAGCACGCCGGCGAACGTGTAGGTCGGGTAGCGGATGTCGACCTCCACGCCGTCCAGACGCCGCTCCATGAAGCGGCGGAAGAAATCGCTGCGTCGCACCTCGGCCCGCAGCTCATCGGCAGGCAGACCGGTCGCCAGCTCGAGCTCGAGCAACTCGTCGCGCTCGCGCCGCACGAGATAGTGGTCGTGGTTGCCGGCCAGGAACACGAGGCGCTTGCCCTGGAGCCGGTCGCGCAGCAGATCGAGCAGCCCGTCGGCGGCGCGGAACGCGTCGGCCATCGAGGAGAACAGGAAGTCGAACATGTCGCCGAGGAAGATCACCTCGTCGACGTCGAGGTGCGGGGCCAGCAGCGCGAGCGTCTCGGGCTCGCGCAGGATGTCCTCGCCCGTCCAGGCGCCGAAATGCGTGTCTGAGATGACCAGTGCCCGCATCTGTCTCCCCCTCGCGCGCGGCTCCTCAGCCCGAGAGGCCGGCCAGCCGCAGGGGCACCGTTCCGAACGGATCGAGCGCGTAGGCGAGCGACACGCGGTGATAGCCGTCGGCGATATCGGCGCCGTCGTCGAACGACACGACGAGGACCGGCGAGAGCTTCTTGCCCGCCGCCGCCTTGCTCAGGTCGCGCAGGACACCAGGATCGGTGAGCGGCAGCGGGTCGCGCCCCGAAGCGCGCAGGATGTCGTTGGCCCGGCGCTCGGTCACCGGGGCCTGCTTCAGCCGCGCCACGAGGCGCTTTGCCTTGTCCGGGTTCAACCGGATCGAGAGGAAGGCCTCGGCGGCGTCGAAGTCGTGCGCCACCACATCCTTCTTCCAGCGCACTGCGGGGCCGGGCTTGGGCATCGGCCAAGCGTAGTGCAGCGCTCCGTGAGTCGCTCGATGATCTGGCGAGTGGCTGGGCGTGCCGGGGCGTGGATCGCCGTTCTGCGCCAAAACCCGCAACCGGGGCCGTACCGACTACGGTGGTCACCCCGCCCGGGGGGCTGGAAGATCGCTCGGAGCGATCCGAACGAGCCCCGATGGGCGCACCGCCGAGACTCACACGCCGCCACTTCATCGCCGCCACCGGCACCGCCGGGGCCATGACGTTGGGCGGCCCGGCCGGAGTCGCCTGGGCGGCCGGTGCCGGGTCTGCGGTGAGCGCCCCGACGGGCGCGAAGCCGCTCGGAGGCGGAGGTCGCCCCACGGCCAACCGCACGATCGCGCAGCTGGCCCGAGACCACGCGGGGGGTGAGCCCGCGATGTTCGTCGACCTGGCGGCCGTGGACCAGAACATCCGCGTGATCGTCGACTTCGCCCGGGCCAACCGCTGGGCGGTGCGTCCTGCACTCAAGGCGTTTCAGTGTCCGCAGCTGTGCGCCTACATCCTGGCTCGCCTGCCCCAGCCCCGCGGCCTCGTCTTCCACCTGCGCACGGTGGACCAGATCATGTCGGCCGCCCCGGCCAATACGGACCTGCTGATGGGCTACCCGCCGACCCGGGGCGAGCTGCAGAGGTATCTCGCCTCGCCGGCCCCGACCCGCCGCCCGCACCGGCTGACCCTGCTGGCCAGCTCGCTGCAGATCCTCGAGGACATGGCCACGCTGGCCCGCACGACGCCGCGCCGGCTCCCCCTCGACGTCGCCCTCGAGTTCGACTCCGGCGAGGGCCGCGGCGGCTTTCACCACCCGACGGAGATCAGTGCCGCGATCAGGCTCCTGCGCCGCCACCGCGATCGGTTGCGCCTGCGGGCGGTCCTGTCCTACGACGGCCACGCCACGCTCACCCCGGACGAGTCGTGGCGCCGGTACGTGGCCACGCAGGCCCGCGGGTACTACGCCGGCTACCTCACGCAGCTGCACGCCGAAGGGGCCGACCTCTACAACCCCGCCACGCTGATCCGGAACGGGCCCGCGAGCGCGAACTACCGCAATTGGGCCGGCGCCACCGAGTGCAACGAGATCAGTCCCGGCTCCGCGTTCGTCTACGCCGGCTACCTGGAGCCCTTCGACCACCAGGGTCTCTCCCCCGCGCTGACCCAGGCCGCGCCGGTGCTCAAGGATGTCGGACCGTATCCGTCGACGCTGATCACCAAACAGCCGCTGCCCCCGATCATCGGCGAGGAGTACTTCCTGAAGGGATCCACCTGGCCCGACCAGGGCGCCGTGCAGCCGGCGTTCGTGTACCCGGCCGGGGTCGAGGACGATGATCGGGAGGGCGGTCGCTGCATGGTCTACGCACCTCCGGGCGAGCTGACGAGTTCCGATTACGTGCTGTGCTGGCCCAACCAGTCAGGCGACGGCGTCGACTACTTCGGCGCCCTGCACGCCGTCCGCGACGGGCGCCTGCTCGACGTGTGGCCGACGTTCACCCGCTGGGGCACGCCGGCCGGCGCCCATTGACGTATCAGTGCCCCAGGATCGGGTGCGGGCGGTAGGGCTCCTCCAGGCGCTCGATCTCCTCTTCCGACAGCGTCAGCTCCGCCGCCGCGAGGGCATCGTGGAGATGCCCGGGCTTGGTGGCACCGACGATCGGCGCCGTGACTCCGGGCTTGTGCAGCAGCCACGCGAGCGCGACCTGGGCGGCGGGGAGTCCGCGGGCGTCGGCCACCTCGGCCACACGGTCGATCACGTCGTAGTCCTCGGGGCGCCCGTAGAGCTGATCCTGGAAGGCATCCGATTCGGCGCGCGTCGTGCGGCGCGCGCCGTCGCGGCCGCGCGTGCCGGCCAGCCAGCCCCGGGCGAGCGGACTCCACGGGAGCACGCCGACGCCCATCTCGATGCACTGGGGGATCATCTCGCGCTCCTCTTCGCGGTAGATGAGGTTGTAGTGGTTCTGCATCGCGTGAAACGGCGTCCAGCCGTGACGCTGGGCGGCGTACTGGGCCTTGGCGAACTGCCACGCATACATGCTGCTGGCGCCGATGTAGCGCGCCTTGCCCGCCTTGACGATGTCGTGGAGGGCTTCCATCGTCTCCTCGATCGGGGTCTCCGAGTCCCAGCGATGGATCTGGTAGAGGTCGACGTAGTCCATCCCCAGTCGTCGCAGGGACGCGTCGATGGCCGCGGTGAGGTGCTTGCGCGAGAGGCCGCGGCCGTTCGGGCCCGGTGTCATCGGCATGAACGCCTTCGTCGCGACGACCAGCTCGTCACGCGAGAGGAACTTCGGCAGCAGCCGGCCCGTCGCGACCTCGCTGGCGCCGGCCGAGTACGTGTCGGCGGTGTCGAAGAAGGTCACGCCGCCCTCGACGGCGGCACGGACGATCGGCTCGGCCGCGGCCTCGTCGAGCACCCACGGCCGCTCGGAGTCGTTGCCGTAGCTCATCATTCCCAGGCACACGCGGGATACGTGCAAGCCGGTGTTCCCAAGTCTGACCTGATCCATCTGGAGGAGCTCCTTGTCTCGACGCGGTTGGCGTATTCGTTACTGCCCCGAATCGCCGTGCCTGAACGGCTGACCGGGACGTGGTCCGGCGTCGTGCTGCGGCCGCTCGACGGGGCGGATGCGGGCGAGCTGCGCCGCATCCACGGTACCCCGGAGGTCGCACGGTGGTGGGACGTGCCCGACGCGGACTTCCCCTGGGACGAACCCGAGTCCGATCGCTGGACCATCGAGGTCGACGGCGCCGTGGCCGGGCTGATCCAGTGCTGGGAGGAGCCCGAGCCGCGCTACCGCCACGCGGGGATCGACCTGTTCCTCGACCCGGCGCTGCACGGCCGCGGCCTCGGCACCGTGGCCGTCGCACGGCTGGTGCGGCACCTGATCGACGATCGCGGTCACCACCGCATCACGATCGACCCGGCGGTGGACAACGCAGCCGCAATCCGGGCATACGAGAAGGCGGGCTTTAGCAGGGTGGGGGTGCTGCGGCGCGCCGAGCGCGACGTCGGCGGCGAGGGCTGGCACGACAGCCTGCTGATGGAATTGGTCGTCGGGGACGACGTCACAGCAAGCGGTGCGTGATGAGGCGTGAGCGCCCCTGGCGCGCCCGTGTTCCTCGAGCCGATCGCGCCCGGGCCTGATCGCGGCCACGCCGACGATCAGGCCCGAGCCCATGCGAGACCGGGCGCAGGCTCAGGCAGCGAGCCGGCGGCGAGCCTTCTGCACCGACGGGAGCGCGGCCTTGGCCCGCGCGAGTGGGCGCGCACGCAGGTCGACGCTGGCGGGCTTGGCGGCGATCGTGATCTCCTCCCCCGTGGCCGGGTTGCGGCCCTTGCGTGCCTTCGTGGCCGGCTTGACGCGGACCGTGAGCTGCACGAGGCCGCCGATGCGAACCTTCTGGGCGTTCCCGAGCTCCTCGAGCACGACCTCCTCGAACGCCGCCAGCAGCCGCTTGGCCTCGGCCCGGCTGATGTCGGCGCGCTCGGCGACGGCGGTCGCCAGTTGTGTCTGCGTTAGGGACAAGGGGACTCCTTCACGATGGAACGGTGGGACGCAGCGCCGGTATTGAACCTGGCGCGGCGGACAGGAACCGTCGCCGACCCGATGCGACGGACCTACAGTGTGCGACCATCCTCGACGGATGAAGCCCAACCGGTCGATCCCTCGGGCCACCGTCATCCCCGTCCTCATCTACCCGGACGTGCGAGAGGCCGTCGCGTGGCTTCTCACTGCGTTCGGATTCGTCGAGCGGGTGCGGATCGGCGAGGACCACCGGTCGCAGCTCGGCATCGGCGACGGTGCGGTGATCGTGGGCGACGTGCGCCATGACCGCCGGCCGCCCCGAGCCGGGGAGGTCACGCATTCGGTCATGGTGCGGGTGGACGACGTTGACTCCCACTGCGAGCGTGCTCGAGCCGCCGGTGCGCAGATCGTGATGGAGCCCACCGATTTCGCCTACGGCGAGCGGCAGTACACCGCCGCGGACCCCGCCGGCCACCAATGGACGTTCTCCGAGACGCTCGCCGACGTCGCCCCCGAAGCGTGGGGCGGGACCTCCGTGACCCCGGACTGATCGCTCCTCCTTCGCGATCTCGCTGATCGCATGGGCTCTCCGGCGAGCGGGCCCGGCTCGTGATCGAGAAGCCGTTCGGTTCCGATCTCGCGTCGGCACAGGCGTTGAACGCGACGCTCCACGCGCACGTCGACGAGGATGCGATCTTCCGCACCGATCATTTTCTCGGCAAGGAGGCCGCCCAGGACATCCTCGCGCTCCGCTTCGCCAACGGGCTGTTCGAGCCGATCTGGAATCGCCGGCACATCGCCGCCGTGCAGATTGATATCCCCGAGGACCTCGGCCTCGAGGGCCGCGGCGCGTTCTATGAGGAGACCGGCGCCTTCCGCGACATGGTGGTCACGCACCTCAGCCAGATCCTCGGGTTCATCGCCATGGAGCCACCGGCCAGTCTCGATGCCGGGGCACTGCGCGACGCCAAGGCGGCCGTGTTCGACGATCTGCAGCCGTTTCATCCACACAACGCCGTGTTCGGCCAGTTCGACGGCTACGAGTCGGAGGACGGCGTCGAGCAGGGTCCCACGACCGAGACGTTCGTCGCCCTGCGGGCCGAGATCGCCAACGACCGTTGGCGCGGCGTCCCCTTCCTGTTGCGCACCGGCAAGGCGATGGCAGAGGGCCGGCGCGTCGTCAGCATCGTCCTGCGCGAGCCGGAGCGCCAGATCTTCGCGCGGGGCGAACGTGATCCCGATCGCCCCAACGAGCTCGTGTTCGAGCTCACCGACGATCCCGAGATCGCTGTGGAGGTGCGCCTGAAGATCCCGGGTCCGACCTCCGAGATCACGCGAGTGTCGCTGTCGCTCGCGGTCGAGCGCGAGCTCTCCGAACGCGGGCTCGAGGCCTACGAGCGGCTGCTGCACGACGTGATGCTCGGCGATCAGCTGCTGTTCACCCGCTCCGACGAGGTCGGGCGGCTATGGTTGCGCGCGGCGCCGATCCTGTCCGCGCCACCGTCGCCGCTGACCTACGCCAGGGGCAGCTGGGGCCCGCAGCCCGCCGCTGAGCTGGCGCTCCCCACCGGTTGGCGCCTGCCGGAAACCGCGTAGCATCCGGCGCCAGGTTGCCGCGTCAATGCTCCCATCGTCGCCCGTGAGCGGGACCGCTCAGGCCGGGGTGGTGGCCGAGGGACGACATCTCCCGCGGTCGCAGCCCAGCGCGCGAGCCGTCAGTGCCGATGCGCCGATCGTGGTGCTGTGGGCGCTGATCGCACTCGGGGCGGTGCTTCGTTTCGCCCTGATCGGCCATCAGGGGTACTGGCTCGACGAGGGAATCACGATCGAGCAGCTGCACCGCTCCTTCGGCGGGATGCTGCACGCGCTGCGGTTCCGCGAATCAACGCCCCCGCTCTACTACATGCTGGCCTGGGCGTGGGCCCGCGTGTTCGGCTTCGGCGAGGCCCCGCTCCGATCGCTGTCGGCCGTGGTGGGCTTGGCGATGGTCCCAACCGCGTACCTGGCCGGCAAGGAGCTCGTCTCGCGGCGCGTCGGGCTCATCGCGGCGGCGCTGACCGCGTGCAGCCCACTGCTCGTCTGGTACTCCCAGGAGGCCCGCCCGTACTCCTTGCTGGCGTTTCTCTGCGCCGTGTCGCTGCTCACGTTCGTGCGAGCCCATTCCCAGCCGACGCCGCGACGGTTGCTGGCCTGGGCGCTCGCGTCGGGACTGGCCCTGTTCGCCCACTATTTCGCCGCCATGGTCGTGGTGCCCGAGGCCGCCTGGCTGGTGTTCGCGCATCGCCGCCGCTGGCCCGTCTGGGCGGGGGTGGTGTTCGTGGGCGCGGTCGGCGCGGCCCTGATCCCGCTGGCCCGCTCGCAGCAGCGGTTCACAACCTGGATCGCGCTCAGTCCCCTGTCGGTGCGCCTCGGGCAGCTTCGCTCCCAGTTGCTCCTCGGCTTCGGCTCCCCCAGCGCCACCGTCATGTGGGTGCTGGCGATCCTCATGGTGGTTCTGGCCGTCGTGCTGCTCGTCTGGCGCGGCGAGCGCCACGAGCGGCGTGCCGGCCTCGGCATGGCAGCGCTCGGAGTGGTGGGCTTCGCGCTCGCGATGATCGTCGTCGCGGCCGGCACTGACGTCATCAACACTCGGAACCTGATCGAGCTGTGGCTCCCGCTGGCCATCGCGGTGGCCGTTGGGCTCGGCGTCCGGCGGTCCGGGCCGATCGGCATTGCGGGCGCCGCCGTTCTGTGCGCGATCGGCATCGCCGGCATCGTGTACATCGATGCGACCCCGAACCTGCAGCGGACGGACTGGCGTCCGGTCTCGCGTGCCCTCGGTGTCGCCACCGTCCCGCGCGCGCTCCTGCTGATCCGCTACGGCTCGCTCTACCCCATGCGGCTGTACGACCTGCGTCTCAACGACCTGCCGGCGCGCGGCGCGGCGCTGAGCGAGGTCGACATGGTCTGGATCGACCGTGCGCCCCACGTCCAGGCGTGCTGGTGGGGCGCCGCGTGCGAACTGGTCGTCTCGCATCTGCGCGCCACGCCGTCGATCAAGGGCTTCCGGGTCGTTTCCGAAGCCCGGATCGGACAGTTCACGCTGTTGCGTCTGCGCGCGCCGACGGCAACTCACTTGACGCCGCGGATGATCCTGCGCGCCCTGCCGCCGGGCACTCCGCACCGACTGCTGTTCGAGACCGCACAGGCGTGAGCACGACCGCCGTCCGGCACCGGCGCGAACGGTATGGTCAGCGCACGTGGCGCTGATTCCCTACGCCGACGAGGACCCGCTCGACGACCGCGTGCGCCGGCTGGTCGCGCGGCTGCCCGAGCCGCACATCAACTTGTTCACGATGCTGGCCAACGCGCCGGCGCTGGCCGGTCCGACGCTGCGGCTGGGTGAGGCGATCCTGACCCGCGGCGACCTCGATCCCGTGCTGCGCGAGCTGGTGATCCTGCATTCCGCTCGGCTGACGGGCACCGACTACGAGTGGGTGCAGCACGAGGCGATCGCCCGGCTGATCGGCGTCGGCGAGGAGAAGATCAGGGCGATCGACCGGGGTGAGATCGGCGCCGGCCGGTTCGAGCGCCGCGAGTTGCTGGCCCTGCAACTCGTCGACCAGCTGCTGCCGGCCGGAACGCCGGCACCCGAGCTGGTGGAGCAGGTCGCCTGCGAGCTCGGTCGCCCAGAGCTGATCGAAGTGCTGATCGTGGCGGGCTACTACGCGATGCTCGGGGGCGTGATGCGGGCGATACGGCTCGACGTCGACAGCGTGCTGGAGAAGGGCATGATCGACCGCGACCGGCTCATGGGCGAGGGTGCGTAGGCGCCTCGGCGCCGGGAGCAGGCATGGACGCGCTGAGCTTGGGCCTGGTCGGAACCTCGCGCAAGCCGGACGAGCACCGGCTGCCGATCCATCCCGCGCACGTCGAGCGCATCGATCCCGGCCTGCGGCGCCGGATCTTCCTCGAGTGCGGCTACGGGCGACGCTTCGGAGTCTCCGACGATCGGCTCGCGGCACTGGTCGGCGGCCTGCGCGCACGAGAGCAGCTGCTCCAGGAATGCGACGTGGTCCTGATTCCGAAGCCGGAGATCGAGGATCTGACGGGGCTGCGCCCGGGCGCTGTCCTGTGGGGATGGCCGCACTGCGTTCAGAACGAGGACATCACCCAAGCCGCGATCGACCGCCGCCTGACGCTGATCGCCTGGGAGGCGATGCATCACTGGACCCACGAAGGCAACTTCAGCCTCCACGTGTTCCACAAGAACAATGAGATCGCCGGGTATTCCTCCGTCCTACACGCGTTGGGGCTGCGGGGCACCACCGGGGCCTACGGCCGGCGCCTCCGCGCCGCGGTGATCAGCTTCGGGGCCACCGCCCGCGGTGCCGTGACCGCCCTGTTCGCGCTCGGCGTCCACGACGTGACGGTGCTGACCCATCGCAGCGTCTCGGCGGTGGCCGCGCCGATCGCGCCCGCGCGCCTGGTCCACTACGACCGTGACCCGGCGCGCCCCGGGCAGACCCTGGCGCTCAACCGTCCGGAGAGCGAATCGGTGGCCGAGTTCCTGGCCGAGCACGACATCGTCGTCAACTGCATCCTCCAGGACACCGATGAGCCGCTGATGTTCGTGATGGACGACGAGCTCGGGCTGTTCACGCCGGGAAGCCTGATCATCGACGTCTCGTGCGATGAGGGCATGGCCTTTGAGTGGGCCCGTCCGACCTCGTTCGCGGACCCCACCTTCACCGTGGGCGCCGGCGTCACCTACTACGCGGTCGATCACAGCCCGTCGTTCCTGTGGAACTCCGCGACGTGGGAGATCAGCGAGGCACTGATCCCGTTCCTGGGCACGGTCATGTCGGGCGAGGCGGCATGGGACGAGGACCACACGATCCACCGGGCGATCGAGATCCGCGGGGGTGTGGTGGAGAACCCACGGATTCTGTCCTTCCAGTCGCGCTCGGCGTCGTTCCCGCACGCCAAGCAGTGACCCGTGGCCGGGGCCGCGGACAGGTGCTACGTGTGCCTGCGCCCGCTCAGCCCGGCCGATGCCAGGCGAGCATCACGCCGTCGCCGATCGTCAGCAGCACGTTGTGCATGCGGCCGTCGGCCTGAGCCCGGCGGGCGAACTCTCTGATCCCGACCGTGCCCTCGTCCTCGACCGTCGGATCGAGCGCCGCCCCGGCTCGGAACAGGTTGTCGGCGACGATCACCCCGCGCTCGGCGAGCTTCGGCAGGACGGCGTCGTAGTACGCGGGGTAGTCGGCCTTCCACGCATCGATGTAGACCAGGTCGAACGGGCCGTCGAGACCGGCGATCGTCTGCAGCGCGTCTCCGACGATCAGCTCCACGCGGGCACCGTACGGGCTGGCGTCGATGTGGCGCCGTGCCGCGGCCGCGTTGTCCTCGTCGACCTCGAGCGTCGTGACGCGTCCGTCCGCGGGCAGCGCCGCGGCCATCGTCAGCGAGCCGACACCGGTGAAGGTCCCGATCTCGAGCACGCGGCGCGCGCCACCGGCGACGATCAGCGCCTCGAGCAGCCTCGCCTCCGCGAGGCCGCTCATCATCTGCGGCAAGGCCGTGTTGCTCTGCGTCCACGCGGCGGCGGCGGCGAGCTGGCCCTCGAACGGACTCGTGTGCTCGTCGGCGTAGCTCACTGCGGCGGCGGTGACCAGATCGCTCATGGCGATCAGACTACCGACGAGGTGGCGATCCCGCCGGCCGTACCTCTGGCAGGTGCGCAACAGGATCCGATCGGTTCTGACCGACGCTGCAGTCCGACGACGACGGCGCTGCGAGGAGAGGGTCGTGCGAGGCTATGCGGCTTGCGGCCAGGCGGGACGGCCGCTGCGGTCGGCGGCCTCGGGTTGTGTTTCGCGGGCTTGTGCGCGGGCGGTTTGGACAAAGGCCTCTCCGCTGGGACTGAGGGATCCTGCGGCCCAGGCGAGGGAGACGACGGCGGGCTCGGCGTCGGGGACAGGGACGTAGATGATGTCGGGTGGCTGGTGGTGATGGGCGATTGCGCTGGGGACGAGGGTGATGCCGGTGCCGGCGGCAACCATGGCAAGCAGTTCGGTGACGCTGTGAGCTTCGGCGGCGATGCAACCGGGCAGTCCGTGCCGGTGTTGTTCGCTCAGCCAGCGGGCGAGACCGCTGTCTCGAGCGGCGGGGTTGACCACGAACCCCTCTTGAGCGAGCTCCGAGAGGCTGAGCTCGCTCCGGTCGGCGAATCGGTGCGAGCGGGGAAGGGCCAGCAGGCGGGGCTCCTGGCTGAGCTGGATCACGCAGATGGAGAGATGCTCGACCTGGTCGGCTCTCAGCCGCGTGAAGGCGAGGTCGACGGCACCGTTGGTGAGGTCGTCGAGGTTTCCGAAGAGCAACTCGCGGATCGCCACGTGTGTTGATGGGTGAGTGTGCGCGAACGCTTTCAGAGTCGGGGGTAGGAGCGCGGTGGCGGCCGAGCCGTAGAACCCGATGGTGAGCGTGTCGTCGCTGGCTTTCCGGGTGGCCGCGACGGTTCGCTCGGCGTGGCGGAGTAGGCGCTCGCCGTCGCGGAGCAGCGCCGCGCCGGCCGGGGTGAGCTCGACTCGCCGACTGGTACGAGTGAGCAGCGCGACGCCGAGCTGCGATTCGAGCCGTCGGATCTGCTGGCTGAGGGAAGGCTGCGCGATATGGAGTCGCTTCGCCGCGCGACCGAAGTGAAGCTCCTGGGCGACGGTCACGAAGTACCGGACCAGCCTGAGGTCGAGCTGTTCCATAGACGCAGCCTACTGATGGGGAGAAAGTTGGTCTTGGACTTGGGGTGACCGGGTGGACAGACTCCGATGCCGTTCGAGACGAAAGCGAGGCCGCCGTGACCGATGCCATGACCACTGCGTTGCAGGTGTTCGCCCTGCCCGGTGAGGTGGTGTTTCCAGAGAGCGTGGGTGTCGACCAGCGCTCGGGGAGCGCCTACGTCGGCTCCCTGGCCGACGGGACGATCTACCGGATCGGATCCGATGGCACGGTCGAGGTGGCGTCGCCCGCCGGCGCGGACGAGCGGCGCTCGGTCGCGGGGGTCAAGGTCGACGCTGACGGGCGCCTGTGGGCGGCGGGCGGCTATGAGGGCACCCTCCACGTCTACGAGGCTGCGAGCCTCAGGCTGGTGGCGCGCTTCGACATCGGCGAGCGGCCGTCGTGCGTGAACGACGTCGCGTTTGATCAAGCGGGGGCTGCCTATGTCACCGACTCGTTGATTCCGGCGCTGTTTCGGGTCGGCCGCGCCCTGGACGGGCTCGACCGGTGGGTTGATCTGAACGCGGCCGGCGTGCCGTGGCCGGACGGCTTGAACTTCAACGGGATCGTGCTCACTCCCGACGGCGGTCACCTGGTGGCGTGTCAGACCAACCTGGGACGGTTCTGGCGTGTCGCGCTGGCCAGTGGAGATGTCGATGAGGTCGAGCTCGACGGCGGACCGTTGGAGCACTGCGATGGACTGGCGATCGAGGGGTCGACTCTGTACGCGGCGATCAACGCGCTCGGTGAGATCGCGGTCATCGAGCTCAAGGGGGACGGCAGCTCCGGGCGCGTGCGTCGGCGCCTGCGCGGCGATGCGTTTGCGTTTCCGACGGCCGTGGCGGTCAGCGCGGAGCGGCTGCTCGTGGTCAACGGGCAGCTGGACAAGATGGGCGGAGCGCCCGAGCTGCCGTTCACCGTGGTGGCTGTCCCGACGGAGGCGTGATCGTGGAGCACGTCGCGATCGCGCGCCTTCCCCCACCCGCGCTCGCCGGACATGGCACTGCGTCGGCCTCCACCCCGTCTCGGGTTACCAGAGCCCCTCGCTATCGGCACTCGGAGTAGCCCCACTCGCAAGCGCGAGAGTTGCGTGCAGGCAACAAAGCGGGCGTCTTGACGAACGCGGCCGTCGACCCGCTCCTCGCCAAGGAGCGCGACGGAGTCCGTCCGGGCGGCTGTGCCCCCCTGCGCATGTTCCGCAATCCGGTTGTCGTCGGTGGCGGCACGCCGTACCTGCCCCCGGTCACCGAAGACGTTCGGCTAGAGCTGATCGAGACCAGGACGTTCGGCTCGCGCGTGATCTACGAGCGCTACAGGCGCGTCCGCGATGACTTGGACTGACACCCCGAACGGCGCGCTCGTCCGACCCACCAACGTGGGCCGCAAGCGGATCGGCTGACGCGACGACCGCGTCCATCCTCCCGGCGGCCGACGATGCGACTTGGCGCCGCCCGCGGTCGACGTCAGCGACCTGAGCCGACGAGAGGGACACGTGAGACGACGGGCGGTCCGAGGCTCGATCGCGGTGTGCGCTTCGTGTGGCTGGATGCACGGGTGCGGCTGTCAGCGTGGGCTTGGGTGGAGGTGAATGTCCAGCCCAGGTCGGGGAAGACGAGCGCGCCGCGGGTCACTTGGACGGGTGTGGCGGTGAAGCGCGCGTCGTGGAGGTAGGTCTCGATGAAGGCGCGGGCGCTCGTTGGGAGGTTGTGCAGCCTCGCGAGCGTGGCCGGCGGGATCTCGATCGTGGCCTGCATCGAGCGTGGGTTGTTGTCGAGTCCTCGGGCCCGGGGGGTCAGGCGGATGCTGTCGACGGTGTGGAGGATGAGGTCGAGACGCTCACCCGACGGGAACTGGACGCGCAACCGTGCGGGCGTGCAGTACACGTTGAAGTTGGGGATCTCGCCCGTCCAGTCGCTGCCCTGCGCGGTGCGCGCGTAGCGTTGGTCCTCGCCCGGACCGAGGGCCTTGTCGGAGCTGTCGCCGTGGCGATTGTCGAGTCGGTGCCCTTGGAGCGGCTGGTCGCTGCGGTGGAAGCGCCAGGCCCGGCTGCTGGGCTGCGTGATGTCCTTCTGCCAGAAGCCCGTGTGACCGTGCGCGTCGAGTCCCTCGACGCGCAGGATGCGGTGCACGGCTCCGACGCCGATCTTCTCGATGCTGATCGCGCTCGTGATGCGGCCCGGGATCTTCGGCTGCTGGACCCACGGCGGCGAGGGAAGCTGGATCGCCGGGTCGCGTACGCGGCGTTGGTCGTCGTAGCTGTAGCGGAAGAAGGCGGGGTCGTTGCCGGCGATGTCGAAGTCGTAGAGCCGTGTGTACATGTCGCCGAAGCGGTCGATGATGAAGATCGTCGACCCGCTGGCCGAGAGGTTCACGGCCTGCAACCGGCCGCGATGGGGGCCACACATCTCATAGCTCATGTCGGCGGCGAGCCAGGGATCGTTATAGGTCAGGCGTTGGCCGCCACCGCTGAGCATCCAGATGTGGGAGACCTTGTCGGCGCCGACGGGCTGGTGGTTGCCGGCGGTGTCCACCCAGAACCGGTCCTCGCGCGGCGAGATCACCGACCACGACCAGGCGAGGATGCCGCGTGGAAGCTGGCGCCCGGGGCCGCGCCAGATGTTTGTCCAGCGTCTGGTCCAGTTGAAATACCGCGGCTCGCGCAGCGCGTAGTCCATCGTGTACACGTGGCGTTGGCGGTCAAGCGCGATCATCTCGTCGTCGTCGGCCGAGATCGACGCCACCTGACCGTCGAAGCAGGCCGGCAGCGGCAACGCTTTCCACGGCTGGCGGATCCCCGTCACCTCAGCGTTCGACTTGAACCAGATCCGCCCGCGGTTGACGACGAAGTCATAGCGACGGTTGAACGTCTGCGTCGCCGTGCGCAAGAAGACGAGCGGCGGCAAGCTCCGCGGCGCGTTGGTCCGGTCCGTCGGCCTCAGCCCGTTGCCACGGTCCCGGGTGCTGTCGACCCACGTCTCCCGGTCCCCGGCCGTGCCGCCGCCCAACGACGCGCAACTCTGCTGGCGCGCGACCGGCGAAACTGCCGCGTACGCAGACGCGGGCGCCACCCATACCGCACACCACACGGCCAGCGACGCAGCAACGCGACCCGCGCATCTCCCCCGCGCTCGCGGAGGACCTGGCATCGGACGCGCGCGTAGGCCGTGACGCGAAGGCAGGGCCACGAGCGCGGCGAACAAAGCGACGAGCGCCGCCAGACACCTCGCGCTCGCCCCCACGGAGGCTTCAATGGACCGATTCACCGGAGGGAGGTTGCTCCCCCAACGGGTCCACGCGCATCGGTGAGAACCGCCAACCCAGCGCCGTAGAAGCTACGTTCCGGACGAACGAGCAGTCGGATCGTCATGCCTCCGCCGACCCCCCTTCTCCGCCTCCTTGAACCTGCGACCGCCCGGCCCGAGCCGGAATCCGGGGTAGCCGTCAGACCGATTCCGTTATGACGAGCCGCCCGCGACCATCTGATCGCACCTCAGGCAGCGGCCAGGCGCCAGCCCAGCGGTCGGTTGTGATGACGCGCGAGCCATGCGGCGTGCTGGGTGCCGAGCTCTCCGACAGGCTCATCCTCCTCGATCAGCTCGCGTAACAATCTCCCCCAGGGGGCGCTTGCGCGCATCATCGACGCCGTTTGGAACAGCAGTCCCTCCATGCGGCGGAGCAGGAGCGCTTCCGGGGGCAGCTTCATCCGCCGCAACTGCTCGACGTGTCGGCGGCCGTCCGCCTCCCGCAGCAGGTCGGCGCCGCGCCAGAGGTCCTCGGGCGCGAGTCGCAGCGGCCCCTCGGCTTGCAGCCACCACGAGACCCCGTGCATGTACTCGAGCAGCAGGGCACTGTCCCAGTCCTTGAGCTCGCCGGTCACATAGCCGAGCTCACGCATCCCCTCGATCACGGTGGCGTTGTCGCCGTCGCGCACGGCGCGGGCGATGGCCGCCTCGCGGCGTAGGTAATCCGGAGGCAGCTGGCGGATCATGCCGAAGTCGAAGAAGGCCACGCGGCCATCGGCCTGCAGCAGGTAGTTACCGGGATGTGGGTCGCCCAGCGCAACACCGAGGTGAAGCGCCGTGCCGTAGAAGAAGCGATAGACGATCTGCGCGTAGCGGTCACGAACTGCGTCGGGTCGGCGTGTGACCTCGTCGAACGTCATTCCATCCACCCAGTCGGTCACGAGTACGCGCCGGCGACTGAGTTCGGTGTGAACCCTGGGCACGAAGACGAAGGGGTGGCCACGCCAGAACCTCTCGAGCCGCCTGTGGTTGCTGGCCTCGAGTTCGTAGTCGCACTCCTCGATGATCCGCTCGCGGAGTTCGCCGAGCAGATCCTTGACCTGGAGCCCGGGCATCAGCTGGCGCAGCAGCGGCGACAGGAGCACGAGGTTGCGCATGTCTGCCTCGACCGACTCGGCGATCCCCGGGTACTGCACCTTGATCGCAACGTCTCGACCGTCGATGGTGCGGCCGCGGTAGACCTGGCCGATGCTGGCGGAGGCCGTCGGGTCCGTGCCGATGTGTTCGAGGACCCGCTCGGGCTGCTCGCCCCAGTCGCTCGCCAGCACCTTGCGCATCTGCTTCCACCCGACAGCGGGAGCGCTGTCCCGGAGCGAGGCCAGACGGCTCTGGAGATATGCAGACTGGTCCTCGTCGAGCCCAGGGAACTCCACGGTCGACAGCACTTGACCGGCCTTCATTGCCGCCCCGCGCATCAAGACGAGTTGATCGACGAGGGCATCGATCGTGGCCACGATCCGCTCTCCGCGGCGCCGACTCTGCTCCTCGGCGCTTCCACGCGAGTCCAGCCGATCACCGCTCCAGCGAATCGCGGCGCCAACGGCAACTCGCCCCAGCCGTGCCGTCCTCACACCGCGGTTCCGGCTGGGCGAGCGCCCCTCTCGATCAAGGGGCGCGCTCATGTCTTGCCGCGCCGAGACCGGCTGGGGAGCGGGCGCTGAGGGTTATCGACGGCCGTCAGCAGTGCGGCGTAAGAACCGACGAGCGCGGCACGTTCGTGGTCGATCAGTGTGCTGTCCAGCTGACAGCCCTCGCGTATCCACTGGTCTGAGTAGTGCATCGCCAACGCGCGCGTCCCCGAGGTCGGCCCCGTCAGCGCGTCAGCCGGGTCGCCATGACTGGTGCCAATGCCAGGGCTCCTGAACTGGACGATACCGCCGGCGCTGAACTGGACGGTGCGGTCCCGGCCCCTGGCCGCCGACCCCACCGGGCCGGGTGTGCGGGCCTCCCCTTGCCGGCAACGGCCGTCACGCGGAACGATGGACAGGTCGGACCGCTCTTCGGGTACGCGTCGTGCGGACCAGGCGGCGATACTCACGACGTTCGGCTCGCTGTTCATGAGACCGCATCTTAGCGTCTTTGAGTCGTCTTTAGTCCATCTTAGTGGCGATTTTGTGGGCGTGGGCGCTAGTATGGGGTCGTGCCCGCCGAGACGATCGACCTTCAGGCCGCCGCCCGCCGGCTCGGCGTGCATTACCAGACGGCCTACAAGTGGGTGCGCTCCGGCGACCTTCCGGCCTTGATGGTGATGGGCTCCTACAGGCTCGACAGTGACGCTGTGGCGCGATTCGCGGCGCGCCGGGCCCGCCCGGGCCCTCCCCGCACGAGACGACCGAGAACGGGCTTCGCTCTGCTCAGCCAACGCATGTATGACCATCTGGTCGCCGGCGAGGAGCGGCAGGCAGCCCGGTTGATCAACGGCCTCGTCGGGGACGGTGTCTCGATGACGACGGCCGCCCAGGACGTGCTCGTGCCGGCGCTGAGGGACATCGGCGCGGAGTGGGGAGCTGGACGCCTCGATATCTCAGTCGAGCATCGCGCCTCGGCGATCGTCGAGCGGATCCTCGGAGAGCGCTATCCCAATCCCCGCGGCCGGCGCCGTGGCGCCTCCGTTGTCGCGGCGCTTTCCGGCGACCGGCATGTCCTGCCGACGACGCTGGCCGCGGTCTCGCTGCGCGAAGACAACTGGCTCGTGCATCATCTTGGAGCCGATCTCCCGCCCGACGAACTGACGCGATTCTGCCAGGAGGAGCATGTCGACCTCGTCGTGCTTACGGTGACGGTCAGCAAGCTTCGCCGGGCAGCCACCCGCACCGCCGTGCAGCTCGAGGGGCTCGGTCTGCGAGCCATCGTGGGTGGACCGGGCCGCGGCCTCGACGAGCTACAACGCCTCGCTCGCCACGAACAACAGCACCACGCTACCGCCGACTCAGAACAATAAGGAGATCTCGATGGCCCGCTACAAGGCATCCGTCGACACGTCCCGTCCCCCCGCTCAGGTCTTCGCCTACCTCAGCGACTTCACCACCGCCGCGGAGTGGGACCCCGGAACGGTTCAGTCAGAGCGCCTCGGCGAAGGTCCCATCCGTGAGGGAACCGAGTTCCGCCTGGTGGCCGTCTTCCTCGGCCGTAAGACGACGCTCACCTACCGCATCGTCGAGTATCAACCGCCACACGCCGTCACGTTCCGCGGCGAGAACTCGACCGTCGTCTCACTCGACCGGATCACCTTCGAACCCTCAGACGCCGGAACGCGGATCGTCTACGACGCCGAGCTGACGCTCAAGGGACCTCTGAAGCTCGCCGACCCGCTGCTCGCACTCGCCTTCAACCGCGTTGGCGATCACGCCCTCGCCGGACTGCGCAACACGATCGGTACTCAACAGACCGACTCCTGACAAGCGGACTGCTCAGAGCATCACTCGCTGGGTCGACAAGCGGTCTGCAACAGACCGCACCGGACCACCACGCCGATGATCGAGCTTGCTGGGACCGGACCCCAGAAGCGACTGTCGTCAGAGGCGGCACGGTTGTCCCCGAGCACGAAGTAGCTGCCGGCCGGGACGCGTACTGCGGCGGGGAACTCGCAGGTCGGCGCCTCGGTGCACGTCACCGGGAACCGTTCGTTGCGGGTGATGCCGTTCACGACCGCGCGCCCGGAGTCGAGCGACACGCGATCGCCAGGACCGGCGACGATCCGCTTGATGAGGACCTGGGAGGAGGTGGCTGGCGTCGCGAGGTCGCACGGTCGCGGGAAGCCGGCGCCCTGCGCCGGTGCGCCGCACACCGGGGTGGCCGGCAGTGCGCCTGCGGGCGCGTGGAACGCAACGATCTCGCCGGCCCGCAGGCCGACGCCGGCCTCGACCTCCACGCGGCTGCTCACCGCGAGCGTGGGTTCCATCGAGCCGGACGTGACGCGGTAGTAGCGGACGTCATCGTGGAGGGCGAGCAGTGCCGCTACAGCCGCGGCCGCGACGGCGAGCAGGAGCGGCAGGACTCGCCGACGGCGGACCGGTCTGCCGAACTGGGGTAGGACCGCACCGGTCCGCGGCTGAGGCCAGGAGGGAGGAGGTTGCGACACACGCTTGAGATCGGCAGGAGCCGCGCTGGCCTGGAGGCCGCCGTGGCGCGTGTGAACCACCGCGGCGGCGTCTTCAGCAATCGCAAGTGGAGGCGAGTGCGACTACGTCGTGAGAGGGAAGAGCGACGACGCGGACGGGTGCGGCATGGCACCAACCCTGGCGGGCGACGCCGACTGCCGGCCGCACCGGCGGGCGTTAGCGCCGCAAGAGGCTTCCGAGCAACCCGCCGCGTCGGCGGCGCATGATCGCATGCCCCGTGCCATCGCCCGATCGCGTCGTCCCGGTCGTCGTCGCGGGACCCGCGTCGGCGGCGGCCGGCTGGTCCGCGGTGCCCGCCATGTCCCGTTTGGCGGCCGGCTCGCCCGGCGTGCCCGCCACGTCCCGCTCAGCGACGGGCTCGCGCGCCGCTGCCTCTTCCTCAGCCACGTGCTCGCGGTGGCGATGCTCGACCGCCACAGCACCCGCAGCTCCCGCTCCGATTGCCGCATCCCGACCGACGTGGTGCCGGCGCGTGCCGGAGTCGGCCCGTACAGCCTCACACTCGGTCATCGGCTCACCGGTTTCGTCATCGGCGCGACGGTCCCGGCGCGCAGCCAACGCGCCAGCTCCGGCGCCCGCGGCGGCCGCGGCCGCACGCCCTCGCGTCGGCGCTGCGACCTCCTCCTCGACCACGGGGAACCGCGGAAAGGCATAGCCGGCCAGCGCCGCGATCACCACACCGAGACCCGTGTGATACGTGAGCATCTCGAGCATCTGGATATGCGCCGAGCCGTGGCCCGCGCCCTGCGCGCCGCCGGCATGCCACAGCTGGCTGATCTCGGGGCCGATCGCGAACCAGATGCCACCGGCGAGCGCGAGCAGTGCGCCGAGGCGGGCGCTGCCCCGAGGCCCCGCGCCCACGAGGATCAGACCGCCGAGCACGGTCGCCACGCCGGGCAGGATGTCGAGATACAGCCGCGCCGTAGTCCATGTCCAGGCCTTGTCCGGGCCCAGGGCGAAGTGGAAGTAACGACCCACGAACGGCACGAGGCCGCCCCATACTCCAAGGACCATCAGCAGCAGGCCAGTGGTGCGTGTACTGATGCTGCGCATCGCTTTCTCCTCTTAGAAGTTCCGGTATGCAGTGGCTTCCCGGTTCGGAGGGGATCGAATCCGCCGGGGCCGCGGCGGCCGCGGGCGCGCGGCGGGTCCCGGCCAGTGCCGGACTGGGTTGACGGGGCAGTGAGCCGCCGTAGAGCCGAGACAGCTCTCGTCTGCTCCAATTCACCCGGCGGGTCTTGCTGCTCTCAGGCGGATGGGCCGTGCGCCATGCATTGTTCGGCGAGGAGCATTACTGGCGACGCATCCGGAGTCTCGGATTGCTCGGACAGGAAGTCGCGGCTGCTCTCGGCTTACGCCTGGTCCAGGTACACGACCCGGTCCGCGATCTGCTCGTCGGCCATGGCTTGGATCGCTGCGATCAGCGGACCGATGCCAGCTGGGCGACGTGAGAAGCGACTCGAGAGCGCGATCAAGAAGCCGTCGTGGTGGCCGCCGGCGGTGCTGTGCTCGGCAGCGATCCGCGTGAAGTCGCCGACGTTCTCGGTGAGGACGGAATAGCCGCCGGCGACTGCCGCACCGAACAGTTCTGGATCCGACGCCCCGGCGAGTCGAAGCTCCGCGACCGTGGTGGCCGCAATCCCCGCCGCCTCGAGCGCGCGGGCGACGGCCGCCGGGTACATCTCGTCGACGAGGATCTTCACCGCGCTTTGGCGGCGGCTGTCTCGCTGCGATGAAGGTCGATCCTGGCCTGGATCTCGTCGGGGTACGCGGCCCGGTACGCAAGGACAGCGTCGACCTGAGTTCGGGAGACAACCTCATCAGCAGAGAGCTCCATGGCCGGATCCTTGACCGATCCGAGATCGTCGATCCACATCGCGACCTCCCACACGTCGGGCCCGCCGATCAGTCCCGCTCGGCGGCCCGTCGGGCCATCACGGAAGGTGATCATCGGGTGCTCGTCGCGTCGCGCGCCCTCCTCGGCGTAGCGCCGGAGGCGGTCGGAGAGGCTCTCGCCAGCCGCACGGGCACGCAGGCGTAGTCGCTCGGCGAGGCGGTCATCGAGGCGGACGGACACGTTGACGGACACGCCTACAGTGTTGCACGTTGTCAACACTAGGAGGCCGGTGCCTTTGCGGCGCCGATATTCACTCGGACTCCTCGGCGGGCGTACTCGATGGCCAGTGAGCGGGCGTCCAGTCGCCGTCTGGGTCGGTGGTTTGCCCCACTTCGATCAGATGACCGTCGGGGTCGCGGATGTAGCAACGGATCTCGTACCGGTGTTGTTTCGGCGGCGTCAGAAAATTCGCACCCCTGGCGGTCCACTCGGCGTACACGGCCTCGATGTCTTTGACCCGGATATTCAGGAAGCTGCTGACCCGGTCGAGATCGCGTGGCGTCTCCAGGATGACCGACGGCTTGTCGTCCGTCGGTCCACCCCCCACGCTGATGACGATGTAGCTGTTGGATAGTGCGACGTTGGTCGGCTCTCCGGACGGCGTTCCGGAGAAGACGACCCTGCCGCCGAGTACTTCGGTGTAGAAGCGCCGAGAGCGCTCGACATCTTGTGAGACGATGAAGTGGGTCAGCACAATCCCCTCTGGGGGCGCTGGGAGCTCGGCCATCTGGTACCTCCACTGGTTGGGCCTCTACCCCGCCTTTCCGGCGCCCGCGGCACCGGTTGACGGCAAAGCGATCAACCACCTCCGATCAGTGTCCGCGCCTCTGCGGGGCCGACTACGAGATCGTGAAGGTCGCCGCCGACCTCGAGTCGACCCGACTGTTCGATCCCGCCGACCTTCACAGGCTCGAAACCGGCGGTGCGGATCAACCGCTCGACTTCCTCGCTAGCACGGTCGTCGTCGGTCGCGTAGAAGAGGACCGCCGGCTCCGGTGACCGGTTGCCAGAGGACTCGAAGACCTCAGCCGACATGGTTCCAAACGCCATCGCCAAACACGCCCGCGCCGGCAACCACCCTGTTACAACCTCGCCAGAGGATTGGCCCTTCGGCAGGACACGCGAGATGTTGCCTTCGGCGTCGATGCCGACCGGGTTGCTCGGAACAACGACGAGCTTGTCGGTCAGCGGCTCGGCGATCTCGTCTATGACGCCCTTCAGCACGACAAACCGCAGCGCGAGGACGACAGCATCGGCCCCCTGCAACGCGTCACGGTTATCGGCGGCGACGACCGCAGCCCGACCGATCTCTGCCGCCAGCCTTCGTGCCGACTCATCGTCGGCGCTCGAGAGCCGGAGGGTCTCGCCACCCGACGCCAGCTGGCGGGCGATGACCGATCCGATCCCTCCAGTGCCGATGATCGCGGTGGTCATGACCGAGACCTCCCTGTGCGGACCGTGCCGGTACGGCCTGGAAACGAATCGTCGGCGAACAGGGCGCCTGGTCGACCTTCGATGTGAGCGATTTCGCGGGTTATCTCGGCATTCACTCGGACTCCTCGGCGGGCGTACTCGATGGCCAGTGAGCGGGCGTCCAGTCGCCGTCTGGGTCGGTGGTTTGCCCCACTTCGATCAGATGACCGTCGGGGTCGCGGATGTAGCAACGGATCTCGTACCGGTGTTGTTTCGGCGGCGTCAGAAAATGCGCACCCCTGGCGGTCCACTCGGCGTACACGGCCTCGATGTCTTTGACCCGGATATTCAGGAAGCTGCTGACCCGGTCGGGATCGCGTGGCGTCTCCAGGATGACCGACGGCTTGTCGTCCGTCGGTCCACCGCCGCCGTTGATGATTACCCAGCTGTTGGATAGTGCGACATAGGTCAGCCCTCCGGGGCCGGAGAAGGCCACCCTGCCGCCGAGTACTTCGGTGTAGAAGCGGCGCGAACGCTCGACATCGTCTGAAACGATGAAGTGGGCCAAGACCAGCTCCTGATCGATGTTGTTCATCATGACCTCCGTTGTTGGAACGGCTCGATAGTCCAGCCTTACGTCCACGCATCCCACCTGTGCGCCCCTTGGTCCGATGCCGGTGAGCCGTTCCGCCGGGGAGAACGATCACGCTGCCTGGCGGGTATGACTCCAACTCCTCGCTTCGAAGCGTTCCCCGAGACCGATGTAGGAGACACCGGAGATCACTGGTCAGCCTCCCGACTCCGATGTCGATGTCGCCGGCACCATCGCGACGAGTTCGGTCACGATTTCCGCCGCGGGCTGTGACTGTTTGGCGAGCGCCACGCTCTGGCCGGCCCATAGGGACAGCGCTTCGATCTCACCGGTCGTGCCAACCATCGGCGGCGCCGGCTCATATCGAACGATCTGTTCGCCGGACGCAAAGTGCGCGATCACCTCGCCCTCTCCCGGTCGACTACCCGGTGTCGGCCGACCCGCGGCCTCCCACATCACGGCCGTTGAGTTGTGGATGGCGCGGTGCGAAGTGTCCGGCCATCCCACCTCATACAGGTTGGGATACCACTCTGCATCCGTTTCGTTCGCAGTGATAAGGCGGCGCCGATACTCCTCGTGGATCGGCATTTCGTCGGCTAAGAGGAAACGGGTGCCGAGCAGGGCGGCCTGTGCGCCGAGGGCGAGCACGGCCGCGACTCCTCGAGCGTCGCCAATCCCGCCAGCCGCGATGACCGGTGCCGGCGCGACCGCATCGACGACCGCCGGGACCAGCGGGAGCGTTGCCACGCCACTCCAGACGTGCCCCCCGGCCTCCCAACCCTGCGCCACCACGATGTCCACTCCACATCCGACAGCGCGCCGCGCTTCCTCGACGCTGCCGACCGTGTGCATCACAAGCCCCCCGGCGTCGTGCACCGGGCCGACGTAGCTTTGGGGATCGCCCCAGAAGAGGGACACGACCCGCAGACCCGCCGCAAGTGCTTGATCGACTCGATGCTGCTGATCGAAGGCGAGAACGAAGTTGCCGGCAAACGGCCGATCGGTAAGGGCTGCCGTTGCCCGAACCACGGCTCCGGCGTCATCGGCCCACCCCAGCCCCAAAGTGCCGAGGCCGCCAGCATTTGAGACAGCGGCGGGCAGGCGGGGATCTGCAGACAGCGGTGCCTCGACGATCGGGAGCTCGATCCCCAGCAGCTCGCACACACGCGTTCGCTTGCGATCGGTCATGTCAGTCTCCGGCCGGCCGAGGACGGCACTCAACACCCATTTGGGCCTCCATTCAGTATGCGTCCGGTCGCTCTGCGGTTCGGACGAGCTGCTTGTTCCAGCCGTGGAAGGGCGAGAGGTCGCCCGCATCCCATCGCTCGTGCAGACCGGGTGTGGCCAGGTCCCAGTCGGGGCGGATCTCGCTCGACACGTCACGCAGGTCGTGCCAGAGGTCCACGAACGACGGTCGTCCCCAGAACCAGTAGCCGTTGTAGATCCTGTAGATCACGAGCCCGGGCTTGAGCACGATCGTGTGCGGGATCATCGGGTCGTGCTCGGTGTCGGTGTACTCCTGGATGTCGAGGTCCTTCTGGACGATCCGATCCGGATCCTCGAGGAACGGCCACTGGGCGCCGATCGACGCGCGGAACTCCTGGCTTGAGTGGTGGGTGTCGGTCGATATCGTGGCGACCTTGGTGTAGGACACGGCGATCTTCGGGTAGTTGGCGGCGAGTTCGAGGTGCTGTTGGTGCTCTTTTGGGCAATAGTTGCCGCGCGCGAGCGTCAGGATCAGCGGGTCCTCGCCCTGGATCTCGCTGAGCGTGCGAGTGACGCGATCTTGGTCGGGCAGCTCGTAGTCGGGGAATGTGCCGCCGGGGGTGATGTCCGAGCGCATGGTTCAAGTCCTTCCGATCGGGTGAGGTTGATTGGTGCTACCGGCCGGCCGCCTGGCCGCCGTCAACGTGCAGCGTCTCGCCGGTTACGAACGTCGCTCGCTCGAGATAGAGGATCGCGTCGACGACGTCGCTCACTTCGCCTACACGCCCCAGCGGGTGGAGGGCCTCGAGCCCGCCGTAGGACGCGGGGTCGTGGGCGGGTGTCTTGATGACCCCAAGCGAGACCGCGTTGACTCGGACGCCGCGCGAGGCGAATTCGATCGCAAGCGAACGGCTCGCCGCGACGAGTCCTCCCTTGGTGAGGGCAGGTAGCGCGGACGGCCTCGTGCTGTCCGCGTTATCGACCAGGCTCGTCGAGACGTTCACGACGTGCCCGCTGCCCCTGGCGACCATCTCGGCGATCGCGAGCTGGGTGATGCGGAAGAAGCCGGTGAGATTCACGGCCGTGATCGCCTCGTACTCATCGAACGTGTACTCCGTGAACGGCTTGCCGATGTAGATGCCGGCGTTGTTGACCAGCGTGTCGATCCGCCCGAACCGGTCGCGAGCCTCGTCGACCGCTCGCCGTGCGGTCTGCGCATCTGCGATGTCGCCGGCGACCGGGACGTAATCGCTCTCATCGTGCTCGGCTGAGGGGAACGACAATGCCACTCCAACGACGGCATAACCCGCACTGCGGTATCCGGCGACCAGCCCGGCGCCAATGCCCTGGGACGCGCCCGTGATGATCGCGACCGGCGGGCTCATCGCGAGCCTGCACCGCCGGTGCTCCCTGCCGCTGCGACCTGGTCGGTGTATTTCTCAGCCCAGGCGCGGACGTCTCCCGCGGGCCGGGTCGGCTCCATGGTCAACTGGGCGAGGCTGCCAGTTGGCTGACCGTCGCTGCTGCGGTGAGGATCACGTTGGCGACGGCGTCGGGTTGCGAGATCATGATCACGTGTGAGCCCTCGACCTCGATGATCCTCGCGCCGGCGCGCTCGCCCAGCGAGCGGATGAGGTCTGCTCCGGCGGCCTTGTCGTCGCTCGCGACCACGGTCCAGGAGGGCAGCTTTCGCCAGGCAGGTGGACCGCACGGCTCCGAGAAGGCCAGCTCCGCGAGGGGACGCTGGGTCGCGGCCAGCGAGGCGATCTGCTCCGGCGGGAGGTCGGCGGCGACCGCGTCGCGGAACTTGGCCGGATCGACCGCGAGCTCGACAGCGGTCTCCCCGTCGCCGAGGGGATAGTGGAGCTGAACCAGCGCGGTCGACAGGATGGCGTCCTTGGACGTGCTCGCGACCTCGCCCAGGCGCTCGCCTTCGTCGGTCGCGAAAGCGGCGACGAAAACCAGGCCGACGACGTTCTCGGCGTCGGTGAGGTTCGAGATCAGACAGCCGGCGTACGAGTGGCCGACGGCGAGGACGGGTCCCGGGATCTGCTCCACGAACGACTCGATGTACGCCGAGTCGGCCGAGAGGCCCCGCAGCGGATTTGGCGGTGCCGTCACCGCCACCCCGGCGGCGTGAAGGCGCTCGATGACGCCGTTCCAGCTCGACGCGTCCGCGAAGGCCCCATGGACGAGGACTACGGTCAACGGGGCAGCGTCGGAATTGGTCGCTGACATGGGAGCTCCTTCGTTAGTAGCTGTCGACGTCGACTACGGCGCGGGCGAACGCTTCCGGAGCTTCCTGGGGAAGGTTGTGTCCGATGCCGCCCTCGATCGTCCGGTGCGAGTACTTGCCCGAGAATTTCGTGGCGTAGGCACTCGGGTCGGGATGCGGCGCGCCGTTCGCGTCACCCTCGAGGGTGATGGCGGGCACGGTGATGGGCGGAGCTTGCGCGAGCCGTTGCTCCAGCTCGTCGTATTCGGTCTCGCCCTGCGCCACACCGAGCCGCCAGCGGTAGTTGTGGATGACGATATCCACGTGATCGGGGTTCTCGAGCGAGGCTGCGCTGCGATCGAAGGTGGCGTCATCGAAGTCCCACCTCGGTGAAGCGGTCCGCCAGATGAGCTTCGCGAGGTCGTGCCGGTACTTGTCGTATCCCGCCCGGCCACGCTCGGTCGCGAAGTAGTACTGGTACCACCACTGCAGCTCGGCCTCGGGCGGCAACGGAAGCGCGCCGGCCGCCTGGCTGCCGATCAGGTAACCGCTGACCGAGACGAGCCCCCTGCAGCGCTCGGGCCAGAGCGCCGCAAGGATATCGGCCGTCCGCGCTCCCCAGTCGAACCCGGCAACGATCGCCTCTCCGATGTCGAGAGCGTCCATCAAGGCGACCGCGTCGACGGCAAGCACGGATTGCTGTCCGTTCCGGAACGTCGTCTCCGAGAGAAAGCGCGTCGTTCCGTAACCGCGCCCGTGAGGGACGATCACCCGGTAGCCGTGCGCGGCGAGTATCGGGGTCACGTCGAGGTAACTGTGGATGTCGTAGGGCCAGCCGTGCAGAAGGATCACAGCTGGGCCGTCGGCCGGCCCTGCGTCGGCGTACTCCACGCTGAGCAGGCCGGCATCTATCTGCTTCAGCGGGCCCAACGCCCAAGCCGGGTTCGCTTCCACCGCAGCGGAGCTCGTCATTCTGCCGCCCCCGCCGTCCGGAGCGATCGGAACGACGCGCGCAGCTCTTCCGAGAAGAGTTGCGGCTGCTCCCAGGCGGCGAAGTGGCCGCCTCGGTCGAGCTGGTTGAAATGGATGAGGTTGTTGGGGTACGCGCGCTCCGCCCAGCTCCGCGGGGCCTCGTAGAGCTCGTCGGGAAACACGCTGATCGCGAACGGGATGGTGATGCTCTTGGCGTCGAAGAAGTCGGCCTTGTTCTCCCAGTAGAGGCGAGCGGCGGAGATCCCCGTGTTCGTCAACCAGTACAGCGTGATGTTGTCGAGGAGGTCGTCTCTGGTGAGGTCGCTCTGGTAGGTCCCCTGGAGGACTTTTTGAACGAGCCCGGGCTGGCCGGTGCCGTCGCCGTGGTCGAGCGCGAACGCCGCCAGATCGATGGGTGAATCCGCCAGCCCGTACAGCGTCTGCGGGCGCGTGGTCATGATCTGCGCGTAGGCGACATGCTTGGCGTAGAACGTGCTCAGCTGTTCGTACGCTCGCAGCTCGTCTCCCGTGAGATCGGATGGCGGCGGGGCGCCGCGCTCGAACCCCGCTACGAGGTCGGCCGGGGCGGTACCCGGCATGTTGGAGTGAATGCCGAGCAATTCCGGGGCGGCCTGAGCACCCATCGTCTGCGTGACCGCCGCACCCCAATCGCCGCCCTGGGCCACAAACCGGGTGTACCCGAGCCTCCGCATCAGGACGACCCAAGCACGCGCGATGCGGACGGGGTCCCACCCCGTAGCAGTCGGCTTGGCCGAGAACCCGTGGCCGGGTAGCGAGGGAATCACCAGATGGAACGCGTCCGACGCGCTCGCGCCATGCGCCGTGGGGTCTGTGAGCGGGCCGATGATCTTCAGCTGCTCGATGATCGAGCCAGGCCACCCATGGGTCACGATCAGCGGCAGCGCGTCCTCGTGCCGCGAGCGAACGTGAATGAAATGAATGTCCAGCCCGTCGATCTCGGTGATGAAGTTCGGCAGGGCGTTCAGCTTCGCCTCGCACCCGCGCCAGTCATAGTCCGACCCCCAGTAGCGCGCGAGCTCCTGCATCATCGAGAGCGGCACGCCCTGCGAGTCGTCGCCGACCGTCTCGCGCTCGGGCCACCTGGTCGCGTTTACGCGCCGGCGCAGCTCGGTGAGGTCCGCCTCCGGGAAGTCAACATGAAACGGGCGAATGGCGGTGCTGTTGGCGCTGCCCGTCTGCTGCTCTGCCACTTCAGTAGCGGACATCTGTCCTCCTCAGGTTGTGTCGCGTTCACGGCCACAGCTCGGGGGTTCGTCAAGCCTTGGAGGACAATCCTCCGTGGCGCGGCTCCTCGCCCCCGTCAACTGCCTGGTCGGACACCCTGGTCTGAGGTTCAACCGGCGGCGGCGCTTCTCGACCCCGGCGCCCCGGTTCGCGACGCGGCTGCGTTCGCTGCGGGACGCCGCGGCTGCGTCCACGTTTCCCGTCGGGCCGGATGTGCGCGGTGGCCGCCGCGGGCAGCGCCCGGCGAAGCTCTCTGCGGGAGCTGATCCCGAGCTTCGCGAACACTTTGCGCAGATGCCACTCGACGGTCCGCCGCGAGAGGAAGAGCTGGGCGCCGATCTCGGGGTTGGTGAGGCCGTCCCCGGCGAGCGAGGCGATCTGCTTCTCCTGTGCGGTGAGGTCATCGCGCGTATCGACCGTGCGCTTGCGCACCGTCTCGCCCGTCGCGAGCAGCTCGCGGCAGGCTCGCTCGGCGAACGCCTCCATCTCCATCGCGCCGAGCATGTCGTAGGCGGTGTGTAGCTGTTGCCGGGCGTCGACGCGCCGAAACCCGCGGCGCAGCCACTCGCCGTAGAGGAGATGTGCGCGCGCGAGCTCCGGACGGAGCTGCGTGCGGCTCAACCGATCGATCGCCTCGCGGTAGAGGTCCTCGGCGGCGTCGCCCTCGCTGACGAGCGCCCGTGAGCGAGCCTCGATCCCGAGCCCGAAATCCGTGCCGGCGGGCCGCGTCGTCGCTGCCAGGCGCTCGAGCGCCTTCCGGGCCACCTCTGCCTCTCCGCAGCGTGCGGCGGCCTCGACGAGCTCAGGCAGCGCCCACATGGAGGGGTGGAGGTCGAGCGGATCCCAGCTGGCATTCTGAGCCGCTCTCAGTGCTTCCTCGTATCGTCCGAGGCCGTTGTAGAGAATTGCGCGCGCCCGGTACGCCTGGGTCACCGCGACTCCCCGCCCGCGCTCGGCGGCCTGCCCGAGCGTGGCGTCGATCAGGGCCGAGGCCTCGGCGTCTCTGCCCTGCAGAGCGAGCAGCAGGAGCGCCGCGGATGGCGGGATGCGGGCCCCGGTTGCCGCCGTGACCTCATCGAGCTCTGAGATGGTCGCCGCCGCCGCGGCAAACTCGCCGCTCCAAGCGGTGGCGACGCCCAACGCGACCAGGTAGAGCGGTAGCCCTTCGAGGGCTCCCGCGTCCCGCGCGAGCTGGATCTGCCGTTCACAGACTGCCCGCGGGCCGTCGTTGTCCCACATCGCATAGCCGGCCGCCGTAGCCAGCCAGCCCCAGCGAAGACGCTCTTCGGTGGATACGCCGTCGCCGGCAAAGACGCCCGCTGCTCGCCGCAGGACCGGTGCCGCGGCGGCCCGTCCGTCGGTGATCAGAAGCGCGAGGCCGTCGAGCAGAACGTCGACCGCGCGCGGACCATGCGTCGGTCGGGGAAGCGCCCTCACGGCGCGGCAGACCTCGGGCAGATCGCCCGCGCCCACACGCTCCGCGAAGGCGGCGGCACCCCAGGCGCTCAGGTAGGTCTCGCGCGCCAGCTCGAGGTTGAGCGACTCGAGCCGCTTCGCGGCCCTCAGCAGCAGCGGGGAGGCGTCGGCGCCCAGGCCCGAGGCGAATACGATCTGACCGCGCGTGAGGTCGACCCGCGCGCGCTGGAGGTCATCGAGCGCGCCGGCCTCCGCCGTCGCCACCAGTCCGGTAGCGGCGTCGAACGCCCCCGCCTGCAGGTTGGCTTCCGCGGCGGCGAGTGCGCGGTCGACCCGTCGGGCGGCGTCTCGCGTCAGCTCTACCGACCGCTCCAGAAAAGCCGCGGCGGCGGCGAATCCGCCGCGAGCCTGCGCTCGTCCGGCCGAACGCTCGAGGTCGAGCGCCACGTCCTCGTCGAGTCCTGCCGCCGCGACGGCAAAATGCCAGGCGCGGCGGTCGGGATCGAGTTGCGGATCGGTCACCTCCGCCAGCGCGAGATGGACGGCCCGTCGCTCGTGCACCGATGCCGAGCGGTAGACCTCAGAGCGCACCCATCGATGGCGGAACGTCACCCGCTGGCCAATCGCGAGCAACCCTTCCGTCTCCGCGGCGGCCGCCGCCGAAGCCCCGATGCCGAGTCGCTCGACGGCCTGCCAGAGCAGCAGTGGGTCGCCGACCGGCTCGGCCGCAGCGACCAACAGAAGCCGTTGAGTGTCAGACGGCAGCCCGGCGAGGTGCTGCCGAAAGCTCCCCTCGATCCGGTCCGGCAACGCTTGGGCGTCCAGCAACCCGAACCCACCGGCCAACTGCGTCGCCGTCAACCCCCGCGGCAGCTCGAGCAACGCCAGCGGGTTCCCCCGCGTCTCGGCCACGAGCCGTTCGCGGACCCGCTCATCCAGCATGAAGCGAGCGGCCAAACCGAGCAGCGCGTGGGCATCTCCGTTACGCAGGCCCTCAACCTCGAGCTCGGGCAGTCCCCGAAGCTCGTCACTCGGCTCGCGCGCGGCGAACAGCACCGCCACCGGCTCCGCCCACAGCCGCCGCGCAGCGAACGAGAGCACCTGCGCCGACGCCTGATCCAGCCACTGAGCATCGTCCACCACGCACACCAACGGACGCTCCGCCGCCACCTCCGAAAGCAGGCTCAGCATCGCCAGCCCGACGAGAAACCTGTCCGGGGCAGGTCCCTCCCTGAGCCCGAAGACGATCTCGAGCGCGGTGCGCTGCGGAGCGGGAAGTTCTTCCAAGCGATCGAGCATCGGCGCGCCCAGCTGATGCAGCGCGGCGAACGTCAACTCCATCTCAGATTCCACCCCGGCCGCCCGCTCCACCCTCAAATCCGCCGCCGCCTCGATCACGTAGTCCAGCAGCGCCGTCTTCCCCACTCCAGCCTCGCCCCTCAGCACCAGCGTGCGGCTCCGACCGTCGCGAACCGCCGCGACCACCCCGTCGAGCACCGCGCACTCGCGGCGGCGCCCGCGCAACCTGGTCGGCGCTTGCGGCGCCGAGCGAAGATCAGTGATCACCAGCATCGCCTCCTTGGCCGTCCGAAACCTGGCTCGGGCCGGCCTCCGCGTTCTCGTCCGTCAGGGGATGAGTGTCCCCCGCTTGGAGGACTGCGGCCATCCCCCCAGCCTGCCTATGCCAGTGGGGCTAACCCCACGGCGCTCCGGACGGACCCTACGTCGGCCGGCTTCCCATAATCTGGGTGCATGAGCGACGCTGGGACGGTGCGCGTGGTCGTCGGCGAGGATCAGCTCCTCACTCGGATGGGCATCGTCAGCGTCCTCGAAGAGGGAGGGTTCGAGGTCGTCGGAGTCGCCGGCGACGCCCCCGACCTGATCCGGAAAGCCGGCGCGCACAGGCCGGACGTCGTCATCGCCGACATCCGGATGCCGCCCGAGAACAAGGATGATGGGCTCCGCGCCGCGCAACAGATACGCGCCGACCAGCCCGAGGTCGGCGTGCTCATCCTCTCCCAGTACCTCGACGCCGCGTACGCGCTCGAGCTCGTCGGCGACCGCGCCGATGGGATCGGATACCTTCTCAAGGAGCGCGTCAGCGACCTGGCGCTGTTCACCGACGCAGTGCGGCGCGTCGCTCGCGGCGGCTCGGCGCTCGATCCCGAGGTGGTGCAAAGGATCGTCGGGCGACCACGGCCGGACGGCCCGCTGACCGAGCTCACGCCACGCGAGCGTGACGTCCTGTCATTGATGGCGGAGGGCCGCTCGAATACGGCCATCGCCGAACGGCTCGTTGTCACCGTCGGGGCCGTCGAGCGCCACGTGACCAACATCTTCGGCAAGCTCGAGCTGCGCTCGGTGCCCGAGGACCACCGGCGCGTGCTCGCCGTACTCGAGTACCTGAAGGGCTGAGCTGTCCATAGGGATATCCCCATTGCACCCGCTCACGCGACGGCCGATCCTTGACGGTAATGATTGGGCTTGCGTTCGAGTATGTATGACCATGTCGATCTTGATCGTCGATGACGACCTCGAGTTCGGCCGCGCTGCGGCCGAACTGCTCGCTGATCGCGGGTATCGGGTGCTCGGACAAGCGACCAGCGCCGCCGAAGCGTTGGCAAAGTGCGACCAGCTCGATCCCGACGCGGTCCTGCTCGACGTCAGGTTGCCGGACGGCAACGGCGTGGAGCTCGCCACGAAGCTCCATGCTCGCCCGCGGTCGCCGAGGATCCTGCTGACGTCGACCGATCGCGATGCCGTGTCTGCCCAACCCGTGCGCGAGAGCGGCGCGCGTGGCTTCATCCCGAAGACGGAGCTCGCTGAGTGCAACCTCGACGAGTTCCTGAGGTCGTAAGCGTTCGGATCCCGTTCACAGCCCAGCTTGCGGTGCAGGGCTAGCGCTCGGAGGTAGCGGTATACGCGCAGTGAGCCGTGTACCGCCGGTCCCGGGGCTGTCCAGCTCGAGGGTGCCTTCATGTGCCGCGATCCGGTCGCTGAGACCGACCAACCCGGTGCCGCCCGACCCCGCCGTGGCGCCGCCGACGCCGTCGTCGCGAACCTCGACGGTCAGCCGCCCGCCGCCCGCGGCGACGTTCACCCAGGCTCGGCTTGCCGAAGCATGCTTGATGACGTTCGTCAGCGCCTCTGCGCAGAAGAAGTAGACGCTCGCCTCGAGCGACGGCAGCGCCTCGAGACTTCCGACCTCGAGTGACACCGGTATCGGCATCCGGGCTGCCAGTGCGTCCAGCGCCGCGGCCAGTCCCCTGTCGCTGAGGATCGCCGGATGGATCCCGGCCGCCAGCTCACGCAACGTCTCGATGCCGGCGGCCGCCGCGGCGACCGCCAGGTCGAGCAACTCGCGCGCGCGGCCAGGATCAGACGACCATTTCTGCCGGGCCAGCTGAACGTTGATCAGGGTGTTCACGAACTGCTGCTGGGCGCCGTCGTGAATGTCCCGGGTAACACGCTCGCGGGCCGTGTCAGCAGCCTCGAGCACCCGCCGCTGGGCCGCCTTCAGTTCCTGCTCGGATCGGACACGGTCGGTGATGTCGCGCACGAACCCGATGAACCCATGCTCGCCGGGCAGCTCGACGCGCGTGACAGTCAACTCGACGGGGAACTCGCTCCCGTCCGCCCGCATCGCAGTGAGCTCGATCCTGCGATCGAGGATGCGCGACTCCCGCGTCGTCAGGTAGCGCGTCAAGCCGTGGCGGTGCGCGTCACGCCGGGAGGGAGGAACGATGGCCTCCGACAGCTCTCGGCCGATCGCCTCGCCGCGACCGTAGCCGAACGTGCGCTCCGCGGATGGGTTGAGATAGGTGATGCGGCCACGATCGTCGATCATGATCACGCAGTCGAGCGCGGCATCGAGAACGCCTCGCTGCCGCGCATCCTGAGGCTCAAGCTCGCCTTGCGCTCGTCTCTCCAGTGTCCGGCTCCAGTCGCCTGCGCCAAACTTTACCCCCCCGGAGCACGCGAGCGAGCGTCCTCGCGGGCGAGTTCCTCCCGCACGAGCTCGGCCGCACGCTGGAGCTCGGCGCGTCGCCGCAGAGCTCACGACGTCTGTGGCGACGAGGGAGGCGCCGGCGTCGTCCCCACGGGCGCCCCGTGGCGCGATTCGGGAGGACGTCGGGCAGGGCGAGCTCGCGGGGAGGAAAGCGGGCAGCTGGCAGGCGGAGGTGACCAATGCGGCGAGCAGCAGATGCTCGGAATGTGCGTTCGTGTCCGGGGGTGTGAGCGTAGAGTTCGGGTCGACCGGGAACTTCTCGCGTGGGGCCAGGTGGCTGTGTCTGTTGAGTTGGCGACGATTTGGCTGGTTGATCTGGTCGGGTCGACCCGGCTGGCGTCGTCTGTCGGTGGGGCGTACGAAAGCGCGCGGCTCAGTGTTGCTCGCGGCACGAGCGGAAGTGTCCCGACATGCCCGTCGCGTGGCCACAGCCCTGGTTGCGGGCATTCGCGTCGTCGCCGAACGTGAGGCGCTACTAGCCCCAACCGTCACCCGCCGCCTGATCGAGACGTTCCTCCAGGACCGCCCGCGCGCGCCAGCGCCCCCTCAAGCGCTCGGCGAGCTCACGGAGCGCGAGCTTGAGGTGTTCCGTCTGATTGCCCGTGGCCTTTCCAATGCCGAAATCGCCGACCAGCTCGTCGTATCGGGCACGACCGTCAAGACACACGTCGCGCGGTCCTGTCCAAGCTCACACTGCGCGACCGCGTTCAAGCCGTCCTCCTCGCTTACGAGACCGGGATCGTCATTGCCGGCAAGCCGCCGCCCTGAACGAGCCGCCAGAAATCCTCTGGCCTGTGCACCGCGCAGCGACTTCGGGATCCGGCATCGTCTCGGCGCCAGCACGCAGGTCAAGGCCGGCCAGGGCGGCCCCGAGGGCCCAGCAGCCTCGTGGACCGCAAGCCCGTCCGCGATGCGCAGGAGCCCATCGGGCCAGTCGGGCGGCCCGTTGTCTTGTAGCCAACCGAAGACCGGCTCGATTCGCGTCCGCTTGCTGTTTTCCGCCATCGGCCTCCTAGAGTTAAGCGGTGCTCGCGCTCCTACGGTTGGGGCCGCCGCAAGCCCGTAGGCAGCAAGAGCAGACTATCCTCTCGGCATCGTTCGGAGGCGTGGAGTTGGGAGATCTGTTGACATCACCCATCGAGCAAGTCGTCGTTGAGTGTCCGCAGTGCGGCAGACGCTACCGCGATTGGTTTCGGGCGAGCATCAACGCCGATCTGGACCCGGAGCTCGCAACCGATCCGGAGTACGTGCGCGAGGCCTCCACCGCTACTTGCCCTGACTGCGGCCACGTGGTGGAGCTAGCTGTCCTGCACGTTGAAGGCGACGTGTGGCGCTTTCGCGGTCCGTGGAACGCTGACGCCTGAACCAGCGGGGTGGCCTGTACGAAATGTCTCCTACAAGCCGGATCAGAACCCACTCGTCGCAGTCGAGTTTGTTGCTGTTGCTTGACCCGGATTGCCGGCTGGCCGCCATCTGGGCTAGGAAGTCCGACCCACCAGTCGCTATTCAACTCAGGCGCCCTGGCGTGTCTGTTCCTGCTCGCCGCGTTCGGCAACATCGAGCATCTCGGTGCGACGTGACCGGGGCCTGGTTACAAGGACTGGCAGGCTTTCCTGATGGAGGTCGTGCTCACCGCCGGGCTGCTGAGCGTCATCCTGGGGACGGCGTCGACGGCCCAGAACGTCGGCGCGATCGGCGCGATCGCGGTCGGCGGCTACATCGCCCTGGCCGGCCTGTGGTCGGCACCGGTGAGCGGCACCTCGATGAACCTCGCCAAGGACATGGACGCGGGGAAGGTCGTCCCGCCCGGAGTGGCTCAGACGGCCTGATCCGCGTCGCTTACTGGCGGTTGGCGAGGGCCGACGCAGCGATGACGAGGGAGACCGCCGCGAGCGCGCCGAGTGCGCCGACCCAGTTGATGCCGGTGCTCTGGCGGACGTGGTCGGCGTAGGCGACGAAGCCGATCGGGATCGCGATGGAGAGGGCGAGGACGGTGGCGCGGAGGACCTCGCGCTTGCCGTGCCCGCGGTCCTCCCGCTGCTTGGCGGCGGCGATCGCGGCCTGTGCGCTGTCGGCGTCGCCGTCGTAGAACAGCAATGCCCGTCGCCCGAGCTGCCGGGCGTGGGTCTCGCAGCCCCAGGCCATCGCGACCATGAACGTGGCGGGCAGCACCCATGTGGTCACCCAGATCCCGGCGCCGATCAGGAACCCGATGGAGGCCTTCAACCAGGGGTGCGCGGCCTCCTTGCGCTGATCGGACGGAGCGGACATGAACCCGCCGAAGATCAGCAGCACGGTGACGCTGCGGACCCACGTGCGCACCGAGCGACGCTCGGTCGGCTTCTCCGGCAACGGCACATCACGCACCTGCTCCAAGGCCGCGCGAGCCGTATCGACATCCGGGTGCACGCCGCGCAACGTGAGCACCTCAGCCGAGGTCTGGAGCTCACGCGGATCCCGGCCGTACAGCGCCGCGGTACGCAGAACCATGCGCCCTTCCTCGCGAAGGTAGGCCAGATAGCCGGGCACGAGCGCGATCAGGAACGGCGTGCCCGAGACGGCCCCGTCGATCCGCGCCAGCTGCGCGGTCTGCGTCCGAAGCTCCTCGGCAATCACCGCGCGCGGCACGTCGGGACGAGTCTCACCGACCTCGTGTGCCCAGTCGAGCGCCGGTTGCCCAAGGTTGCCGGCGGCGTACAGCGTGAGCCGCTCGGCGACGTGCTCAGGATCGCGGTACGCGATCCGCGCGAGCCCCCGCCACCCCGACATCGCCCGCCCCACACGGCCCGTGGCCGGCGCTCGTTCGCGTGACGGGCCGGGGAACTCGTGCTCGGTCTCGCGACGGAGCATCGTCACGCCGAGCGCGAGCAGCACGGCGAAGGCGAGCACCCCCCACACCGTGCGGACGGCCGGCGTCGGACCCCACAGCACGACCAGCAGGAGAACTCCGGCGACAGCGGCGTAGGCGACAGCGGGACGGTTGCGGAGCGTCGGCGCGAGCGCCTTACGGACCGCGGTGGCCGAACCGGTCGACCCGGCCAGCCACGCCGCGGCGACGATCAGCAGCCCGTAGACGATCATCGCCACCGCGATCGCGAACAGCAGCGAGGTGGCGATGTTCCACACGTCGTGCACCGCCGGCTTGTTCGACGCCTCCTTGACCAGCCCGTTGACGACCACATCGCCGCCAACCCGACGGATCAGCAACGAGACGATCCCGATCAGCGCGAAGCACCAGCCCGTCGTCCGCAGCGCCCGCCGGCGCCAGCCCCGCGCGAGATACACCGCCAGCGCAAACAGCAGCAGCGCGATCGCCGGCAGGACGATCGCCAGGCTCTTGACCGCCGTGGCGATGTCCTGAGCGCTCTTGAGCTGATCAGAGCGCATGATCACCAACTGGCCCGCAGAGGCCGGCACACTGATCCCGAGCTTCTGCTTGGCCGCCAGAACCTGGCTCGTCACCCCGAGCGTCGCCGCGAGCTGCTTGACGAGCGCCTGCAGATTCAACGTCACCACGCCCGACTCGGTCGACACGACCGGCCCGCCCCCATTCAGGACCTTGAGCAGCTCCTTGTGCGCGGCGATGTTCGCGTGCACCCACGCGGCCTGCACCTGAGGGGCGGCCAGCACCTTCGGGGCGAGCTGACCGGCGAGCTGCTGCAACCCCGCCGCCGCCGGACCCGCCAGCGGCTGCAGCGGCTTGGGCAGGATCGCCTGCAGATCGGCTGACACGTTCACGTTCGTGAACAGCTCATGCACCAAATAGGCGCTCAGCGCCGTCTGGACCTGCTTGTCCTCCAAAATCTGGGCGCTCGTCGAGGACCAATTGCCCGTATTCAGCGCCTGACGATTGACCCACACCGCAAACGTGGCGCCAATGCCGACGATCGTCGCCACGACGAGCAGCACCGGAACCAGCACGCGTTGGGTGCGGCGGGTGCGCGGCGGTCGTGCGGGTGCCGGGGGTACCTCTATGGCGGGCGGCGGGGGACTCAGTTGTGTCGTCCCCCGGTCAGTCTCGAGCATTGACGAGTCGTCCTATCTTGGCTCTGACACGCTGCACGAGGAACAAAACACTCTCCGGCATCGGCTCACAACGTGCCAAACCAATGCACCCGGTCAGTACTTCACCCAGGCTGAGCCGGTTAATGGCTGGTGCAAGCACCACTCTTGGGCGCAGAGTGGTATGCGCACTATCGTTGCGTCGTCTTGATCGCGGGAGCATCACGTTCGCCTCGACGCAGGGACCGAACCCGCGGCCCGTGCCTGCCAGCAGCCTTCCTTGGTGCTGACGTTGGCCGACGTCCCGCGCAGGCGCCCACACACTCATCAGCCCGCTCGATCTCGTCGAGATCGGGCTCGTCTCCGCCGAGGACGCCCAAGCCCTTCACGCCGCCGAGAACGCGGCGCCCGCAAGCTAAAACCCAACCCAGGAGGAACACGATGTTCGGATCTCGCAGAGTGGCCCGCCGCACGTCGCGCCGCGTCGCCCGCCGCCGGTAACCGGCTCGCCTGATCTCGGCCGCGGTCACACCAACCACGGCCGAGATCAACGCCCTGACTGGGCCGGCGGAATGAGGCCACTCGCATCAGCATCGGACTGATGCCAAGACCATCACAGGGGATTTCCTCATGACGGCGCTGCCGAGGCCGGTGGCACGCGCCGCCAGAACAGCGAAGCGTGTGGTTATCTGCGGCGGTGGGGTCGCCGCGATCGAGGCGCTGCTGGGCCTGCGGGGGCTGCTCGGCTTGTCTGCGCGCGTGGACGTGATCGCTCCCAACCGCCGATTCGTCTATCAGCCCCTCGCCGTGGCGGAGCCGTTCGGGCTCGCACACACGAGCGTGTTCGAACTCGCCACAGTCACCGCCGAATACGGCGCCCAGTTGCACGTCGCGTCCCTTGAATCCGTCGACCCGGGCCGGCGGCGTATCGCCCTCAGCGGCGGAGAGACCATGTCGTACCACAGCCTGATCGTCGCGGTCGGGGCGCGGCGCTGTGCGTGGCTCCCGGGAGCGCTGCAATTCACCGGCGCCGTTGACGTCGCGGCGTTTCAAGAGCTGCTTGCGAGGCTCGAGCGTGGGGATCTCGGGCGGGTCACGTTCGCGGCGCCGACGGGACCCGGTTGGGCGCTCCCGAGCTACGAGCTGGCGCTGCTGACGGCGTCGTGGATCGCCGAGCAGCATCTGACCGGCATCGAGCTCACGATCGTCACACCCGAGCAAGAGCCACTCGCCACCTTTGGGCCCACCGCGAGCCGCGCCCTACGCGACGTGCTCGCCGACCGCGGCATCCGCCTCCACGCTGAGCGCCACCGCGGAAAGCATCATCCCCGGCGCTCTTCGGCTCGCCTCGGGCGCGACGATCCCGGCCGACCAGGTGGTGGCGCTCCCCAAGCTCGAGGGACCGGGCCTGCCCGGACTCCCAGCCGATGACCTGGGGTTCATCGAGATCGACGAACACGCGCGGGTGGTCGGAGTCGATGACGTCTACGCCCCGGCGATGCGACCGATTTCCCGATCAAGCAAGGCGGCATAGCGACGCAGCAGGCCGACGCCGCTGTCGAGATGATCGCCGCGCGCCTCGGTGCTGGAGTCCGGCCTGCAACATTCCAGCCGCTGCTCCGCGGGATGCTGTTGACAGGCATCGCGCCGACCTACCTGCGCTCGGCCGTAACCGAACAGGCCGCCGACGCGGGCGAGCTCGCCGAGACCCCACTATGGTGGCCACCGACCAAGATCGCCGGACGCTACCTCGGACCCCACCTGGCCGCAACAGTGCGGCCCGCGGGGCGCGGCTTGCCCGGAGCGCAGCCAACCGGTGGAGGCGATCCGCGGGAGCTTCACCCAGGACACGGCGAAGCCCGCGAACTCGCACTGAGCTTCGCGCTGGCCGACGCGAACCACGAGGACTACAACTCCGCGCTCCGCTGGCTCGAGGTTGTCGAACGGCTCGAAGGAGTCCTCCCGCCGGGCTACCCGGAGAAACGCACCGAATGGACCGCCGCGCCCACGCCTGACTCAGACACCCGCGCGCCGGCCGTGACAAACACGTGATCGTCGGGATCCATCCGGGTTACTGCTGTCGGCGCAGATGAAGAGACTCGCCCTCGGTCGCCGGTTTAGATTGACGCTGGGCGGGGACGAGCTTGTCCGGCGTCATCACAGCCTGCCCCGAACGGGGCACAATCGTCATTCCGTCCCGCGAGTGTCATGCGGGCAGGCGCCGCACTCAGGACGACTGGCCGGCAACCCTGGACGCACAAACTGGCCCGCTCTCGAGGCCAGCCGCGCGTTCCGGTTCCCTTCGCGCGAGACTCGAGGCGCTCCCGTTCGAGCGTGCGCTGGTCGGACCAACTGCCGAGGGTTTCCCAGCGCAGATATGGATCCGCCGCCGGGGTGCCGGCGGCGGTTGTTGGGCTAGTCATGCAGGTCTCCTCGTGAGACGGTTTCGATGAGACGCGCCGGCGCGCGTTCAATCACGCAGGCGCGTGGACGTGGCGCGACCTCAGCGTGGACGGGAGCGCCGCCGGCTCACGTCGGCGGCGCTCCTGGTCTGAGGTCGGGCGTTAGAACGGCAGGTCGTCGGCGCTCGCCGAGTCCGCTTCGCTTGGCGAGCCGACGCCCGCCGGCTCGCGGGCGGTGCTGATCGCCGGCTCGGGGTCGGCTCCGTTCTGCTCGCCGGCGTCGGCGGCGGTGACGGATGACGTGGGCCGGCCGCCCTCGAACAGCACCTGGCGGGCGCGGAATGTCACTGCCTCGCGCTTGTTGTCCTGCTGGTCGGTCCACTCGCGCCAGTCGAGCTCGGCGTCGACGACGACGCGCGAGCCCTTGTGCAGGTACTGCGCGCAGCTGCGCGCCTGGGCGCTGTACACCTCCACGGTGAAGTAGTTGGTCTTACCTACGGGTAGGGGTTGTTTCGACGCGCTGTTCGGGCCGATCCCGGTCCCGGCGGAGGCGAAGCGATGACCGCCCCGCTCGATCCGGTCAAACGCTCCACTGCGAAGGGGTGGGAGACACGACGGCGCAAAGCCCGAGAGGAGCTGATGGGTGATCCCGTCAAGCGCTACCTCAATCACGCCCGCCTGTACGGCATGGAAGGCGTGAGGGAGGCGGCGGTCGGCGACCTCGACGATCGCCAGCTCGAACGACTCCGCCAGCAACTGCTCGACCAGTTGGGCATCCGCGTTTGGTTCCCTCGAAATCCCCTTTGTCCACGGGCCAAAAGTGTTCGCGAATCGGGCGATTCGATGAACGGGTCGCCGGCGCCCGAAAGCGTCGCTTCGGGCCGCAAATGCGCCATCTGCGGAAAGGGGCTCGGGGGCCGCCACTCGCATGCGAACACCTGCTCGCCAGCCCACCGAGTCGAGCTTCACCGTCGCAACCGACGACAGGAGGCCCGATGACCGCCGTCGCGCATCTCGCCCCAGTCCCCGAGTCCGACCTCGACCAGCTCGCTGCCGGCTGACCCGGTTGTGACCGATCCGAGACCCGTCGATAAGAGGGGCTTGCATCTGCGCCCGATCACGCTATATGGTCAGCAGTGGTGCAGTAACACCAACAATGTGGTTTGGGGGTTTCACGATGCGGAGAACCGGGCTCCTCGCCGTAGCAATGGTCGTTGCGGTCGCCGTCGCCATCCCTGCGGTCGCTAGCGCGGCGCTGAAGACGGTCTATGTCGGTCCGCCGCCGTCCGCGCAGCCGGCGCTGCAGCAGTACGGAGCGGACGTCAACAACTTCTTCCGCCAGAAGATCACGATCCACGAGGGCGACACGATCGAGTGGGAATTTCAGGGCTTCCACACGGTCGACATCCCGCCCGTCGGCCAGGGCGACCTGCCGCTCGTGCTTCCGGGGCCGATCGTGACCGGAGTCAACGACGCCGGCGGCAACCTGTTCTGGTTCAACGGCAAGGTGCCGAGCATCAACCTCAATCCGGCCCTGTTCGGCCCGAGTGGAGGTTTCTCGTACAACGGGACGTCGCGCGTCGACTCGGGACTCCCGCTCGGTCCGCCGGCCGGGTACAAGGTCACGTTCACGAAGGCCGGTACGTACACGTACTTCTGCGACGTGCATGCGGGGATGGTGGGCACGATCGTGGTGCGCGAGCCGAGCCAGCCGATCCCGACGGCTACGCAGGATGCGCGGGCGCTGAATCGGCAGGTCAACCGGGCGGTCCGGATCGCCAAGCGACTGTCGCAAACGGTGGTGACCGGCAACAACGTGCATCTCGGCTCCGCGGGACCCCAGGGCGTCGAGGTGTTCGCGATGTTCCCGAGCTCGCTGACCGTCAAGAAGGGCACTGTCGTCAAGTTCTCGATGACGCCGCTCTCACGTGAGATCCACACGGCGGCGTTCGGGCCCCAGGACTACCTCAACCAGCTGGCCGGCTCGATCGCCGGCCCGCCCCCCTGGGACCAGCAGGCCATCTACCCGAGCGAGCCGGTGACACCGATCAAGTTGACCTCGACATCGCACGGGAACGGATTCGCCAACACCGGGTTCCTGGACTCGGATCCGACCTCGCCGCTGCCGTCCGACGGGACGATCCAGTTCAACCAGCCGGGCACGTACCACTACCAGTGCCTGATCCACGCGTTCATGCACGGGACGATCACGGTCACACCCTGACGCGTGAGGGCGTCCGGGCGAATTCCCGCCCGGACGCCCTTCGCGCTTCTACTCCACTAGAACGCGGATGGTGGCGAAGCTCGGATCCGCCGCCGTGCAGCAGCGCGCGCAGGTAGCCGACCACCTATGAGGTCACGCGCTCGCCGGGCAGCAGTGCCGGTACGCCGGTGGCTAGCCGGCGATCGACTCGGACGAGATGCGCCCGATCGCCTCGTCCACGGGTACCGTCTCGCCCTCGCCGAGAAGGGCGGCCCGCAGTGGGCGTGGGACCGAGCGCTGAGCGCGCTCACCGAGGCCAGGGCCGCGGGGGTCCCGAGGGGCGACGGCGGGTGCGGGATGAAGTACCGGCTGCCGGACGCGCCCGCGATGCTCCGCGCTATCGCCGACGAGCTTGAGCGCTGGCTGAGCGAGCAGGGACGTACGGGTCCGGGGTTATAATGAGAAACGGAGAGAAGGAGTCCTCAGAAGGTCCCTAATTCTTGGGAGCAGGGCTCTGTCCATCCACCAGCAGGACCGTAAGGTAGGCAACGAGCTTCGGGTCGCCTCGGCCCAGCTATCGGCCGAGGACTACGAACGGCTCACCCGCCTGGCCGTACAGGACGGTTCGGTGAGTCGCGTCGTCAGGCGGGCGCTGAGGACGTATCTCGTCATCCGCGAGCAGCTCGAGGACGATGCTTCGTGAGCGAGTCGCGCGTCTGCCTCGTCTGCGGCCAGCCGATCGGCGCCGGGCAGCCTGCACATCACTGGGCCTGCTCGTCGTGCTACTTCGCCCGTCCGCGCCTCCGGGCCGAGGTGCTTTCGCCTCGGGAGCGTCTCGCGGCGTTGCCGGGCCAGATGACGCTCTGGGACGTCCCGACCGAGCCGCAACCGGCGGCCGAGGCCGAGAGCGCGTACCTCGACTACGAGGCCGAGCGCGACCGACTGCGAGGCGCGGCGTGAGCGGCTGCCGGAACACCCATCGGAGGCGTCGATCGGCGCCCGAAATGCAAAACGCGCGGCCTCGACTCCGCGCGCTTGCCCGACTCAAGGAGTGCGGAATGAGCCCGCAAACCCAATCAACCGACACCCCGAATCTTACCGCGAGGGAGCGACGGCCATTCAACATCGTGCACGCGCCGCGCGCCTGGGCGCACTCGGTGCGCATCCCGCTCTCGCGGAAGGCCGCGCTGCTCATCCTCGCCGATGCGCGCGGCCCGGATGGCGTTACTTGGCAGGACCAGCTGTCGATCGCGGAGACAGCCGGGGTCGCGTTGTCCTGCCTCCGCGCCCAGCTCAAGCACCTGGAGACCACGGGCCACCTCGTCCGCTATCGCCGCCATCGCCCGAACGGATCGCACTCAAGCGACCTGGTCGTCCTCACGATGCCGCGGGAGAAGCCGCTGCGGATCAGCGACTACGACGGCATGGGCGGCCGGCGCATCGGCGCTCGGATCGGCAAGCTGGAGCCGCCCGAGCACGCCAAGATCCTCGAGGACCTAACGCCCGAATCCGGGCAGGCCGAATCCGGGCAGGCCGAAAGAGCGCCTAACGCCCGAATTCCGTCGAGCCTAACGCCCGAATCCGGGCACCCCACCGACCCGGAGGGACGACCCGGAGGAACGAAGCGTCCTGTAGGGACTCCAAGTAGCAGCAACAACAACGCGCGCGCGAGCGCAAACGAACGGCCTGCTGCTGCTGACCATCTCGAAATCGTGGAGGAAGGAATCGACCGCCGGACGTGCTCGCCCGAGGACCTCGCCGCCGACAACCTCCTCGACGCCTACGACTGTGAGAATGCTTGAGGCCGCTGGTGTTGGCCTGACTCTTGCTTACGATTGACCGATGGTGTCCTTGCTGTTGACCTGTCGGCCGGCATCGGTGGTTGTGAAGTTCCGCCGGTCGGACGGGCAGTGACCTCATAGGAGCCTGGTCTTCAAGCAGTCCCCCTTCACAGTCCTGTCCTCCCGCCCGACCAGCCGCGAGATGTGACCACCACTATCGGCAGTCAGGAGCACAGGATGACAGCAACCCGCGAGGGTTCGGTGATCGTCGGGGTCGACACCCACAAGCACGTCCATGTCGCTGTTGTGCTCAGCGGCAACGGCGAGCGACTCGGCGATGTGATGATCGCAGCAGAGCGCGCCGGCTATGAGCAGCTGCTCAGTTGGGCCAAGAGGTTCGGGCGCGCGTGGAGCGGTTCGGGATCGAGGGCAGCGGCAGCTATGGCCAAGGGCTCGTGAGCTACCTGCGCCGCCATGACCAGCAGGTCCTCGAGGCGGGTCGCCCGGATCGTCGCGATCGCCGGCAGCGCGGCAAGAGCGACACGCTCGACGCGGAGAACGCCGCCCGTGCTGTGCTGGCCGGCACCGCCACCGCAACCCCGCGACGTTCCGAGGGGACGAGCGAGATGCTGCGCCAGGTCAAGGTCGCCCGCGACACGGCCGTCAAGGCCAGAACCTCAGCGATCATCACGCTCAAGGCCCTCATCGTGATCGCACCGGACGAGCTCCGCTCAGAGCTCCAGCCGCTCACCAAGGCCGTGCTCCGCGACCGCTGCGCCGGCCTGAGACCAGGCGCGGTCACGACACCCCTCGCCGCAGCGAAGCACTCCCTCCGAGCGCTCGCGCGCCGCTGGCAGCAGCTCGACGCGGAGATCGCCGATCACGACGAGATCGTCGAGGAGCTCACCCTTGCCGCTGCGCCCACGATGCGCCAGGCGTTCGGGATCGGGCCCGACACAGCGGCCGAGATGCTGATCCTCGCCGGCGACCGACCACACGAGCGGCTGCACTCCGAAGCCGCATTCGCGAAGCTCTGCGGCGCCGCTCCGATCCCCGCATCCTCAGGCATGACCCAACGCCACCGCCTCAACCCCGCCGGGCACCGGCAGGCCAACAGCGCGCTCTACCGCACCGTCATCGTCCGGCGCGGCGGCCTACCTACCGCTCGGCGACGCGTGTTTTCCGCTCTTCCTCCGCGGCGAGGAGCTTCGGGCCTCGACGTGTCTAACACCGCGCGACTACGGCCCGATCCTCCGCGATCAGCGGACCTCGGCCAAGCGAGCAGCGAGGCGAGCGGCGCGAAAGCCCCCATGGAAGCCCAAGCCCAAGCGCAAGGCTCCCGGGTGGCGATGGACGCAAGGAGGCAAGTGATGGCGGCACGCGGACGCCCCCGGAAGTACGCGCCTGACGAGCCGCTCGCCGACCGGGCCGCGTCCAGCGTCTCGATCCTCGTCCAGAGAGTGGCGGAGGTCGGGGCCGCGTGGAGGGCCGGCGACGAGGACGCGGCCCGAGTGGAGCTGCAGGCCCTCGCCGCCGAGCGACGCTGCTGAGTCGCATGTACCCGCTGCTTCCGAGTTCGGTTGCCGCCCGTCAGAAGGTCGCGGTCGAGCGCGACCGGCCGGGCGGATGAACTAGCTTCCGCCCAGCGCCCCGTGGCGCGGAAGATGCGTTCCCCGGGCACCGAGACTGACGGCCGCGACCGCCGTCACATGAGTACAGCCGCTCGGGGGACCGAATCGGAGGCGAGCCGGGGAATCGAGTACCGGCTCGCCTCGGCGTAAGCCACGTATTGTCAGCTCCTTCCTCCCGAGGTCCTCAGATACAGCGGAAGGCCGTCCCGTCCATCCTCTGCGGCTTCACCTCGTCGTGTCCGATGCGGGGCCGCCGCTGCTTGGGCGAGGATCTTCTTGACGACCCTCCGTCACCGATGAGGATCCGCTCACCGATACAGCCCGGCATCCGTAATTCCCACCTGTCCACGTGGCGGAGGTTACGGAAGCGCCAGTCTGGGCCAAGGGTAACCCTTGCTCGCGGCACACGGCCGCGAGGCTCCGCCCACTGTGGACGAAGGAGCCCGGGAGCTTGTCGGCGGCGCCCACGATTTGCACGCTTCTACGGGCGCACCGCAGTAGTCCGCTCGGCTGTTGCCCGGTCGCTATCAGATCTAGCGTTGGGATGGTCAGGTTTGTGCGTTGCGGTGACGCGGCGCTCGAAGAGAGAAGGAGGTGGCCCGAATGCTCGATTCAGGGCTGCTCATCAGCTGGGGGGAGGTCTATCCCGGTCGCGCGGAGCAAGTCTCTCGTCTGTTCTCCGAGGTGGTCGCCTACCACGACAAGCTGCTGGAGGAAGGTCGCATCAGCGGCTTCGAGCCGGGTGTGCTCGGGACTCACGGCGGTGGTCTGGGCGGTCTTCGCGGCTTCATGATCGTCCGCGGCACCCCGGAGCAGATCATCACCCTGCGTCACGACGACGAGTTCCTCGCCGACGTTCTACGCGCACAGATGCTGATGAAGGACGTCGGCGTCGATCAGTTGTTCCTCGGTGAGGCGCTCCGCAGCATGATGGCGCCCGCTGGGCCTCAGGTCTACGCGCTCGCGTAGACGGATCGCGCCCGCCCGGCCGGTTTGGGCAGGATCGGCCGGGACCGGCCGGGCGTTGCTACCGCGTACAGATGGCGAGGACCCGACCCGTAGCACGGTGCGTGCGCGCGAGGAACCTAACTCGCTCGATGCGGGGGTTCCCAAGTTCTCGCGGGCCGATACCCCCCGAATGGGTCGGTCGCGGGTGGCGCCCGGCCCCTGGATCCAAGAAACCAGGCGCCCACGGCGTGCCTCAAGGGAACCAATCGGACACACGACCACAACGGCCAGGTCCGCTACGGGACGTCATGGAACCGTGTCGATCATTCCTGCGGGGAACAACGTCCGGTCGGCCTCGCTTCCCATTGGCGGCGGGCGTCCCCGACATAGGGGCGGCTCCGCCCGGGGGGGCATCCCGGCTCCGACGGGTGCAATGCGGCCGGCGACGAGGACGCGCTCCGCGGCGAGCTGCGAGCGCTGAGCGCCGAGGCCGCCCTCCTCGCGAACCTCCGCCCGCTGCTGCCCTCGCCGGTCGCCGCGCGTCAGAAGGTCGCCGCGGAGCGCGATCCCGCCGGCCAGATGAACTGACCGCCGAAGCCGATCTGTTCTAGTTTGCGCCGTCGACGCTCCTCCGCTCACCCGCGGGTTTGCCTTTCCGGTCTCAATCCTCGTCCCGACCGGCCTCACGTGAACAACGCGACGGAACTGGGCCAGGCTGTCATCAGCCGCGCCGATCCTCACCGCCGTATGGCCGCGCACTCCCGAGGTCCTCCGATACGACGAAAGGCCGTCCCGTTGATCCTCTGCGGTCTCCAGCGTGCATCGTCGGCCCGCGCCTCATCCTTGAGCGAGGATCTTCTTGACGACCTTCCGTCACCGATGACGATCCCACTCACCGACACAGCCCGCATCCGTACTTCCCACCTGTTCCAGAGGGGCCGCCCCGCCCGACCATCACGGCCGGACGGGGCGTGCGACCGCGCAGGAAGGTGCGGCCGCGTCGGGGCATCGTGGTGGGGCGCCCCGATGTCTTGAGTAACGACGCGATGGACGGCGCGCTTGCATGAGCGCATCCTCGGAGAAGTCCAAGGAAGAGCGATAGGCGCCCTGTAGCGCCGCCCGGCCAGATCGCCGCCTCGTTGGCAAGCCGGCCGGGCATTCCCATTGCCGCGCGCGGAGCGGGAGGCGGGCTCTCGCACGCTGGGGGTACGTCAACAGTAAGCAACTGGACACACGGCCACAACGGCTCTGTCCGCTACAAGACGTCACGCACCGTGTCGATGACGATCGCGGCGGGGAACAACGTCCGGTCGGCATCGGTTCCCATCATCGCCGGCCGGGCGTTCCCCCGCGCAGCGAATAGAGCGAAAACGCCCTCTAATCCCAGCTAGCCGGAACGGGCACGGCTTCCGCTCCTAGCCCGAAGCAGAAGCGTGTTTTGGTTTCCGGGGGACGGCGTTCTTCTCCATGGACGTTTTCTCACGCTCGCGATCGCGTCGGGCACGGACTGTCGCCTCGATTCGGGCTGGGTGTTCGAGGCCTGCAGGGCCATGGCAAACGCAGGCTCACGAGCCTGTTGGTGCCGCCTCAGCGCGCAGGCAGGTTGATGACCGAGTAGATCAGCGGGAGTGATCGGCGCTCCCGGTGCGGCGAGCCGGTGACGGTGACCTGCGACGGGACCGAGGTCGCCAGATCGACGGTCCCTTGCACCGTGTAGCGGTCGATCTCGAACGGTTCGCTCTTGGACAGGGGGTCGGGTCGTTCCTGGATCCCGAAGTGCAGGTGGGGCGAAGGTCGTGTTCCCGCTGTTCCCGACCAGGCCGATGATCTGCCCGGTCCGGACGCGCTGTCCACGCCTCACGCGGACCGAACCGGGCTGCAGGTGCGCATAGACCGCGTACCGGGCCGGGCCGATCTTGATGCAGACGCTGTTGCCCCCGTAGTCCTGGGGCCCGCTGAGGTTTGGGGCGGCGAGCGGTGGGATGTCGGGAGGTTGTCGACGGTCGAGACCACGGTGCCATCCGCCACAGCGTAGAGCGGGGCGCCGTAGGTCGGCCAGTCGCTGTTGTGCTTGCCATCGCCGGTGTAGGGCCGACCGTCGACGAGGCGGATCCAGTCGATCGCGAAGATCTCAGGCGTGACGTAGGTCCCGTTCTGCGACAGGACGACGTTGCGGTGGAGAGCGGTGGGATCGCTGCAGCACCCGTTGAGATCGACCCATCCGGAACCTCGCAGCGGCGGTGCGATCACGACGGGCGCGCGCTGGTCGGTGCGGAGCAGGGGTGCCGTGACGGTCGTACTGCCGATCAGCGACCGCGCTGGAGCGTCCGGCGGGATCGCGTACTGGATCCGATTCGTCACGCGCGTGGGTACCGCGCGCCCGGCGGAGGCCGGCAGCGCGATGTCGACGAGCGTCACGACCGTCGACGCCGGCGCGATGCGCGCCGTCGGGCCCGAGCCGAGGGGCGGGAGGGTGACGGCCGCGAGCGCAGCGCCCCTGAGCACCAGCAGCCGCCTCCCGTCGCCACGCACCTCAAGCGACGTGAGCGTCGCGTCGGCCGTGAACACATTGGTGATGATCAGGTCGTACTCGAGGTGCTCGCGTCCGTCGCTGCCGTGGACGTACTGAGGCGCGCCCGGAGCCTCGACCTGGAGCGCCGTCGGCTGGGCACCCGCCCGCCCCGCCGCGAACAGTCCGACCATCAAGCACATCCCCACCGCGGCCACGCGTCGCGTCACAGGGCGTCGCAGTCCGCTCTCAAGCACGGCTGACAACCTGACCAGGCGCCCCCGTGGCCGTCTGCGGCACACGTTCGGACCGTCCGTGGCGGGCGCGGGCCGGCAGAGTGGCGTCGCGTGGACCAATGATCAGCGGACAGTGGGTCGCCGCGAACTGGTGTCTTGCGGAACCTGCCTGAGGCGCAGCGCGCCTATGTCGTGCGCTCTGTCACCCCGTACGCGCTCGCACCAGAGCCCGATTCGTCAAAATCGAGACTGCTGCATATAGCCCAAAGCAGAAGCGTCCAGGGTGGTGGAGGTTTCACCGCTAGGGTGGCTATTCGCTGGGGGCTCCGGGGCGGATGCTGGTCGCACAAACCACACCGCCCTGGGAGGCAGCAAACATGTTCCCCATCCCCAACAAGCTCCGCACCATCATCCCCCTGGTCGCATCGGCCAGCTTTGCGGTGGCATCAGTGGCACCCGCCGTCTCGCAGGCCGCCGACTCATATGCATCGGTCCCGCAGGCTCAAATCGTTCGCACGGTAGTAGTGGCACCCGCCGCACATTGCAGGTATGTGAACGGCCGCAGGATTTGCAGTTGAGTCACCTTTTTGCGTTCGACGGGCCACCGATAAGCGTTGAGGCGACAGGGGCATAGATCATGGGAGAACGGGCGCCAACCGAAGGAAGTTCGTGATGCGGAAGCTGGTCGACTCGATGGGAGAGTCGCTGGACGGCTTCAACGCAGGACCCGGCGGCGAGATCGACTGGTCGGCGCCGGACGAGTAGCTGCATCGGTTCCATAACCAGCAGACGCGGGAGACGGGTGCGCACCTCGCCGGACGGCGGCTTTACGAAGGCGATGGCGTACTGGGAGACCGATGAGGAGAAACCGTCGGCCCCAGAGCGCGAGGCCGAGTTCGCACGCATCTGGAAGGACATGCCGAGGTCGTGTTCTCGAGGACCCTCGAGAGAGTCGAGGACAACGCCAGGCTCGTGAACGACCGCGTTGCCGACGAGGTCGCCAAGCTGAAGGAACAACCAGGAACGGACCTGGCCCTCGGAGGCGCTGGCCTGGCCCACCTTGATGCTTCCAGGTTGATCCTGTCCTCTCGTCCAGGGCCGGGAAGTAAGGCGTGCCGCCGCCCCGTACTACCGGACTGACGAAGAGCCGGCGCATCTTCGAGCGTGCCACCGCGACGACGCCGAACACGGCCCCTGTAGAGGCCGAGCGCTCGCTGTCGCGCGCAACGGCGGCAAGCGGCGGCGGGCACGTGTAGCACCGCTATGCGCGCGGAGCGGCAGTCCGGGGGGTGCTACTCCCACAAGACCGAGCTCGCCGCGCAGCTTCCGATCTTCGTGCGTGGCGTCTTCTCCGAGGGCTGGGACCCCAAGCCACACGCCCGAGCATGCCCGCGACGTGGACAGCTTTCTCGCGCGTATCGCTGGCAAGGCGTTGCTGGCGGGCGAGACTGAGGCTTCGGTCGCCGCCTCGGCCGCCAGCCGAGATCTCAACAGGCCTGGTCGGTCGTTGTCTGACGCGCCGCGGCGAGGTACGCTTACGCGAACCCGATCTTCGGAAGTTCCGATGACCCAGCAGTACATCATCGGGCAGTTCTCAGTGTTGCTCGGGGATCTGCAGCCGCCGCCTGGCGAGTGTCTAACGATCGCCGTCCACGATTTGCGACGACAGGTCGAGTCGTGTCCGCTTCCGATGCTTCCCATGTTGGCCCGTGAGGCGATGAGCCTGACCGACATGATCTGCTGGGGTGCGCTTGAACGGGGCGACCCGGACGGCTTCTATCGCTATGCGAAGGCCGCCCGCGCTCTCTGGGAGTTCGCGGACAGCGCCGGTCTCTTGCTGCAGTAGACATCTTAGGCTCGGACCTGGTCGAGCCGTTCGGTTCTGCGGCTGGTCACCGAACGGTTTGACCCAGGTGCCTCGCGTCGACCTCCCCTCTCGCCGGCCTCGGCGGCTTTAGGGCAGGGACGGCTACTTACTCGGCGTGGCCGAACGCCTCGATCTCCTTCTTCTCTTGTTCTGAGAGCTCGCGCGGTTGCTCACCTCGCGCGACCTTCTCGCTCTGCACGTGGTGGCGGATGTCGTCGACGATCTCCGGGTTCGCGAGCGTGGTCGTGTCGCCAACGTCGGCGAAGTTCGAGATCCCGGCGATGACCCGGCGCATGATCTTGCCTGAGCGGGTCTTCGGCATGTCCGCGACGATCCACACGTTCTTCGGACGCGCGATCTTCCCGATCTCCCTATCGATCGCATCGCTCACCTTTTGCTCGATCTCCTTGCTCGGGCTGAACCCCGGCTTGAGCGCGACGTACACCTCCACGACCTTCCCGCGCACGTCGTCGATGACCGGAACGGCAGCGGCCTCGGCGATCTCATCGACAGTGATGGTCGCCGACTCGATCTCCTTGGTTCCGAGCCGGTGCCCGGCGACGTTGATCACGTCGTCGATCCGGCCGAGGATCCGGAAGTAGCCGTCAGCCGCATCGACGGCACCGTCGCCGGCGAAGTACGGCCAGTCGTGCCAGTCCTTGCTGTCCTTGTTGCGGTTGTACTTCGCGTAGTAGGTGTCGACGTACCGCTCGGGCTGGCCCCAGATCGTCAGGAAAGACCCGGGCCAGGGGTTGCGGATGCAGATGTTGCCCGCCTTGCCGCTCCCCTTCTCAACAACCTCACCCCGCTCGTCGTAGATCACCGGGTAGATCCCGAGCACGCCCGGCCCGCAGCTGCCGGGCTTCATCGGTTGCAGCCCGGGCAACGTGCTGCCCAGGAAGCCGCCGTTCTCGGTCTGCCACCACGTGTCGGTGATCGCCGCCTGGCCCTTGCCCACGAACTCGTAGTACCAACGCCAGACGTCGGGCTCGATCGGCTCACCGACCGTCGTCATCGTCTTGAAGTGGTAGTTGTACTTGGCCGGCTCGAGCGGCCCGAGCTTGCGCAGCATCCGGATCGTCGTCGGCGCGGTGTGGAAGATGTCCACACCCAGCTGCTCCGCGATCCGCCACGGCCTGCCCGGGTCCGGATACGTCGGGACGCCCTCGTACATCACGCTCGCGGTCCCCAGCGACAGCGGCCCGTACACGATGTACGAATGGCCGGTGATCCAGCCGATATCCGCAAAGCACCAATACGTGTCGTCAGGATGGATGTCCTGGTAGTACTTCGCCGTGCCCGTGACATACGAGAGGTAGCCGCCCGTCGAGTGCTGAGCGCCCTTCGGCCGGCCGGTCGTGCCGCTCGTATACATCAGAAACAGCGTCGCCTCGGAAGGCATCGACACCGGCTCGACGCTCTTGCCGCGGTAATCCTCCATCAGCTCGTCGATGAAGAAGTCGCGCCCCTCGACCATCGGCGTCTTCGATGAATACCGACCGGGGTGGCGTCTCCAGACCAGCACCTTCTCGACCTCCACGCCCTCTTCGCGCGCGGCCGCGACAGCCTCGTCCGCCTTCTCCTTGTGGTCGATCAGCTCGCCGTTGCGGTAGTAGCCGTCCATCGTCACGAGGATCTTGCTCTGCGAGTCCGCGATCCGGTGGCCACACGCAGCCCCAGCGAACCCACCGAACACCTCGGAATGGATCACCCCCATGCGAGCGCACGCCAGCATCGACACCGGCAGCTCGGGCACCATCGGCAAGTGAAAGGTCACCCGGTCGCCCGTCCTCACGCCACCGAAGTCCTTCAGCAACGCGGCGAACTCGTTCACACGGCGATGGAGCTCCCGATAGGTGATCTCCTGCCTCTCCTCGTCCTCGGACTCGGGCACCCAGATCAGCGCGTTCTTGCCGCCACGAGACTCCAGGTGCCGGTCAACGCAGTTCACGCACGCGTTCAAACGCCCGCCGACCCACCACTTCCAGAACGGCGGATCGCTCGTGTCGAGCACTGTGTCCCACTTGCGATCCCACGTGAGCATCTCCGCGTACTCGACGAAGCAGTCCGGAAAATGCTCCTCGCTGAACCGCTCCAGGATCGCCGGATCGCTAGCGTTCGCCTGCGCGACGAACGCCGGCGGGGGCGGGTAGTACTCCTCCTCACGCCAATGAACCGCGATCTGCGCCTCAGAAACGCCAGCTTCGGCAACCTCCGCCCCGGACGGTGCTTGGTCCTCTACTCCCATCCCTCAACCCTCCTACCAAAGGCGGCCATCCGATCGACAGCCGCGCGGGCACGATCGTCCCGTCACCGTACTCCTATCCCCGACGGGAGCGCAAGTGCGCTCAGCAACCGCCAGGGCACCGCGACGGACTTCCGGATCACCACGATCGCGATCACACGCTCGCCGTCGATCACGTCGCTGCTCGAGGTGCGAGGCGGTCGTCGGCGGTGCCGTCCAACAGGGCGCTCACACAACAGGACGGAGCCCCGCTTTCATCGTCCGTGCACGAGCATCTTGCCGGCGCCGACGCGCACCTGCTCCGCGCGGAATCCGAGTCTGTCCCTGGCCAGCGCTTTCGTCTTCGGGACGCCTCGAAGCTGGTCATCGCATTGGCGACCGAGCAGCAGCAGCCTGATCTGTCTTTGGCGGGGGCTCACCTGTGAATCCCCGATTTGGGAACACGTTTGGCCGTTGAGGCTCGTGCCGGCCGTCGGTCGGCGGTACCCCGGGCTGACATGCGGGTGTGTACGGATGCTTGTCGGTGCGGTGGGGCGTACGTTTTGCGTTGCTGTGATGAGGGCGAGTTGATGTTGCCGCGTTTTGAGATTGAGTTCGCGTCGATCTCTGATGGTGTCGGCGGTCCGGGCTCGCCCACGGACATCGAGCCGGTGCTTTTGCGAGACGGTTCGAGCGTGGTGATCCGGCCGCTGGCCTCGGGTGATGAAGCTGCGATCGCGAGCTGGTTCTCGGGGCTGGGCGTCGAGACCCGTCACGCGCGCTTCCTGGGGTCGCTTGACCGGCTCGATCGCCGGATGCTGTCCGAGCTGGCGGGTGTGGACCATGTCGACCGCGAGGCGATCGCGGCGATCGCCCGTGACGGAACGACGGTCGGAATCGCTCGCTACGTCCGCATCAAGCCGAGGAGGGCCGAGGTCGCGGTTGCGGTGGGCGATGAGTGGCGGGGGAGGGGCATCGCGAGCATGCTGCTCGAACGGGTCACTGCCAGGGCGCGGTCCGCCGGGATCGAGCAGTTCACCGCGATCTGTCTTGCTAGCAACCACGCTGTGATCCGGCTGCTGTGCCGGCTGGGAGCGACGACGATCGGGCCGTCAGACGCCGGGGTGGTGGAACTCCGGATCGACCTGAGGAGAGCGCGCTTCGATCGCTTCCCTCCCGGCTCGGCGGGCGGCGGACGGCACGACGAGCGAAGGAGCTGTGATGTCTGAGCAACTGTCAAACGTACCTGTCCCGCGGCTGCCCTCAGCCTCCTACAGCTTCACGATGCGTTTGCATATGCCACAGCCTGGCGGCGCCTTTGCCCGGATCGCTCGCGCGATCGCCGATGCGGAAGCGATGCTCGGAGCGATCGATCTCGTGCGGGTGGAATCCCAGGAGGTTGTTCGCGATGTCACGGTCGCGTGCGTTGACTCCGCTCACGCGGAGGCGGTCGTGCGGGCGGTGCGTGACGTGGAGGGTGTCCGTGTCGACAGTGTCTCTGACCGCACGTTTCTGATGCACAAGGGGGGCAAGATCGAAGTCAACCCAAAGGTGTCGATCAAGACCCGCGACGATCTCTCGATGGCCTACACGCCCGGGGTTGCGCGCGTCTCGATGGCGATTTATGAGGATCCTGCCAAGGCTTGGGCACTGACGATCAAGAGCAACACGGTCGCAATCGTCTCCGACGGCACCGCGGTCCTCGGGCTCGGGGACATCGGCCCCGAGGCGGCGATGCCGGTGATGGAGGGCAAGGCGATGCTGTTTAAGGAGTTCGCCGGCGTGGACGCTTTCCCGCTGTGCATTGACACCAAGGACGTTGAGGAGATCGTGGCGTTTGTGAAGGCGGCAGCACCCACGTTCGGCGGGGTCAACCTTGAGGACATCTCCGCGCCGCGCTGTTTTGAGATCGAGCGGCGGCTGCGCTCCGAACTCGACATTCCGGTCTTCCACGACGACCAGCACGGCACGGCCATCGTGGTGCTCGCGGCGCTGCTGAACGCGCTGAAAGTCGTCGACAAGCGCGCCCAAGACATCACCGTAGTGGTCGTCGGGGCGGGCGCAGCCGGCCTTGCATGTGCCGACATGATGCTCGCCCACGGCGTCCGCGAGGTGATCGTATGCAACCGCGCCGGCACGCTGTACGCCGGCGCTGAGCAGCTCGACCCCGACCGGGCGGCCTTGGCAGTGCGCACGAACAAGCGCGGGCTCCGGGGCATGGCCGACGACGCGCTTCGGGGCGCCGATGTGCTGGTCGGCGTTTCCGGGCCGCGCGCGGTGTCAGCCGCCGCGGTGCGCCGGATGGCTCCTGGCGCGATCGTGTTCGCGATGGCCAACCCGGTGCCCGAGGTACCCCCCGAAGAGGTCCGCGACGACGTCGCGATCATCGCCACCGGGCGCTCTGACTATCCAAACCAGATCAACAACGTGCTCGCATTCCCTGGCGTCTTCAAAGGCGCGCTCGAGGTGCGCGCCCGCACGATCAACGAGGAAATGAAACTCGCCGCCGCCAACGCGATCGCGCGCGTGATCCCAGAGGATGAGCTCGACACCGACTACATCATCCCCAGCGTCTTCAACCGCCACGTCGCCCAAGCGGTCGCCCAAGCGGTCGCCGACGCCGCCGTCACCAGCGGCGTGGCCCGCCGCGAACGGAGCGTTCGCCCCTACGACCCGCTGACCCCACCCGAGGCGATCCGCTGAGTCACACCCGCGCCGGCCGAGGACCATTGACGCCCCGCAGAATCCCGGCAACTCGAACGGTCGATCGAGGACTCACAAACACCTCCGAGTTCGAACGCCACGAGACGCCCGCTCTGAACGGCCGCCCACTTCTGCAATGCCCGTATAGCGGCCACCCCGGTTGTCTCGGGAGACGCCCGCTTCTTGTGCGGACCGGTCACGACTTCGCCGTGTCGACTTGAGGCGCATTCCAACAGCGAATGCCGGCCGCCATGACGCCGCGCCGTCGCCCACGCTCCTGCTCTCCTTCCGGGCACGAGGATCCTGAGCGCGACGTCGTCTTCCCTGCCATGCGCGCCTCCGCGGACGATCGCATTCGTCGCCTAACCGCCGGACGGCGCGCGAGCGCATCGGCGACAAACAACACCGGCCATCGACCCGGATGGCTTCGAGGCGGACGAGCGCTTGCGCCCTGCGGGGGGTTGGGCGGCTACGCGGCCAGCCAGTCTGTCTCAGGCGTCGCCCTCCGTCTCAGCTTGCTCCACGAGAGCGGCCTCCGAGCCTGGCGGAGGTCCGCTGGGCTCGGCAACCAGCTCGGGCGCCGTCAAGCCGGCGGCCTTTAGGAGTTGCGCGAGGCGGCCTATTTCGCTCGCAGCCGGACGCATCGTCAACTCGGCGAGGAGCTCGGCCCAGATCTTGGACAATGGAAGAAAGCCAAAGGATGACCCAGGGAGGTTTGCCGCTATCTGTGGGTCCTCTGACCATGCTCGTGCATCCCCGCGCAGGTCGGTGACGGCGATCGAATACATGAACTCGGTCTCGCCGGTAAGGTCGACGACCTTCTCCCGCAGCGCCGCAGACCACTTCGGGATCCACAGCTCACGGAAGAACTGCCAGGCGAAGCGTCGTCCGACCTTCTTCTTTTCTCTGAGAAGCCGAAGCCAGGAGTCGGCGTCGAAACCGGTTTGCCACGACTTGCAGCTGACCACGTGGACTCGTTCGCCTCCCGAGAGGCGCGGATGGAAGCCGATCACATCAACGTCAGAGGGAACGCGGTCCTTTTCCGCCTCGTAGTCCGGGTGTGCTTCATGCGGTCGGAAGCTCACGTTATGCACGGTGAAGTAGCCGCGGAACTTCAAGTAGTCATCGACGATCTGCTCGAGGACGTCTTCCTTCACCGGCCCAACCTACTGTGATCCGCGGAGCGGAGCGCGGGACGCGCGGTACCTCTCTGGCGAGGCTTGGGCCGCTCCACATGCCAGGACGAGCGCTCTAGTAGAAACACGCGAGTTGGCGCCAACAACCCCGGCCTCGATGGCGCGATCGCCGTCGCGCAGCCTCGGCGTTCCCAACGATCGCATTGGTCGTCCTGCCCGCGTCCGACCGGGCGATCCCTTCGGCGACGAACCGTATCCGCAAGACATGCTCGTGGCGAGGAGCGGGGAGGTCCGCGCCGTTACGGCAGAGTCTCGTATTTGGTATCCCTCGGGCATGGTTCCTGCGCCTCGTCTCAGAGCGCGGGCGAAGATTGCCTGTGGGGTTGTCGCGGCTCCGGCGTTCGTCGGCGTCTTCACGGCGATCGGTGCGCGGCGAGTCGGATACGACTGGAGGCGCCATGCGGTGAGCTCGCTGGCGGACGGTCGTGAGGGCTGGACCCAGCGCGCGAACTTCATCCTCGTGGGTGCGCTCTACTGCCTCGCTGCGCGAGGGCTCGCCCAGAGTTCGAAGCGGCTCGTCGGGCCGCGGGTCGTCCCGGCGCTGATTTTCGGCGCTGGCACGGGACTGATCGGTTCGGGGCTGTTCGTGACCGACCCGGTGGCTGGTTTCCCGCCGGCGGCGAGCGCTCCCGACAACGTTGACCACGCAACACCTGACGCCGGATCGACTCGCAGAGGACGGCTGCATAACCTGTGCGCAATTCCGATTTTTGCCGGCATCCCTGCCGCGGCCCTGATCTGCGCGGGCTCTGCCGCTCGCGGCCGGGAGTATCGCTGGGCGGCGTACTCGGCCGGATCAGGCTTGGTCATGATCGGCGCGTTCGTGTTGTTCGGGGCGGCGTTTGGCGGCGTGCAACCCCTCGCCGGACGGGGCGGTGTCTTTCAGCGCATCTCGATCGCGAGTGGATTTGGATGGCTCAGCACGCTGTCGCTTCGCGCCGTGGTGGTGTGGCGTCACGATTAATCCGAGCCTGCCGATGCGCCCAGGTCCTGCTTTGATGCAGCGAGCTTCATCGCGCCACGTCAGACCGATCCTCGCAATGCGCGGAAAAGGAAACCGCAAGTCCTCCTGCGAATGCTTTCGCTTGTGTCGGGACGGTCGGACGCGACGAGCGCTTGGGCGACGTCTGGATCACACCCGTAGTCGGCGTCGGACAAGCGCTCTGCCACGGAAGCAACACTCTGGCCAGACGCATCCGAGAGTGTTGGATCGATCGAGATGCAGCAGCCCAGCCTTGGCCTCAGCGGAATCTAGCTTCAGCGCCGCCTAATACGAGCTAGCCGGAACGGGCATGGCTTCCGGTCCTAGCCCCAAAGGGGAAGCGGAGCCGAGTCGCGCTCTTGGCTGGACTTCACGGCGCTCATGGCGACGGCGCAGAAGCAGAGCTGGGCTTTGGTGGCGCTCGATGGTGCTGTTGATACGACGACTCCTCCTGGTGAGGCGATGGCGAACGTGCTGGCGACCTTCGCGCAGTTTGAGCGGCGGTTGATCTCTCAGCGGACCCGCGATGCGCTCGCCGCGAAACGAGCGAGCGGTGTTCAGCTTGGTCGCCGTCGCGAGATTTCCCGAGCGGTCGCTGAGCGCATCGTTCGCGAGCGCGAGGCGGGCACGACGTGGACGGCTATCGCGGACCAGCTCAACGGACCAGCCCAACGCGGATGGCATCCCTACGGCGCACGGTGGAAGTCGCTGGTGGCCCTCGACGGTGCGCGCTGTCGCGACGAGCCGGTCCTAAAGCCGATATTCCGGGGTCTTAACCGCCTCGGTCAGGGCGCACTTTTTCGGGAGCAGGTTCAGGACCTCGGGCACCCCTGCGAAGTGGTCCTCAAGCATCAGCAGGCTGGGAAGGGCTCCAAGATCATCGGCTTGCCGTTGTCGAGGATCAGTTCGGCGCAGAACTCGCGGAACTCCTCCAAGGTGTTCATGCCGCGCCATCCGGGTGGCTGCGGCGCTGCGCCAGACGAGTGATCGCAGACACCGGCACCTCGGGCAGTTCCTCCAGTGGGATCAGGAATCTGTCGGCCCAGACCTTCATCGCGGCGACGCTGCCACCACGCACGGCGCGCTCGACGTGCTCGCGCCACTCGTGCGCCGACATCTGGCCGGGCGACTGCTGCGCCTGCCTACGAGCGTCGGCAACATCCGCGGCGAACACGGCGAACGGCCCGAGATGCTCACGACGGCCACGAGCAAGCCAGCCCTTGAGCGTCTCGTCACGCACGCCAGCCCGGCGCGCAGCATCCGCCACAGACGCGCCAGCCGCCACGGACTCCACCACCATGGTGCGCACCTCAGGAGTGAACTTGGTGGCGCTCACGACGCCCTACCTGCTCCCAAGGGGGTCCGCTGTTCTTTGAGCCTCGTGCCTCGTTGGTCCAATCGCCTCGAGGATCGGGTCCCCCCGTGGGTCTGTCCGCCCTGCAAATGGCATGGTTCCGCAGCGTACTGGCGATGGTGGACCGCTCGCCCTGCTGTGGCCCTGCTGTGCTCGCGTGCGGTCGCGCCTGGAGCCTGGATCACGCTATTCATGCTAAAAAGCCGGGGGGGTCAGGTGCGGGTGGTCTTGGCTCACGGCGTGAGTGGGGGACCTGGGGACCTTCGCCATACCTAGGGGCTCTATGGCCGAAGGGGGGTGTGGCCCCGCGACGCGCCAACGTCCGGG
>CAWDCP010000017.1:0-39529 GCA_963800815.1 uncultured Solirubrobacteraceae bacterium
CGCCCCCAGTCGCCCCCGGCGCGGACGCCTCGCTGAGCATCCTCGTGGTCGATGACGAATCCGACCTGCGGGAGATGCTCACACGCTCGTTCTCACGCGAGGGTCACCGCGTGATGGCGGTCGCCGACGGGCGCTCGGCGATCGACCGCGCCAGCACCGACCACTTCGACATCGTCCTGCTCGATGTCGCGCTCGGCGCCGGTCCCGACGGGTACGAGGTCTGCCGGTCGCTTCGCGGACGTCGCAATGTCGTCCCCATCATCATGCTCACCGCGCTCGACTCCGAGGCCGACGCCGTCCTGGGGCTCGAGGCCGGCGCCGACGACTACGTCACCAAGCCGTTCGGCCTCGCCGAGCTGCGCAGCCGAATCCGGGCCGTGCTGCGCCGGGCGGGCACCCGGGCGATGGGTGACGAGGTCCTCGTCGTGGGCCCGATCATGCTCGACCGGGCCCAGCGAGAGATCACGATGGACGGCGAGCCCGTGAAGCTCACGTTCTCCGAGTTCGAGCTGCTCGACGCGCTGATGGCCGACCCGGGCCGCCTCCTGAATCGCCAGGAGCTGCTGCGCGCGATCTGGGGCGACAGCGCCTACCGCGATCCGCGCGCGATCGACGTGCACATCCGCCATCTGCGGGAGAAGCTCGAACCGGAGCCAGAGAAGCCGCGGTACATCCTCACCGTCCGCGGTGCGGGGTACCGGCTGCGAGGGCCCTAGCTGTGTCGCGATGCTCTGAGTCGGGGCACTAAATGTCGACGCGACCGCGGCGCCTGTCGTTCGGCCTCCGTGGCCGCATTGTCGGTGCGCTGCTGGTCACCACCGTGGCCACGCTGGGGATCGCGGCGGTGGCGCTGCTCGGGCCGCTGGAGCAGCAGCTGCGCAACTCTGCGCTGGCGACCCTGCAACGGGAGGTCTCGCAGGCCACGTCCGGATTCCAGAAGCTCAACCTCGGCGCCTCCCAGACGAGCCCCGCGGCGCAGCGCCGGCTGCAGAGCCAGGCCAATGCGCTGGCGGTCCGGATCGGCGCGCCCAACGTCAGCGTGTTCGCCTACCCGCTCGTCCAGCTGACCTTCTACGACGCCGAGAGCGAGCGCGGCGACACCTTCGACGACGTCGCGCGGGCGTTCCGGAACCTGGCCTCGGGGAAGAAGGGCAAGGCGGCCGCGGTGCCGAGCTTCGGCACGGTCGAGGGCACCGACGTGGCGCGCGTGGCGGTGCCGATCACACTGCCGGGCCGGGGCGGCCAGACCTATGTGCTCGCGGCCCGCAAGACGATCGAGGAGATCCCCGGTGCGGTCAAGGTCGTGCGCACGGCGTTCATCACCGCCGCGCTGGCGGGCGTGGCGCTGACCCTGATCCTGGGGATTCCGCTCGCCGCGACACTCGTGCGGCGCCTGCGGCGGCTCCGCGATGCCGCGCTCGGTCTGGCCCGCGGTGGACGCTCGGTCGAGGTCCCCGTCGATCGGGCCGGCGACGAGGTCGGCGACCTGACCCGCACGTTCGCGACGATGCAACGCCGGCTGCAGCACCAGGAGGACGCCCGGCGCGCGTTCGTGGCCACCGCCTCGCACGAGCTGCGGACCCCGCTCACCTCGCTCGACGGCATGCTCGAGCTGCTGGACGACGACCTGCGCAGCGGCAGCCCCGACATCGAGGACGCGATCGGGCTGCTGGAGCGCGCCCGTGCGCAGTCCCGCCGCCTCGGTCGGCTCGCCGCCGATCTGCTCGACCTCTCGCGGCTCGACGCCGACGTGGAGCTGCGCTCCGAGCCGATCGAGCTCGGCGAGCTCAGCCGCGCCGTGCTGGCGGAATTCGAGCTCGGGACCAGCGATCGCGGGATCACCTCGCGCCTGGAGGGCACCGCCGGCGCATGCTGGGCGCTGGGCGATCCGGGGAGCATCGCCCAGATCCTGCGGATCCTGCTCGACAACGCCGTCCGCGCGACGCCGCCCGGATCGGAGATCCGGGTCGAGCTGCACGATGGAACCGGGCCCGTCACCCTGAGCGTCTGCGACGAGGGTCCGGGCGTGCCCGAGGGTGAGCGCGATTTGATCTTCCAGCGCTTCCAGCGCGGCCACACGACCGGGAGCCGGGGAGGGTTCGGCCTCGGCCTGGCGATCGGCCGCGAGCTGGCCGAGCGGATGGGGGGAGAGCTCGTGCTCGAGGACCGGCCTGGCCTGGGAGCAACCTTCACGTTGCGATTGCCGGCGGCTCGCGCCCCCGATGAAGACCGCGTTACGGCCGTCTAACTGACAGCATCAGCGGGATGGATGCACAACTGATGAAGACGATGCTCGATGTCGACGAGCATCACTGGTGGTACCGAGGACGACGGAGAATCATCCGCGCCGAGCTGGACAAGCTCACGCTGCCACCGAACGCCCAGGTCCTCGATGCGGGCTGCGGCTCGGGCCGCACGCTCGAGGAGCTGCAGGATTACGGCGAGGTGCGCGGCATCGAGCTCAACCCCGAGGCCGCCGAGCTGGCCCGCTCCCGGGGGCAGGGCGAGGTCGAGGTCGGCCGGCTCGAGGACCTGCCCTGGGACGATGAGACCTTCGACCTGATCACCTGCCTGGACGTGATCGAACACACGCCGGACGACCGAGCCACGCTGACGGAGCTGCGCCGGGTGACCAAGCCCAAGGGCTGGCTGCTCGTGACCGTGCCCGCCTATCAGGCGCTCTGGTCGCCCCACGACGAGGCCAATCACCACTACCGCCGCTACAGCCGCTCAACGCTGCGCTCGGCCGCGCGGGACGCCGGCTGGACGGTCGAGCGGATGACCTCGTTCAACACGCTGCTGCTGGCGCCGGCGGCGGCCGTCCGGGTCGTGCAGCGCCATCGCCGGCGGCCGGCCGAGGAGCAGACGCCGGATCTGCATCTCGGACCGCAGTGGCTCAACGGGGCGCTGGAGCGGCCGATGAAGATTGAGGCGCGATGGTTGCAACGGGGAAGGACTCTGCCTGCCGGCCTGTCGCTGATGGCGATTCTGGCCAATCGCGGCCGGAGCGGATGAGCGCGGGCCCGGCGGGACGCGGCAACGGGCTTCCGGCGTGAGCCGGCTGTTCGTCGGGCTGTCGCTGGCGCTGCTCGCGTCCGTGGCGCTGAACATCAGCTACCTGATGCAGCACGCCGGGGCCGCGAACGCCCCGGCGGTCGACATCCGCCGCCCGCTGCGCACGGTCGCCGGGCTGTTCTCCAAGCCCCTGTGGCTGGCCGGCGGAGCGCTCGGCCTGCTCGGCTGGCTGATGCACATCGCCGCCCTGACGCGGGCCCCGATCTCCCTCGTCCAGGCCTTCGTGGTGGGCGGGATCGCGCTGGTCGCACCGCTGGCCGTCCATTTCCTCGGCCATCAGCTCACCCGGAGCGAGATCGCCGGCGTGATGCTGATGGGGGTGGCGCTGTTCGCGCTCACCGTCGGCCGCGGCCACGTCGGGATCCACAGTGGCTTTCACGCCTGGGCGCTCGGGACCTACCTGCTCGTCTCGTGCGCCCTCGCGGGTGTGCTGCTGGTCGCCGAGGGCCGCCGCGCCCCGGCGTTCGGGCTCGCCGGCGGGATCCTGTACGGGGCCGGTGATCTGGCCATCAAGGCGCTCACCGGCATCGGCGCCGACGACGGCGCCGCGGCGGTGCTCAGGTCCCCGTGGCTGCTGGCCGCCGCGGTGACCAACATCGCCGCCTTCTTCTGCTTTCAGCGCGGGCTCCAGAGCGGCAGCGCGCTGCCGGTGATCGCGCTCATGACCGCGGGCACCAACGTGATCTCGATCCTCGGCGGCCTGCTGGTGTTCGGCGACCCGCTCGGGCGCCGGCCGGCGTTCATCCTGCTGCATCTGACCGCGTTCGTGCTGGTCGCCGTGGCGGCGTGGCTGATGGCGCCGGCACAAGCGGCGCTCACCACCGGCGGTGAGCCGCACTGATGCTCGCGCTGGCCGCTCTGATCAACGTCTCCAGCAACCTCGGCTATCTGCTGCCGGCGATCATCGGCCTGGAGTCGATGGGGGTCCCGTCTCCGGGGGAGACCGCGCTGGTGGCCGCCGCCGTGCTGGCCAGCCAGGGCCGACTCAACATCGTGCTCGTGATCGCGATCGGCGTGGCCTCGGCGATCATCGGCGACAACATCGGCTACCTGATCGGCCGCAGGCTGGGCCGCGACGTGCTGTCAGCTCCCGGTCCCGGTCAGCAGCACCGGATCAGGGCGCTTGACGCGGGCGATCGGTTCTACGCCAAGCACGGCTCCAAGGCCGTCTTCTTCGGCCGCTGGGTGGCACTTGTGCGGGTCGCGGCGGCCTGGCTGGCCGGCATCAACCACATGCCGTTTCGCCGCTTCTTCTTCTGGAACGCGCTCGGCGGACTGACCTGGGGGATCACGGTCGGCGTGCTCGGCTACGTCGCCGGCCACGCGATCGTCAACGTGATCTCAGAGGTCGGCATCATCGCCGCGATCGTGCTCGCGGTGGCCGCCGTGGTCGGGTTCGGCTACGTCAGGGTGCGCAAGCGCCGGCGCGAGCTGGAGTCAGCCGGGGCGGACCCGGTCGGGGCGGAGGCAGGCGTGGCGGACCCGGTCAGGGCGGAGCCAGGCGTCGCGGACTCGCCGGAGGCGGACCCGGCCGGGGCGGACTGAGTGGGAGTGGGGCGTGCGCGACGGTGGCGGAGCACCACCGCGGCGCCCCGCGCCGGCGTCATCGTGATCGCCCGGCGGGCGATCCGCTCCGGCTCGGCCCGGTCGGGCTCGAGCTCGGCCATGGCCAGGATCGTCTGGAGCGCGACCTTCATCTCGAGCTGGGCGAAGCTCGCGCCCAGGCAGCGGCGCGTGCCGCCTCCGAAGGGAATCCACGTGTAGGTGCCGGCGGGGCGCTCCAGGAAGCGCTCGGGCCGGAAGGCGAGCGGATCCGGGTAGACGTCGGCCCGACGATGCACGAGATGGATGCAGGGGGCGATCTCGACCCCGGCCGGGAGCGTGTGGCCCATCAGCTCGTAGGGCGCCTTGACGCGGCGCGCCACGATCGAGATCACGGGGCGGAGCCGCAGCGTCTCCTTGATCACGGCGTCGAGGTACTCCTCGCGGCCGTCGGCGATCTCCTGCCTGAGGCGGTCGAGCACCGTCGGATGGCGCAGGATGCGCTCGATCGCCCACGACAGAGAGGTGGCGGTCGTCTCGTGTCCCGCCACCAGCAGCGTCACGAGCTCGTCCCGGCATTCGTCGTCGGTCAACGACCCACCGTCCTCGTCGCGCGCCCGCAGCAGCAGCGACAGGACATCGTCCCGCTCCGCGGTCCGCGGGTCCGCGCGACGTTCGCGGATGATCGCGCGCAGGAGCCGGTCGACGGGCGCCAGCGCACGCCCGAAGCCGGTCATCGGCCAGCGCTCGATTCGCTCCGGCCCGAGCATCGCCAGCATCAACAGGCGGCTCGGCCCGGTGACCCACTCGAGCATTCCCCGCAGCACATCTCGCAGCTGCTCCGCGGCGGCTCGGTCCTCGACGCCGAACACCGTCCGTACGATCACCTCGAGCGTGATCGCCTGCATCCGCGGCCACAGGCGGAGCGGGGTTCCGAGCGGCCACGTGGCGACCTCGCGCTCGACGATCGCGGCGATCGACTCGCGGTAGCTCGCCAGCACATCGCCGTGGAACGAGGGCAGCATCAACCGGCGCTGGCGCAGGTGCCGCGGGCCGTCGAGCAGCAGCACCGAATGGCGTCCCAGCACCGGCCCGAGGATGGCGTTCGCCTCACCCGCCCGGAGCACGTCCGGATCGGCGGTGAACACCTGTCGGATCGCCTCCGGATCGGAGACGAACACCATCGGCGGGCTTTCCTTGAGGCGAATCGTGAAGCAATCGCCGTAGCGTCGCGCGCACTCGTCCATGAACGGGACCGGGCGCGCGACCCAGCGCAGCGTCTGCAGCAGGCTGGAGCTGCTGGGGCCGGGCGGCAGGGCGGCGGCGGACCACCCGGTTGGCCGAACCCCGATCACCGTGCTGGGGCCTCACCCTCCGTCGGCGCGCCGGACGTCTGCGCGGCCGAGGCGCCGGACGCCTGCGCGGTCGAGGCGCCGGACGCCTGCGCGGTCGAGGCGCCGGCGGTCGGCTCGGCCGCGGCGGGCTCGAGCGCCAGCGCGCTCGAGTTGATGCAGTAGCGCAGCCCGGTCGGAGCGGGGCCGTCGTCGAACACGTGGCCGAGGTGGCCGCCGCAGCTGCGGCACAGGACCTCGGTCCGCACCATCAGGAAGCTTCGGTCCTTGCGCAGCTCGACCGCCTCGGCCACCGCCGGCTCGTAGAAGCTCGGCCAGCCCGTGCCGGAGTCGAACTTCGTATCGGAGCTGAACAGCTCGGCGCCGCAGCCCGCGCAGTGGTAGGTCCCATCGGCCTTCACGTCGACGTACTGGCCGGTGAACGGGCGCTCGGTTCCGTGCTTGCGGAGGATCTCGTACTGCTCGGGCGTGAGCCGCTCACGCCACTGCTCTTCGCTCAGTTCATGCTCACGTTTTTCCATGCGCCCAACGGTAGCGACCGATCGAGTTGGGTAGGGTAAACGGAGATGAAATTCGGTCTCGCGATGTTCGTCACCGAGGACACACCGAGCCCGTCCGAGCTGGCGCGGACGGCCGAGGAGCGCGGCTTCGAGTCGCTCTTCTTCCCCGAGCACACCCACATCCCGGCCAGCCGCGATACCCCGTATCCGGCCGGCGGCGAACTGCCGCCCGAGTACAGCCGCACCTACGATCCGTTCGTCGCCCTCACGGCCGCCGCCGCCGCCACCGAGCGCCTGCTCGTCGGCACCGGCATCTGCCTCGTCGTCGAGCGCGACCCGATCATCACCGCCAAGGAGGTGGCGACGCTCGACCACATCTCCGGCGGCCGTTTCCTGTTCGGCGTCGGCGCGGGCTGGAACGTGGAGGAGATGCGCAACCACGGCACCGACGCGTCGCACCGCTTCGGCCTGATGCGCGAGCGGATCGAGGCGATGAAGGCGATCTGGACCGAGGACGAGGCGAGCTACAGCGGGCGCCACGTCAACCTCGAGCGGATCTGGGCGTGGCCGAAGCCGCTCCAGAAGCCTCACCCGCCGATCCTCGTCGGCGGCAACGGCCCGCGTGTGGTCGATCGCGTGCTCGCCTATGGCGACGAGTGGATGCCGAACCGGATCGCGGGCGACGACGCGTTCATCGCCCGGCTCGAACGAGCTCGCGACGCGTGCCGCCGAGGCCGGGCGAGGGAGCATTCCCGTCACCCTCGCCGGGATGATGCGCGACCCAGCGAGGATCGAGCGCTTCGAGCGCGCCGGCGTCCACCGGGGCCTCTTCTGGCTGCCCGCGGCGGGACGGGAGGAGGTCGAGCCGAGGTTGGACCAGATCACGGCGGCCGTGCAGCAGTACGCGTCGGCCGGGGGGTAGGGGCCGCGCGCGGATCCGGCTGCGGTCCCGGCTACCCCAGATACCCCGCGCTCACCCGGGGATCCACCTCCAGCATCTCCATCACGAGCGCCGACCAGCCGAAGTCGACCGCGCCCATGCCGCGGGTCGTGAACGGGTCGTAGTACTCGCGCAGTCCCTGCATGGCGATTGCGCCCGCGACGGTGCGCACCAACCGGGCCGCCTGTTCGGCGTACCCGAGCCGGATCAGTCCCGTCCACACGAGCCAGGACGCGTTGATCCAGGTCGGGCCGCGCCAGTAGCGCTTGACCCCGCCCGGTCCCCGGTCATCCCGTGAGAACGAGGGATCGGACACGGACACCGAGGGGGGTGCGAGCGGCGTCCAGAACGCGGCCGGGTCGAGCAGGTGCTGTTCGACGAGCCGGCGCCCGATCGCCTCGGGCAGATCGGGCAGCGCCAGTGGCGCCAGTGCGGCCCAGGTCACGGCGGGGCGGCGGGTCGGCTCGGGCACCGCGAGCGGCCCGAACAGCCCGCTGTCCGCGTCATACATCCGCTCGACGATCACGTTGGTCAGGGACGGCCGGCCGAGGGCCATCTGCGACAGGTTGTGCAGGACGTTGGTCAGCACCTCGGCGCACACCGGTCCGCCGGCCTCTGCGATCCGCCGCAGGTCGTAGCCGAGACGGCGGTTGCGGTGGACGAGCGGGATGAAACCGGGGAGGCTGTGGGCCTGCGGGCCCCAGATCGCGTCGAACTGGGTCGAGGCGTCGAGGCCCGATTCGTCCGGTTGGACGATCCAGACCAGGCCGTCACCGTCGAGGTCGCGATGCGCCGCCAGCCAGTCGTGATGGCGCACGATCGCGGGCACCGATGCGGGATCGCCGACGCCGATCCGCCATGCCCAGGCCAGCAGCGGCGGCTGGATGCTCGCGGTCATCGGCGCGTCGGGTGAGGTCACGTTGTAGGTGAAGCGGCGCCGTCCCGACAGCGGCCGGTCCCAGAAGATCGTGTGGCCGATGAAGCCGTCGGGACGCTGCGCCGCGAGCAGCGACTCGAGCTCGCGGCGCCCGCGCGCGGGATCGAAATGGCGCCAGGCGATCGCGGTGAAGCACGAGTCCCAGTACCACTGCCACGGATAGTGGCCCGGGCTGGGGCAGGTGTAGGCGAATGCGACGCCGTCGGAGCTGCGGACGCCCTCGCGCCAGTTCTGCCTGAGCGTCGCCTCGCACAGGATCCGGATCCGGGCGGGGTCGACCACTGACCGGGATTCATATCGGGTCTTGCCTGACCGGTGGGGACCACTGGAAGGGTTGATTCCGCGCCAGGCGGGGTCGTGGAATCAATCATCTAGCCTTCCCCTCGCTCGTCGAACAGGAGAGATCACGCCATGAGCTGGGCAGATACCTACGTTCCCAATCCCGACCGCTACGACGACGTCACGTACCGCCGCTGCGGCCGCAGCGGCCTGCTGCTGCCGCCGATCTCGCTCGGCCTGTGGCAGAACTTCGGCGACGGCCGGCCGCTCGACGGCCGGCGCGCGATTCTCCGCCGGGCGTTCGATCTGGGGATCACCCACTTCGATCTGGCCAACAACTACGGGCCGCCCTACGGCGCGGCCGAGCTGAACTTCGGCAAGCTGTTCGCCTCGGACTTCCGCCACCTCCGTCACGAGCTCGTGATCTCGACCAAGGCGGGGTACGACATGTGGCCCGGCCCGTACGGCGATCACGGCTCCCGCAAGTACCTCCTCTCGAGTCTCGACCAGAGCCTGAGCCGGATGGGTCTCGACTACGTCGACATCTTCTACTCGCACCGCTTCGATCCCGACACTCCACTCGAGGAGACGCTCGGCGCCCTCGACACGGCAGTGCGCCAGGGTAAGGCGCTGTACGTCGGGATCAGCTCCTACTCGGCGGAGCGCACATCCGAGGCGGTCCGCATCCTGCGCGACCTCGGCACCCCGCTGCTGATCCATCAGCCGTCGTACTCGCTGCTCAACCGGTGGGTCGAGGACGGGCTGCTCGATGTGCTCGCACAGGAGGGCGTCGGCTGTATCGCCTTCTCGCCCCTGGCCCAGGGGCTGCTGACCGACAAGTACCTGGACGGAATTCCCGATTCCTCGCGTGTGCGTCGCGGCGAGGCGTTCTCGGAGCAGCTGCTATCCGAGCAGAACCTCGAGCGGGTGCGGGCGCTCAACGAGATCGCGCGCGGCCGCGGCCAGACGCTGGCCCAGCTCGCGATCGCATGGGTCCTGCGTGATCCCAGAATCACCTCGGCTCTGGTCGGCGCCAGCAGCGTGGAGCAGCTGGAACAGAACGTCGCCGCCCTGGACCGACTCGATTTCGAGCCCTCCGAGCTCGAGCAGATCGAGCGCCACGCGGAGGAGGGCGAGGTCAACATCTGGGCGCCCTCGAGCGCGGGCTGACCGGCCCGCGCGGGCCGCGCCGCCGCCGCCCGAGGGGCCGCGCCGCCGCCGAGCGACGGGCCGCACCGCCGCCGCCCGAGGGCACTTCTCTCAAGCCCGTCCGACGATCGGTCGATCATGGTTCCTATCAACCCTCGGCTCGTGCATCTGGCACTCGGACCAGGTGGACGACGGTCGAGTGAGGAGTCGCCATGACCGCTGACCGACACGCCGCCTACGTGCGCTTCAAGGGAAAGCTCGACGATCTCGCCCCCAGCAAGCTCCTGCCTGCCGAGCGTGAGACCCTCCAGGAGGCGGCCGAAGGGCTGCTCCTGACCCATGAGCCCGAGGAGGCCGCGGCCTCTTATGAGCTGGCGGCACAGCAGCTGCGCGTGCTGATCAACAACGGGCGCTGGTCTGAGACGATGGCTCTGCCGCTGCTCGACGATCTCGCCGCCGCCAGCCCGCCGGCCTTCGTGCTCGCCGCCTGATCGCGCCAGACCCGCGATCCTTCGGGTCGGAATGACGCGGATTGCGGTCGTGGGACATGTCGAGTGGGTGGACTTCGTATCGGTGGCGCACCTGCCGCGCCCTGGTGAGGTGCTGCACGGCACCGGCACATTCGCGCGGGCGGCCGGGGGCGGCGGCGTCGCCGCCGTGGTCCTGGCCGAGCTGGGCGCGGAGGTCGACTTCTACTGCGCCCTGGGGCGTGACGACTGCGGCCGCGCGACCGACGAGCAGCTCACCGACCGGGGCGTGCAGACCCACGTGGCCTGGCGCGAGGAACCGACGCGTCGGGCGATGACGCTCCTGGACGAGGCCGGCGAACGGGCGATCGTCACCCTCGGCGAGCGCCTGGAGCCGCGCGGATCAGACGAGCTCGACTGGGAGCGCCTGCGCAGCGCCGACGCGACCTACTTCACCGCGGGCGACGCGGGCGCGCTGCGATGGGCGCGGCAAGCGCGCGTGCTCGTGGCCACCCCGCGGGCCCGGACGGCGCTCGAGGGGGACGGTCCGACGCTCGATGCACTCGTCTACAGCGCCGGCGATCCGCACGAAACCGAGTGGGCTGGGCGCGCCGCCCATCGCGCGCGGCTGCTGGTGGCGACCGAGGGCGCGCGCGGCGGCCGCTGGTCGGGCGAGACCGCGGGGACCTGGTCGGCGGCGCCCCCTCCCGGCCCGCCGCGCGACAGCTACGGCTGTGGTGACTCGTTCGCGGCCGCGTTCACGCTCGCGCTGGGCGCCGGAGCGTCGGTGGCCGAGGCCGCGGCGCGAGGGGCGGACTGCGGCGCCCGCTGCCTGACCCGCCCGGGCGCGCCCTGACCACCGGCCACCGCAGTCTCCTCACTCGTCGCGCTGTGGCGCCGAACCGCTCCGTCTGAGCGCTCAGCGCTCCAGCGCATCGGCCGTGTGGAGCCAGTCGGTCTCGAGCTCCTCCCGCTCGACGAGCAGGCGCTGCAGCTCGTCCTGCAGCGCGCCGAGCCGGGTGTGGTCGGTCGCGTTCGCGGCCATCTGCTCGTGCAGTTCGTGCTCGCGCGCGACGCTGCGATCGAGCGCCCGCTCGAGTCGCTGAAGCTCCTTGCGGCCGGCGCGGGCCTGCGCACCGGGAGCGCGGGCGGGGCCCGCCGCAGTCGCCCCGGCCGGACCCGCCCGCGCTGCACCAGCGCCGGCCGCACTCACCCGGGCCGCGGTCGCCCGGGCCGCGGTCGCCCGGGCCGCGGCTCGGCGCAACTCGAGGTATTGCTCCATGCCCCCGGGCAGATGCCGGATCGCTCCGTCGTCGGTGAGCGAGAAGACGTCGTCGCAGACCCGCTCGACGAAGTACCGGTCGTGGCTGACCACGACGAGCGTGCCGGGCCAGCCGTCGAGGAGGTCCTCGAGCGCGGTCAGTGTGTCGATGTCGAGGTCGTTGGTCGGCTCATCGAGGAGGAGCACGTTCGGTCCCTCCATCAGCAGGCGCATCAGCGCCAGCCGCCTGCGCTCGCCACCGGACAGGTCGGCCACCAGCGTGCGCGCGCGGTCCCCGCGGAAGCCGAAGCGGTCACACAGCATGCCGGCCGTGATCTGGACGCCGTCGCTGAGCGTCGCGACCCCGCGGACCGCCTCCAGCGATTCGAGCACGCGGAGCGATCCGGGCACCTCGGCGGTGTCCTGCGAGAGGTGGGCCAGGCGCACGGTGGCGCCCCGGTCGATCACCCCCGCGCTCGGGGGCAGCTCCCCCGCCAGCAGTCGCAGCAGGCTCGTCTTCCCCGATCCGTTCGCCCCCACGAGCGCCACCCGGTCGCCGGGGCCGAGCCGCCAGGTCACCCGGCGCAGCACCGCATGCTCGCCGAAGTCAAGCGAGACGTCGACGGCGTCAAGGACCTTGTCGCCCAGTCGCGCACCGGCGAAGCGCAGCAGTTCGGCGCGGTCACGCGCCTGCGGCTCATCGGCGATCAGCGCATTCGCGGTATCGATCCGGAACTTCGGCTTCGCGGTGCGGGCCGGGGGTCCCCGCCGCAACCAGGCGAGCTCCTTGCGCACGAGTGCTCGCCGCCGGTCCTCGCGGGCCGATTGTTGGCGCTCGCGCTCGGCGCGGGCCAGGACGTACGCCGCATAGCCGCCGTCGTATTGGTGGACGAGCTCGTCGGCGACCTCCCAGGTCGCCGTGCACACGGCGTCGAGGAACCACCGATCGTGGGTGACGACGAGGATCGCGCCCCGGCGCTCGGCGAGATGGCCCGCGAGCCACGAGATGGCCTCGATGTCGAGATGGTTGGTGGGCTCGTCGAGCAGCAGCAGCTCCGGGCCGTCGAGCAGCAGCTCGGCGAGTGCGACGCGGCGGCGCTCGCCTCCGGACAGAGTCGTCAGCGGCGTCTCGGGCCCGTCGCGGAACCGGTCCAGACCGACGCCGCCGAGGAGCCCGGCCAGGACCTCCCGGAAGCTGCTCTCGCGGGCCCACTCGTGCGCCGGGCGGCGCCCGAGCAGCTGCGCCCGGATCGTGCCCCGCTCGCCGACCTCATCGCCCTGGCCGAGCAGCGCCGATTGCAGTCCGCGCACACGGGTCAGGACGCCCGCGTCCGGGCTCTCGACGCCGGCGATCAGGCGCAGCAGCGTCGACTTGCCCTCGCCGTTGCGGCCGACCACGCCGATCCGCTCGCCGGCCGAGACGCCGAGCGTGACGTCGCGCAGGACCGTCCGGCTGGCGTAGCCCTTGCCGACGCCGCTGAGGTTGACGAGGTTGCGTGGTGCGCTCAATCGTCCTCGCATCCGGCCGCGGCCGGCGATCGTTATTCGGTCTGGCGCCCGAGCAGGGCGAGGAACCGCTCGATGCGGCTGCGCTCAGGATCCGGGAGCGGGCCGTCGACCTCGACCAGCAGCGTCATCGGCAGTCGATCGTGCGCCCACGTCCGCGCCCGGTCGCTGAACTCGCTCTCCACCCACACGAGCGGCAGTGAGCCGGCAAAGGCGATCACCGTCTCCGCCTGCGCGGTGCCGCTGTCCTCACTGCGGACGATCGGAACCGTGACGAGTTCGAGCGCATGGGCGGCCGCGTTGATCGCCTCCAGGCCACCATCGTCGACGAGCAGGGCCATCTCGCCGTCGCGCAGGGTCTCGGCCGCCCAGCCGTCGGGGGCACCGGCCAGCGCCGCGGGCGTACACACCATGCGAAACAGCGAGTCCACGGGCCGATACGCTAGCTCTTGCCCGGGCCGGGCAGCCGCCCGGCCCGTCTCGCGCCAGGACGCGGGAGGCTACGGGCCGCCGAACTGGCTGCGCAGCGCCAGCACGTTGTTGACGTAGCGCTGGGTGTCGCTGAACATGCCGTAGCGCTGGACCGAGGAGAGGCCCTGGTAGTACCCGGCCGCGGCTTGCGCCGGGTCCCCGCCGGTCGAAGCCAGCAGCGAGTGCAGGAGCAGAACTCCGCCGCGAACGTTGTCGATCGCCGACGCGGGGGCCAGCGGCACGCCGGGGGTCAGGGTGCGCTGGATCCAGTCCCAGGTCCCGGGCAGGATCTGCATCACCCCGCGCGCGTCGGCGCTCGAGACGAGGTCATTGTTGAAGCCGCTCTCCTGCCAGCCGATCGCCGCCGCCAGCGACGGCGAGACGCCGTTGGCGCTCGCGACCTGCCCCACCTGGGCGGCGGTGACGCGCTCCGGCGTCGGGTACGGCGGCGCGCTCGAGGATCCCTGGGCGATCGTCCCGACCGGCTGCGAGGCCGCGGACGTGGTGGCCGTCGCTCCGGTGCTCGCGCCGCCGAGCGTCAGCGTGGTCCCCGCCAGGAGCAGCGCGTTCGGATCGATCCCGTTCGCGGCGGCCAGCTCGGCCACGGTCAGTCCCGCGCGGGTGGCGATCGCCGACAGCGTGTCGCCCGGCTGCACGGTGTAGCCGCCCGCGCTCGATGACGCGACGGTGGTGCCTGCGCCGGTGGCGGATGCGACGTCACCGTCGCTGTCACCGTCCCCGTCGGTGCTCGACACGCTCGGCGACGCCGCGGCTCCCGCGGTGCTCGCGGATCCTGCGGCTCCCTGCGGTGGGATCTGAACGACCGCGCCGGCGACGAGCTGCGAGTCGGAGGCCAACCCGTTCGCCGCGGCGAGCTCGGACACCGACAGGCCGTCGGCGGCGGCGATCGAGTACAGCGATTCGCCGGGAGTCACCACGTGCGCGAAAGAGGCCTGCGCTCCGGCAGGAACCATCAACGCTCCAGTGGCAACCAGCGGAAGGACGGTCCGCAGTCGCATTGCGAGCAGTCTCGCCCACGACGGGCGCAGATGGAATGGCCGCAAGCTGCGTTTCAGTCCGCGGTCGCCAGCAGGAATTGCCCAGTCGAGGAAGTAGTCCTCTACCTTGGGGGTGGCGCGTCGCCCGCGTGCGTCGAACCCGGGGCCACGATCGAGGCCGTGGTGGCCTCGCGTAGGCCTCGCCGGCCTCAGTCCACGGCGCGACGGATGAACAGGCGGGTTCCGAGCACGCCGAACAGCAGCAGCGAGACCCCGAGCCCGAGGGCGATCCAGCCGCCGGCGAGGTGCGGCAGCGTCGTCAGCGCCGCGCGCAGGCCCTCGCTGACATAGGTGAGCGGATTGATCAGCGTCAGCACCTGGAACCAGCGCAGATGCTGCAGTCCGATCCACGGATAGAAGGTGCAGCCGGTGAAGATCAGCGGCGTCAGCACGACCGCGAACGCGACGCTGATGCGGTTCGGGGGCACCGCGGTTCCGAGCACCAGGCCCATCGCTCCGGCGGCCAGGCTGCCGAAGAAGAAGATGCCGATCAGGGCCGCCCAGTTCGGGCCGTGCACGTGGATCCCGTCCGGCAGGATCACCGCGGCGAGCGGCAGGATCAGCAGCCCCGCGATCACACCGCGCACGGCGGCGATCAGGATCTTCTGAATCGCGACCGCCCAGACCGGCAGCGGCGCCAGCAGCCGGTCCTCGATCTCCTTGGTGAACGAGAACTCGATCACCAGCGGCAGCGCCGTGTTCTGCAGCGCGGTGAGCACGAGCGTCAGCGCCATCACCCCGGGCAGCAGCTGCGTTCCGTAGCCGACCCGGGCGGCGCCGATCTCCGGCAGCACACGTCCGAACACGAACAGCAGGAAGATCGGCTGCAGCAGTGCCTGGGCCAGGAAGGAGCCGAACTCGTGCCGGACCGTGACCCACAGATCACGCCCGCACAACGCGGCGAATGCGCGCAGCTGAATGTTGCCGGTGGCGGCGGGAACGTCGCGCGCGGACCCCGTCGCGCCGACGGCGCTCATCCCGACCACCTCCCGCTCACCACGGCGCCGTCGGCACCGCGCAGCTCCCGACCGGTCAGGTGGACGAACACGTCCTCGAGCGAGCCCTCGAGGCGCTTGAGCTCGATCAGCTCCAGGCCGCCCCGCTGCGCGGCGAGCAGCGCCTGCTCGGGCAATGCGCCCGCGCCGCTGTCGCTCTCGCCGTACAGCCGGACGCGCCAGCGCCCGTCGCCGGCCGGCCGTGCCTCGCTGCGCTCGCTGCCCGCCACCCCGGCGAACGCCGCCGACGGGTCGTCCTCCGCCGCCACCGTCACCTCGACGCCGTGCTCGGCGGGCAGCAGCCGCCGCAGCCGCGTGGGCGTATCGAGCGCGATGATCTTGCCGTGGTCGATGATCGCGATCCGGTCGCACAGTCGATCGGCCTCGATCATGTCGTGGGTGGTGAGGATCAGCGTCGTGCCGCGCTCGCGCAGGTCCACCATGGTGTCCCACAGGAACAGGCGCGACTGGGGGTCGAGGCCTGTCGTCGGCTCGTCGAGGATGAGCAGGCGCGGCTCGTGCATCAGCGCCCGCGCGATCATCAGCCGCTGGGCCATTCCGCCCGAGTAGTTGTTCACGTGATCGTTCTCGCGACCACCGAGGCCGAAGCGGGCCAGCAGCTCCCGGGCCCGCTCCCGGCGCTCGCGCCGCCCGGCGCCGAAGTACGCCGCGTGGAAGGTCAGGTTCTCGAGCGCCGTCAGGGCGCGGTCGAGGTTGGAGAGCTGGGGGACCGCCGCGATTCTCAGCTTCGCCGACACCGGATCCACGCTCACGTCGACGCCGTCCACGAGCACGCGCCCGCCGGTGGGCCGCACCCGCGTGGTGATCGTCCCGATCGTCGTCGTCTTGCCGGCGCCGTTGGGTCCCAGCAGCCCGAAGATCTCGCCCTCCAGCACCTCGAAGTCGATTCCCGCCACCGCCTCGGGGCCCTCGGGCTGGTAGCGCTTGTGCAGGTCCTCGACGCGGACCACGGCCACGGGTTCGGTTGCGCTCATCGCGACCGCCAGACTAGCGATCGTCGTCGCTCTCCAGCCGTCGCAGCGCCGCCTGATCAAGCACCGCTCCGCGACTCGGCACGGTGATCGCCGGCGGCAGCTCGACGTGGAGCTCGTCGGCGTCGTCGAGCTGCGCCGTCGCCTCGAGCAGCGTGTAACTGAGCACATGCCCGCCGCGTGCGCGGTCCTCGGTCACGAAGTGCAGGTGCGATCCGATCATCTCCAGGCCCCCGAGCGCATCGGGGAAGCGGAACCCGACCATCGTGCCCGTGACGCCGACCAGGTCGGTGACCTGCTGGTGGGCGATCACCTCGGCCAGCAGCGGGAACGGCGGAGCCTGCTTGGGCACCGAACGTACGCGGACGGCCTCGAAGCGGCCGTCGATGCGGATCGCCGTCGGCCGGGTGGCCGCGGCGACGCGCTCGCGCAGCCGGCGCTCGAGCTCGGCCTCCCCGAACGGGCCGCGCAGGTCGAGCCGCGGCCCCGGCGAGAAGCGCACGACCACCGCGTAGGGCGTCTTGGACGACAGCTCGGGTGTACTGAGCGTCCCGTCGAGCTCGGCCTTCCAGGCCCGGCCGTCGAGCACGATCAGCTCGCCGTCGAGGCGGTTCAGCGTGCCGAGCCCCAGGTCTCCGTGCTCGAGCAGCTCCCGCAGCGTGACGTCACCCTCGAACGCGCCGCTGAGCAGCGCCTCGACCGTGGAGGTTTGAAACAGCTCGTGGTCGGGGTGCTCCGGGCGCAGTTCCCGGTGTCGCAGCAGCTCGACGTGCAGCGCACCAAGGAACTCGAGCTCGCTCACCGGCAGGACCCTACGGCACGAGCGGCCGGTCCGGACCGCGTCTGCGGGTCGCGGGCGCGTGTCGCGGTCAGTGCGACCCGATGTCCGGGGCGGTGCCGCAGTACTGCCACACGAGCGGTGTCGTGGAGCCGGCCGCCGGGCAGCCGGCCACGTGCCTGTAGGTGATGCCGGGAACCGCGACAGTGCCCGCGGCGATGGCGGGAGAGCCGGTACCGAGGGCGAAGGTCGTCGGGTCGAGCAGCGGATCGGCCATGAGGTCGTTGCTCACGGCGCCGGCACCGAACCAGCCCGCGTAGGTCGAGAACGTGCGCCCGGTTCCGTTGAGGAGGAACGGGGTCGAGCTGCTGCTCCCGTACCAGAGGTCGTTGTGCTCGGAGTAGGTCCGGTTGGTGTAGCTGAGTGGGGCGGGCATGCTGAGATAGCTGCCACTGGCCGATTGCGCGAACAGGTTGTCGGCCAGCGTCAGGCTGGGGGAGCCGGAGATCAGGTAGGCGCCGTCGTTGGCGGCGTCGACGATCGTGTTCGAGGCGACCACGAACGCCTCGCGCACGGGCTGGGTGCCGCCGGAGACGCTGAAGCCGGTGTCGGAGGTGCCTGCGACGGTGTTGCCGAGCACGTAGGTGGTGCCCCCGGTCGTGGACTCGCTGCTGAAGTCGATCCCCTTCTGGCCGCCGGTGATGGTGTTGTCCTGCACGACGTCGTTCTGGTAGCGCAGCGAGACGCCCGCTGTCTGGGAGCCGGCGATCGCGTTGCCGATGATCACGGCGCCCGGGGGACGCCGCACGCATGTCGGCGCAAGACGATGACCACAAGGCTGGAGAGCATCGCCAGGGGTGGCAACTGTGAGTACCGGGGACCGGGGAGTGCCGTTTCTGATCACGCTCGGGCGGCGCCCCGGGCCGGCGCTCGCCGCGGCCCTGGCAACCCTGCTGGCGGCGATGGGGTCATCGGCGCGCGCAGCGGATTGCTCCGGTCCGATCCGCGCCGCCGCCGCCGACGGCACCGTCTACTACGTGAGCCCGACCGGCAACGACGCCAACAGCGGTACCTCGCCGTGTGCCCCGTGGCAGTCCATGACGAAGGTCGACTCCGCCGGGCTCGGGCCCGGCGACACGGTTGCCTTCCAGGGCGGCCAGACGTTCACGGCACCGCTCTCGCCCCACAGCAACGAGAGCGGCACACGCTCGCAACCACTCACGTTCACCTCCTACGGGACGGGACAGGCGCAGCTGGCCGGCGGCGTGTTCCTGCGGTCGATCGGCTATCTCACGCTGAGCGACCTGAGCATCAACAACCCGTCGGGTCCTGGCGTCTACTCCTCGGCCGGCGGGACCGGCGTCGCCGGCATCGTTATCGCCGGCTCCACGATCACCAACACCGCGAGCTACGGGATCGCCTCGAACCTCGCCTCCGACTCCGGCTGGACCGTGCAGGGAGACGTGATCACGAGCACGGGCGATTCCGGGATCTACAGCCGCGGCAGTGCGCTCACGGTGAGCGCGAACACGATCAGCAACGCCGGGACCGACGCGACGATCGGGTGGCCCAAGCACGGCGTGTACGCCAAGGGGCCAGGCGCCGCGGGCAGAACCCGGCGCACCTGATTTCAGACCGCAGGCAGCTTCGTGCCGCTCAGCCGGCCCACGGGCCGACGCCGCCGATCCGCTCCACCGTGATGTGGGTGATGTAGCCCGGAGGCGGGTTGTCCATCGGCGGAAACTTGACGTCGGGGCCGAGATAAGTCCGCGCGAGTCGCTGCAGCAGCTCAGGTGCGCCGCCCTCGGTGATCCGGGCCCGGCCGTGAATGACCAGGTACTCGTCGAGGCCGATGGCATTGCGGCTCCCGGCCTCGATCGACAACGCCACTCGGGGATCGCGGCGCATGTTGCGGACCTTGCGATGCTCGGGCAGATGTGCGGCGACGATCTCGTCGCCGTCGAGGCCCACCCACACGAGCGAGACCTGGGGCCGACCGTCGGGCTCGAGCGTGACCAGATGGGCGAGGCCGCCGGACTCCAGCACGGTGCGCGCGGAGTCGGGCAGCGCGGCCACGGCTAGGCGGAGCCGCCGGCGTCCAGCCAGCGGGTCAGAGCGCGCCGCCCGACGAGCGTGACCGTGCCGTCGGCGGCGACCCAGTCCCTGGCCCGCAACTCGCCGACGAGCCCGAGCGGGTCTGCCGGACCGGGGCCGTCCCCGTGCACCGTGAGCTCGTGAGTGCCGGGCTCGACCGTCCAGCGCCCGGAGTCGAGGGCAGCCAGCGCTCGGCCCTGCTCCGGCGTGGGCATGTCAAGCGGATGCGGTCCGGTCGTGCGCGCGTTGCCGGCGTCAGCCGTGCCCGTCGGGCCGGTACCCCACACGGTCATGTCGGCGCCCATCCCCTCCGCCTGGTCGCGCAGCCAGCCGACCGCGTTGTCGACCCACTCTTTCGCGCGCTCGGGGTCGACGCCGATCGCGCCGGCGATCTCGTCCAGATCCACCTGCGAGGCGCGCTCGCTGACCTCCCGGGCGATCGAACGCATCATCTCTTCGAAGCTGTCGCGGTTGGGAAACTCGTCGCTCATACCTCAATCATCGCAGGTGCGTACAGCCGGCCCGGCGGGGGCGGGGGCGGGGGCGGGCGGGCATCAGTGGCCGCTGGGCCCCGGCGCGATCTGGGTCGTGGCGTGATAGACCGATGCGATGACCGGCCAGGCCGGCTTCGGGTTGCCGTGCAGGTCGAGCAGTCCCTTGTGATCGAACGGCGGATCGGGTAGCGGGTTGCCTCCGCCGAAGCCGGGACTCGCGGCGCTGTCCTGCAGCAACGAATAGACCGCCCCCGAGAGCCAGGGCTTGGTTGCGAACACGGATAGGTGGTAGGCGACCGCGTCGGTCTGGAACTGGTAGGTGCCGTGCTCCTCAACCGGCCCGCTGCGGTTGCTCTCGAACCCGAACTCCGAGACGAACAGGGCCTGGTGCGGGTAGCAGGCCCGGAGGCTGTCCAGAAACGGGCCGAGCTCCGACCGGTCGGACGTGGCCCCGAGCACGGTGTCATACCAGCCGAAATACTCGTTGAGGCCGATCAGGTCGAGCGGCGCGTAGGCCGTCTGACACGGCACGCCGGGCCAGTCCCTGATCGCCATCCCCACGGGGCGAGTGGGATCGACCGCGTGGGCCAGCGCGGTCGTCGAGGCGATGTAGGAGGCCTCCGCGGCGGTGGCCGGCGTCGGCAATTCGTTGCCGACGCCCCAGATCGCGACTGACGGGTGGTTCTGGTTGGTGAGGATGTTCAACCGGAGCAGCGTCTGGGCCTGAGCGACCCACCTGGGCCGGTTGAGCACATCGGCGACGACCGGGATGTCGGACCAGATGAGCACGCCCTCCCGGTCGGCCAGCTCCTCGATCTCGGGGTTCAGCGGGTCGGAGCGGATCACCGTCGCGCCGAGGGACTTGACCCATCCGAACAACCGATGCAGGTGCGCCGGATCCAGGGCCGCGCCCAGCTCGAGGTCCTGCTCGCGCAGCTCGACGCCGCGGAGGCTCAGCGGACGGCCGTTGAGTGTGAGCCGCCCGTCGGCCCTCACGCGGATGCTGCGGATGCCGCTGTCGGTGACGTAGCCGCCGAGCGCGCGGCCGCGCGCGTCCGACAGCGTCAGGGCAGCGCGGTAGAGCGTTGGGTCCCCGAGCGACCACAGATGCGGGTGGGCGACCCGCGCAAACGCCTCGGGGCTCCACGTCGCCCGTGCGGGAATCAGGGCGGAGCCGAAGTCGAGCCGAGCGCTCCCGTAGGAGCCGCGCAGTCGCACGAACTGCGCAGCATCGGTCGGGTTGCGCACGATCGCGCGCATCTGCACGGTCGCTGCGCAGCTCACACAGGCCAGGAGCGGGCGAAGCTGCAGCAGCGCGATGTCGGCGCGCTGCACCGCGCGCAGGTACACCTCGCGCAGGATGCCGCCGTAGTTCCACCAGCCGCCGCCCGGTCCGGGCGGGAGGTCCGACGGCGACTGGCGGTCGTCGACCCGCACGATCAGCCGGTTGGCCCCGGCGCGGACGGCGCGCAGGTCGAGCTCGAACGGCAGCATCCCTCCCACATGTGTGCCGATCAGCTGGCCGTTGAGCCAGATCGCGGCCCGGTAGTTGACCGCTTCGAAGCGGATGATCCACCGTCGCGCGGCGCTGGGGACATACCGCGCGAACGCTCCGGCCGGCGCGGTGAAGTCCCTCCGGTACCAGCCCACCGTCCCCTCCGCGCTCGGTGTGGAGTAGTCACCGGCGTTGTCGGCGTTCGGCACCGTGACCGGCGACCAGCCGGCGCTCGCCGCGACGTCGCGCCACCACCCCTTCGCGACGCCGACGTCGCGCGGGTCCGATCGATACAGCCACGCGCCGCCGAGCAGATAGCGCCCGGTCTGCCCGTCCCGGTACAGAGCGCCCCTGGTGGGCGGCTGGGGGGAGTAGGCGAGCGCCGGCGTGGACGTGATGCCGGCGGCGGCCAGGGCCACCGATGCGACCAGCACGAGTGACCGTACCGGCCCGCGGAGGCGTGGACAAACGTACGAGCGGCGCGGGGGTCCGGTGCGAACCGCGGTGCCGGCGGCCGTGTCCCGACCGGTCATCTTTCGGGCCGTTTGCAGCGGGGTTCTGGCACTCCCGGCGCGGTCGCGGCCGCACTCACGTCACGACATGCCGTCATGTATGAGCTCGTACGTACTCACCCGGACGGGCCCCGGGTTTTGGCCGGTAGCACCGGGGTACCTTCAGCCCCACGACGGTCTCGCCCGGCTGGCGGGCCGGTAACGAAGGTAGGAGAGGAAGGAGAAAGCCGTGATCTGGGTCATTGTGGCCATCGCGGTCGTACTTGTACTGCTCGCAGCCGTGTTCGTCGCGCGTCAGCGTCGCTCGCAGCAACTCCGGGAGGGCTTTGGCCCCGAGTACGAGCGGGTGCTGGCCGAGCGTGGCGATCAGCGGGCCGCCGAGGCCGAGTTGGCCGAGCGACGCGAGCGTCGCGACTCATTCGAGATTCGTGAGCTGGAGCCCTCGCTGCGCGCCGATTACCTCGAGCGCTGGAGATGGACTCAGCGACGCTTTGTCGATGAGCCCACCGTTGCTGCCGGCGAGGCCGATCGGCTGGTCACCGAGGTCATGCACGACCGCGGCTATCCGGTCGACGAGAAGTTCGAGCAGCGGGCCGCCGACGTGTCCGTGGACCACCCGTTGGTGGTCGAGAACTACCGGGCGGCGCACGCGATCTCGCTGCGCGCCGAGCGCGGGCAGGCCAGCACCGAAGACCTGCGTCAGGCGGTCGTCCACTTCCGCGCCCTGTTCGACGAGCTGCTGCACCCCGAGGACCAGAGTCAACGCGCTCAGGACCGAGGCGACGCCACATCCACCAAGACTGCGAGGAGATGAGCTGATGGAGCATCGAGACGAAGCGCTGAGCACACGCGACCTGTCGAGGTACGCCGACCCGCAGCCCGCGGCGGTGGCCGACCAGCCGGCCGCCGCGGTGGCCGAGCCGCAGACTGCCGCCGTGGCTGGCCCGCAGACGGCCACAGCGGCCGAGCCGCAGGCCGAGCCGGCGTCCGAGAGCGAGGTCGATGGTCAGGACGGATCACTGCTGCCGGCTCAGTCCGGCGCCGACTTCCGGGGCCGCTGGGAGGGCATCCAGACCCGGTTCGTGGACGACCCACGGCGAGCCGTGGAGGACGCGGACGGCCTGGTGGCGACCGTCATGCAGGAGCTGGCCAACGGGTTCGCGCAGGAGCGCGAGCGCCTGGAGGCGCAGTGGGGCCGCGGGGAGGACATCTCCACCGAGGACCTCAGGGTCGCGTTGCAGCGCTACCGCTCTTTCTTCCACCGGCTGCTCTCGACCTGAGCGCTCCGGACGGCTGCTCCTGATCGTGCCGAAGATCGTGATCCAATCCGATGGGAAGCCCAGCAGCTTGGGCGCGGGCGACGAGCCCGCGCCCAACGGGGGAGCCGACAGCGAGGGCGCCGGCGCACAGCCGGCGTCCTCGCGTCGCCGCCGCGCGCACGATGTTCGCGGGACGACCAGGCCCGGATAGGCGGGCTGCGAGCTCCGACGGTGCCGCTTCGATCGCCCCGGGCGCGGCCCTGGCAGAATGGCCGCGTTGCCCGAGCACTACCAGCGTCCGGGACGGTTCACGACCAAGGTGTTCTACCGGCGTAGGCGTTGTGGGCTGGCTACCTGAGGGCTTCGTTCACCCCGAGCGGGTCGAACTGTCGACCGGGCACCATCTGCGTCCGATCCGCGCGAGCGACGTCGACATCGACTACCCGGCGGTGATGGGGTCGCGGGAGCGCCTGTGGTCCAAGTACGGCGAGCCGTGGGGCTGGCCGCCGGCCGACATGAGCTACGAGGACGACCGGCGCGATCTTGCCCGGCACGAGGCGGAGATCGCAGCCGGCGAGACGTTCAACTACGCCGTCCTTGACGAGGCCGAGACCGAGCTGCTCGGCTGCGTGTACATCGACCCGCCGGGCCCGGGCTCGCCGCCGGGCACGCAGGCGGTGGTGTCGGGGTGGGTGGTCGATCGCCTCGTGACCGGCCCGCTCGACCAGGTGTTGCAGGCGTTCGTTCCCGTGTGGCTGACCGAGGTCTGGGACTTCCAGAGCGTGTACTTCTCGCCCTGAGGCTCGCCCGCCACGGCGCCCGCGCGCAATGCCCTTGCCGTCGAGCCCGCCGCGCGCTAGCGTCGCCGTCATGACGAGAAGGTCATCCCTTCGGGCGTCGGACTCCGACCGGGAGGAGATCGTCGGGCGTCTTCATGGCGCCACGACCGAGGGGCGGCTCCGGGCGGACGAGCTCGATGAGCGGCTCGGAGCGGCGTTGTCCGCCCGCACATACGGCGAGCTCGACGCGCTCGTCGCGGATCTGCCGGCGCCGACCGGGCACGACGACAGTCGTCTGAGCGTGCCGATCTGGGCCCGCGGGGCGCTCACCCTCGTAGTGCTGCTCGCCGGCCTCGGCGCGCTCGCCGGCGCGAGCCACGAGTCGCAGTTCGGCCCACGCATGCTCGATGTAGCGCCGCAGGATCGAGCCCAGCTCTTCGACGCCGTCCCGCACGCGCATCACGGCTTCGCGCCGATGATGGCCTTGCCGTCCCTGGCCGGTCTGTTCCTGATCCTCGGCCTGTGTGTCGCGCTGGGCTGGATCATCGTCCGGGATCAACCGACCACGAACGGATGAGCCGCGGGCGTTAGGAGCGCGCGAATCCGTCGGGGCCGAGCACGCGCTCGAGCTCGGCTCGCAGCCGTACGGCCGCGTCGGCCGACAGCGGCTGCAGCGGGGCGCGAACGTCTCGGGCCACCGGCAGGCCGCGGAACGCCAGCGCGGCCTTCACCGAGGCCTGGAACGGGTGCTCGGAGAGTGCCGCCCGTAGCGACTCCACGAGCTGTGAGCGCTCGGGCGTGGGGTCGCGGACCAGCGCCGCCACCGCCTCCGGGAACGCCGCGGCGACGCCTGAGACGGCACCGACGGCTCCGCGCTCGAGGCCCTGGAGGATGACGCTCTCAGCGCCGATGAAGACGTCGAGCCCGGTCTCGAGGTAGGGCTGGACCCGCTCGAGCGGAGCATCGGAGACCTTCATGCCGGCCAGGTTGGGCGCGCGCTCACGTACCCGCTCGACAACCGCCACCGGGACCGCGTAGCCGCTGCGATCGGCGTACTCATAGACGTAGAACGGCGACGGTGCGCAGGCCGCGGCCGCCGCGGCGAAGTGCTCCACGAGCTCCTCGGCGGCGAAGGCGAAGTACGGCGGTGCGATCACCGCGACCGCGTCGGCGCCGGCCTCGGCGGCGTGAGCCGCGAGGGCGCTCGTCTCCGCCGTGGACTGTGCGCCGCAGTGAACGATCACTCGTTGCGGTCCGGCGCCCGCGCCCGCGCCGGCGCCGGCGCCGGCAACGGCGAGCTCGGCGACCCGGCGACGCTCCTCGTGGCGGAGCAGGATCCCCTCGCCCGTGGTCCCGAGCACGAGCAGCCCGGCGAGACCACTGCCGGCGTAGAAATCGAGCAGCGCTCCGAACGCCTCCTCGTCGAGCCGGGCGCCGCCGTCGCTCAGCGGTGTCACCGGCGCCGCCAGGGTCCCCGAGATTCGCTCCTCGGACATGCGGCCATCGTGCCACGAACGCGGCGGCCGGGCGAGTGCTGATGTTCGCGACGAGCTCTCGAGCACGGATGCGGGCGACGATGATCGCCGCGGAGCCCGTGGATCCGATCCCACCGTCGGGCGCACTATGGTCCATATACCGATGAGCGCCGCGCAGGCAGTCATCCTTGACTTCAACGGCACGCTGGCCGAGGACGAGGCCGTGCTGATGGGCATCTACGAGGAGCTGCTGTGGGAGCACGGCGTGGCCTTCGACGGAGCGGAGTACCACCGGTTCGCGGGCATCCCGGATCACGCCATGTTCGGGAAGCTGTTCGAAGCCTACGGGCGCACGCTTGAGGCGGACACCCTCGATCGCCTGTTGCAGGACCGGGTTGCTCGCTACCGCTCCGCGGTGACTGAGGATCACCCCATCCCCGAGGACACGATCGACTTCGTGCGGATCGTGGCGGCAGAGGTGCCGGTGGCGATCGCCTCAGGCGCCTACCGGGCCGAGATCGAGCACGTCCTCGAGCTCGCCGGCATGGCACACCACTTCTCGATCATCGTCGCCATTGACGATGTCACCGCCGGCAAGCCACACCCTGAGAGCTTCATCACTGCGCTGGAGCGAATCAACCGCCAGCGGGCGGATGGGGAGGCGATCGCGCCCGCGCACACGGTGGTGCTCGAGGACGCGACCGACGGCGCGCTCGCCGCGCAGGCCGCCGGCATGCGCTGCGTGGCTATCCGCGGCCGCGCGTACGACGAGCGCAGCGGCGTCGCCGAACTCGTGGTGGACCGTCTCACTGCTCAGCTGGCCAGAGAACTGCTCGACGAGTGACATGACGGCCGAAGAGCGCGTCGCCGCGGCGATCGACGCCGTGCCCGAACTCCGAGGCGCCCGTGGCTTCGAGCGGCTCGGTGGAGTCACCAACGACAACTTCAAGGTCCAGTCGCCGGCGGGAGAGTTCGTGGTCCGCGTCGCCTGCACGGACTCCGACCTGCTCGACATCGAACCGTCGACCGGGCTGGCCAACTGCCAAGAGGCGTCGGCCCTCGGCATCGGGACGCCGTTCGTCGCCTGGCTGCCCGCGGAGCAGGTTGTGATCATGCGCTTCCTGGAGGGACGGACGCTGACACCCGAGGATCTGCGCCGTGGAGACCGGCTGGCCGAGGTCGCGGCGCTGCTGCGGCGGCTGCACGGCAGCTGCCACTTCGGCGGAACGTTCGACATGTTCCGCCGGCAACGCGACTACCAGGCCACGGTGCTGGCGCGCGGTTTCGCGCTGCCCGACGACTACCTGCGCTACGGGGAGCATGTGAGGCGGATCGAGCGGCTCTTCGCGGCGCATCCGGTGCCGCTCGTGTCCTGCCACAACGACCTCGTGGCCGAGAACTTCCTCGACACCGCCGACGGCCTGCGGCTGATCGACTACGACTACTCGGGCCAGAACGATCCCTGTTCGGACCTCGGCGACGCCTGGTCGGAGTCGCATCTCTCACTGGAGCAGCTCGATGAGCTGACCGGACACTACTTCGGCCAGGTCGACCCGGCGCTGGTGGCCCGCGCCCGGCTGTGGGCGCTGATGTCCAAGTACGGCTGGACCCTGTGGGCGGTGATCCGTCACAACGAGGAACCCGATCCCGAGCTGATGGACTGGGGGCTGGCGCTGTACGCGCAAGCCGCCGCGGAGTTCGACTCGGACGAGTTCGAGCACCTGCTCGAGCAGGTCGCCGGCCCGGGAGCGAGCGGCCGCTGAGGCGTTCGCGGCGGTTACGATCCGGGCGTGGAGCGGTCGGGGATCTCTGAGACGGGCCGGGCCAGTCGGACGGCAATGATCGCGGCGTGCGGGAGAGGGGCGCACCTCCTGGTCAATGGACCGCGTGCGGTCCTGTCGGACTGGTTGGCGTGGCCCCTCGTGGGGGGCGAGGCCGAAGCCATCTCCGCCTGGGGGCGGGCCGCGTTTGGCGATTCGGCGGGGCTCCTGGCCACGTGGGTTGCCGCGCGCTCTCGCCTCGCCGAGGACTGGCTCGCCGTCTCGGGGGCCGAGCAGTACGTGATCCTCGGCGCCGGGCTCGACTCGTTCGCCTGGCGTCAGACGAACGGCGTCCGCGTGTTCGAGGTCGACCGTCCCGCCACGCAGGCCTGGAAGCGGTCACGTCTCGACGCCCTCGGAATGGCGGTGTCGCCCGAACTGGTCTGGGTAGCGGTCGATTTCGAGGTTGAGTCGATCGCCGATGGGCTCGCGCGAGCAGGGATCGGCTCGGGCCCGACGTTCGTCAGCTGGTTGGGCGTGACCCCATACCTCTCGCTCGACGCGATCGACGCCACGCTCGGCGGACTCCCGCCGTGCTCGCTCGCCGTCTCCTACAGCGCTCCGCATGACACCTGGCCAACTGCTGTGCGGGATGTCTCCAAGACGTTTGGGGCGATCGCCGTCGAAGCGGGAGAGCCGCCGGTGTCACGGTTCAGCCCTGAGCGGTTCGCGGCCGTACTGGCTGACCGGCGCTTCGCGGTCATCGACGATGTTGGCTTCGCGGACGTTGAGCCACGTTACGGCCTCCCGGCCTTGAGCATTGGCAACGAGCGGATCGCTCTGGCCCGCAAGACGGCGCGCGAGTCACGCTGAGCTGAGGAGCAAGCTCGCGTGACCGTGGTGCGGTCACCACCGAGCACCATAATCTGCGCCGTGGCGAACGTGTCAGCGAAGAAGCTCGGCCCGGTGGTGGTGACAGCGGTTGCCGCCGTGGCGGGGCTGAGCGCCGTTCTCACCAGCGCCCGTGCGGTACCGCTGCGCGGTAGCAGCTTGGGGCGATGCGCCCAGGCGCCCGGCCAAGGGTTGACGCTGGCGAACGTGGCCGCGGCCGGATCACGCTTGGTGGCAGTTGGGTCCAACGGTCTGATTGCCACCGCGACATCATCGGCGCCGGCTCGGTGGACACAGCGATCCAGTCCCGTGCGCCATGACCTGCGCGGGGTGGCCTGGACAGGGAGCCGATGGGTGGTGGTGGGCGATCTGGGCACCGTTCTCTCCAGCACGGACGCGCGCGTCTGGCGGGCGGCTCGCGGGATCCCGAGCGTCGGTCTGCGGGCGATCGCGGCGCGGCCGGGACTTGTGGTCGCGGCCGGCTCAGGTGGGTCGCTCGTGTCATCGACTGACGGGCTCGCATGGAGGCCGCAGCAAAGCGGTACAAGCGAGATTCTGTGGGGCGGCGCGCGCATGGGATCAACCCTGCTGGTGAGCGGCAAGAACGCGACCGTGCTCGCCAGCCCGGACGGCTCGAGTTGGCGCAACGTTCCGACCTTTCCCCATCCGACGGACGATCAAGCGGCGCCGCGGCCATTCCTGTGGCAGCTCGCCGCCCAGGGCCCGCGGCTGGTGGCGGTGGGAGACTTCGGCAGCGTGCTCGACGGATCGCTGAGGGGCCTCTGGGCGGTCCCGAGCCCCATCGACGAGATCCTGCGCGGGGTCGCGTTCGGCCGTGGGGTTGCTGTCGCGGTCGGTTCCAGCGGCGTGATCCTGCGCGCCGTGGGCCGCGGGCGCTGGGCCTCGGTGCCGTCACCGACGACGGTCGATCTTCGTGGTGTCGCCTACACCGGATCGCGGTTCGTGGCCGTCGGCGACCAGAGCACGGTCATCTCCTCGCGTGACGGGCTGCGGTGGCAGATCGACGCGACCGCGATGCCGTGCGCGCTGCTCGCCGTCACGCGGGGCGCCGGTCGCTACGTGGCCGTCGGCGGCGCCGGACAGCTGCTGTCCTCGATCGACGGTCGGGTCTGGGCGGCGTCACGCCGCCCCACGGGACAGGATCTCTACGGGCTCGCGTACGGCCGGTTTGGATTCATCGCCGCCGGCGCGGGCGGAACGGTCCTGCAATCTGCCGATGGGCAGCGCTGGGTTGGCCGCCGGCTGGCGAGCAGGCTGAATATGCACGCCGTCACCTGGACCGGACGCGAGTATCTGATCGGCGGGGATCGTGGCCAGCTGTTTGCGTCGGGCAACGGCGTGCGGTGGCAAAGGGTGCCCATTCTCGCCTTTCATTCCATCCGCGACTTTGCGACCGCGGGGACGACGACGGTGGCTGCAGGTGCCGGGACCGTGGCGCGCCGCAGCCCCGGCGGGCAGTGGACGCTCGAGTCCGTCGGGTTCGGGCGCTTTCAGACCTCGATCGCTGCCGGCGGCGGCCGGTTCGTGATCGTCGGGCACAACGGCGAGGCGCTTGTCTCCACCGACGATGGGCGCACGTGGACTGCGGGCAGTACCGGGGCCGAGATCAACCTCGATCGCGTCGTGTTTGCGGCCGGTCGGTTCATTGCGACCGGTGAGGGCACCGCGCTGAGCTCGCGTGACGGTCTCAGCTGGTCGACTCTCACCCTCCCGACGCCAAGGTCGATCCGCTCGATCGCGGTGAACGGGCCGACCCTCACTGCCGTTGGCGACGGCGAGACGATCCTCCGCTCCACGGACCGAGGGTGCCGCTGGCGGCTGATCACGGCTCTCCAGCTCGGCGGTTAGCTCCCACCCTCTCGAGCTCGGTCACGTGCGTGTTCGCCGTCGACCGTCCGTCCATTGGCGATCGGCTTTGCGGGATGTATGGTCGAGCCGCACTACTCGGCGGGCCCACACGTGAGCAGCTCTGCGGTGAGGGCGGTCGGCCGGGCGGTTCGGGGTCGACGCAGACCTGACCGCGCCGCCTCCGAAAGCGGGCCGCGCTTCCGGGCGGAAGGTGCCCGCCGGTCAGGGCCGGGGCATCGTGGGGATCGGCTGCTCCGCCATTGCTGATGTCCCGCTGTCGTCGTGCGCGGCCAGCGCGCTGCGGGCAGCCTCGGCGAGGGCGTCGACCGCCGGGCGGGAAACGTAATCGAGCTCGGTGCGCGCCTTGGCGTCGTCGAAGAGGTGCGGCCGGCGGCCGGCGCGGACCTCGTCGAGCACGAGCAGCCGCGGCTCGCGTCTCACGGGCCGGAGCGCGGCGTCGGCAAGGCGGGCGCCTGCGTAGGCCGCGGTCCACGGCACGGGCATGCGAGGCGGGGACAGCCCGGCCGCACGGGCGACGACGGCGAACACCTCACGTACGGTCATGTTGTCCCCGCCGAGCAGATAGCGCTCGCCGGACCGGGCTCGCTCGAACGCAACCACGTGCCCGAGGGCGACGTCCTGGGCGGCAACGATGTTGAGGGCGCTGCGGGCCAGATACGCGCGGGCGCGCCCGTGGGCGACGTCAGCCACCATCTTCCCGGTGGGAGTGGGACGGAGATCACCGCGACCGACCGGCACCGTCGGGTTGACGACGATCACCTCGGCGCCGGCCCGCGCCGCCGCCAAGGCGAGACGTTCGCCTTCCAGCTTGGTGCGCATGTATGGAACCTTGAGCTCCCATGGCCCTGGTAGATCGTGCTCGGTGGCCGGTCGCCCTTGCGCTGGACCGCAGGTGGCGCACGAGCTCGTGTGCACGACCCGCCGGCGCTTCCCGCGTACGGCGGCGTCGAGCACCGTGCGCGTGCCGTGGACGTTGACCGCCCGCATGAGCGCCACATCGCCGCGCGCGTAGCTGTACACGGCGGCAAGATGGAAGACCGCGTCGCATCCCTCGACGGCGCGTCGCACGGCTCCGGCATCGAGCACGTTTCCGCGCACGAACTCCACTGTGGCAGCGACCCCGGCGATCGGGGGCCGGCGATCGAACGCCCTGACGTCCGCGCCGCCGGCTGTGAGCGCAGCGACGACATGGCCGCCGAGGAACCCCGCCGCGCCGGTGACGAGCGCCCTCATCGTACGGTTGCCCGTCGCCGCGGGCTACGGGATCGCGCCGTGCCGCGAGCGATCCGCAGCCCAAAGCGGGCCATCGCGCGTGGCGTACGCTCGGCGGCGGCCACGACCTCCGCCAGGGCGTCGGCGAAGCGGCGCACTTCGTGTTCCTCGACCAGCAGCGACGGGAGCGCCTTCACCACGTTCATGCGGTGACCGGCGACCTGGCACAGGATGCGATGGTCGTGGAAGAGCGGGACCGTGATCAGCTGCGCGAACAGGCCGGGTTGGGCGCGCTCGACCGCATTGAACAACGACCGGCTGGCCGGTCCCGCCGGCGGTCCGAGCTCGATGGCCCACATCAGACCGAGGCCTCGCACGTCGCGCACCACTTCGTGACGCTCGATCAGCGGCCGAGTGAGATCGAGCAGCAACGCTCCCATTCGCTCAGCGTGGGCAACGACTCCGTCGCGGTCGAGCACGCGGAGCGAGGCGAGCGCTGCCGCGGCCGCGAGGTCATTGCCGCCGAACGTCGATCCGTGCCGCACGGCACGCTCCATCCCGTCGAACACTCGGTCGAACGCGTCCCGGGAGACAAGTACAGCGCCAATCGGAACGAGCCCGCCGGACAGGGCCTTGGCCAAGCAGATCATGTCTGGGGCGAGGTCCCAGTGCTCCAGCGCCAGGAACCGCCCGGTGCGCCCCAGGCCCGTCTGGACCTCGTCGCACACGAACAACGCTCCCGACTCGCGGCACAGACGCTGCACGGTCGACAGATAGCCATCGGGCGGAAGGTGTACGCCCTTGCCCTGGACCGGCTCGACAATCACCGCGGCCACGTCGCCGCGCGCAAGCTCCCGCTCGAGCGCGCCCGCATCGCCGAAGGGGACGTGATCGCAACCGGGCAGGAGCGGCCCGAAGCCGGCTCGGAACTCCTCGTTGCCATTGAGCGAAAGGGCGCCCAGCGTGAGCCCATGGAACGCGTGATCGGCATACAACAGACGCGGTCGGCCGGTCGCTGCCCGAGCGATCTTCATCGCTGCCTCCACCGCCTCCGTGCCCGTGTTTGCCGGCACCATGGCCGCGACGCTGTCCGGAGCGCGCGCGAGCAACTGCTCCGCCAGGACGCCGTTGAGCAGCGTCACGCCGAGCTGTGGCAGGTTGGCCGTGGCGGCAGCGAGCACGTCGCGCACGGCCGAGATCACGTCGGGGTGATTGCGACCGAGCGTGAACACCCCGTAGCCCGAGATCAGGTCAAGATAGCGCTGGCCATCCGCGTCGATCAGATACGCCCTGTCACCGCCGACCCAGGACTTGTCGAAACCGAGCGTGCGCAGAATGCGCCCCATCTGCGGGTTGAGATACCGATCATTGAGCGCCATCTCCTCGCCCACGCGAGCGCCCAGCAGGTCACGGATCTCGGGGATAGCGTCCACCGCGTCCCAAGGTTAGACCGCCCCGGTCGGCCCGCGATGGCGCGCTCCCTCACGGCTCATGACCCGTCCGGGTGTCCCGTGACGCACACGGGACACCCCGCTGGCCCGCTACGTTCTCAACCGCAACCGGTGTTGAACCCGCAGCTCGAGCACGTGTAGCAGCTGCCGGTGCGCTGCATCATGCCGCCGCACTGCTGGCAGGCCGGCCCCAGGTCGAGGCCCTGGCGCACCACCGGCCGCACCGGTGGGTCGTCGGTCAGCGCCGTGGTCGGGGCCACCGGTCCGGTCGCCGTGGCACCGCCGGCGCCGGCCTCGGCCCGAGATCCCGCCCCTTCGCCGTTGCTCGGCCCCGCCGTGTCACCGGTGTGCGAGCTCGCCGCGTCCTGTGCCGCCTTGCGGGCCCGCACCTCGGGGGTGAGGATCCCCAGCTCCTCCTGGAGGTCGGTGTCCAGGAAGCGCGAGGCCAGCCAGCGCATGATGTAGTCGGGCATCGACTTGGCGAACGGGATCTCCGGGTTGGAGGTCATGCCCTCGGGCTCGAAGCGCATGTAGCTGAACTTGCGCACGAGCGTCTCGAGCGGCACTCCGTACTGCAGCGAGATCGAGATCGCGGTCGCGAACGAGTTCATCATCCCGCGCAGCGTCGACCCTTCCTTGCCGATGTCGGTGAGGAAGATCTCGCCGACCGACCCGTCGTCGTACATCCCGGCCGTGATGTAGCCCTCGTGGCCGCCGATCGAGAACTTGTGCGTGATCGACTGGCGCTCGCGCGGCATGCGCCGGCGCTTCGGCGGCGCCTTGGCCAGCGCCTCCTTCACCGCCGCGTCGATGTCGGCCTCCGACAGGGCCGGCGCCGGCGCCTCCTGCTCGGCGTCGGTGCGCAGCGCCTGTGCGGTCTTGGACCCGTCGCGATAGATCGCCAGCGCCTTGATGCCGAGGCGCCAGGCCTGGATGTAGGCATCGGCGATGTCCTCGACCGTCGCCGACTGCGGCAGGTTCACCGTCTTCGAGATCGCGCCGGAGATGAACGGCTGCACCGCGCCCATCATCTTGATGTGGCCCATGTGCGAGATCGCCCGCTCGCCGACCGCGACGTCGAACACGGGCAGGTGCTCGTCGGCCAGTCCCGGCGCCCCCACGATCGTGCCGTGCTCATTGGTGTAGGCGATGATCTGCTCGATCTGCTCATCGCCGTAGCCGAGCGTCTGCAGCGCCAGCGGGACGGTGCGGTTGACGATCGTCATCTGGCCGCCACCCACGAGCTCCTTGAACTTGACCAGCGAGAAGTCCGGCTCGACGCCGGTCGTGTCGCAGTCCATCAGGAAGCTGATCGTCCCGGTCGGCGCGAGCACCGTCGCCTGGGCGTTGCGGTAGCCGTATTCCTCGCCGACCGCCACGGCGTCGTCCCAACAGCGCCGGGCCGCCACCAGCAGCTCGGTATCCCGAGTCGAGGAGTCCGGGATCGCGTAGGACGCGTCCCGGTGCATCCGCATCACCGAATTGTGCGCGTCGCGGTTCTCGGCGTAGCGGTCGTAGGGGCCGATCGCCGAGGCGATCCGGGCCGAGCCGAGATAGGCGCGTCCGGTCATCAGCGCCGTGATCGCCGCCGCCGTCCCACGTCCGGAGTCGGAGTCATAGGGCATCCCGTCGGCCATCAGGTAGGCGCCGAGGTTCGCGTAGCCGAGCCCGAGCTGGCGGAACGCCCGCGCGTTGGCGCCGATCTCCTCGGTCGGGTAGCTCGACGGCGAGACGATGATCTCCTGGGCCAGGAACACAATGTCCACCGCGTGCTCGAACGAGGCCACGTCGAAGGTGCCGTCGGGGCGGCGGAACTTCATCAGGTTCAGCGACGCCAGGTTGCAGGCCGAGTCGTCCACGTGCATGTACTCGCTGCACGGGTTGGACGCGTTGATCCGACCCGAGTTGGGGCTCGTGTGCCACTGGTTGATCGTCGTGTCGTACTGAACGCCCGGGTCCGCGCAGCGCCAGGCGGCCTCGGAGATGTCGCGCATCAGCTCGCGGGCCGGGACCGGGTCACCCACCGGCTGCCCCGTCGACCGCGCGATCAGGTGCCAGTCATCGTCGTTCTCGACAGCGCGCATGAACTCGTCGTTGACCCGGACTGAGTTGTTCGCGTTCTGGTACTGGATCGAGATGAAGCCCTCGCCGTCGATCGACATGTCGAAGCCGGCATCACGCAGGGCAGCCGCCTTGTCCTCCTCGCGCGCCTTGCACCAGATGAAGTCGCGAATGTCAGGGTGGTCGACGTCGAGCACCACCATCTTGGCCGCGCGCCGGGTCTTGCCGCCCGACTTGATCGTCCCCGCCCAGGCGTCGGCGCCGCGCATGAAGCTGACCGGGCCTGAAGCCGTGCCGCCCTTGGACAGCGGCTCCATCGAGCCGCGGATCTTCGAGAGGTTGATCCCCGATCCCGAGCCGCCGCGGAAGATCTTCCCCTCCTTGGTGTTCCAATCCAGGATCGACTCGATGTTGTCCTCCACGCTGAGGATGAAGCACGCCGAGCACTGCGGGCTCTCCTCGAAGCCGACGTTGAACCACACGGGCGAGTTGAACGCGGCCATCTGGTGCAGCAGGACGTGCGTCAGCTCCGCCTCGAACGTGTCGGCGTCCTCGGCCGAGGCGAAGTAGCCGCGCGTGCGTCCCCAGTTGGCGATCGTCCCGGCGACCCGTCCGATCATCTGGCGGACCGAACGCTCCCGAGCCGGCGACCCGACCTGGCCACGGAAGTATTTCTGAGCGACGATGTTGGTGGCGTTCTGGGACCAGCTCTTCGGGAACTCGACGCCCGTCTGCTCGAACGAGATCTTGTCGCCGTGGCCGATGCGCGCGTCCCGTATCTCCCACTCCACCGACTCGAACGGATGCTCACCCGGCGTGGTGAAGTAACGGCGGATCGAGAGGCCCTCGCCTGTCGGCGCGTCGGGGGTGAGTTGGGTCTGCGGCATGTGCTCCATATGCGACCTGCTCCTCTCGTTTTCCGCTCGTTGCGTCCCTTCGCTCGACTCCGTGGCGGCCGAGGGGGTAACAGCGGATCTTCGCGTGAGGACCGGACGGAAAAGGGTCGCGACTCGGCCCGCCCGAGGGCGTTCCGGAGCCGTCTTCAGCACCCACCGTGAGAGCGCCGATCCACCACTCATTCTATCGCGGTGCAGGGCTCCGCCCGGGGACCCGGACCCCGCTACGAGCGGCTGAAACGCAGCCAGTCAGAGAACTCCGCTCACACGCCCGCGGGACCGGTATCCGGCCTCCTGCCAGGCATGGCGCATGCGCGCGGCCCAGACGAGATCCCAGCCCCGCATGCGCCCCATCGCGGCGACCGCGATTTGCTCCAAGCGCCTTGCATCCACACCCAATTGACACGACGCGCGCGATCGTAGGTCTGTTATACCTGCCGCGCTGATGGGAGAGACCCGCCCCACGACAACTGTGACCGCGCCCGCATCGCGTACACGCAGGTACTCGTCGTGAAGCTGCTCGTCACCGGTGGGGCCGGCTACATCGGCGCGATCGTGGCCACGCAGCTGCTCGCCGCGGGGCACGAGGTCGTCGTGTACGACAATCTCGAGCGCGGCCACCGCGAGGCCGTCCCGCCCGGGGCCCGGCTGGTGGTCGGTGATCTGCTCGATCTCGGCCTCGTGACCGACACGGTCGCCGAGGGCTTCGACGGCGTCCTTCACTTCGCCGCCCTGGCGCTCGTGGGCGAGTCGGTCGAGCGGCCGGAGATGTATTACCGGACCAACGTCGGCGGAAGCCTCAATCTGCTCGACGCGATGCGGATCCATCGGGTGCCGCGGCTCGTCTTCTCATCGACGTGCGCCGTCTACGGGCAGCCGGATGAGGTGCCGATCTCCGAGCGGGCGTCGCCCCGCCCGACCAATGCCTACGGCGCCTCCAAACTGGCGGTGGACGGGATGATCCACGACTTCTGCCTCGCCCACGGGATCGGCGCGGTCAGCCTCAGGTACTTCAACGTCGCGGGCGCGAGCGGCGATCTGGGGGAGGACCATGAGCCGGAGACCCACCTGATCCCCAATGTCCTCCGCGCGGCGCTGGGGCTCAGGGAGTTCGTGCAGATCTTCGGCACCGACTACCCGACCCCGGACGGGACCGCGATCCGCGACTACATCCACATCGAGGACCTCGCCGCCGCCCACCTGCTGGCCCTCGACGGCGCCCGTGGCGGCGAGCACAAGATCTTCAACCTCGGCAACGGCAACGGCTTCTCGGTGCGCGAGGTGATCGCGACCGCCGAGGAGGTCACCGGCCGCCCGATCCCGACGCGTGAGGCGCCGCGGCGCCCCGGAGACCCGCCGATGCTCGTCGCCGCGAGCGAGCGGATCCGCTCCGAGCTGGGCTGGGAGGCTCGGCGGCCCGAGCTGACCGGGATGGTCGCCGACGCCTGGGCGTTCGCTCAGGCCCGGCCGCAGGGCTACGGCGCTCAAGCCTGAGCGTCCGGGGCGGCCTCGAGCAGGTCCTCGAGCTGCGCGAGTGACGCCTGCAGGACCTCGGCGGGGGAAAGTGAGGCGTCGATCACCCTGATGCGGACCGGCTCCGCCGCCGCGAGCTCCGCGTAGGCGGCGGCGATCCGGTCGAAGAAGCCGTCGTGCTCGGCCTCGAGGCGGTCGATCGGCTCGCTGCGCTCATGGGAGCGCTCGCGGCCGAGGGCGGGATCGATCGCCAGCAGCAACGTGCGGTCGGGCCGCAGGCCGCCGGTGGCGAACTCATTGACCCGGCGCACCGGCTCCATGCCCAGCCCGCGTCCTGCCCCCTGGTACGCGAGCGAGGAGTCGACGAACCGGTCGAGCAGCACCCATTCGCCGGCGGCGAGCAGCGGCGCCAGTGCCTCCTCGACCAGCTGCGCGCGGGCGGCCGCGTAGAGCAGCGCCTCGGCCCGTGGGCCGATCCGCATCGCGGGGTCCTTGACCAGCTCGCGCACGCGCTCGGAGGCCTGCACGCCGCCGGGCTCGCGCAGCAGCCGCGCCGCGATGCGGCGCTCGTGCAGGGCGGCCACGAGCGACTGGGCGAGCGTCGTCTTGCCCGCTCCGTCGAGGCCCTCGATCGTGATCAGTCGTCCCGTTCTCATGTGCGCGCGCCTCCGACGTTATCGGCGGCTAGCATCGAGGCGCATGCTCGTCGAGCTCGATCGCCACCCGCACGCCCGCGCCGTGCTCGCGCCGGCGCTGCCGCCTGCGGGCCGGCCGTCGCACGCCTACCTTTTCCACGGCCCGGGCGGCGCCGGCAAGCGCGCTGCCGCGCGAGCGTTCGCTGCCGAGCTGCTCGCCGAAGGCGCCCCGGATCCCGACGCATCCCGGGCCCGCGTCCATTCGGGGGCGCATTGCGACCTCACCTGGGTCGCCCCGAGCGGGGCCCACGAGATCCTCGTCAGCGATATCGACGGGCCCGTGGTGGCGGCGGCCACCCGTACGCCGTTCGAGTCCGACCGGCGCGTGTTCGTGATCGAGCGGGCCGACGAGCTCGGCGACGAGGCCGCCAACCGGATGCTCAAGACGCTCGAGGAGCCCGCATCGTTCGTGCATCTGATCCTGCTGACCGACCGTCTGGTCGAGGTCCTGCCCACGATCCGCTCGCGCTGCCAGCTCGTGCGCTTCGACGCGCCGCCGATCGATCAGGTGGCGGCGTCCATCGAGGCGCTCGGCGTCGTTGCCAACACGGCGCTGGCCTGTGCGCGCCTCGCGCTCGGGGACGCAGAGCGCGCCCGGGTGCTGGCCGGCGAGCAGGGCGCAGAGCTCAGGACCGGGGCCGAGCGCTTCGCGCGGGCTGCGCTCGCCGGCGAGGTGGCCCGAGCGCGCCCCTGGTCGGAGCTGTTGGCGGGGGTGCGGGCACAGGGCGAGGCCACGCGGATCGAGCTCGAGTCGCTGGCCGCCGAGGAGCTCGAGCTCTACCCCCGCAAGGAGCGCAAGCGGATCGAGAACGACTGGACCGAGCGCATCCGGCGCGCCCGGCGGCGGGTGGAGACGGGGGCGCTCGACCTCGCTCTGCAGATCGTCTCGCTGTGGTATCGCGACCTGGCCTGCATCGAGTGGGACGCCGGCGAGCTCGTCCACCACGCCGATCGCTCGCAGGAGCTCGCGGCCGAAGCCGGCCGCGACCCGGGACGGCTCCGCGCTGCCATCGAACTGGTGGAGGAGACTCGGCAGCGCTTCCAGCTCAACGTGTCTGAGGAGCTGGCCTGCGAATCACTCGCCTATCGGCTGGAGTCGGCGCTTGCCTGAACCCGAGGACGCGGCCGTGCTCGACCTCGGCGACGGCCGCGCAGCGCGCGTCCTGCTCCGGCCGCCGACCGAGGCCGACCGTCCCGAGTTCGTCTCGCTGATGCGAGCCAGCCGTTCCTTCCACCGGCCGTGGGCGACCGCCCCGGTCGACGACGAGCGCTTCGCCGCGTACGTTGCGGACTCACGCCGGCCCGACTTCGACGCGTGTCTGATCTGTCGCCTGCAGGACGGCGCCATCACCGGCTTCATCAACCTCTCCCAGATCGCTCGCGGCCGGCTCCAGAGCGCCTACGTCGGGTATGCCGTCGGGAAGCCGTTCGCCGGGCAGGGCTACATGCGCGAGGGGCTCGAGCTGGTCCTCCGCCGCGCCTTCGTCGATCTCCGCCTGCATCGCCTCGAAGCGAACATCCAGCCCGGCAACGCAGCCTCGATCGCGCTCGCCCGCGGGGCCGGTTTCCAGCGCGAGGGCTTCTCGCCGCGCTACCTCAAGATCGGCGGCCGCTGGCGCGATCATGAGCGCTGGGCGATCCTTGCCGAGGGCTGGCGCTCGTCCCGGTCGGGGCAAGCGCGAGCGCCGGCCGGGCGCCGATACACTGAGCCCGGCCAACCGCCGACGTAGCTCAGCTGGTAGAGCACTTCACTCGTAATGAAGGGGTCCCCGGTTCGAGTCCGGGCGTCG
>CAWDCP010000018.1:0-93745 GCA_963800815.1 uncultured Solirubrobacteraceae bacterium
CATCAGCCGCGTCTGCGCACGTCTGCCCGAGTCATCCGCTAAGCGCACATCTTGAGCTATGAGGGGGGTTTCGGCCTGCGGACGTGTCCTCCAATGCCCTCCGATATCCCCCTATCCGTCACACTCGTAATGAAGGGGTCCCCGGTTCGAGTCCGGGCGTCGGCTCTGTCTGATTTGCAGGGACTCTTGCTATCGGCGCCGGGGTGGAGTCGTTGGCCGCACGTCCATTCCGCGTCCAGCAGCTCGGCGTCCAGCGGCCCGAATTTGGTCCTCCGCTGGGACCTGCTTGCCGTCCCAGTTCGCGTTGATACCGGCGTCATGCTGCTCGATCATCCGCACGCTGGTGCAGGCCTCAGATTCCCGTGAGGCTTCGCCGGGTACGAGGCCGACATGGGAGTTCGATCGGGAGGGCACCGTGATCAGTGACACCGCTGACGACTCGCGCGGCTGGAACCGCCGCGAGCTTTTGGCCGCGCCGCCGTCGGGGGTGGGGCGGCGGCCACCGCGACGCTGCTCAGCCTTGGCGACGCGCCATTCGTGCATACCGCCGCGGCGGCGACGCCGTCATCCAACGTTGTGCTCTTCAATGACGCGTCGTTCAAACTTTGAAGCGCTGTTCGCGCTCGGCGGGGTTGCGTCCGGCGCGGGCGAAGTCGGCGAGATCTTCGCCACCGTCAACGCGATCAACCAGAAGGGTCTTTCGTATCAGACCTACTACGACGGTTTCATCGCGATGGCCCGGCGTGTCGGGCAGATCGCCGACGATGCGCTGAAGGCAGGGCATCGGGTCAGTGCGCGGGAGGCGTACCTGCGCTCGGCACAGTACTTCGATCAGGCGCTGTTCTTCGTTCTGGGAACGAGGACGCCATCACTCGAGCCCAAGGTCTACACGTGGATGCAGCGCCAGTGGAACCGCGCCGCCCAGCTGTTCGACCCGCCGTTCGAGCGCGTGGCAATTCCGTACGCCGGGACGACGCTGCCTGGGTACTTCCTGAAGGCGAGCCGCGCTCCCGGCCGCCGCCCGACCGTGATCATCAACAACGGCAGCGACGCCGAGAACGTCGACGTTTGGGCGTTCGGCGGTGCCGCCGCGATCGAGCGCGGCTACAACGCATTGATCTTCGAAGGGCCGGGTCAGGGTTCGACGCTGTTTCTGCGCGAGATCCCGTTCCGACCCGACTGGGAGCGGGTCATCACGCCGATCGTCGACTACCTCCAGTGCCGCCACGACGTGGACAAGAAGCGAATCGCGATGACCGGCTGGAGTTTCACCGGCGAGCTCGTCATCCGCGCCGCAGCGTTCGAGAAGCGGATTGCGGCCGTTTGTGCCGATCCCGGATCGGTTGACACGTGGCTGGCCTACCCGGAGTTCCTGCGCGGACTCTTTGCGCACGGAGCAACGCAGTCCCAGGTCAATGGGATCTGGAACCACGACATCGTGCCGGGCCTGCCGGCGAGCGATCGCTTCCTGTTCGCTAAGCGGAGCGAGATCTTCGGTCGCGAGTTTCTCCGGACCGCGCGCGCGGGGAAGGTCCTCGCTGACTTCTGGACGTTCGGGCAGCGCGCATCGCGCTTCACGAACGCCTCGGTCATCTCCAAGGTCAGGGCGCCAGTGCTCGTCACGAACTACCAGCTCGAGCAGTTCTACCCGGGCAAGGCGCGCCAGCTGTACGACGCGCTGCGGTCACCCAAGAAGCTGGTCACCTTCACCATCGCCGAGGGCGCGGAGTATCACGACGCGCCGATGGCCCCGCAGCGCCGCAACCAAGTCATCTTCGACTGGCTTGACCAGACGCTCGGCCTTCACTGAGCGGTCAAGCGGGACTCCGCGCTGATCAGTTTCAGGCTGCTGACGGCACGCATAGCGTTGTCTACTTGCAGCGGACGGTGGCCGTGCCGCCCGCGGCGTCGAGCACCGTCAGCGTTCGGTGGTGACCCGTCGTCCGCCACTGGCGGCGCAGGATTGTCCCTTGGCCACCGTGCACGCGCCCCGAGCAGCCCACCCGGAGCGGCGGGAACACCCGCACTGTGATCGTCCAGGAGACCTTGTTGCCCAGCGTGTCCTGACCGGACGTGCGGACGCGGTAGATCCCTGGCCGGAACGAGTGGGTGAACAACACCGGCTTGCCGTGCGGGCCCTGACCGGTCTGCTCGTAGTCCTGGCCCACCGACAGGTATCCCGTGTCGGCGTGGCTGCCGTCGCCGAAATCCCAGTGCACGTCGCCGGCGAGCGGAGCATCGATCTGCGCGGCGGGCATGTAGATCGCCTCCAGCGTGGTAGTGAACGTCCCTGAGCGCCCGGCGTCGCCAGTCGGCGGCGAGGCGAGCGCCTGCATCCCGGGCAGCTTCTTCTGGGCGTAATTGTTGTTGAGCGGCGTAGCCGCCAGGCTCCGCGTCGGAAACCCGATCCGGGAGAGGAGCACCTCCTGCGAAGCGATGATCTGGTCCCCGAGGTCCGGCGAGACGTTGAATGTCGCGTGATCGGAATTGTAGAGCGTGGGGTACTTCGCGTCGAAGGCCTGATAGAAGTAGCCGAGGTCGTCCTGCCCCTTGGACAGGGCCACCACGGTCCCCGCGGTGGTCGCCTTAGGGCTCGCGCAGAATTAAGTGCTTGATCTCTTGGGATCGGTTTTCGCGCGGGCTTGGATCTGCCCTAGCGAGCGGCGGATCTCGGCTTCGGGGATGCCGGTGATGCGCGCGAGCGTCGCGGTCGCGCCGGGACCCAGGACGGACGCTTCCGCGGCGGCCCAGAGGCGTAGCTCCTCGTCGGTCAGGTGCGGCTTTAGCAATCGGTGGCGATGCGCGATCGGGTCCTCGTCAGGCACGCCCGGATTCTCGCGCGTCTCAGCCCGCGCCGAGCGCGAGCACGGCAGAGTGCTCGCACGCGACTGCTGGCGCGTTCGGCGTGATCGTGTAGTTCCATTCGGGATGGAACGCGTGGCCGTGGAGGTTGACGGCCTGCATCTGCTGGTCTGGGACCTTGATGCCCTTCGGGTACTCGGTCTCGTCGAGGCGGACGTGGACGCTGCGGCCGCTGCCGGTCGTGGTCGCAGCGATCAGGCTGACGATCACCTGGTGTGAGATCAGCGGCTTGCCGCGCCAGTTCATCGAGATGTAGCTGAACAGGCGATGCTCAACCTTGTTCCATTTGCTGGTGCCCGGCGGGAAATGACAGACCGTGATCGGGAGCCCGATCAGGTCCGCGAGCTTCTGCAACTCGACCTTCCACAGCCTCGCGCGATGGCTGTTGGAACCGCCGCAGTCGGCGGTGATCAACAGCCCGCCGGCGTTCGGGAACCGCTGGCGGCCAAGCTGCCGCCACCACTCAAGAATGCTCGCGACCGAGAACTGGGCGGTGTCGTTGGAGATCCCGACCGACACGAATCCCTCGTCATGCTTGAGGTCATAGACGCCGTAGGGCGCGACCTTTCCCAACTCCTTGTCCTTGAAATCATGCGTCCGGACCCGGGCCGGTTGGCGCTTGCGGCGCAGCTCACGACCCCCGTTCTTGAAATCCCCGACCAGCTCCTTCTTCTTGGTGTCCACGGAGACCGCGGCGTACCCGCCGGCCAGCGCACCAGTGACCCGCTCATTGATGTAGCGAAACTGGGCATCACGATCCGGGTGCTGACGGCCCTCACGGGTCTTCGCGTTGGCCTGCGGCGACCAGCCCGCCAACACCAGCAGCGACGCGACCGTCCGCGCGCACACCTCATGGCCAAGCGACCGCAGTCCGTCCGCCAGCCTGGAATGGCTCTTCGAGCACCACCGCAACGGACGCTCGGGATCACCACGCTCGCCATCATCCGCAAGCCGATCCAGATCCTCGAGCACCCCCGGATCCGCGTCAACGATCCGCCCGCGCCCCGCGCCACAGCGACGCACACGCCCCTCAAGTACTTCGCCCACGCGGAGATCCGCGATCCCCCGCCGAACAGTGCTCGCCGCGATCCCGGTCGCGCGAACGACCGCCTCGGTCCCCCCATACCCCAACGCGATCGCCTCCGCGGCCGCCCAGAGCCGCTTCGAGCGCTCATCCAGATGCACGGCCAACAACCCGAACCGCTCCCGCACCCCGCTCTCATCGACCACGCCCCATCAATTCGCCGCCCGCACCACCGCCCCTCCACATCGAGCGCTAATTCTTGCGCGCGCCCTTAGCGAGCGTCAGGCGGACCTCGGGGAACGGCTCTCCGGGCATCGACAGGAACGCCACGTTGCCCACGCGGAACGCCGTCAGCCACGTCCCGAACACGTTCCCGGTGCGGAACGGGGCGCGAATCGCCCGATCGATCGGATAGATCCCGGTGGCCGCCGCTAACTGCTGGTTCTTGGCATCCGACAGCGACCACGCGTCATTGAGGCTGAGCAGCGCGGTGTTCGTTACCGCGAGCCGAAGCGTCGACTCGTACGCCTCCAGCCTCGAGCTCGTCACCCACCGGGCGTGCGATAGCGCCTCCAGCAGGTCGTTCGCGGTCACCCCACTGATCCACTCCATGTTCCCGAAGCCGGTCGTCTCGACCGGGCTCTCCAACCGCCCGAGCGAGGCTGGGCCGACGACGCTGACGCCCCCGAGCAGCCGGTCGAGCTCGGCACGCACCTCACCGAAGTAGTCCGCGCTGAGGATGCGCAGGCATTGCCCGCACACGTGCGCGCCGTGCGTCGGCACGCTCGCGAACAGGCCGATCGTCGCGCCGGTGGAAGGCGTGACGGCGCGGAGGATCGAGATCTGCGTGTCGTTGACCCAGCCCTGGTAGTTGTCCTGATTGATGTTGACGCCCGCGATATTGGGGTCACCGAGCGTCGCGAACTGGAGGTGCGCGGGGCGGGCCGAGCGGGCCGCCGCGACGATCGCGGACACGACTTGGTCGTGAACGAGCTTCAGATAGCTGATGGGCACGGGGCCCCAGATGCCCTCGAGTGTCGGGCCCGCGTGGGTATGGGTCGCCTGCACGATCACATCCGCCTGCGACATGTGGACGCCAGCCGCTGCGCTTGCTGCTCGCGCTGCGTCGAAGCGATCCGCCAGCGCTCCGAAGTCCGGTCCCTCCTGGTAGCCGGAGAAGTAGCCCTGGGCGTCGACGGTCGCGAACGCAAGTGCCGTGTGGCCGTTGCTCACGTAGAAGGCGCGGACCTCGAGGGGATCGTGGAGTCTCTTGATCGGAGGGCTGAGCGAGAACCCTCCCGAGTAGACCGGCACCGACGGGTCGATGCTGCGGACGGCAGCCCCAGCCCGAAACAGCGCCGGTCTGGAGGCAGCGTGAGCCACCGCGCTACAGGAGATCGTGATCGCAACCGTCATTGATCACAATTACTTGAGTTGAGCAAATAAATGAGCTAATGTTTGCATCGCGCAAATATCGTACAACCTGCGAGGAGAAGAGTCCGTGACCACCACCACTGCCGTCCCCAAGGCCCTGTCAGCCGACGAGGGACTTCGCCTCCGGTCCGGCCCAGGACGAGATCTCGTGTTCAAACTCACGGGCGAGGACACCCGGGACGCTTTCGACTACTTCCTCTGCGAGGTCGCGCCGCACGGTGGACCGCCGCTGCATGTCCACCACAACCAGGACGAAACGATCCACGTCATGAGCGGTCGCTTCAAGGTACGGGTCGGGGATCAGGAGCACACGCTCGACCGCGGCGGGTTCGCGTACCTCCCGGCAGGCCTGCCCCACGCATTCCTGAACCTCACCGATCAACCTGCCGAGCTCATCATCACGTTCGTGCCGGGCGGCGGGCACACATTCTTCGAAGAGCTCGCCCCCGCGACCAGAACCGCGACCCCTGACCGTGCCGAGGTCGCCGCCATCTTCGAACGGCACGGCATGTCACTCGTCGGGCCGCCGCTCAGCGCCGACTGACCCCGCGACGATCGCCGACAGAAACCACCGCCGGCGCCCCCCGCCTGGACTGCGCAAGCGAGGAGCCCAGCGCTAGGCGCGGGTGACTGACGAAGCGAAGCGCAGACGTCAGGCGCTTGTGGTCTGCCGCGCAGCTTTGCCCTTCAAGGGTCTACTTCGTGCGCGCTCCAATGTAACGCCCGCGCCTGCGTCCCCGCCGGCGCGCCGCCCCGTTTGGTCGGCGACCATCCGCGGCGGTCGCGACGATCGCCTTGCCATGCCCGCGACGATCGCGCCGGAACCGGGCGGCGCCCCGCTGCGTCTGGTTCGCAACCGTACCCGAGGCGGAACGGAGCAGCGACATCCGGATTGGACTGGGCTCGAGCGGGCGCGAGTATGTGCTCGAGCTGATTCGTTGTGCGGCCGGTCGCGACTGGGATACGATCGGCTCGATCGGAGTCCTTCCGGCACACCGCAACTGCGGTTTCGACTGGAGCTGAGCGCGATGAATCCCAGCACCGAGAGTAGGTCCGCCGCCGTGGCCGTGACCAGTGTCGTACCGGCAAGTGGCGGTTTTGCCGATCTCCGCGACGAAGTCGGGCTCGCGAGCCTGCCACTCACTGGACGGCTTCCTGCGTGGCTCACGGGTTCGCTCGTGCGTGTGGCGCCGGCGCGGTGGGATGTAGGTGAGCGCACACTCAACCACTGGTTTGATGGCTTCGCGATGTTGCACCTATTCCAGATCAGCGACGGCAAAGTCTCGTATGCGAACAGGTTTCTCGAGACCGAGTCCTATAAGGCGGCCCGCGACACCGGCAAGATCGAGTTCAGCGAGTTCGCCAGCGACCCGTGCCGCTCGATCTTCAAGCGCGTGCAGTCGATGTTCTCCCCCAAAGTGAGCGACAACACGAACGTCAACCTCGTCCGGCTCGGTGAGCGCTATATCGCAATGACCGAGGCGCCGATCGCCGTTCAGTTCGATGCGCGCACGCTCGAGACCGTCGGCGTGGCGTACAAGGCGCCCGGCCAGTTGACGACCGCTCATCCGCACGGTCGCCGCAGCGACGGCGCGATGCTCAACTATGCCGCCAAGCTCGGCCCGCGCAACCACTACAAGTTCTTCGTGTTGCCTCCCGGTGGGCACCAACCGCAGGTGGTGGCGTCGGTTCCCGTGAAAGAGCCGGCGTACGTGCATTCGTTCGGCCTCACAGAGCGCTTCTTCGTGCTGGCCGAGTTTCCGTTCGCGGTCAACACTTTGAAGCTGGCGACGAGCGGTCGCCCGTACATCGAGAACTACACGTGGCACGGCGACCGACCGACGCGATTCCAGCTCGTCGATCGTGGCAGCGGGCAGGTGAAGCACGTTTTCGAAACCGACGCCTGCTTCGCGTTCCATCACGTCAACGCATATGAGACGGGCGACAAGCTGATCGTGGACATCTGCATCTACGAAGATGCGAACATCATCACCGAGCTGTATCTCGGTCGCCTGCGGACCGGCGTGGGCGTCACGGCCCGCCCGCACCTCGAGCGCTTCGAACTCGACACCGCCACTGGCGCCGTGATGCGCGAGCGGATATCCGGCGCGTCGTTTGAGCTGCCGCGGATCAACTACGGCCGCAACAACGAGCGGCCCTACCGCTACACGTGGGGGGCCGGCTTCGATGGCGCCACCGGATGGTTCGACGAGATCGTCATGATCGACGTCGACGAGCGTAAGGCGACGCGATGGGGCGAGCCGGGCTGCTACCCCGGCGAGCCGGTGTTCGTCGCAGCGCCCGACTCGCAAGTCGAGAACGAGGGGCTGCTCCTGTCGGTCGTCTTCGACGCACAGCGTGGAACGTCGTTCTTGCTCGCGCTGGACGCCCAAACGCTGAGCGAGGTGGCCAGAGCCGACGTGCCACACCACATCCCGTTCGGGTTCCACGGACAGTTCACACGCTCCTGACAAGGGCGCGCCGCAGGCCGATACGCATCGTTAGCGCAGAGCAGCCACGCGGAGGAAAGTGAACAGATGACCGCTGCTGGTGCGCGGCAAGCCACATCCCGTGTGGCGCAGCACGCTTGCTGGTGCGGCCTGCCCTCGGACCCCGGCAAGCGGCGCTGACTGGCGCTCGCCCACGATTTGGAGGCGTCCACCCCCGTCGCCGAGTCGCTGCCGGATGGAACGATCCCGCTCGCGCGGCACGCCGCGGTGTCTGCATGCCCGCGGGTACGACTGGTTCGTCCATGAAGCTGGGGTGTCGCGGTGGTCGCACTCTCGGTCGGCGGCTATACACCATCAGTCCCGGCGCGGGGCGCGGTAGCGCTGCAGTGCAATGCCGACTCGCGAGGCTGCTCGCATCGCCCGGGGCGCGGTACGGGCGGTGCGTAGCGCGAGACGGTCGAGCGGTGTCTGCAATGACCTCTCGGTAGGTAGAATCGCCGGCTGGTTGGCGGCCGCGAGTGCGTATAGGTCCCAGCTTCCCGGCACACCCTTGAGCGTGTGTTCGCCGCGCTCGACGAACGCGAGTCCAGAGCCCGCCACGAGGTCGCGGACTGTGCCAGACACGAGTATCTCATTGGGCATCGCCATGGCCCCCACTCGCGCGCCGACGTGCACGCTCAACCCCGTGAAGTCGCGTCCGGTGCGCTCGAGCTCGCCGCTGTGCACGCCGGCGCGCACCGAAATGCCGAGCTCCTCGGCACCCCTGCGAATCTCGTCCGCGCACCGCACTGCATGAGTCGGACCACCGAACAGGCTGAACGTGCCGTCGCCGGTGACGCTGATGAGCCGACCGCCGCTCTGCTCGACCTCGAGCCGCACGTGCCGCTCGTGTGTCGCGCGAAGCGCGCTGTATTCGGCATCGCCGATCCGGGCCAGCAACTCGGTGGATCCGACGACGTCGGTGAACAGCATCGTCCCGAAGAACCGGTCCGCGTCGGACGAGTGCCGCGCGCCGGTCGCAGCCTCCTCGACATGCAGCCAGACCTGGATCCACGCCTCACCAATGGCGGCCCCTGTCGGAGTCGGAGGCAGGTGGTAGACGCTGGCCTCGGGGATCAGTTCGGCCACTCGGCGCACGACGGCCTCGGGTTCCGGCGAAGTCGGCGCGTACAGCACTCGGGTCGGCGACCGGACGGCGCGAAGGACATCGCTGATGTCAAGGCGAACGAACCACTCCCAGTACTGTCGTGCGGCCGCGGGCGTCGCCGAGCAGCGTTCCAGCATCGCCATCAGCCGGCGGTTGTAGCCGGTGCCCTGCACTGGGTCGTACACGTCGATCACTGCACCGCTTCCCCATCGATCCATGGCCGGGAGCCAGCGCGATACGTACTCGGCGGCGTCGGCGATCGTCCATCCCGTGCTGCTCGGCATCTGGACCGAGTGGGCCACAAGCGATCGGCTTGAACAGGACGAGGCTTGCTACGCGCTCAGGCGCTCGGGCTGCGGCGAGCGCGGTCTGGCCGGACGTGGTGAGCACACCGACCAGCGTGGCCGTGCGCATCCCGACGGCGTCCATGACGGCGAGGATGTCGTCGGCGTGCTGTTCGAGGGTCGGGACGTACCGGATTCGCTCGGAGAGCCCAAAGCCGCGCGGCTGCATGTAGACCGTGCGCGAGAAGGACGCACCCCGCTCGTACACCTCGTGGATGTACGGGTCGGTCCAGCACAAGTCGAAATGCTGGGCGGTCTCGCCGACCACGAGCACATCTACGCCGCCGTCGCCGACAACCTGATACGCGAGCTGGGCTCCGTCTCGCTCTACGTACTGTGCTTCGGGAGCGTCCACACGGGAAGGCTAGACCCCGACGCCCGACACAGGCGTCAGCGCGATCAGCAACTTGTTCTTCGTACGGACCGACAGGCCCTCGAGCGGCCCGCGCCAGCGGTCGACGACGGGCGGTCACCCCAAAACCCGCCGATGTCGAGATCACCCGCGAAGTGCTGCAACGTCGCGCCCGCGATCGCGGCGTGGTGCTCGATCTGTCCCGACAGCAGTCGCGGTTGCGAGCGACGACTGGTCGAGATCGTGGCCCCTCAGCGTGGGGAGCAGCAGCGAACCGAAAGATCCTGAACGCGTGCTTGGCGTGTAACGCGATGATCCGGGCGGCCGAGTCGGAACGATTGGCTTGTCGAAGCGATCGCGCGGACGTGCTCCCAGCGCGGTCCGGAGCGATCGTGCGGCAGACAAACGTCGCGTGACTGCCGTCCGTCGAAACGAATCGCCCGGAGACGCCCCTCGCGTCTTGCGGAGTGGGCGGTTGCGCGAGTCGTGGCTCAACGCCGGCAAGTGCGGCCAATTGGACTATTGCGCTGGCGCGTGCAGCCGACCGGATCGCGAGCGGGAGCGACCTTGCTGTCCGTGCGCCTGGTGACGAGCACGACGTGGTAGGCGGAGCGGTGTCAGTCGTGCCTTGGGTCGGCACCGGTAGGCGCGGCCGGGGAGCGTGAGGTGTCCGGCTCGCGGAGGAGGCCGCCGGCCGGGTGCGTCCCGCCGCCAGCCGTGGTCTATCCCGGTCCAGGTGCTGCCGCGTTCGCGGGTTGCTCCGCGGATGCCGCCCGCGCGAGCACACCGTTCACGACGTCGACCGTGTGCGCGGCGCGGCCGGTTACGGGAGCCCCTCGACAAGGTCGCGATCACCAGCGGAAGGCTCGTCAGCCGCTACTGCGAGATGCAACGGGAGCTGAACCGGATCCAATCGCCGACCCTGCAGCAATATGTGGTCGCGCTGCGCGAGATCTTCGATTACCTCGCCCAGCTGTTGCACTCCGCCGTCGCGCTGCTCGCGGTGAGCTGGCGATCCGAGCGGCTACGCGAGGAGCAGCAGCTGGTCGGCCCGATTGGTCGAAGGTCGCGTGCGCGCGCGGCCGCCCGCTTGGCGGTCTCGGGACCGACCTGGTCGTGTGCGGCCGTGAACGCCTCCAGCAACCAGACCATGGCTGTGGGGAGGTCGCCAGGCCGGCCCGTCCTCTGGCGTTCGAGGCGCAACAACTCGAACAACTCGAGGGCGGCCTCGCCGTCGCCGAGCCGAGCAAGCGAGGGCACGATGCAGCCGATGTCCATGAGCATCTGGTGCGATTCGCCGGTCGTGCTCGTCCACGCCAAGCTTTCGGCATACCAGGACAGCGCTGCGAGGTCGTGCCCCTTGATCCAGTCGCAGTCGCGACGCGATCAACGTGCAGGAGCGCCCTGGGCACGGAGTGACGAGCGCGCTCGTGTCACGCGCGCTCCTCGGCGAGCGCCAACTACTGGCGGCTGGGTTGGCAGCACCCGAGCTCCGTCGACCCGACGTGGATGGCCGCGAGCTCCCAGACCGATCGCCGTCCGCAGAGACTCGTCAGCCTCCCGCAGCTGTCTCGGTCTGCTCGACGTCTTGGCTGTCGGCGTACGCGTGCGCGAGGAACACGAGACCACGTAGGATCAGCCTGCGGTCGCCGGTGCGACGCGGCAATCTGACATCTCGTCACTTTGATCATGCCCCGGCCGCCGCTTGTCGTCGTCGATTCTTCGAGGCCGAGTGCGCGCCCGGCTGACCGGCTGCATTACGTAGGTCACGGCGAGATTGCGGGACCGCAGGAACATCTAGAAGAGGAGAGACATGAGCAAAGGAACCGCCCTCATCGTCGGTGTCGGACCCGGCCTCGGTCTGGCGCTCGCGGAGGCCTTCGCCGGGGACGGCCACCCGGTGGCGCTCTTCGGCCGCGACGCAGAACGCGGGGGGGAGTATGCCGCTGGGCTGACCAGCAAAGGCTTTGCGGCGGCGGCCTACCAGGCCGATGCGGCTAACCCTGAAGATCTGCGGGGCGCGCTCGGGCGCGCGGTGGACGACCTCGGCGCGCCGGAGGTGCTCATCTACAACGCAGCCGTACTGCAGGCCGACACGCCCACAGGGGTGGACGCCGAGGCATGGGCGCAGACCCTCGCGGTGAACGTCACCGGGGCCGTAGTCGCGGCCCAGACGGCCCTTCCCCTCCTGCACGACGGCCGGGGGAGCCTGCTCTTCACCGGCGGCGGTCTCGCCGTCGAGCCATCGCCCGAATACACCACGCTGTCTGTCGGCAAGGCCGCTCTGCGCAGCTACGTCCTGGCCCTCCATCAGGCCCAGCGTGGCTCGGGCGTGCACGCCTCCACGGTGACCATCGCCGGCTACATCGGCGGCAAGGACCCGCGCTTCTCCCCCGAAGCCCTGGCCGCGGCCTACCTCGACCTGCACCATCAGCCGCAGGACCAGTGGCAGGCCGAGCTCCTCTACGCGTGAGCGCACGCGGGGGCCGAGGCAGGGTGCCGCGTCCTTGGGCCCACGGTAGTCAAGGCCAAGCGGTTGACGCGCTCGCGTTCGTTCCCAGCGAGCGTCGGCGCGGGGTCAGGTCGCTTTCCGTGATCGCCCCGGCGCCGGCGTGGCATGCTGCGGGACGTGAGTGGCCTGGATCGCGTTCGCCTCGGGCTCGATCGGGTCCGCGCTGCGCTCGGCGAGATCGATCCGGTGTTCCTCGACACGCCCGTGCTGCCGTGCGCGCCGCTCGGCGCGGCGCTCGGGTGCTCGGTGACGCTGAAGATCGAGACGCTCAACCCGGTCCGGAGTTTCAAGGGGCGCGGCACCGAGACGGCGGCAGCCGTGGCCCGTGAGAAGGGGGCGTTGCGCTTGGTGTGCGCGAGTGCCGGGAATCTCGGTCAGGCGCTCGCTTACAGCGGCCGGCGTCGAGGTCTGGCCGTCACGGTCGTGGCGGCGAGAACTGCGAGCCCGTTCAAGCTGCGCCAGATCGCCGCCTTCGGCGCCGAGGTGCGGCTTGACGGTGAGGACATCGAAGACGCCCGGCTGCTGGCGCGCGAGATCGCGGAGGCGGGTCGCGCCCATCTGGTCGAGGACAGCTTGGATCTGGCGACCTGCGAGGGCGCCGCCACAATCGGCCTCGAGCTCGTCCGAGACGACCCGGAGCTCGACGTCGTGCTCGTGGCTCTGGGCGGCGGAGCGATGGCCAGCGGCGTCGGCTACGCCGCCCGCTCGCTCGCCGATCACGTGGAGGTGATCGGAATCCAGCCCGTTGGTGCGCCCGCCATGGCGCTGTCGTGGCGTCAGCGAACGGTGGTCGAGACGGACCGCATCGAGACGATCGCCGACGGCGTCGCAGGGCGCTGTCCGATCCCCGAGGTGTTGGGCGACCTGCTCGTCGTGCTCGACGACGTGATGCTTGTTCGCGAGGATTCGATCAAGGTCGGCATGCGGATGCTCTATGAGCACGCGGGACTCGTGGTCGAGCCGTCCGCAGCGCTCGGGGTCGCCGCCCTCCTCGAGGAACCTGAGCGGTTCGCCGGGCGGCGCGTCACAACGATCCTGTGCGGTAGCAACGTGGGTCCTGCCGACTTCGCGCGGTGGGTGCTGGAACCCGTCGCACGCTAGCGCCGCCGTGCGCATGAAACCGCTCGGTCACCGTTGCCCCGTCGCGCAGACCGGAGCCTCCCTGCTGAAACCACGAGGAGCAGCTGTCCCGAGCGGCGCCGCGCTCTCCCGTTCGGAACGGGACGCGCATCTCGTCGCGGCTGGCGCCGCCCTGCTGCGCGCGGAGCGCATGGCTGGGTCGCCGCTCACGCCCGGTCGCCGAGGGGGAGGCCGGAAAGATGTCCTGAGGATGAATCCAAGAGTCTGGCTCGACTTGATCTTGGATTCACGGTGCGCCAATTCGTCAGCAGGCAGGTTCAGGCGCGGAATGGCTGTCGAGACTCGAGCAGCGGATCGGATAGCCGCAGAAGCGGCAAACGACTGCCGCCACCTTGATCTCCTCCGCACACTGCGGACACGTCTTGGTCGCGGCCGCTGATGCTGTCTCGCCGACCGTGGTCACACTGACCTCATCGGCACAGAATCGCCTGTTCTAAAGTTCACGTGCCTGGGGCGCTCAGATGATTCGGTGGGCCCTCATCGGCGAATGTGCTCGGAGCGAGATCGGTGCCGGTCCGCCGGGTCCATGGCTGCCAGCGCTCGACGCCCACGCCGAACGCCGGCGCTGTCGATTTGGCCGATCTCTCGTGCGCGCCGGGTCGCAGATCGTTATGGTCGCGGCACAGCGAATGAGAGGGTGGTTGCCGTGTACGTACGTGTCGTCAGGTTCACCGGTGTCAGCGCCGAGCGCGTCGAGGCGGCTCTCTCGCGGATCAAGGAATCCGGCGGGCCCCCTCCCGGTGTCTCGAGTACGCGCCTCGAGATGCTTTTTGACGCGAGTGAGGGAACGGCCGTAGTCCTGCAGTACTTCGAGACTCTCGATGACATGCAGACCGGGGCACAGGTCCTCAGCGCGATGGACGCTTCCGAGACACCAGGCGTACGTGCCTCGGTGGACATGTGCGAAGTGAAGCTCGAGCTCACCCCGTCCTGAGCGAACGGCGGAGCATCCCAAGTGATGTCGCGGCCACACGAGGCCGCGCAGAGCGCTCCGATCCGCGTCTGACACGAGGCCACGGCGAGGCACGCCGTCGTCGTTCGAGTGAGAACACCTGTTCGCACCTCGCGCTCGACCAGCCATCGTCCAACGCTCCGTGAGTGAGAGGGCGTGCTGGCACGACGTGGTCATCGGTGTTAGCCAAACCGCACAAGAACCACCCTGTCGCTCGTGACTAACGCGGTACGCGGCGGTCCGTAAGCTGAGCGCTCACCACCAAACCGAAAGTTCGAATCACGATGCTTGACCAACTTCGCCACGACATTCAGACCCGACTCGACGAGCTCCTCGCCGAGGCGGAGAAACTCCGCCACGCGCTGGCTGCGTTGACCTCTCGCGACGGGGCAACTGCGCCCAAAACGGATGGCGCTTCTGCGAAGACAGAGGCTTCGCGGGCGACAACGCCCGCGAACGGCGCGAGCAGTGCACCGGCTGGCACGGCTCCGGGGGCCACGAAGGCCGCTGTCCTAGCGGCTCTTGCCAACGGCAGAGCGATGACAGCCGGCGAAGTCGCCAACGCCACCGGGCTCGGACGCGCGACCGTGAGCACGACGCTCTCGAGGCTCAGCAAGGCCGGCGAGCTCACAAAAGCAGCTCGGGGCTACGTGATCGCCGGCCAGACCAGCACCGGAAAAGCGGTCCCCGCCGCTGCCGGCGCCAAGGACGGTCAACCAGGAACGTAGAGCGATGATCGGCGTCGCCGACTCGCAGGCGTCGGGCCCGCAGACGGCTATCGCCGTCGCATGAAACCACCGGACACCTCGATCGCACCTGCACAATCACGGCCTTGCTCTCCACCTCGACCCAGAGGCGAAGCAGCGCGAAGGAGGCGGCTCACGGAATCGAGAACGCGTGCAGCTTGTGATCCCATGAGCCCGCATAGAGCGCGCCGTTGACGATCGTCGGGGCAGCGAATACGGGTCCCTTCAGGGTGGTTCCGCTATTCCACAACGGCGTACCATTGGCGGCGTCGTAGGCGAACAGCCGGTTGCCTGCGCCATTGGCGTAGTAGACCACGCCGTCGGCGACACTGGGGGCGGAGGTCACTCCCCCGTTGGAGGGGGAGGGCTGCTGCCAAGCCAACGAGAGCTTGCAGCTGCTGCCCACTTTCAGAGCCACCAATCCGTGTCTGTAGCTACCATGAGGCGGGTCGTCGCCGTGGGCCACGTAGACGAGGTCGGTAGTTGGATCGTACGCGAGCCCGCCGATGAACCCCTGACTCCCGTTGATCAGCAGCGTCTGGACCGGACCCGAAGACAGGGAAGTCCGATCGTAGACATAGAGCACGCCGTGCTTCTGCGTCACCGCCATCTGGGGCGGGCACCCCGGGGGCTGGTAGAGCATGGGCGTGGAGCTGAGGTCGTCGTCGCCATCGATCTGGGCGGCGAAGTTGCTCGCCAGGACCTTGAGGTTCAAACTCAGCGCGACGACGTGCTCGGCGTAGTAGTCGTGCTCCGTGGGGGAATCGAACACGTTTCCAGTGGCGGCGAAGATGCGCCCCGTTCCGCGCTCGACCGACACTCCGCCCCAGCCCCAGATGCCTCCCCCCGAGTGGGAACGAGGGATCGGGCTCCAGTTGGCCAGGATCCGGTGAGTGTTGACGCGGACCTTGACCAGCCGCCCGTCATAGGGCCGGATGTCGCAGTCAGAGGCGATCGGGACATAGACGTCGCCACTGGCGAGGGTCAAGGCCCCCCACACGTGCTCGTGCACCGGGTCCGAGGTGATGGTCACCGCCCCCCCCGGCCTCGTCAGCCCGCTGGACATGTCGAGGGCGTAGAGCTTCCCGTCACCGGCAGCGACGTAGACGGTGTTCGACGCCTTGTCGAGCACCGGGGTGGACGTGATACCGAATCTCCTGTCCGGGAGGTCAGTGCAGCCAGTGGTTCGGTAACCGAGAGTCCGGTGGAGGCCGATGGGGCCCTGCCGCCGCCAGACCGGAAATGCCGTCCGCGGCATTGACCGCGAAGAAGTCCCCGTGCTCACTGCCCACAAACACCAGGTTCGCCGTGGTGCGCAAACCGGGGAGGCTGACCGTCACGTTGCTGGCGACGGTGGGCTGAGTGTCAATGATCGCGCCCGCGTAAAATGTCCACGTCTGCCGCAACCCCGTGGCGGTGGTGGGGCTCAGCACCGTCTCATTGGGGTTATAGCCCGAGCGGGCCACCTCAAAGCCCCAGGTCGTCCAGTCCGTGAGCGCCGGCGTCGGGGTCATGCTCGGAGAGGGGGCCACACGCAGAGCGGGCGGCGCAACGACGGACCGATGTGGAGCGCCTACTCCCCCGCACATCACCGCACCGCAGCGAGCCGGAGACTCCGCATTGGCGGAGGCCGCCGAGACAGCCAACAGCACAGACAACGAGGCCGGTACCCCAATCCACCGTCCAAGACGACCAATCAACCCGTCCATCGCCTGCGATATGTACCGCCTCTCGGCAGCGGACCCTTCAGCTCGGGGCCGTTTGTTGTCTTGATCGACGGCTGGCAGGTTCTGAGCAGGGATCGCGCTCGGAGTTGCCCAGGGCGGCGTCAGCTGCCAGATGATGTGGATAACGAGCTGGCGCTAGCGCTCGTGGCCAGTCTGGTGCGGATCGGGCATGTTGCCGGCGGCGATGCCGGTCAGCTGCTCGGCGATGGCGCGTAGCCGGGCACGCGCCCGGTCGTCGTATGCCTGAGGCAGAGCGTGGGCTTCTCGCTTTTGCAGTTGACGGTCACGCCGGTTCCCGAGAGCTCTGAGGCTCGGCAGAACGCGGCTCTTACCTAATATTCTTATAAGCTTCGAAGATCTGTATGCGATCTTCGCGCGCCAATCAGCCTCCGATCTATGCCTTGAAGGCCGACTTCTTCCGTGTTCTGGGTCACCCGGCGCGGATTCGCCTGCTGCAGTTGCTGCGGGACGGTGAGCGCTCGGTCGGCGCACTGCAGGATGCGCTCGAGCTCGACTCGAGTGGCACCTCTCAGCACCTGGCCGCCTTGCGCAAGCAGGGCCTGGTGGTCGGCCGCAAGGAGGGCACGAGTGTCTATTACCGGGTGAAGGACCCGCGAACGCTCGAGTTGCTCGAGCTCGCGAAGATGATCATCTCCTCGACGCTCAAGGAGAACAGCGCACTGCTCGAGGACCTCGCGGAGGAGGACTTCGGGCCCGGGCAGGATCGCGGCTAGTCGTGGGCGCCGTCGAGGTCGCCGCGCTCTCGGGCTGCGCGACCCTCGCTCTCGGCGGCCTGCTTGCGGCAGGCGCGGGTCGCCTCCGGGCCGGTGTGGCCGTCCAGGCGACGGGCATGCTGGTGCTCGGGGTGGTAGGGATCGCGGTGTTGACGGGCGACCAGGTTCTCGGCTCGCCGTTCCGGAGCTCGATCGGACCGGCGTTCGGCCTCGATCAGCTGAGCGGCTTCTTCCTCGCGGTGCTGGCCGTGACGGCTGTGCCGACATTGCTGTTCGCGCGCGATTACCTGCCCGGGAGCGCAGGGGAGCGCGGGGTCGGTGCACTCACCGCCGGGTTCTTGCTGTCGCTCGTCGGGGTGCTCACGGCACGCGATGTGACGACCTTCCTGGCTTTCTGGGAGTTGATGACGCTGCTTCCGGCGGCGGCCATCCTGGTCGCGAAACGCGATGCGAGCGTGCGCGGCGCGGTGTACGCATACCTGGCGATCACGCACCTCGGCGGCGCCGGCGTATGGATCGCGCTGCTCGTGCTCCAGCATCACGGCGCGATCGGTGACCCGTCGGCGCTGGCCGCGGCGGGGACTGGCGCCCAGACGCTGGTGGCGATCACCGCACTGATCGGGTTCGGCACCAAGGCCGGGTTCATCCCGCTGCACTCGTGGCTGCCGCGAGCGCACCCTGTAGCGCCGGCACATCTGTCGGCGCTGATGTCCGGAATGATGATCAAGGTCGCCATCTACGGGCTGATCCGGGTCGAGTTCGAGTGCCTCGGGGCGACGCCGCGATGGCTCGGGATCGCGCTGCTGCTGATCGGTCTGATCTCGGCGTTGGGGGGCGTCCTGTGGGCGCTCGTGCAACACGACTTGAAACGTCTGCTGGCCTATCACTCGATCGAGAACGTCGGCATCATCGCCCTCGGCCTTGGCGCGTCGCTGTTGTTCGCGGATGCGGGCGCAGCGCAGTGGTCGGCGATCGCGTTTGCGGCGGCGCTGCTGCACGTGGCTAACCATGCGATCTTCAAGACGCTCCTTTTTCTCGGCGCCGGCGCGTTCGAGCGCGCGGTCGGCAGTCTCGACCTCGACCACCTCGGTGGGCTGCTGCGCCGCATGCCGTGGACCGGCGGTGCCTTCCTGATCGGTTCGATGGCGATCGCCGGGTTGCCGCCGCTGAACGGCTTCGCCTCGGAGTGGCTGACGTTGCAGTCGCTGCTGCACGCCGCGTTCTACCGGCCGGTGGCGGTGGCTCTCGTGGCCGGGGCCGCACTGGCCGGGCTGGCGGCGACGGCGGCGCTGGCGCTGCTGTGCTTCGTCAAGGTGGTCGGCTTGGCGCTGCTCGGAGCGCCCCGGCGCCCGCAATGCGCGAACGCGACCGATCCGGCGTTCGGCATGCGCGCCGGGATGGCTCTGCTCGCTGCGCTGTGCGTCCTCCTGGGGCTCGTGCCGGGCTTGATCGTGCCCACGCTCGCCAGTCTGGCCCCCGGCGCCGCCGGCGCCGGACTGACGCGGCAACCCGGCCTGCTGGTGCCCGGCACGGGCGCGTACCCGGCGCTGGCGATCGCGATCGCGCTGGCTGTCCTGACGGCGGGCTTGATGCGGCTGCGCGGTTCACGGCGCGCCGCTCCGGCGCCGGCGTGGGCCTGTGGGCAGGCGCTCGTGCCGGAGCTGGGCTGGACGTCGGCGGCGTTCACCAAGCCGCTGCGACTCGTGCTCGAGGGGGTCCTGCGACCCCGCCGCGTGCTCGAGGTCGTGCGCAGTGGCGGGATGGTGCAGAAGATCACCTATTCCGGCCACGTGCCCTCGCTCGTGGACACTCTGATGTACGAGCCGACGATCCGCGCCGGGCTGCGCGCCGCTGCGGTGGCCCGGCGATTGCAGACGGGGAACGTGCGCACGTATGCTGCGTACCTGCTCGGGCTCGTGCTCGTGGGGCTCGTGTGCGCTCGTACGGGGATCTTCGGATGAGTGCGCTCGCCGCGATCGTGCAGCTCCTCGGCGTCGCGCTGGCGCCGCTGCTGCCGGGCTCGATCCAAGCGCTCAAGGCGCGACTGCAGGGGCGCCGGGGGCCATCGCTGTGGCAGCCCTACCGGACCCTGCGGCGGCTGTGGGGCAAGAGCGCCGTTGACCCCGAGGGGACAGGCGTCGTTTACCGGCTCGCCCCGCCGGTGGTCGCCGCCTGCCTGCTCGCCACGCTGGTGATCGTGCCGGTCGCCGGCCGCGCCGGCGACTTCGGGCTCGGCCACGATGCGCTCGTGCTCGTCGGGTTGCTGGCGCTGGCCCGGTTCGCGCTGGCCGCGGCGGCGTGGGACACGGGCAGCGGCTTTGCGCTGATGGGTGCCGCCCGCGACCTCATGATCGCGGTGTTCGGAGAGGCGCTGCTGGTGCTCGCGCTGCTCGTGGCGGCGCTGCCGGCGCACAGCACCGATCTGCGGGCGATGAGTGCGGCCGCATCGGGTGGCGCGATCTGGAGTGGGCCGGCGCATTGGTGCGGCGCGTTCGCGTTCGCGCTGGTGATCCTGGTCGAGACGGGTCGGCAGCCGATCGACAACCCCGACACCCATCTCGAGCTGACGATGATCCACGAGGGTCCCCTGCTCGAGTACGCGGGTCGTGACCTTGCGTTCATCCAGTGGGCGGCCGCGGCGCGCCATTGGGTGCTGCTGCTGCTGGGCGCGGAGCTGTTCCTGCCTCACGGGCGTGCGTTCGGCGCCGGCGTCGGGCTTCTGGTCATGGGAGTCGTGGGGCTGTGCGCCGCGCTGGCGGTGATCGAGACCGCGGAGGCGAAGATGCGGATCCTTCGTGTGCCGGCGCTGCTCGGGTTCGGGTGTGTGATCGCGCTCGCGGGCGCGGGTCTGTGGGTCGGTGGGGTGGGGGCGTGAGTTCGGCCCTGGTCACGGGGATCCTGCTGCTCGGCCTCGCGGTGATCGTGGTCAGGCGGCGCTCAGTGGCGATCGGACTCGTCGCGGCACAGTCGCTCGCGCTCGGCATCGGGGCTCTCGGCCTCGCGGGCGGGCGCTCGGGCGACTACCTCGTCGCGAGTTTCGTGCTCCTGACCAAGGCAGTCGTGCTGCCGGTGCTGCTGTACGCGTTGATTCGTCGCACCCCCGAGCCCCGGCTCGTCGTTGCCGCAAACGGACCGCTGGTGCGGCTGGCGGGTGCGGGCGCCGTCGCGCTGTGTGCCGGATTGCTGATGCCGCCGCTCGGCCTCGGCAACTCCCACACCGAGCACGCCGCGGTTGCGCTGGTTCTGATCGGGATCGCCATCGTCGTGGCCCGACGGCCGCTGCTGTTCCAACTGCTCGGACTGATCGTGGCCGAGAACGGCCTGGCACTGCTCGCCGTGTCGGTGCCCGGGGGACTCTCGTACGTCATCGAGATCGGCGCGCTGTTTGACCTCGCGATGGTCGTGACGGTCGCGGCCGCGTTCGCGCACCGCATCCACGTCGAGCTCGGGACCGGCGACACCGAGCGGTTGGGAGGCTTGCGTGACTGACCTCGTGCCGGTCTTGGTGGTGCTGGTGCCGGCGATCCCGCTCGTCGGTGCGGGACTCGCGCTGCTCGCCCGCACGGCCCGGCAAGCCGATCGCCTGGCCCTGGCCACTGCGGTCATGACTGCGGTCGCCGCGCTGGTCCTTGCCTGTACGGCCTTCGCGCGCGGGGGGCAGGCGGCGCTGCACGGCCGGTGGTACCTGGTCGACGGCGCCAGCGGCCTGCTGCTCACTGTGATCGCCATCGTCGGACTGTGCAGCGCGCTCGTGTCGCCGTCGTACCTGCGGACGAGCGGTCGAAGCTGGACGACGGCGGCCCGCTCACGCAGCCTGTACTACGCCGCCCTGTTCGTGTTCTGGGCGGCACTCCTCGCCGTTCCCGTGACCGGCAACCTCGCCGTCGTGTGGCTGATCGTCGAGGCGACGACCGCCGCCTCGGCCTTGCTGGTCGCGTTCACCGGGCGTCGCCGCGCGCTCGACGCGGGCTGGAAGTACCTCGTCCTGACGACTCTCGGTCTGTCGGTCGCGTTGCTCGGGATTATCGTGCTGGCCATCGGCCAGGCCAACGCCGGGCACCACGACCTGCACGCGCTCGACTGGCACACGCTGCGGCTCGCCGCTCACACGCTGCCGAAGGACCCGACGCTGATCGCGTTCGTACTGCTCCTGGTCGGTCTCGCGGCCAAGATCGGGTGGGCACCGGTCCACAACTGGCTGCCCGATGCGCACAGCGAGGCGCCGGCGCCGATCAGCGCGCTGTTGTCCGCGGCGCTGCTTCCGACCGTGTTGCTGATCGCCTGGCGCGTGAAGCAGATCCTCGAGCCCTCAGTGGGCGTGCGCACCACGCGTGCCGTCTTCATCGCCTTCGGATTGACCTCGATGCTCGTCGCGATCCCGTTTCTGTGGCAATCGCTGCCGTGGAAGCGATTGCTGGCGTATTCGAGCCTCGAGCACATGGGGGTGATCGCCCTCGGCATCGGCTTCGGCACGCCGCTCGCGATCGCCGGTGTCGTGATCCACGTTGCCGGCCACGCGCTGGCCAAGGCGCTCGGCTTCTACGCCGCGCTGCCGTTGCTGCGGATCGATTCCGACGCCGGCCGGAGGGCGCCCGCTGGCGTCGCCGGCGTGAGCCCGACGACCGCGGCCGCAATGGGCATCAGCCTCGCGGCGCTGGCCGGTCTGCCGCCATCACCCCTGTTTCTGTCCGAGCTGCTGATCGTGCTCGGCGGCGTCGCCGCCGGCCAGGTGGTCGTCACCGCCGTGGCCGTGCTCGCCCTCGCGCTCGGGTTCCTCGGACTCCTCCATGCCCTGATCGAGGGAGTCATCGGCGACAAGCCCGCCCACCGCCGGCGCCGCCCTGAACGCGGGCAGCGCACGACCGTCGCCCTCACGGCGATCTTGGGCACCGGGTTACTCGCCCTGTTTGCGGCCGGCGTGCTGCTCGTCAACTCGAGCTTCGTCGAAACGTTGACGAGAGGAACGCTGTGACCACGCTGCACCACGTCGAGCCCGGTGAGTGGCGCCGGTCGATCGAGCGCGCGTTGGGCGCCGGCGAGCGCTTCGCCGGCGCCTGGGCTTGCGCCCAAGACAGCGGGCTCAGCTGGCGGGCGCTGATCGTCTCCGCGCACGGGGTCCGGGTGATCTGGACCGAGGCGACGGGCGGACCTGTTGAGAGCATCGTCGAGCTCGTCGAAGCCGCGGGCTGGGATGAGCGCGAGGCGCACGATCTGTATGGAATCGAGTTCGACGGCCACGAGCCGATGCGCGCTCTCGTAACACACATCGAGGACCCGGCGGCTTGGATGACGCCGGTGACCGGCGACGGCGTGCATCAGATCGCCGTGGGGCCGATCCACGCGGGCGTGATCGAATCCGGCCACTTTCGCTTCCACGTGATCGGTGAGCGGATCCTCGCGATGGACCCGCGCCTCTTCTACAAGCACCGTGGGCTCGAGCGCGCCGCCGAGGGTCGGCATCGCGACGCGGCACTGCCCTATGTCCAGCGGGCCTGCGCCGCGTGCGCGGTCGCGAACACCCTGGCCTACGCGCACGCCGTCGAGGACGCCACCGGCCTGCAACCCGACCGCGAGCTGCGGATCGCGCGGACCGTGCTGCTCGAACTCGAGCGCATCTACAACCACCTGCACGACGTCGGCGCAATCTGCGCCGGGGTCGGGTTCGCTCCGGGCACGATGGCCTTCGCCGCCCTCAAGGATCGGGCTCAGCAGATCAACGCTCAGGCATTCGGGCATCGCTTCCTGTTCGCCACCATCGCAGTTGGGCGCGGTGCGGTGGAGCTCGACACCGCCGCGGTCGACGCGATGCGGGCCCAGCTGCGCGAGCTGCGGACGGACTCCCGGGCGGCCTGGCGCGAGCTCGAGTTCGCAGGGTCCCTCCAGGCGCGACTCGGTGGCGTGGGAGTGCTCGGTGCGGGCGACGCCCGGCGACTCGGTGCCGTCGGGCCCGCGGCCCGGGCCGCCGGGATTCGCGAGGACGTGCGGACACTCGCCCCGCGCCTCGCCTACGACGGCTTCACCCCAGCCGCACCACACGCCCCGACCGGCGACGTCGAAGCGCGGCTCGGACTGCGCGCCGTCGAGCTCGAGGCGAGCTTCGACCTGCTCGAGGGGCTGCTGGTCGCGCCGCTGGCGCGCGGGTCGGTCGGGCCCATCGAGGACCGGGCGTCAGTGGGCATCGGCCGCGTGGAGAGCGCTCGGGGGGCGACGGCGTGCGCCGTCGAGCTCGACGGCGACACCGTGACGAGGGTTCATCTGCGCACCGGCTCATACGCGAACTGGCCGGCGCTGGCGTGGACCACGGCCGGCAACCTCGTCCCGGACTTTCCGCTGATCAACAAGAGCTTCGAGCTCTGCTACGCCTGCGTGGACCGCTGATGTTCGTCCTCCTGCGGCAGCTCGCAACGATCCGGCGGAGCGCCGGCCTCACCCGTGGTGGCTCACGCTGGCTGGCGATCCGCCACGTCGATGCCGGCTCGTGCAACGGCTGCGAGCACGAGCTCGGCGCCGTCACCAACCCGCTCCACGACCTGCAGCGCCACGGCCTCGACATCGTCGCCTCCCCGCGGCACGCCGACATCCTCCTCATCACGGGCCCGGTCACCACACGCATGGCCGGCCCGCTCCGCAGCGCCTACGAGGCGATGCCCGAGCCGCGTCTCGTCGCGGCACTCGGCGACTGCGCACTCGGCTGCAACCTGCTCGGTGATGCCGCCGAGCTCGTCGGCGCCGTCGAGGAGGTGTTGCCGGTCGACATCCGGATCCCGGGCTGCCCGCCGACGCCGGACGCGATCGCCGAACACATACTCGCCGCGATCGAGCGAGATTTCTGAAACGCGGTCTGCAAACCGACACGCGCCGAGGGACCGCATCGGTCGAGAGGCGATCGACCACGCGGCGCCGAAACGGCTGACGCGCGTCGACGCGTCCGAGAGGCTTCCATCCAGCCTCGTCGCTCGCGCCAGGCTCCTGGAGCGAACGAGAATGGCACTTTGCCGCGCGGGAGCAGGCTCCGCCTTTGGCGGTCCTTTGGTGTGGGTTTGTCGGGGCCGCTCACAGTGCGGCACACACCAACTCTCGAACTGGGGGCAAAGGCACATGAGCTTCGTTCAATCATCGGTGGCATCGGAACAGCGAGGGCCGTTCGGGGCAGAACCCACGCGGTCCCCGCTGGACCTGAGGCTGGTCTTCGGCCTGGGGCTGGTGGGCCTCGGGGTCGGGATGTTCTGCCTCGGGATCTTCCACGGGTTCGCGCACGGTTCGTGCTCGAGCACCGGGTACTCGCGTAACTACGGGCCGGTGCCGCAATGCAGCAAGGGCACGGGCTGGTGGATGTTGATGTTGATGGCGGGGCTGGTCGTGACAGGGGGAGGTGCGGCTCTGGCCCGCTCCGTCGGCTCGCTCATGCTCCCGCTCGTGTTCGTGGCGATCGGGGCTCCGTTCGTCGCACTGGCGCTCGGGAACCACGGCCAACTGATGTTCAACGCCTCCGCCGGCTCAGGCAAGATCTTCGCCGGCGTGTTCGGGGGCTGCTTCGTGATCGCGGGGCTGATCTGGGGGGTGTTTGCCGCACGGGACGTCACGGGCGTCAGCGGCGGCTCGCTGCTCGGCGGGCTGCTGGCGGCAGTCGTCGGTGTCGGTGCCGCGTTCGCGATCGCGGCCGGAGTCTCCAGCGCCATCGGCACGACGACGGCGTCCAGCTCAGTCCAGGTCGCGCCCGGCGTGACGGTCGTGTCTGCGGCCGCTGAAAGGGCCCGCCAGATATCGCTGTGCAAGGACCTGGTCGCGGGTGAGCGCCTGATCAGCGCGCGCGACACGGCGTCGCTCACCGCTGAGTGCAACACAAACTGGAAGGCGGCCGAGTACCAGCTGCCGGCGGCAGCGCGAAGGGGAGCGCTCGCGTATGCGACCGCGCAGTGCAAACAGCAGACGCGGCAGGCCGGCTCCGCGGCCGGACTTCCCGTCTCCGCCGGGTCCGCCCTCGCCCGCGCGCTCGCCGCCGCGTGTGGAAACCCCGCGACGAGCAGCCAGGGCACAGGGCTGAAGAGCCTCCAGGCGCAGCTCTGCGAGCAGATCGTCAAGGCGCAGGTCCCGGCGGCGGCGCAGCAGCAGGCGCTCGCAGCCTGCCCCAAGTCGTAGTTGGACAGGCGGGAAGGTCGGAGTGGTGCGCTTAGTGGGCACTCTCCTCGCCGGCGGCAACCGTCAACACGTGTACGGCCTCAGTCTGGTACCCGGTTCCCGGCCAGGCGATCAAACGCGTCGAGATCCCGTGGACTGTGATCTCGACGCCTTCGCCGAGATTGCCGAGCGCGCCGCCAGATCGCACCTGCTCGGCCGAGCGGTAGCGCGCGAGTAGCCCGTCGATCCACAAAGTCCTATCACACGCACACGCCCGTACCCCCACGCCAACACACCACCCTGGATCACCGCGCAGACAGGGCGGGCTCGTCAAGTCCGAGAACGGGAGCACGGGATCGGGGCGTCGGGCGTGGCGGTGCGTCGCGCAGTGCTGCGAGTGGATCAGAAGCTAAGTCGACGGGCTGGGAAGGACTGCGATCGCCTCGATCGAGACGAGCAGGCCATGGGGCAGCCGCACGTTGGCCGGGGCAGACCGCGCCGGCGGTGGATCGGGCATGTGCCGGGCGTAGACCTCGTTGAGGCGACCGAAGTCCTCGACGTTGGCGTAGAAGATCGACGTCTTGACCACGTCGTCCATGGATGACCCAGCTGCGCTGAGTACAGCGGCGACGTTCAGCAGCGCCTGCTCGGTCTGGGCTTCGATCCCATCCGCAATCGCGCCGGTCGCGGGGTCGATTCCCGCCATTCCGGAGCAGAAGACCAAGCCCCCCGCAACGATCGCCTGGCTATACGGCCCGAGTGCATCGGGGGCCTGATCGCTCGATACTGCCGTTCGGGTCATCGCCCGCTCCTCCCTCGTGGATCGCCTCGCTCAGCGCGCTGCTTCCGGAGCGCGTCGCGGCAATTTCCAGCCCGGACGGACGAAGTGGCAGGTGTAGCCGTTGGGGTAGTGCTCAAGGTAGTCCTGGTGCTCGGGCTCCGCCTCCCAGAACGGTCCGGCGGGCTCCACCTCGGTGACGACCTTGCCCGGCCACAGGCCAGAGGCGTCGACATCGGCGATTGTGTCCTCCGCGACGCGGCGCTGCTCGTCGTCGACGTAGTAGATCGCCGAGCGATAGCTCGCGCCGACGTCGTTGCCCTGACGGTTCTTCGTCGTCGGGTCGTGAATCTGAAAGAAGAACTCGAGCAGGTCGCGGTAGGAGATGCGATCCGGATCGAACAGGATCTCGATCGCCTCCGCATGCGAGCCGTGGTTGCGGTACGTCGCGTTGGGTGTGTCGCCGCCGGTGTAGCCAACACGCGTGCCGGTCACACCATCGAGCTTACGGATCAGATCCTGTACACCCCAGAAGCACCCGCCCGCAAGGATCGCCTTCTCGGTTCCAGCCATCTCTCTGCTCCTCCTCGTCAGGTTCTTCGGTCGCGGGAACATATGCTGACAAAACGGTGGACGCGAGGGGCTCCGCCTCGCATTGCGGCCTCGACGTGAGGCGCTCGGACATTCGGAAACCACGACGTCGCGAGCATGAGTCTGGCCGCGCCGGCTCCAAGAGATGCCCGTGTCGTCACGGATACATGGCCAATGCAGCGCCGGCGGCGTTGGCTGTCAGCTGAGAACGGAGCGGTGCAGTCCTGGAGCGCTAGGATGGAACGATGGGACGGCCGGCGGGCATCGTGCTGTACGTGCTCGCGCTGGTGACCGTCGTGGTCGGCGTGGACGTCTTGTTCTTCAGGCATCGGTTCTGGGAGCGCCTGATGGTTAACGTCGGGATTGTCCTGGTGTTCGCCGCGTTCTATCTGAGGTTTCTGAAGCGAGCATGAGCGGGCGCCCCCGATGACCGCAGCCAACGGGGGCGCATGACGGAGCAGCCACCTCGCCCGTCCTCGCCAAGCAGCTCCGTTTGGGACAGAGGAAGTCACGACGACGGCGCGACGAGCGAACGACCGTCCTGCTCGCGCCGGGGACTGGTGCTCAGGCCGCGGCTCTCGCGGCCGCTTCGACGATGCTTGCCACGTAGCTGCCGGTGATCTGCCGCGTGGCGGCGTTGATGCGGTTGAACGCATTGATCGCCGCGACCGCCACGACCAGGGCCGCCAGCTGGGGCTCGGTGTATTGGCGGGCGGCCTCGTCCCAGACCTCGTCCGGCACCGGGTCGGGCCGGTCCGCCAGCCTCGTGGCGGCCTCGGCAAGCGCCAGCGCCGCACGCTCGGCGTCGCTGAAGTACGGAGCCTCGCGCCACGCGTCAACGAGGTGGATGCGCTCGCTGCTCTCGCCCATGTGCTCGAGCTCGCGCGTGTGAATGTCCACGCACACGCTGCAGCCGTTGATCTGACTCGCGCGCAGCGTCACCATTGCGAGCGTCGCCGCAGGGATCCCGGCCTGCTTCGTCGAGGCGCCGAGCTGCTGGAACGCGTCAAGCGCGCCGGGAACGGTGAGCGCTGGGTTGTGGATTCTCGCCTGGATCATGGTGCTCCTCCCGGGCTGCGAGTGTCGGGTTGTGGTTCGATGGGCGTGTCGGGGCGCGGCCGGTGCGCGCCGACGAGCGACGCGAAGTCCCCGACCACCCCGAGATGCGCGAGCTTGTCCGGGTTGACGACCGAGCTGATGCTGCGTATCTCGCCGCCGGCGATCTCGAGCGACCACACGCTGATCAGCCGCTGCCGGCCATCGAGGACCATCACTCCCGGACCGCCGTTCACCTCGGTCAGTCGCGCCGTGATATCGGGAAGCCGAGCGGCGACCCGCATCCAGTTGAGCAGCACGCGGGCGACGCGGTTGCGACCGCGGAGCGACCGCGCCAGCGCCGGGACCTTCCCGCCACCGTCGCCGGTCAGGATCACGTCGTGCGCCAGCAGGGCCTCGAGCCCAGCCAGTTCCCCCTGCTGCGCGGCAGCGAGAAACCTCTGCGCGAGCTCCTCGCGCTGCTCCCGCGAGGTCTGGAACCGCGGGCGGCGCTCCTCAACGTGACGCCGGGCCCGGCTCGCGAGCTGGCGCACGTTGTCCTCGCTCTTGCCGATGATCTCGGCGATCTCCGGATACCCGTAGTCGAACACATCGTGCAAGAGCAGCGCCGCGCGCTGCTCGGGAGACAGGCTCTCCAGCAGCACCAGCATCGCCAGCGACAGCGAGTCGGCCATCTCGGCGCGCTGGACGGGATCGTCGACGCCGTCGGTGAGGATCGGCTCGGGCAGCCACTCGCCGACGTACTGTTCACGCCGCGCGCGCGCCGAGCGCAGCTCGTTGATCGCCAGCCGGGTGGTGACGGTGGCGACGTAGGCCCGCGGGGAGGCGATCTGTTCGCCGTCCTCGATCGCACGATGGACGCGCAACAACGCCTCCTGGACTACATCCTCGGCTTCTGAGACGCTGCCGAGCATCCGGTAGGCGATCGCGAACGACGCCGGCCGCAACTGTTCGAGCTCATGTTCTTCAGCGGTCATGTCGGGGGTGCTCCAGTCTCATCATCCACTTTGCGATCTGGCCTACCACCCAATAAGACAAGACAACCGCCTCGGCTGTGACGCTCCCGCTCCCGGCGAGCAACCGGCGTGGCCGGCCAAGCTTTGACGTGCGGATGGGTTCGCGCAGCGCAGCCGTCGGCCGGATGGTGCCGTGTGGAGCGGGCCGGGTTACTCGGGCTGGAACAACGCGAGCGTGTTGCCGTCTGGGTCTTTGAACCAAGCAGATCTTCCGATACCGGCGGTCGTGGCGATGTGGTTGACCGTCCTGAGGGCCGGGAAGTCGTAGTCCTCGAACACGACGCCTCGGGCGGCCAGTCCGGCGACGTCGTGCTCGACGTCGGTCGACCAGAGGCGCACCTGGGTGTGGTCGGCCTGGTTCGGGCTCGGGCGTCCGTAGACGAGCAGCGTCGTTCCGTCGGCTGCTTCGAACAGCAGGTGATTCGGGATCGTCTCGGGTGATAGGGCGAGACCGACCTTCTGTTCGTAGAACTCCTGGCTGCGGATCAGATCGGTGCTGCACAACACCGCGGAGATTCTGTTGCTGATGGGCACGGGCAGCTCCTCCTATCGACTCGGGCCCTGTTTCGTCAGGGACCGTGGTAAACTTATTTGCCTTGCAAGATAAATAATCACCGAAGGATCCCCTCGTGTCAAGCAGACCCGACCGAGACACCACTCCAGACTCGCGTGAGGCCTGGTATCGCCTGCTCCAGGTGTCCAGCCGCGTGCTGCGCGAGCTCGACGCAGCGCTCGACGCCGATGATCGAATCTCGGTCAGCGAGTTCGACGTCCTGATCACGCTCGACAACGCGCCCGCCCGCCGGTTGCGGATGACCGACCTCGCGCGCGCGACGATGCTCTCCTCCGGCGGGCTGACCCGGCTCGCCGGCCGGCTCGAGCACCGCGGGCTCCTGCGCCGGGTCCCCGACCCCGACGATGCCCGCGCGTTCCGCGCCACCCTCACCCCCGAAGGCGAGCGTAAGCTCGCGCAGGCAAGGATCACCCACGATGCTGTGCTCACTCGGATGATCGCCCAGCACACCACTGTCCAGGACTTACGGGCCGTAGAGCGCGCCCTGGGCAAGGTCATCCAGAGTTGGTAACAACGCGGCAAGCCGGGTGCGGGAAGGCCACACGCACGATCGTGCGTCTGCCTCGAGTCATGAATGAGGCGCGCCTGGTGGGAGTAATTCGGACTCGGCTCCAAATGGGGTGTACTCCGAAGGAGAAGGTCGCGAATGAAATCCGAACCGGCCGCATCCGAGCCGGAGGACGCTAACCCCGGCCCTGTCACGACCACGGAAGACCCGATCGACAGGCAGCCGCGCGTGTGGGCGCGCGAAACCCTCGCGCTGATGATCGGAGTCCTCGCCCTGGTCCGATCGGCCCGGGTGTGCGCCAGTGGACTCCCGGGCGCGACCCAAGACGACGACGTCCAGACTCAGCACGTCGTCATCGCCCCTGCCTGACCGCCGCACTCGCCACTCGGCTGGAGGCTCCGTTCACCCCAGCGGGGTGTCCGGCCCAAGCCTATCTACTCCTGAGGAGTTCACCATGAGCACCACGGACACCAGCGCTTCGAATAACGGCCGGGCTCCGGACGGGTGGTCCTGGTCCTGGACGCACCTGCGCATTGACCGCCGTAGCCCCGGCTACTGCCGGGTGACGTTCGACCATTCTCCCATCAACACGATCACAGCGACGACGGTCGCCGAGCTCGCTGAGCTGGTCGGCTTGATCGAGCAGGACCGGGACCTCAACGTCGTGGTGTTCGACAGCGCCAACCCCGATTTCTATCTGGCGCACTATGACCTGGAGCACGACCCGCGCAGGACCGCGGCACTGGGAGTTGGCCCGACCGGGATGCCCGCGTGGATCGATCTCCTCGTTCGCATGTCCCGCGCGCCGGCGGTCAGCATCGCGTCGATCCGGGGGCGCGCCCGCGGGGCCGGTAGTGAGTTCGTGCTCGCCTGTGACCTGCGGTTCGCCTCGCGTGAGAACACGCTGCTCGGCCAGTTCGAGGTGGGGATGGGCCTGGTTCCCGGTGGCGGTCCGATGGCCCGGCTCTCTCGCTTGGTCGGCCGTGGACGTGCGCTCGAGATCCTACTCGTCGCCGACGATCTCGACGGCCCGCGTGCAGAGCGGTACGGCTACGTCAACCGGGCGATCGCCGACGACCAGCTCGACGACGAGGTCGAGGCGATCGCCGCGCGACTCGCTCGATTCGACCACGACGCGATTGCGCGCACGAAGTCATACGTCGACCACGTGACGCTCCCAGCCGATGCCGAACTGCCGCCCGCGCTGAGCGACTTCCGCGAGCTGTTCGGTCGTCCGAAGCAGCAGGCACAGCTCGCTCGCCTCGAGGCGCTTGGGCTGAACGTCGACAGCGACCTCGAGCGGTCCCTCGGGCGCCGGGTCGTCGAGGCGCTTCCCGACGAGAAGAAGTGACGTCGCCCAACGGGACCACCAGAGACCCGAGGTTGGTAGCAGGACCCCAACGTGGGTCCGGTTGCCCATGGCGACCTCGAGCGGCGCCGGCCGGCTCAGCCGTCAGCGCGCGTCGGCGTCACAGCTCGAAGCGCGTCCAGATCCCGCAGCGGAACGCGCACGACGTCCAGCCCGTAGCAGTCCTCGAGCTCGACGATCTCACGCACACGGCTTCCAACCAGGCCCACGACGCGGTAAAGGAAGACTTCGTCGGTCAGATAGACGCCGACGGCATCGTCCTGCCCGTCGATGGCGCCCGCCTTCATGGCGCCGTCTGCGGTGCAGCGGTTATCAGCGCGATCGAGCGTAGACATCTCGGCCACTCCCTGAGTGGGGATCGGGATCGTTCACGCAGACTTTGGCGTCCTTCCACACGGCGCCCATCCGCGATTTCCCGCTGATTTGCCGGCGGCTACTACCTACGCTCGGCGACCATCGGCGGACTAGGGGCCTGAGACCAGAGCATCGACCAGGCCCGCGGTGCCGGCGCGTCAGGTCCGCGTAACGCCTCGCTAAAGGTTTGCCTCGTCGAGCTACTTTGGCCGGCGATTCGGGTCATAGTGGAACAGGCGCGTTGCTGCTGCGCCCCAAACCTCGACGGCAGATGAGAGAACCGATGCGCAGATCAGTCAGGCTCAGATCATTTCTGGCGGTAAGCGCACTGGCGCTCGTCGGCATCCCCGGTGCTGCCCTGGCCGATACGGGCACGAGCTCGAACTGGTCCGGCTACGCCGCCCACAAGAGCGGCGTGACCTTCCGCAACGTCACCGCACTCTGGCGGCAGCCGAAGGCCGTCTGCACCCCCGGGTCTCCCACCTACTCTGCGATGTGGGTCGGACTCGGCGGCTACGACCTCAACGCCAGCGCGCTGGAGCAGATCGGCACCGAGCTCGACTGCAGCGCCTCCGGCGCGGTCGTGTCCTCAGCCTGGTATGAGCTCGTCCCTGCCCCATCGACAGACATCGCGATGACGGTTCGGTCCGGCGACCTCATGAGCGGCACCGTGACCGTGATCGGGCACAGCGTCACGCTCAGCCTGACCAATCGCACCCTGCACAAGACATTCTCGAGAACGATCAACGAATCCGCGCTCGACGTCACCTCGGCCGAATGGATCGTCGAGGCACCATCCGAATGCTTCACCAACAACCAATGCCAGACCCTGCCGCTGGCCGACTTCGGGTCCGCGCACTTCTCGGGCGCCGGCGCACAGACAACCGCTCGCCAAACCGGATCGATCTCGAGCCGTCTCTGGGGCACCACCAAGATCACGCTCGTCCCCGGCGGGCGCACCTACATCGCCTACGGCACCGCCGCACGGGCGACACCGTCGCCACTGCAGAACTCGGGGACCACCTTCCAGGTCGCCTACTCGCAGACCACGCTCAACCCACCTCCCTCACCGTTCTTCGCCAAGAACGCATCGGCTGCCCGCCCGATATCTGCCATCCAACCCGGCGGCAGACGGCGCTGAGACCGGGCGCGTGACAGCGTGAACGGTTGACCGTGCCAGCCTCCCCTCTGCGCCGGAGTTGCAGACCGGCGATCCGGAGGTAGCGGTGAGGTCTCGTACCCGAAGCTCGTCTTCGGATCAAAGCCATCCATGGCGCTCAGCCCCGGAGCGCGGCGCGCAGCCGCTGAAGGCGCCCGATGCCACCTCGCCTCAGAAGGGGCGTGTGGTTCGTCGCGGGTGGCGACGGGGGCCCAGCCAGGCGGGCAAGCCTTTGCCTGGCCGCTTCTCGGAGTAGGTCATCGCGGCGCATCGCAGCCAGCTCGTATCGGATGCTGCTCATCGTCGAGGACCTGGCGAACATGCGATTTGGGATCTCGCCGCTGTCCGAGACGGTGCGGAGCCCGTGGGCGCTGTCAGATCCCGCCCAACACACGTTGCACCTGCCGTGGCTGCGGGCGATCCGAGGTCAGCTGGATCCTGGCGACGTCTCGCTTTTGGAATCGCTGATCGGTCCCAGTCGGATCCCCGCAGATTTCCGGGGGATCCCCAGCCGGGCCATCGCCGACTTCCTCACGCCCCTCCCAACGCGCTTCATCGAGCGCTTCGAGGACGAGCTGGCCGCGATCCGCCAGACACCGCCGGCGGTCGTGCGGCGCGATGTGCTCGCCGGCCACGCGCCCGACCCTGTTCCCGACCCCCTGCGCCCAGCCGAGCGGCGTGACCCGCGCTCAACCCTCAAGCTGCTGAACGCGATCTGCGACGCGCTCGAGCGTTACTGGCAGATCGCGATATCTCCCGCATGGCCGCAGATGCGTCTCGTGCTCGAAGCCGATACGACCCACCGCGCTCGCCAGCTTGCCACCGGCGGCGCGCGCCTGCTATTCGCAGACATCCATCCCAACCTGCACTGGAGCGAAGGGGTCCTGAGCATCGCCGAGATGGTCGGCCGGCACACGATCCCCGCCGCCGGGCGGGGCATGCTGCTCATGCCGTCGATCTTCGCCCCCAAGCCCGTGCCCCCGCTCGATCCCCACGAGCCGCCATCGCTCGCCTACCCCAGCCGCGGCATCGGCACCCTCTGGGCCCCTCCGCCCCGACCCGACCTCACCGCTCTCGTCGACCTGCTGGGACACACCCGGGCCCTCCTGTTGCAGATGCTGGAGGAGCCGCTCCCCACGGTCGAGCTCGCCCGCCGGCTCAAGGTCACCCCCAGCGCCGTCTCCCAGCACCTCCGGGTCCTACGCAGCACCGGCCTCGTCACGCGCGCCCGGGATCGCCGACAGGTGCTCTACCGACGCTCCACCCTCGGCGACCAGCTCGCTGCCGGCTCGACCGCCTTGAACGGGCCCGGGGGCCGGCCGAGGAGATTCAGCTCACCGCCTGCTTGACGAGCGCGGCGACCTTCGCTTCGGCGGCGGCAGTCAGCTCCTTCAGCGCGAAGCCGGTCGGCCACATCGCGCCTTCGTCGAGGTTGGCCTTGTCGCTGAAACCGAGCGTCGCGTACCTCGTCTTGAACTTCTGTGCGCTTTGGAAGTGGCAGACGACGTTGCCGTCCCTGGCGTAGGCCGGCATCCCGTACCACGTTCTCGGCGATAGGTCCGGCGCACTCGTTGTGATGAGGGCGTGGAGCCGTTCGGCCATGGCGCGATCCGGCTCCTGCATCTCGGCGATCTTCGCGAGCACGTCTCGTTCCCCGTCCGCCTTGCTCGCGTGCGGGCCGCGGCGCGCTCCGGCCTTCAGCTCCTGGGCGCGCTCCTTCATCGCCGCTCGTTCATCGTCGGTGAATCCGCTGGACCTCTTCGTGACCGCGGTGGTGCTCTTGGTGGACTTCTGCGTGTCCGTCTTCGGGCTCATGGGTCTCCTCATACTGTGCAGGTCATGGCTGCGGTCGCCGGACGGCTCAGCGCAGCTCCTGGATGCGGATCAGGTTGCCCGCGGGATCGCGGATGGCGCAGTCGCGAACTCCATACGGCTGCTCGGTCGGCTCTTGGACGACCTCCGTGCCGCCGGCCTGCACCCGCTCGAAGGTGCCGTCGAGGTCGGCGGTGGCCAGCAGGATGACCGCGTAGGTGCCCTTGGCCATCATCTCGACGATCGTGCGACGCTCGTCGTCGGTGACGCCGGGGTCAGCGGCCGGCGGGTGCAGGACGATGGACGTGGCGGGCTGGTCTGCGGGGCCGACCGTGATCCAGCGCATCCCGCCGTATCCGACGTCGTTCCGGACCTCGAATCCGAGCGTGTCGCGATAGAAGGCCAGCGATGCCTCCGGGTCGTTGTGCGGCAGGAAGCTTGCGTGAATGGTGATATTCATGACGGGCACCCTAGCTGCGGCCCGCGACCGGCGCTTCTCGATTCCTGACCGGTCTGCTCACCCGTTTCGCAACTGCGCTCACACGCACTCGTGATGGCCCCAATCGGTCGGTAAGTCCGGGCCGACCTCCTCCCCGGGCGATACACCCGGGGAGGCTCAGGCCGAGAGCCGCGCCCCTGAGCGCGGCATTATGGGCAGCCGTCCGCGCGCTGGGAAGGGGCGGGCACGGTCTTGCAGCGACGACCGTCGGCGTCAGCTTGCTTGCCGGGCCCGACGATGGCGATGAAGGCGGCGCGGAATGCTTCGCTCAGCGCTGCCGAGTAGGTCAGAGTCATGTCGTTCAGCGGCTGAGCGGGATTCGCGGGCGCTCCCAGCGGGCCCGGAGCCGGTCGAAGCTGTCCCAGTCGACGGGATGTCCGTCATCGGGAGGCGGAGGAGGGCGGTCGTCTCCGGGAGGCCCGCGGCGGTCGTCGTCGTCATCGTCCTCCCCGGGCCTGCCGGAGCCGAAGAACACGAATCCGCTCAGCAGGCCGCCGCCGAGCACCGCGGGCATCGCCCAGGCTGGGGGGACGACGCCGACCAGGCCGGCCGCCCACAGGCCCAGGCCGAGTAGGCCCAGGCTCCGCGTCAGCACGCCACGCTCGAAGGTCAACTTCCCGAGGCGGCGGACATGCCCGATCGCTCCCGACGAAGCGAACGGGATCAGAAGTAGCAGCCACACCCCCGGAAAGGTCTCCGGCACGACGACGAGGGTACGCGCGCGCGGAACCGTTGGCATCCGGCCCTTTCCGGGGAGAGCGATCCGTAGATCCCCCTCAACGTCGAGCTCGGGGTGGGCGGTGATCTCGCCTACGAGACCGGCCTCGGATCGCGGCCGGTCGGCGATCAGCGCTGACAGACCGGGCACCAATACGTGGTGCGCCCGCCGATGACGGCCCGTGAGAGCGGATCGCCCGAGCGCGGGCAGCTGCCGTCGCGGCCGCGCGCAGCGATGAAGCTGCCGGTGTGTGCGCCGCCCTTGCGGATCGCTGAGCGGATGGCGGAGCGGAGCTCGCGGCGCAGCCGGTCGAGCTCCTGCACCGACAGCTCCGCAACGCTGCGACCCGGAGCGATGCGGGCCTGCCACAGGGCCTGGTCGGCGAGCAGGTTGCCGACGCCCGCGATCGCTCGCTGATCGAGCAGACGCGCCTTGACCGGCGCGCGGCCGGCGCCGATCAGGCGGCGAAAGTCGCTCCGCCCGACGAGCGCCGCGTCGGGCCCGACATGCCGGAAGTCCGGGTTCAGGACCGCCCGCCCGAGGCGCCGCTTGTCCCGCAGGGCCAGGCGGGTGCCGTCGTCGAACTCGAGCGCGAACCGGTCCCAGCGGGCACTGTCCCCGGACCTGTCGACAACGATGTGGCCCGCCATCCCGAGATGCAGGCCCAGGGTCGGTCCGTCTGCAGTCTCCAGCCACAGGAACTTGCCGCGACGGTGCGCGCTGACCGGCACGTGGCCGATCAGCGCGTCGGCGATCTCGCCCGGCGGGTGCGGGCGGCAGACGTAGGAGTCGCTGTCATGCACACCGGCGATTCGACGTCCTACGACGGTCTCCAGCGCTCGGCGAGCTCGCTCGGCCTCGGGCAGTTCAGGCATCGACCACAGCCTAGGAGGTCGTCTCAGGAGGACCACGCTGAGGATCGCTCAGGCGGCGGCCTCGGATGTGAAGCCCTGCCGCCAGCTCGCGTGCCTCGGCGCCCAACCCAGATCGCGCTTCGCCTTCGCGTTCGATGCCCCCCGGGCCTCGGTCATCATCACCGCGCCGGCCTCGCCGGCGAACAGGCGGCCGACGAAGCGCGGTATCCGCCGCGGCGGGCGGGCGCCGAGCTGCGTTGCCAGGGCAGGCAGCCAGTCGGCCACCGGGGCCGGATCGTCGTCGACGATGTTGTAGATCCCGCGCGTGCCGCGCTCGAGCGCCGCCACGGTCGCCTCGGCGGCGTCCGCGACGTGGATGAAGGACCACACCCCGGCGCCGCTGCCGACGACCGGGAACTCCCGCTTGCGCACCATTTCGAACTGATCCCCGTCCGGGGACAGCGACGTGCCAGGGCCGTAGAACATGCCGTATCGCAGGACGATCCCCTCGGTCCACTCAGCGCCCACAACCGCCTCCTCCACATGGCGGATCGCAGCCAGCGACTGTCGCATCTCCCGCGCCGGCGTCGGATCGAGCGGATCCTGCTCGCTCTTGATCGGACCTCCGGTGCGCGCATACGGCCAGCTGGTGAAGCTCTGCGCGACGAACCTGCCGACGCCGGCGGCACGACCGGCCGCCAGCAGGTTGTCGGTGCCCTCCGTGCGCAGACGGTTGGTGGCGGCGAAATCGCGGTCGAAGTGGCGCGTGTCGAGCGAGGCGATGGCCGTCAGCTGATGGACGATCGCATCAGGCTGCGCCGCGGCCACGTGCGGCCACGACCTGGTCGGGATCGAGCGCGTCGGCAACCACCGGGGTGGCACCCAGTGCTTCCAAGGCCGTCTGCTTCGACTCACGCCGGGTCATTGCCACGACGTTGTGGCCGGCGCTCACCAGCCGGGGCACGAGCTGCGTGCCCATGGCCCCGGTCGCGCCGGCAAGAAACACCTTCATTGTTTCTCCTTTCGTCGGTCCACCATCTTGACCAGGGACACGGCGTGGCTGTGACAGTTCGCAGTGACGGGTGCGTCACGCGCGCGGACGGCAGCTCGCGACGATCAGCGCGCCGATCGCGCACAGGACGGCGGACACGAGCGCGGCGACGTCCCAGCCGTGGATCAGCCCCGCCGGGCCCGCGCCGGCGGCCAGGCTGACCACGAGGGCGACCCCGGCCGCGCCTCCGAGATAGCGGGCGGTGTTGTTCGCGCCGCTGCCCATCCCGACCCGGTCGTGGGGAACCGACTCGACGGCGAGCCGGCCGAGCGCAGCGTTCGCGATGCCGCTGCCGATGCCGGCCACGGCGAGACCCGGCAGCAGCCTCGCCCAGCTCGACCCGGTGCCAAGCCCGGTGAGCGCGATCTCGCCCACGGCGGCGAGCGCCAACCCGATTGCGAGGCGGGTTCGGGACTGCATCCGCCCGGGCAGCGAGCGCGCGGCGAGGGCAACGACCATGCTGGTCGCCGACCAGACCGCGAGCACCAGCGCGCTGCCGAGGGCACTCGTGTGCAGGACCCGCTGCATGACCGCGGGGGAGTAGCTCATCAGACCGATGACGGCCACCCCGGTAAAGAGAGCGCCGGCGATCGAGGCGAGGAACTGCGGCTCGGTGAACAGGCGGGGGTCGAGCATCGGGCGCCGTCGGTTCAGCTCGACGATCGCGAACGCTCCGAGTAGCAGCGCTGCCGAGACGAACAACGCGATCGTGGTCGGGCCCGACCAGTCGTTTCGGCCCTCGACGAGAGCGGCGGTGAGGAGCGCCATGCCGGCGCCGAGGGTGGCGATGCCGGGGAGATCGAGTGCGCGTCGAGCCGTGCGACGTGTTTCGGGCAGGGTCACGGCCGTGATCGCCACCGCCGCGGCGGCGACCGCCTCGACCCAGAAGCCGCTGCGCCAGCCGAACCCCGCGGCTAGGGCGGCACCGGCCACCGGGCCGATGGCGATGCCGGCCCCGACGGAGGCTCCCCAGATGCCGGTGGCATGTGTCCGCGCGTGACCGGCGGGGAATGCGCTGCCGATCGAGCCGAGGCTCGCGGCCACCACGCCGCCGCCGGCGATGCCCTGCAACACGCGGGCGGTGACGAGCATCGCCATGGTGGGTGCGAGCGCGCCCACCACGCCGGCGACGGCGAGCAGGCCCGCGCTCCTACGGCGTGCAGCGCTTCACCGACTTTCAGGCCCATCTCGACATACCCAAGGCGGTGCTCTCCGACCGCTTGACGGGGCTCGTCGAGGACGGCATCCTCGAGCGCACACCGGATCCCGAACACGCCGGCCGCCATCTCTACGGACTGACCGCGGCCGGACGCGATCTCTGGCCGGCCGTGTATGCGCTGCTCATCTGGGGGAGTCGTCACCGCCAGCCGAACAGTCGGGTCTTCGAGCACGCCGCCTGCGGGACGAAGCTCGATGACGCGGGAGTGTGCCCGACCTGCGAGATGACCCCGGACGCAACGGACATCGTCACCGTCCGGCGCCGCGGACGGGTGAGCCGACGCGAGGATCCGGTCACCGTCGCGCTGCGGACACCCCACCGGCTGCTCGAGCCGATCGAGACGCACTGACGGCCGTGCGCCCCGAATCCTGCGCCGGCAGACTGACTAGCTCAAGTAGCCGTCGCCGCCGGGGAAGATCCGGCGGATCTGGATGTCCTGCGTCCCGCCTTCGCCGGGCACCGCCGCCGGTCCGGCCTCGACGGCGGCGATCAGGGCCTTGAGCTCGGTCAGGTCGAGCTCGACGGTGTGCGCCTCGCCGTCGATCGTCTGCACCGCCGCCGGGACCGTCGCGTCGCCGACGTGGGCAGCCTTGATCGTGGCCCGAAACGCGAGCTGAGTGCCGGTCTGTCCCCACTCGACGGCGAACCGACCCTCGAGACGGTGCCCGATCCAGGCGATCGCCACCATCAGCGCACCGACGATCACGAGCGGCAACGTCCACACCGAGCTGGTCATCAGCAGGCCGCCGATCACCAGCAGCAGCACGCCCGTCAGCGCGAGACGTACGCGTGGCTGCTGGAGCCATCCGGACGTCGAGCTGGCGAGCGCCGCCAGCTGGGCCGGCCACTCAGAGGGTTGTGTTGCCGGCGCCTCGGGGGCCGGGACATGCGGGGCCGGGGTTTTCGTCGCCCGCGCTGCGGGCGCGGCCTCGGTTGGCGCCGCCACCTCCGGGGCGGGCGCCTCTGGCGCTGCGCCCGGCTGCTCTGGTTCGTGTGCCCGCTCGGAATCCATCACCTGTGACGTTCTTCGCCACCCACGTTGACTCCTTGCCCTTTCGACCTGGGCCCGGTCGTCCCTCCCCGACTCGATCGGCGGTGTCAGGACACCGGCCGCCGCGAGTCTCGCTCAGGTGCCTCGCTACGCTCGATGGATGACTGAGCCGGCCGACGACCCGCCGCCCGAGGCAGGCAAGCTGCCCACCGGACGGCTGGCGCGGACCGCGCGTGTCGGCGGTCTGGTCACCGGGCAGGGGCTGCGGTGGGCCGGCATGCGGACTGCCAACCGGGTGCGGACGCCCGAACGGGCCGCGGCGGCCCAGAGCGAGCGGACTTCGGCGCTCGTCAACCAGCTCGTCGATCAGCTCGGTCAGATGCGCGGCGCGGCCATGAAGGTCGGTCAGATGATCTCGATGGTCGAGTTCGGCGGCGACGAGGAGCAGCAGGACGAGCTCCAGCGCAAGCTCGCCGAGCTCCGGGACGACATCCCACCGGTGCCGTTTGCGGACCTCGAGAAGCTGATGCGGCAGGAGTTCGGCGGCCCGCTTGAGCGCGTGTTCTCCGACTTCGACGAGCGCGCGTTCGCCGCTGCCTCGATCGGCCAGGTGCACCGCGCGACGACCGTCGACGGCGACGACGTGGTGGTGAAGGTCCAATACCCCGGAGTGGCCGAGGCGGTGGAGACGGATCTGCGCAACGCGACGCTGCTGCTCCCGCTCGTGAAGCGCCTCGCGCCGGGGCTGGACGCAAAGGCCCTGGCCGCGGAGATGCGCGAGCGGATCGGCGAGGAGCTCGACTACGAGCTCGAGGCGCAGAATCAGCGACGCATCGAGCGCCTGATGCGCGGGCATCCGTTCGTGCACATCCCCCGGGTGCGCACCGACCTCTCCACGCGCCGCGTGCTGGTGTCCGAGTACGTCGCCGGGCAGCGCTTTGAGGCCGTGCGGCGCGCCGACGAGGCCCAGCGCGACCGCTACGGCGAGATCGTCTTTCGGTTCTTCTTCGGGCTCCTCTACCGCGATCGCATCGCCCTCGGGGACCCGCATCCCGGCAACTACCTGCTGCTGCACGACGGCGGCGTCTGCTTCCTGGACTTCGGCCTCGTGCGCAACGTCGACGCCGCTCGCGTGGCCACGGAACGGGCGATCGCGTTCGCCGTCCGCCACCGCGATGCGGCAGCACTGAAGGCGGCGCTGGTGGCGGCCGGTTACCTGCCCGCCGATCGGGCGGACGCGGTTGATGCCGACTGGGCACTGGGGCTGATGCGCATGGCGATCAAGTGGTATGCCGTGCCCGGCTGGCGCCGCTTCCTGCCCGACGACGGTCGCCGGGCCCGCGAGCGTGAGCGCTTCGACGACGAGCAGCGCGCGGCCATGCGGACGCAGGTGAATCAGTTCACGATGCCGCCTGAGGCGATCCTGATCCGGCGGATGCACGGCATCGTCGCGGTCGTGCTCGGTCAGCTCCGGGCCGGTGCGGACTGGGGCGCCATCGCCGCCGAGTATCTGCACGGTGCGCCTCCCGCGACGCCGTTGGGGCAGGCCGAAGCCGACTTCTTCAAGCGACGGGGCGGGACCGCCGGCGTCGGGCTGGAGGCGGCCGGCTAGTCAGCTGGTACTCGTCGGAGCGCGTGGGGCGCGCCGTCCCATGATGGGTGCCGGGGCTGGGGTCATGTTGCGACGTCGCTATAGCTCGGCGTCTCGGGAATCGGCCGCCCGGCGAACGTGTCTTCGAGCCTGGTAGTACGGGTGGAACAGCTCGCCCTCGAGCCGGCCCGCGAGGGACGGCGGGATGGCGCCCGAGCGTCCACGGCGGGCCGGGCCGGCTCCGGCGAACATCGAGTGTGAGCGTCTACCAGGTCCTGATCGGCTGATTCGGAGCGCGCCGCTGAACGCGCAGGCGCATGTCGCCCACGATCGCGCCCTTGGTCATGCAGCGCACCGGCGTGAGGTCGGCCTCGACGATCTCAGGGACCACGCGCAGGAGCGTGGCGAAGCGGAGGATCAGCTCGCGCACGGCGTTGCGGTCGAGAGGCGGATGTCCACGGAAGCCGCTGAGCTGGGTCGCGACGCTCTCGGATGCGTCGATCAGCTCGTCGGCCTCCACGTCCGTTGACGGCAGCAGGCGGAAGGTGGCCGTGTGGACCAGAACGGCCTGGCCGCCGCCGAGGCCGATCGCCATCACCGGTCCGATCTCGGGATCGCTCACCGCTCCGATCAGCAGGTCGGCGCCGGACGGCATCAGGGGCTGAACCACTGCGCCGATCCAGCGATCCGCCCGTCCGGCGGCCTGCACCCGCCGAGCGAGCTCGCGCCAGCCCGCGCGCACCGATTCCGGCCCGTCCAGCCCCAGCAGGACAGCGTCGATGTCCTCGGCATGGTCGGGCTCGACGAACTCGGCCTTGAGCGTGATCGGACCGACGATCTCGGCGGCGACGGCGGCCGCCCCATCGGCGTCGGCGCAGCGGTAGGAGGACACCACCGGGATGCCGTGCGTCTCGAGCAGCGCCTCGGCTTCGGTGGCGCGCAGCCACGGGTCGCGGCCGTCGGCGGTGCGCTCGAGCCGGTCGGCGATCAGGGCGCGGGCCGCCGCCGGATCGACGTCCTCGTAATGCGGACGTTGGCCGATCGGCCGCGACAGCCACTCCCGGCGCTCGGCGCCGCGCGCGAGCACGTCCGCGCACGCATCCGGGAACAGGAAGTTCGGGACACCCTGGGACGGGCCCTCCGGCAGCCGCCCGTCGGCGGTGATGACCGACGCGACGACCGGCTTGGCGTGCGGTGCCGAGGCCAGCGAGATCGCCTCGATCACGGCATCTGGATCGCCGCCGGAGACATCGACGTAGTGGGCCATGACCGCGTCAACGCCCGGATCGGCGAGCAGGTCGCGGACGCCGGCCTCGTAGTGCGCCGGCCCGGCGTGGATGGCCAGCACGAGGGGGTTGGCGACGTCACCCTCGGTCTGCGACGGCAATAGGCCTCGAGCGGCGCAGGCGTCCGCGGCGAGCGTCGCCACTCCGGCCGAGTTGCTGAGGATTCCGACGCGCCGCCCTTTCGGCAGCGGCTGAGACTCGAAGAACTCCGCCGCGTTGAACAGCTCCTCCCCACTGCGGAAGCGCAGCACACCGGCCTGATCGAGCAGGGCGTCCACGACGGTCTCGCCGCGCAGTGCGGCTGCGGTGTGCGAGCGCGCGTCGGCCGGCGGGATGTCCGCGATGCCGCGCCCCTTGACGGCGAGGATCGGCTTGCGGCGGGCGACCCGCTGGGCGATGTGGGTGAACCGCTCGGGGTTGCCGAACGTCTCGACATAGAGCATCACCGCGGCCGTCCGGTTGTCCTCCTCCCATAGCTCGAGGAGGTCGTTGGTCGAGACGTCGGCGCGGTTGCCGAGCGAGGCGAAGCTCGACACGCCGAGCCGGCGGGCGGCGGCATGGCCGAGCAGCCCAATGCCGATGGCGCCCGACTGAGAGCAGATCGCCAGGTGCCCGGCCGGCACGGTGGCCCGGGCGAAGGTGGCGTTCAGGCTCACGGCCGCTGTCGTGTTGAGGACGCCGAGCGAGTTGGGCCCAACCATCCGCATGCCGGCGCTACGCACGATCTCCAGGAGCCGCTCCTCGCGCTCGCGGCCCTCACCGCCGTCGCCGAGCCCGGCGGTCAGCACGAGCAAGGCCTTGGCCCCGGCGCTTGCCGCTTGGGTGGCGCACACGGTCACCTCCGCCGGCGGCACGGCGATCACCACGAGCTCCGGCGGCTCCGGCAGCTGTGTGAGGTCCTCGGCGGCGCGAATCGAGTGCACCACACCACCCGATCGATTGACGGGAGCCGCGACGCCCTGGAAGCCTCCGTCGATGATGTTGGCCAAGACGGCCCCGCCCACGCTGCCGGGGGAGCTCGAGGCCCCGACGACCGCGACCGAGGCGGGGGCCAGGATCGGGCGCAGCGAGGCGACGGCACCGAGGTGATCGCGTTCGGCGATGCGCTCCTTCACCTCCTCGGTGGGGGTGATGTCGAGCGACACGGTCACCTCGCCGCTCGCGCCCTTGCGCCGGATCGCGTAGCCCGCATGCTCGAAGACGCTGAGCATCGGCCGATTGTTGGCCATGACCTCGGCATCGAAGCGGTGGATGTCCTTGGCCGCGGCGATCGACGCGAGTTGCTCGAGCATGCGGGTCGCCATGCCGCGACCCTGGGAGTCGTCGGCCACGGCGAAGGCGACCTCGGCCACCCCGGGCTCACGCAGGCCGTCGAACCCTGCAGCGGCCACCACGAGCTCCCCCCGTCGCCCGATCAGGGCCACTCGGTCGACGCCGTCGGCCTCCGCGTAGTCCCGCGCTGCCACATCGGTGCGCCCCGCGCCGTGGAAGCGCATGTAGCGGCTGTCGGGCGAGAGGCCGTCGTAGAACGCCTTGATGTCGTCGTAGTCATCCGGGCAGGGCGTTCGCAGTCTGAGCGTTGAGCCGTCGCTCAGGATCACGTCGCGGATCAGCTCCCGGGCGCTCATCACCCCCCGGTCTACCACGGACCGGCGGTGAACAACAGGCCGGGTCCTCGCCCGGTCGCGCAGGGGGAGCCTCCGCCGCCGGGCCAGCGCGTCCATCCCGCACTGAATAGGCGTGTGTGTCCGGTCGGGCTACGCGCTCCACGAAACGGTCGTCTTGCGCCCCCTCCGGAGCGCCGGGCGAGCGACCCGCTGACGCCGGTCTGCTCCTTGCGGCGCCGGCGCAGCTTGCCGTCGCCTCCTCGGCGGTTCGATCTCCACGGGGCGGGTACACAAGACGTGATGGCTCAGACGCGCCCCGACGACAGCAGCGGCCCACCCGATGATCTGCGCGCCAAGACCGAGGAGGCCCGCCGTGAGCTGGCGCTCGAAGAAGAGCGAGTGAGTCCGGACGCCGGCTCCGGTTCCCAACCGCCCGGGGCGGACACCGAGACGCCGGACGATGCCTCTGAGGTCGCGCGACAGCGCGGCGAGGACCAGCGGCTCGAGGCGGCCCAGGAGTCGGCGCGCCGGGAGCTCAGGGCGCGTCGGCCGGACTCAGACTGACGTCCGGGTCCCGATTCGGGGCCACCACCACTCCTCACGCCAATGGCGGCTGAGCACGTCGGTCCGTTGAGTTTGCCGGTCGAGACCCCGGGTAGCTCGATGGACAGGACCTCATCGAGTTAAGAAGGAGTTGATGCCAGATGGCCAACGAGCTCCAAGGCAAGCGCGTGGCATTCCTGTTCACCGAGGGCGTCGAACAGGTCGAGCTGACCAAACCGCTGGAGGCCGTGCGCAAGGCCGGCGCGGACGCGGACCTCGTCTCGCTCCAGCCGGGCGAGGTGCAGATGTTCAACCACCTCGACAAGGGCGACACGATCGAGGCCGACCGCTCGGTCTCCGACGCCGATCCGTCCGACTACGACGGCCTCGTGCTTCCGGGCGGCGTCTCCAATCCGGATGCTCTGCGCGCCGACAGCGATGCGGTGGGGTTCGTGCGCGGATTCTTCGAGCAGGACAAGCCGGTTGCCGTCATCTGCCACGGTCCGTGGACGCTGATCGAGGCCGATGTGGTGCGCGGTCGCACGCTCACCTCGTGGCCGAGCCTGCAGAGCGACCTGCGCAACGCCGGCGCCACCTGGGTCGACGAAGAGGTGCACGTCGACAACGGCTTGGTCACCAGCCGCAATCCGGATGACCTGCCGGCATTCTGCGCCAAGCTGGTCGAGGAGATCGGCGAGGGGCGGCACGAGCAGCACGTGGGCTCGGGCGCCCGCACGAGCTCGTGAGCGCCGGGCGGGCGTCGCGGCGCGACGCCCGCCGGCGACCCTCGACCGGCGAGCCGGCGCAGCCTGAGGATCAGAACGGGGCAGGCGACGAACGCCGCGAGTCGCGTCTGGAGCGGCTCGACCGCAACACTGTCGAGTTGCTCAACGAGTTGCGGGTTGCGGGCACCGGCATTCAGGTGCTGTTCGCGTTTCTGCTCGTCGTCCCGTTCAATACCGGCTTCAGCCGCCTGTCGGCGATCGACCGCTACATCTACTTCGCCGCGCTGCTGTGCATCGCCGCTGCGGCGACGCTGCTGATCGCGCCTTCGATTCATCACCGGATCCTGTTTCGCCAGGCTCAGAAGCCGTACATCGTGCGCGTCGGCAACCGGTTCATGATCGCGGCCATGGTCTTCCTCGCGTTCGGCTTGACGGGCATCCTGATCGTGATCTCCGACGTCCTCTTCGGCGGCGTGAGCGCGGCGATCGTGGGCCTGCTCGCGGTCGCGGGAATCGGGAGCCTGTGGTTTGCCCTGCCGCTGAGCCGGCGCCGGCACGAGCGCGCGCCGCATCGTTTGTCCCGCCGGGCGCCCGGGTAACGCCTGCATCAATGGACAATGCACACCGGACAGACCCGAGCGCCGAGCACGACCGCCAAGAGGAACGTGAGCACGACAGCGACACAAGCTCAGCGGCCGACACGCCACCGGCGCTGCCCGCCGACGACGACAGCAACCTCGGCGACACCGACCAGCACTCGGACGCCTGAGCGCGGACGCGCGACCCGCTGAGCGGGGAGGTCGCTACGTGAGGAGGTCGAGGACCGCGGTCTCTACATCGATCCGCGGGTGTTCGACCGCTTCCGGCCAAGCGGCGCGCCCGCTCGCCTCCGTAGCGCCGGCGCTTGCACTGGGCCACCACCGCCCGGACGGCAGGATCGGCGATCGCCTGCACCCGGCGCCGCCCGCCTTCCCTTCGTAGTCGAACACGAGCTGATCGCGCTCGAGCCGCACGTGCTGCTTGAGCATCGTCGCCAGGCCATAGCTCCCGTTCTGCTCGGCATAGCTATCGGAGCCGATCCCCCGCGGCGCAGGCGCGGCAGGGTGGTGGCGAATTCGAGCGCCTCGTCGAACTTGGCCCGGTCGCGCCGCTCGCGCCAGAGCGGGTGGTAGATGTACTGCTTCCGGCCCGCGGCGTCGATCCCCGTGGCCTGGATGTGGCCGCGCGGGTCGGGACAGATCCAGACATCGGTCCATGCCGGCGGGATCGCCAGTTCCCCGATGCGTGCGAGCTCCGCCTCGTCGCGCAGCCGGTCACCGGCCGGGTCCAGGTATTCGAAGCCGCGGCCGCGCCGGCGCCGGCCGAGCCCGGGTTCGGAGCAGTCAGCCCGCCTCAGCCTGGGCACCGCTCAGCACGTCCATCCGGAGTCTCGAGCCGTGTTGACCGCCGGCCCCCGTCTCGACAGTTCATCCCACGCCGGTACCCCGCCTCCGGCACCCGAAAACGGGACGCCCGCGCGGCGTCGCTCAGCCGCCGAGCGCGACCAGGACCCGATCGAGACGGATCGGGAGCTCTCGGAAGCGCGAGCCCGTGGCATGGAAGACGGCGTTGGCGATCGCCGCGGCGCCGCCGACGATGCCGATCTCGCCGATTCCCTTGGAGCCCATCGGGTTCAGGTGCGGATCGTGCTCGTCCACCCAGGTCGCGTCGATGTTGCGCACGTCGGCGTTGACGGGCACGTGGTACTGGGCGAGATCGTGATTGAGGTAGTTGCCGAACTCGACGTCGATCGCCGACTCCTCGAGCAGAGCCATCGAAAAGCCCATCGTCATGCCGCTGATGAACTGCGATCGCGCGGTGCGGGGGTTGAGGATGCGCCCCGCGGCGAACACGCCGAGCATGCGCGCCAGACGCACCTCGCCGGTGTCGATGTCGACGCGCACCTCGGCGAACTGGGCGCCGAAGGCGTGGCGGGAGAGCTGCTCGCGTGACTCGACGTCCGAGGTCGTGTCGTAGCTCGCCTCCAGGCCGTCCGGCCCGGGCTCGCGGCCGGCTTCCTCGAGCTCGCGCCGAAGCGCCTGACAGGCGCCGACGACGGCGGAGCCCCAGGATGCGGTGCCCGACGAGCCGCCGGCGACCGACGCCCGCGGGAGCGAGCTGTCACCGATCCGCACGGTCACCGCCGCGAGCTCGACGCCGAGCGCGTCAGCGGCGATCTGGGTCAGGACGGTCCTCGCCCCGGTGCCGATGTCCGCTGCGCCGACATCGACCTCGTAGCGGCCATCCGGGAGCGCCCGGGCGAGCGCACGGCTCGGCTGCAGGTAGGCCGGGTAGGTCGCCGCGGCGACGCCGCTGCCGACGAGCCAGCGCCCGTCCCGGCGGGCGCCGGGCGTCGGATCGCGGGTGGCCCAGTCGAAGCGCGCGGCACCCTCGCGTAGGCACGCGACGAGGTTGCGGGAGCTGAACGGCGTTCCGTGCTCCGGATCGCGGTCCGGCTCGTTGCGGATCCGCAGCTCGATGGGATCGATCCCGCAGGCGACGGCCAGCTCGTCGATCGCCGACTCCAGCGCGAACATGCCCGGAGCTTCGCCGGGTGCCCGCATCCACGACGGTGTGGGCACGTCGAGCGGCGCCAGGCGATGTGAGGTGCGCCGGTGCTCGGCCGTGTACATGAGCCGGGTTGGCGTCGCGGTCTGCTCGGCGAACTCCTTGACGGTCGAGGTCTGCTCCACGACCTCGTGTGCGATCGCGCTCAGCCGGCCGTCGGCGTCGGCGCCGAGGCGGATCCGCTGGATCGTCGGCGTGCGGTAGCCGGTGAGGTCGAACATCTGTTGCCGTGTGACCGCGAGCTTGACCGGCCGGCCGGTGACCTTCGCGCACAGCGCGGCGAGCACGACGTGCGGCCGGGGCGTCCCCTTGGAGCCGAAGCCGCCGCCCACGTGCGGGGAGATGACGCGCACCTGCTCGGGCTCGAGACCGAGCACCTTGGCAACTCCATCGCGGGCCGACGGAGCCCCTTGCGTGGAGTCGTACAACGTCAGCCCGCCGCCGTCCCACACCGCCATCGTCGCGTGCGGCTCCATCGGGTTGTTGTGGGTTGCGGCGGTGATGTAGGTCGCGTCGAGCTGTACGGCCGCCCGGGCGAAGGCGGCGTCGAAGTCGCCCTGTTCGGTGTCGGTCGGGAAACGGGGGTTGACGACGTCCGGCTTGTAGAGCTTCGGATGCTCCGGGGTGAGCACCACGTCGTGGCTGTCGTCGTTGTAATCGATCCGCACCAGGGACGCGGCCTCGCGTGCCGCCTCGAGCGTCTCGGCCACGACCGCGCCAACAATCTCGCCACGGTAGGACACCTCGGGCGATTGCAGGATGGACAGCTCGCCGTCGGGCACCGCCTGCAGCTCAGGTGCGTTCTCGTGCGTGAGGACCGCGATCACCCCGGGCGCCGAGAGGGCCGGCGCGGCGTCGATCGAGCGGATCGTGCCCCGCGCGACCGTGGCGCCGATGATCCACCCGTAGGCCGCGTCCTCGCGCGGGTGCTCGTAGGCGTACCGGGCCGCGCCGGTCACCTTCTCGTGTGCCTCGATCCGCTGCGCGGGGGAGCCGAGCGCCGGCGAGGCTGTGGCCGGGACGGCCATCAGGCGAGCTCGCTCAACGTGGCGACGATCAGATTGCGGGCGAGCGCGACCTTGTAGCCGTTGTCGCGCAGCGGCTCGGCCTGCGCGAGCTCGGCGTCGGCCGCGTGGGCGAACGCCTCCGGCGCGGCGGGTGCGCCGCGCAGCTCGCTCTCGGCGCGCGCCGCGCGCCAGGGCACGTGGGCGACGCCACCGAGGGCGATTCGGCATTCGTGCACGATCCCGTCCTCGACGGCCAGGAGCGCGGCCACGGACACGAGCGCGAACGCGAACGACGAGCGCTCGCGCACCTTGCGGTAGCGCACGCGGGCACCGCGAATGGGGGCGGGGAGCGTGACGGCGGTGATCAGCTCGGTGGGCTCGAGCACGGTGTCGCGCTCGGGCTCCGCGGCCGGCAGGCGGTGCAGCCCGGGCATCGGAATCACCCGCTCGCCGTCGCGCCCCGTGACGTGGACGTGGGCGCCGAGCGCGGTCAGTGCGACGGCCATGTCCGAGGGGTGGGTGGCCACGCAGGAGGCCGAGTGGCCGATGATCGCGAGGTTGCGGTGCTCCCCCTGGCGCGCCGGACAGCCGGATCCCGGACTGCGCTTGTTACAGGGCTTGGTCGCCTCTTGGAAGTACGAGCAGCGCGTGCGCTGCAGAAGATTGCCGCCCACCGTGGCGAGGTTGCGCAGCTGGCCTGAGGCGCCACTCAGCAGCGCTTCGGCAAGCAGGGGGTGGTCGCGGCGGACGAGCTGATCGGCGGCCAACTCGCTGTTGGTCACGGCGGCGCCGATGTGCACACCACCGTCATCGGTGGGCTCGATCCGGTCGTGGCCGAGCCGCGAGACGTCGATCAGATGGGCCGGACGCTCGACGCCCAGTCGCACCAGGTCGACGAGGTTGGTGCCGCCGCCGAGGTAGCGCACAGCGCCGTTGGAGGCATGGGCGACGGCGGACGCCACCGCCGCGTCCGCGTCCGCGGCGCGCTCGTAGGTGAACGGCCTCATCCCGCCGCCTGCTTGACCGCGGCCACGATTCCGGGGTAGGCGCCGCAACGGCAGATGTTGCCGCTCAGCCGCTCGGCGATCTCGAGCTCGTTGAGCTCCGGCGCGGCGCCGAGATCGGGCGTGGCGGCGCTCGGCCAGCCCGCCGCCAGCTCCGAGAGCATCCCCACGGCCGAGCAGATCTGCCCCGGGGTGCAGTAGCCGCACTGGAACCCGTCGTGCTCGACGAACGCGGCCTGAACCGGGTGCAACTGCTCGCCCTCGGCCAGACCCTCGATCGTCGTCACCTCTGAGCCGTCGCGAGCGACGGCGAGCACGAGGCAGCTGTTGACGCGCCGGCCGTCCAGCAACACCGTGCAGGCCCCGCATTGACCGTGGTCGCACCCCTTCTTCGATCCGGTCAGCTCGAGCTGCTCGCGCAGCACGTCGAGCAGCGACGAGCGCGTGTCGACCGTCAGGCGGCGATCCGCGCCGTTGACGCTAAGCGTGATCTCGGAAAGCTGAGCGGGATCGGACATCGTCGGTGGCCTTCAGGTCTACTATCGCAGTCCGGTCTGATCAAGCCGTGAGCGCAGCTCGGCTACCGACTCGAACACCTCGACTGCACCGGCGTTCCGCAGCTCCTCGGCTCCGAAGCCGCCCGTCAGCACAGCGAGCGTCGGCACGCCGGCTCGGCGCGCGGCCTCGATGTCCCACGGCGTGTCGCCGACCATCACCGCACGCGGGCTGCCGCCGGCCGTGAGCGCAGCCTGCACCAGATCGGGCTCGGGCTTCGTGGCCTCGACGTCGGCCGAGGTGGTCCACGCGTCGGCGAGCTCGCGCGCGTCGAGCAGGTCGAGGTAGTGATCGACCTCTTGGGCCTTGGCGGAGCTGGCCAGCACCACCGGATGGCCGCGCCGCTTGAGCTCCGCGATCAACTCGCGCGAGCCCTCCATCGTCTCGACCTCCCCGATCAGCTCTCCGTAAAAGGAACCCTCGGTGCGCCGGAGTTCGTCCCCGAGCTCATGCTCGGTGCGCTCGTTGGTGAGCGCTGTGATGAGCTGATCGCCGCCCATGCCAAGGTGACGGTGGATGCGCCACACCGGCAGCACGATCCCGTGTCGCCGGAAGGCCCGGAACCAGGCCAGCGCGTGCTGGTAATTGGTGTCGACGAGCGTGCCGTCGATGTCGAGGACGGCGATCGTGTGCTCTGGGGCGCCTGACATCGCCCACGCCCTACCCGCGCTCGGGGTGGGCCAACCACCGCGTTTGAAGGGGTGCGCTTGGAGCATGCGCTTGGGGTGCGCTGGGAGGATGCGCTTGGGGGATCTGCTCGGGGTGCGCTTGGAGGATCCGCTTGGGGTGCGCTCGGAGGATGCGCTTGGCCGGATGCCGCGGGGTATGCTGCGATTGATGTCCAGACCCGAACGAGACCGCGAGCCAATCGAGCCAAGCGAGCCCGCCGAATTCGAACGCGAGCAGACTGAGCTCGCGGGTGAGGAGGCCGGCGCCATCGGCGGCCGGGTCAGCTCGGAGCCGCCGGCGGTGGACGAAGACTCCCCCGACGAAGCGCACCGGCCGCTGGTCGAGGCGGGCGAGGGGGAGTCGGAGGGCTTCGAGGAGGCCGAGCGCGAGCTCATCGAGCACGCTGGTCACGGGGACGAGCACGCCGCCGGCCGCATCCTTCAGGACGCCTCGGCCGAGTCCGACGACGACCGTGCGCAGGACGCCGGCGAGGCGGACTTCGAGCGCTCCAGCGAGCGCGACGCCCAGGACTGACGCGCGCCGTCTACCGCGCCGTCTAGATCTCCTCGTGCACGCGGATCGAGCGCTCGAGGTGAAATCCCGCTTCGCGCTCGGACCCGAGCTTGTCCTCGAGCAGCGAGTTGGCGATCGCGTCGAGCTTGCGCTGGATCGCCAACTCGGAGCGCATCTCGGCGTTCTTGACCAACGCGACCAGCCCGAGCGTCATCGCCGACATGAGCCCGGCGGTGCCGGCCTCGAACCGGTCGCTGGCCCCGAGCGCAAACCCGGTGGCCCACACGAGCACGACGAGAGTGCAGAGGACGAAGAAGTGGGGAGAGCTGGCCAGGAACGAAGCTCGCTCCGCCAGTCGCTCGAAACCTCCGCGCTCGTGGCCTTCCGTCCGGTCGGCCGGGTGTTGGATCGCGGGGCCGATCCGCTTACGTTTCGTATGCGCCATGCTGCACGGGCTACCCGGCCTTGCCGCGGGCAAATCTCGCTCTTCGCTCCTAACAACAAGGCGGGCGTGATGAGCCACGCCGCCCGCCTCGCCGGAGAGAGAGTGTCGTAGACGCGACCGACACGTGCACGCAGATACCCGGCTGTGGGAGTGGCAAACCGCTTTCTTGGCCGCCGGCCTGGGAGTGGCAAACCGTCTTTTTGGCCGCGGCGCTGGAGCCCGCGAGTGAGACTGGGTTTGGGGACGCGCGGCGGCGTGGCGCTCGCCGGCGGCCACGCCGCGAGTAGCATGCCGCGTCCGTCAGCTCCTTGGGGATGGTTGTGGCCGACCGCAGCGACATCGAGTTCAGCTATTCGTTGACCGACCAGGTGATCCGGCTCGGGCTGGGGGAGCTCGCCGACTTCAGCGGCGCGCGCTACGACGGTGACTTCACGCTCAGCCTCGAGCAGGCCCAGCGGCGCAAACACGAACACATCGCCGAGCAGATCGGGATCGAGCCGGGCCGGCGGGTGCTGGATCTCGGCTGTGGCTGGGGCGGGCTGCTCAATTACATCCGCAACCGGGGTGCTCGGGGGCTCGGCGTGACCCTGTCCTCCGCGCAGGAGATGTCGTGCCGCCGGCATGGACTCGATGTTCACCTGCACGACGCGCGCACGGTCACCCGCGATACGTTCGGCCCCTTCGATGCGGTGGCGAGCCTGGGCGCGTTCGAGCACTTTTGCTCGCCCGAGGAGTACGAGGCCGGCCGCCAGGAGGACGTCTATCGCGGCTTCTTCGAGCGCGTCGCCACGGTGCTGCCGGACAAGGGCCGGATGTACCTGCAGACGATGGTCTTCGGGCGCAACATGGTTCCGCCGGAGACCGTCGATCGCAGCGCGTCGAAGGGATCCGACGAGTGGTTGCTGGCGGTTGTGGCGGCAGCGTTCCCGGGCTCCTGGCTGCCGTTCGGCTCCGAGCAGGTGGTGCGCTGCGCCGAGCCGCACTTCCGCCTCGTCGCGCGGGAGAGCGGCCGTCTCGATTACATCGAGACGATCCGGCAGTGGGACAAGCGCATCGACGCCTGGAACCCGCGCATGGCGCTGCTCAAGCTCAGACTGCTGCCCCGCTGGCTCACGAGCTCCGACTTCCGCTTCGCCTACACGGCCGGGGGAAGCTCGAACCGCGAGTGCTTCGAGCGCGAGCTGATGGACCACTACCGGCTCGTGTTCGAGAAGGTGTGAGGTCCGTGGGCGCGCTCGGATCTGACCTCTCGGTGCCCGACCGGCTGCTGCTTGGGTCCGGCCCCAGTCCGGTGCCCGAACGCGTCCTGCGCGCGCTGGCACAGCCGACGATCGGGCATCTGGACCCCGCCTTCGGGGCGCTGATGGAGGAGACGATGGAGCGCCTTCGGCGGACGATGCTGACCGAGAACAAGGCCACCCTGGCCGTCTCCGGCACCGGTAGCGCCGGCATGGAGGCGATGGTCGTCAACTTCGTCGCCCCCGGCGAGCACGTCGTGTGTGGCGTGGCGGGCCTGTTCGGGGAGCGGATGGCCGACGAGCTGACGCGCAACGGCGCGATCGTCGAGCGCGTCGACGGCGAGTGGGGGCGGGCGATCGAGGTGGAGCGTCTGATCGCGGCCCTCGACGAGCGTACGGCGGCGCTGTTCGTCGTGCACGGCGAGACCTCGACCGGCGTCTGCCAGCCGCTCGACGGCCTCGCCGACGCCTGCCGGGCCGCAAATGCACTGCTGCTCGTCGACTGCGTCACCTCGCTCTCCGGCCAGCGGCTCGCGATCGACGACGCCGGCGTCGATGTCGCGTTCAGCGGGACCCAGAAATGCCTCAATTGCCCGCCCGGGCTGGCGCCATTCACCGTGTCCTCGCGCGCCGCGGAGCGTCTGTTCGCTCGCAGCGAGCCGTGCCGCTCGTGGTACTTCGACCTGCGCGCGATCCTTGCCTACTGGCGCGAGGACGCCGAGGGCGCTCCGCCGCGCGTCTACCATCACACGGCGCCGATCAACATGGTCTACGCACTGTGGGAGGCCCTCGGGCTCGTGCTCGATGAGGGGCTGGAAGCTCGTTGGGCGCGGCACGAGCGCGCGCACGAGGCGTTGCGCTCGGCGCTCGAAGTGCTCGGCCTGCGCCGGCTCGCCCCTGATGGTGAGGCGCTGTGGCCGCTGTTGGCCGTCACTTTGCCGGACGGCGTCGACGAGGCCGCGGTCCGCCGGCGCCTGCTATTCGATTTCGGGATCGAGATCTCCGGCGGTCTCGGGCCGCTGGCGGGGCGGACGTGGCGGATCGGGGTGATGGGTGTGGGGGCCGCGCTGGAGCCCCAGCGGCTATTGGTCGAGGCGTTGGCGGAGCTATTGCATGGCGATGTTCGGGAGGCGCTGGCGCGTTTAGAGGCGGGCTGGGCTTAAGGGCTTTTGGCGCCCACTTGGCACGATCGCGTGACCCACGCGTGACGTTTTTCGCGGGACGATCGGTGGCGTGGATGAGGACCGCGATCGTGAAGAGTCCGAGGGTGGGCAGATTCCGGCCAAGGGGCGGCCGGAATCTGCCCACCCTCTGCGGGAGGCAGCGATCGTGGCCCTGCTTGCCCGGCAGTACGGGATCGCGTCGCATCGGGCAGCTGGAGTCCCTAGGTCTCAGCAAGCGCGCGACCCGCCACCGCGTCGCCACCGGCCGCCTGCACCGCATCCACCATGGCGTCTATGCCCTGGTTGATACCCCGTTGCTCACTCGCGAAGGGCGCTGGCTCGCCGCGGTGTTGGCATGCGGCCCAGGCGCCGTCCTCTCGCATCGCTCGGCCGCCGCCCTGCATCAACTGCGTCCAACCGCTTCCGGATCCGTCGACGTCATCACCACCGGCCGCCGCGGCCGCTCACGCCCCGGCATCACCGTGCACCGCGGATCGCTGCACGCCACCGACGTCACCACCATCCGCCGCATCCCCTGCACCAACGTCGCCCGAACCGCCGTCGACCTCGCCGCGGTCCTCGACCGGCGCGGCGTGGAGCGCTTCCTGGAGCAGGCGGAGGTTCAGCACCGCTTCGACCTCGTCGCCCTGCGAACACAACTCGACCGTCATCCCACCCGCCGCGGTGCGCGCGTCGTCGCCGGCATCCTGGCCGAGCTCGCCGAGCCGCGACTCACCCGGAGCGAGCTCGAGGAGCAGTTCCTGGCGCTGGTCCGCCGGGCCGGGCTTCCCGTGCCGGAGGTCAACTCACGCATCTCGGTCGCGGACGGCTCCGTGATCGAGGTGGACTTCCTGTTCCGCTCCGCCCGGCTGATCGTCGAGACCGACGGCCGGGCGGCGCACGCCACCCGGCGGGCGTTCGAGCAGGACCGGCGCCGGGATCAGCTCCTCCGGCTGTCGGGGTGGACCGTGATCCGCTTCACCTACAACCAGGTCGTGAACCGCCCGGACGAGGTCGTCGCCACACTCGCCCGCCTACTCGTCCGGTAGCTCCTCCAGTAGCCGGGCCACGACCCGGCTGTGGCGCCGGCCCGTGTCGGGCGTGCGCGCGGCGCGCTGGACCACCTCACGCGTGCCGACGATGACGGTCGCGAGCTTGGCCCGCGTGATGGCCGTGTAGAGCATCTCGCGTCGCAGGAAGAAGGCGCCGGCGGCGGGGTGCGCGACGATGATCGCGACCGGGAGCTCGATCCCCTGCCCGCGGTGGACCGAGCACGCGTAGGCGAGCTTCAGGCGCTCGGCGTCCTCGGCCGGCAGCCGGAAGATCGCCTCCTCGGCGCTCAGCAGCAGGGCGGGGTCGTCGTCGCCGTCGGAGCCGATCTCGTCCAGCAGTCGCAGCAACATGCCGTTCATCAACCCGAGCTCATGGAGGTTGCGGCCGGTCAGCATCAGCTTGTCGCCGATCCGGAAGCGCCCGCCGCGAACGGGCGAGCCGTCGGGATTCAGAGCCGCCCGCAGCGCTTCGTTGAGGCGGTCGATGCCGAGCTCGCCGCGGTACACGGGGGCGAAGACCTGGATGTCGGCGATCGGGTCGATCCCGTAGTGCGCGGGCAGGCGTGAGGCGACCAGCGACACGATCTCCTCACGCGCGGCCGTCGGGTCGGGCCGCTCGATCAGGAACAGATCCCGCCGCATGCCGGCCGCGCCGACGGTGAAGTCCGGGGCTTCGCCGCGGCGCACCGCGTGGGCGCCCTGGACGATCATGCTTCCGGCGGCCTGGCGGAAGATGTGTGTCAGGCGCGCGGTGGGAACGAGCTCGGAGGCGACGAGCTCGGCGAATGGCTTGCCGGCGCCGACGGGCGCGAGCTGATCGGCGTCGCCGACCAGCACGACGCAGGTCTTCGGGCCGACCGCTCGCAGCAGCATGACCATCAGTTCGAGGTTGGCCATCGAGGACTCGTCCACGATCAGGAGATCGCACGCGAGCGGATCCTCCTCGTCGTGGGTCGGCCCCTCGCCCGGGATCCACCCGAGCGCCGAGTGCACGGTGCGCGCGGCGATCCCCGTCGCCTCGGTCATCCGGATCGCCGCCCGACCGGTCGGGGCCACGAGCATCACGCGCGCTCCCTTGCCGGCGGCGACCGATCCGATGGTCCGGATCGTGGCCGTCTTCCCCGTGCCCGGCCCGCCGGTGATCAGCGACAGGCGGTGCACGAACGCGGCCTGGACGGCGGCGAGCTGCTCGGAGGTGAGCTGCGGCCCACCGGCACCCGCCGAATCGCCATCACCTGAACCGCCACCACCCGGGTCCGCCAGACGACCCCCCGGCGTGCCCGCGATCAGCTCCCGCACCCGCTCGGCGAGCTCCGCCTCGAGCTCCGCCGTCGCGCGCCGGTAGACCCACTCGCCCGACTTGGCCAGGTCCCCCGCGGCGACGAGCTCGTCGATGAACTGCTCGCCGGGCGGATCGGCGACGGCGAGGAGCTCGCCGAGCTCGCGCTGCAACGCGCCGAGCGCCATGCACGTGCTGCCGCTGCGCTCGGCCTCGCCGAGCAGGTGGAGCACGCCCGCGCGAGCGCGCTCGCGCGCGTGGGGCGGCGTCCCGGCACCGACCGCGATCCGGTCGGCGATCTGAAAGCCGACGCCGAACACGCTCGTCAGCTCGTAGGGCCGGGCGGCGACGATCCGAGCTGCGCCCGCGCCGAAGTGCTCCTGCACGCGCCCCACCAGATAAGCGAGCCCGTGCGGCGCGAGCATCAGGTGCAGCCGTCGCATCGCGCGCAGCCCGTCCCACGAGCGCGTCGCCTCCTCGGCCCGTCCCGGGCCGAGGCCGACGCCGGCGAACGCTGCGGCCGGATCGCGATCGATCGCGTCGAGCACCCCGTCGGCCCCGAACCGCGCCACCAGGGCCGCGGCCCGCCGAGCGCCGACGTGGCGCACGCGCCGCAGGTAGGCGGTCAGCGCCTCGGCGTCAGACGGCGGGAGCGGGTGCGCCTCGGTCACCTTGACCTGCCGGCCGAAACGGCTGTCATCGACCCAGGTTCCGATCACCCGGGCCCGCTCGCGGTCCTCGAGGTGCACAAGCGGGCCGACGAGGACCACGGCGGCGCCGTCCTCGCCGGCGGCGTCGAGGACTGCCCAGCCCGACGACTCGTTGACGTAGCGCGCCCGGCGCACGGTCACCACGGCATCGAAGCTGGTCACCGGCACGACGTTAGCCGCCGGGGCAGCGGGCCCGCTAACTTGGCTCGAACATGGCACAGACCGGCGGCCAGGAAAAGCTCGACGGCAAAATCATCGCGATCGCCTCCGTGGTCGTGATCGGGGCGATCATGTCGATCCTCGACACGACGATCGTCAACGTCGCCCTCGCGACGCTGGGGCGCGACCTGCACGCCAGCCTGGCGACGATCCAGTGGGTCTCCACCGGCTACCTGGTCGCGCTGGCGATGGTGATCCCGATGACCGGCTGGGCGTCGGAGCGCTTCGGCGCCCGGCGGTTGTGGATGATCGTCCTGACGCTGTTCGTCGCGGGCTCGGTGCTCTCAGGCCTGGCCTGGTCGGCCGGATCGCTGATCGCCTTCCGCTTCCTGCAGGGCCTCGGAGGCGGGATGATCATGCCGGCGGGCATGACGATCCTCGCCCAGGCCGCGGGACCGCAGCGGATCGGCCGGGTGATGAGCGTGGTCGGGGCGCCGATGCTGCTCGGCCCGATCCTCGGCCCCGTACTGGGCGGCCTGATCCTGCAGAACCTGAGCTGGCGCTGGATCTTCTTCGTCAACGTGCCGATCGGCGCGTTGGCGCTCGCGATGGCGTGGCGCGTGCTGCCTCGCTCCGCGCCGCAGCGGGGCGAGCGGCTCGACGTCGTCGGCCTGGCGCTGCTCTCGCCGGGGCTGGCCGCGATCGTGTTCGGCCTGTCGGAGACCGCCAGCCACGGCGGCCTGTCATCGCCCACGGCGTTCGTGCCGATCCTGGCCGGCCTGGCGCTCGTGGCCACGTTCATCTACCACGCGCTGCACACGTCGGTGCGGCCCCTGCTCGACCTGACGCTGTTCCGGGCCCCCGGCTTCGCCGCCGCCGCCGCGGTCGTGTTCCTGCTCGGGGCGGCACTGTTCGGCTCGCTGCTGGTGCTGCCGCTGTACTTCCAGGTCGATCGCGGCCTGTCGACGCTGAGCACCGGACTGCTGCTCGCGCCACAGGGGATCGGGGCCGCGCTGACGATGCCGATCAGCGGCCGCCTCACCGACCGGATCGGCGGCGGCCGGGTGGTCCTGTTCGGCATGGTCGTGATGACCCTGGCGACGGTTGGGTTGACGCGCTTTGGCGCCCACACGCCCTACACCACCACCTGCGCGATCCTCGTCGTGCGCGGCATCGGTCTCGGCTGCAGCCTGATGCCGGCGATGGCCTCCGCCTACACCACCATCTCCCGGGCCGCGATCCCACGGGCGACGACCGCGCTGAACGTGCTGCAACGCGTCGGCGGCTCGATCGGGACGGCGCTCCTGGCCGTCGTGCTCCAGGACCAGATCAAGGCCGCGGTTCCGGGCGCTTCGGGCATCGGTGGCGGCGCGATCGCGCCGCTCCCGCCGGCCATCCGTGCACGAATCGCCGAGCCACTGGCCACCGCTTTCTCCCACACCTTCTGGTACGCAGTTGCGCTGAGCGCCCTCGCGATCGTGCCGGCCATCGTGCTCGCGATCACGGTGCGCGGACCCGCTCCCGCGGCGGCGGCGCCCGAGGCGCCGGGCGCAGCGCAAGCCGCCTGAGCGGGCCGATCCGCAAACGGCCCCCCGCCCCGCCGGCCCCGCCGCCGGTCACCTCCGCGCGCGACGATAACTCCGCTCGGCGTGGCGAACCGCCGCTTCGATGCCCTCGCTGGCGACCAGGTGCTGGGAGGCGGCGATCAGCGGGCGCACGGCAGCCAATCGAAGCCGGGCCTCGCGGTCGACCGGCGCGATCCGGGCCTCGGAGAACAGCGCCGCGCCACCCGGCTGGTACTCGACCCAGCTCGCCAGCATCACCCGCACCGTGCCGCGAGCCGACCAATGGCGGAACTCCTCGGGATCGTCGAGCTCCGGGTAGTCGCGGCGCAGCGTCCAGATCCGGCCCACGAGCCCCGAGACGAGCGCGCCGTCGTCGTCGCACAGGACGGCGAACGGGGCGCTCCGGAACAGCGCGTCGAACTCGAGGTCGGGGGTGAGCCCGGGAATCCGCCAGCGCACCAGGCGCCCGAGCGTGCGTGTGTCGGACAGGCGCACCTCGCGCGCGGCGCTCCACAGTTCCTCGGGAGCGACCCGCGCCTCCCGGCGGTGGGCCACCCGCACGGCCGGGTCCGCAAGCCAGTAGTCGAGATCAGGGCGCACGAGTCGGGTCTACCCCAGGTCCGCCATGATCTTCGCGTGGTCAGTCATGCCCTCGCACCGATCGTGCCGTCGCTCGCTCGCAGGCTCGGTATCCCGCGCCGGCTGGAGGAGCGGGCGGGGGTGGCGATCACGTTCGACGACGGGCCGCATCCGCACGGAACGCCGGCGATGCTCGAGATCCTCGCGCGGGAGGGTGCGCGGGCGACGTTCTTCATGGTCGGCGAGCAGGTGCAGCGCCGGCCGGGACTGGCGGCCGAGGTGCTCGCCGCCGGTCACGCCGTGGCGCTGCACGGGTACCGGCACCGGCTGCAGCTGCGGTACTCGCCGGCCGAGGTGGAAAGCGATCTCGCCCGCGGCGCCGCGGCAATCGAGGACGCGACCGGCGTCTCGCCGGTGCTGCACCGGCCGCCGTTCGGGATCTACAGTGCCGCCGGGCTGGCGTTCGCCCGGGAGCACTTCCGGCCGCTGCTGTGGTCGCGTTGGGGCAAGGATTGGCGAAAGCTCACAACTCCCAGCCGGATCGCCGCCCGCGCGACCCGGGATCTCGCTCCTGGCGACGTGATTCTCCTGCACGACGCTGACTTTTACTCCTCCAGCGGCTCGTACGAGCGTACGGCGCTCGCGCTGCCGCTCGTCCTGGCAGAGCTGAAACGGTCTGAAACCGCTACCGTCCTGCCTGTCTGACAGGCTTGTCAGTGCGCACGACGCCTGAGACGATGGTGAAACTGCACGCGGGGTTGGCGCTTGGCCGGCTGCACGGCCCCGCCCGTGCAGGCTCGCATGCCGCCGAGAACATGACTACCGCTTCCAGACACAGCGTGCCCGAGCGGAGCACGCCTGACTTCGCGAGGTTCGCGATCGGGTTCGATCAACGTGATCGAGCGCGTCTGCATGCCCTGATCGACGCGGTGCTCGATTCCAACCGCTGGTCCGAGGCGGATATGCAGAGCCGCTTCGAGGCGGCGTGGGAGGCGCACAACGGCGTGCCCGCGGTGGCATGCTCGAGCTGGGCCGGCGGGGCGCTCGCCGCTCTCGACTTCGCCGGGGTCGCGGGGGAGACGGTGCTGTGCCCGTCGAACACCTTCATGGCGACGCCGCTCGCCGCGGTCCGGGCCGGCGCGCAGGTGCAGTTTGTCGACTGCAACCGGGACGACCTGTGCATGTCGTTCCGCGACTTCGAGGCCAAGGCCGAGCGCTACAAGCCCAGGGCGGCGCTGCTCGTGCACATCGGTGGCCACATCGCCTTCGAGGTCGAGGCGATCGCCGACTACTGCCGCGAGCACGGGATCTTCCTGATCGAGGACTGCGCCCACGCGCACGGTGCGAGCTGGAACGGACGCCGGCCGGGCACCTACGGCGACGCCGGGGTGTACTCGCTGTACGCCACCAAGACGATCTCCACCGGCGAGGGCGGAGTGCTCGTGAGCAGCCGTCCCGAGGTGCTCGAGCATGCGCGGCTGTACCGCAACTACAGCAAGCCGAAGTACGAGATCGCCGGGCTCAACTTCCGCATGAGCGAGTTCACGGCCGCTCTCGGCCTGATCCAGATCGAGCGGCTGCCCGAGATCGTGGCGTGGAAGAACGACGTCGCCCGGACCCATCTGGACCCGGTCAACCCGGCCCGGCTGGAGCTGCCGGCCGGGATGACCTCTGGCCTCTACAAGTACATCGTGTTCGATTGGCTGGAGCAGTCGACCGGCCGCGTCTACGACGAGTCGTGTCATCGGATCATGGGTCACGACGTCGATCTGCCGAACACCGACTGGGTGGCGCGGAACCATTCCTGCGTTCCGCTGTACTACCGGCCGGACGGGGTGGCGTGACGATGTCGAACGAGCGAGGTGGGTTCGAGGGCATGAGAGTCCTGGTCACCGGCGGATCGGGCTTCATCGGCTCGCACGTGGTCGACAAGCTGCGCCTGCGCGGCTACGAGCCCGTGATCTACGACCTGCGCCCGTCGCCGTGGCACGAGCCCGGGAGCGTGGAGACGGTGCTCGGCTCGATCACCGACCGCGAGGCGCTGGAGCGGGCCCTGCAGGGCTGTGACGCCGTGGCCCACCTCGCCGCCGTGGCCGACGTCAACGACGTCCACGCTGAGCCCGAGGATGCCGAGCGGGTCAACGCTCGCGGCACGGTCGCGGTGCTCGAGGCCGCCCGGCGCTCCGGGGTCAAGCGGATCGTCTACGCGAGCACGATCTGGGTGTACTCCGACTGCGCCGGTGAGGAGGTCGACGAGACCACGCTGCTGCCGCCGCCCAGCCACCTCTACACGAGCACCAAGCTCGCCGGCGAGCTGTATTGCAAGGCCTACCAGGAGCTGTACGGGATCGATTACACGATCCTGCGCTTCGGGATTCCGTACGGTCCCCGCGCGCGTGAGGCAGCGGTCATCCCGGCGTTCGTCAACAAGGCGTTCAAGGGCGAGCCGCTGACGCTGGCCGGCGACGGCAGCCAGTCGCGCCGCTTCGTCTATGTCGAGGATCTCGCCGACGGCGTCGCTGCCGGGCTCGACGAGGTCGCGCTGAACCGGGTCTACAACCTGGCCAGCGACGAGACGGTGACGATCAAGCAGATCGCCGAGACGGTCAAGGAGATCATCGGCGACGTCGAGATCGTGCACATGCCGGCCCGGCCCGGCGACTTCGGCGGCAAGCTCGTCTCCAGCGAGCGCGCCGCGCGCGAGCTCGGGTGGACCGCCGCGACGCCGTTCTCGGAGGGCGTGCGTCGCTACGTCGATTGGCGCCGCGAACAGGCGGTGATCGCCGCCGAGCAGGCGGCACTGCCGCCGCTGCCGATCGAGGAGCCCGACGCCGAAGCGCCGCCCCGCAAGGTGCTGCTGATCTCGGCCGACATCGGCGAGGGCCACGATCTGCCGGCCCGCTCCGTGGCCCGCGAATTCGCCGATGAGGACCCGGACGCCCGCGTCTCGATCGTCAACGGACTGCCGGCGATGGGGCCGATGCTGACCAAGGTCCTGCGCGAGAACTCGGCCTTCATGTTCGTCTGGTTGCCGTGGCTGTTCGACTTCCAGTACTGGTTGTTCATGAACTTCGCACCGACACGGTGGCTCTCTCAGCGCCTGCTGTACATGTTCGGCCGGCGCGGTCTGATGCGGTTGATCAAGGCCCACGACCCGGACGTGATCGTCTCCACCTATCCCGGTGTCACGGCGATCCTGGGCGAGCTGCGCCGCAAGGGCAAGCTGTCGGTGCCGTGCTTCTCGTCGATCACCGACCTGGCCGGACTGCGCTTCTGGGCCCATCCGGGGATCGACCTGCATTTCGTGACCCACCCCGAGTCGGTGGAGGAGGTCGAGCGCATCGCTGGTCCCGGCAGCGTCCGCTGGGCCAAGCCGCCCACCTCGCCATCGTTCCTGGTGCCGCGCTCGCGTAAGGACGCCCGCCACGAGCTGGGGCTCCCCGCCGACGCTCAGGTCATCGTGGTCTCCGGCGGGGGCTGGGGGGTCGGAAACCTGGTCGAGGCGGTCGAGGTGGCGCTCGAGGTGCCCGACGCGATCGTCCTGGCGCTGTGTGGGCGCAACGACAAGCTGCGGGCCCGCTTGGCCAAGCAGTACCCGAACGAGCCGAGGCTCCGCCTGATGGGCTTCACCGACCGGATGGGCGACGTGCTCGCGGCCGGTGACGCGCTCGTGCATTCCTCCGCCGGCCTGACGGTGCTCGAGGCGATCATCCGCGGCTGCCCGGTGGTCTCGTTCGGCTTCGGCGTCGGCCACGTGCGGGCCAGCAACGCCGCGTTCGAGCGCTTTGGGCTCGCCCAGGTTGCGCGCAAGCGTGCCGACCTCGGACCGGCGATCGAGCGGGCGCTCGCGAGCCACCCCGAGCCCGACGGATCATTCGCGCTGCGGCCCTCGACCGCCTCGCTCGTGTTCACCGAGGAGCGGCGCGCGACCCCTGTTCCGGCCTGGCGACTGCGCGCGGCCCGCGCGGCGACGACGATGGTGGCCGCCTGCGCGCTCGCCGCCTGGACGCTCACCACCGGCGCCTCCTACAGCCTCGTGTCCCACTTCGCGCACATCCGGCCGACGACGGCGGTGGAGACCACCCGGCCCGAGGTCGGCGTGCTCGTCGACGCGCCGTCGGGCCAGGAACCCGCGCTCGCGAGGGCGCTGCTGGCCAGCGGCATGCACGTCTCGTTCACGCTCGACCATGCGCCGTCGTCGTCCGAGCTCGGCATCGTGCGCCTCGGCGATCAGGCCGTCCCGCGACTTCCGACCGGTGGGCTCGTGCGGTGGCTCGGCACGCGCGCGCAGCTGCACCGGCTCATCTCCTCGATGGGCTACACGAGGCACTTCCTGTACGCCTCGCGCGGCCCGAGTGTCGGTCAATGGCTGCTGGCTCACGGTGCCGGAGGACTTCCGGTCGCCGGTGCCGTGCGACTCGACCACGGGGACTCGGTCGGCACGCTGCACGCCGGCGAGGTGGTCGAGCTATCGGTCGCCAGTGCGTCTCAGCTGGACCCGCTGCTCACAGAGCTCCGCTCGGCGCTCGATGCGCAACACCTCACCGCGGTGCCGGTGGGCAAGCTGATGCATGACGCCGGCTCGTCTGCGTAGCCGCGGAGCCCACACCCGGGATCCGGGCTTCTAGTCCCCGAGTGCGTCGGCGGCCGCTTCGGCCGCCGTCAGCTGCTCTTCGACGAGCGTCAGCCCGGCATCCCAGAACCCGGGGTCGGCGAGGTCGATGCCGACGATCGCCGCCAGCTCCTCGGGGCTGCGCGAGCCGCCGGCCGCGAGCAGCTCGAGGTACCGGGGGACGAACGTCTCGCCCTCCTCGACATAGCGCCGGTAGACCGACAGGGCCAGCAACTGGCCGTAGGCATAGGCGTACACGTACCCGGGCGTGTTGATGAAGTGGGGGACGTAGGACCACCACATCCGGTAGCCGTCGGTCACCTCGACCGCGTCTCCGAGCAGTTCCACCTGGGTCTCGGTCCAGAGCTCGTTGATGCGGTCCACCGACAGCTCGCCCTCGGCGCGCCGGCGCGTGTGGACCAAGTGCTCGAAGCGGTTCATGGCCATCTGCCGGAATACGGTCGCCACGGCGCCGTCGAGGCGCTCGGTCAGCAGGCTCAGCCGCGCGCGTGGGTCCTCGGCGTCGCCCAGCATGCGCCCGAACACGAGCGCCTCGCCGAACACCGACGCCGTCTCGGCGAGAGTGAGCGGCGTCGACTGGTGAAACACGCCCTGCGGTTGCGCCAGCGCGGCATGCAGGCCGTGGCCGAGCTCGTGCGCCATCGTCAGCACGTCGCGTCGCGTGGCCGTGAAGTTGAGCATCACGTACGGATGCACGCTCGGCACCGTGTAGGAACAGAACGCTCCGCCTCGCTTGCCGGGCCGCACGGGTCCGTCGATCCAGTGCTCGTCGAAGAAGCGGCGGGTGACCCGCCCGGCCTCGGGCGAAAACGCGTGGTAGGTGTCGAGGACGAGCTCGCGGGCCTCGGTGAAGCTGAACGTGACGTCCTGGGGCAGGACGGGCGCGGCGCGGTCATAGTCGGCCAGCTTCGGCAGGCCGAGCAGCTTGGCCTTGAGCGCGTACCAGCGCTGCGGAATGTCATAGCGGCCGCGCACGGCCTCGATCAGCGCCATGACCGACTCGTCAGAGGCCTCGTTGGAAAGGTTCCGGTCGGCCAGCCAGTGCGGGTAGCTGCGCAGCCGATCGTCCACCGCCTTGTCGTGAACGAGCGTGTTGTAAATGAATCCGCGCGTGCGCAGACCGGGCTCGAGCGCCGTCGTGACCGCCTCGGCGGCGCGGCGCCGGACCTCGCGCTCCGGGGACTGGAGCCGGCTCAGCGCCACGTCGAGCGAGACGTCTTGGTCCTCGCCGAGCTCCACTGCGAGCGCGGCCGTGAGCTCGCCGAACAGACGGCCCCAGGCGCTGCGGCTGGAGATCGCCTTCTCGGCCAGCAGCTTCTCCTCGGGCTCGGAGAGCAGGTGGGGCCGGTAGCGCCGCACGCTGCGCAGGTAGTGGCCGCAGAAGTCGAGACCGTCGTGCGCGAGCAGCTCCTCGGCCCGCTCGTCGTCGAGCGCCGCCCACTCGAGCTCAAAGAACAGGAGCATGGTCTCGATCGCCGTCGCGCGCTCCTGCACGAGCTGCAGCAGGGCGCCGCGGGCGGGATCGGCCGTGTCGGTGGCGAAGCGCAGCGAGGCATAGGAGCCCGCCTTGCCGACCAGCTCGTGAATGTCAGCCAGCTCGTGCATGGCCGCGGCGAGACCGGCGGCATCGAGCTCGGCGATCTTGCCGGCGTGTGCGCCGGCGAAGCCCTCCGAGCGGCGCGTGGCCTCGTCGAGCTCGCGCTCGACGCCCGCAGCCCCGTCGCCGCCGACCAGCGGGCCCAGGTCCCACTCGGTCCCGAGCAGCTCCGGATCCTGCAGATGCTCGCTGGCCGTGCTCACCTCCCGGGAGGGTAGCCGTCCCGACGGGACCGGGGCGTGCCGGCGGTCGGTGCCCCTGGGCAGGGCTCCGGGCCGGGACATACGCTTCAGCTGATGGGCATGGGCGAGCAATCCGAGGCGCGGCCGCTGACGCTCGACGAGGAGCTGCTGATGTGGCTCGGCGACGAGCCCCCGGATGTGCGCCTCGCCGATGCCGGCCGCGTGAGGGAGATCGCGGCCGAGTTCGCGGGCGGGTTCTCCGCGCTCGCGGGGCTGCCGCGCGCGGTGACCGTGTTCGGATCCGCGCGGACGCCGCCCGACCATCCTGACTACGCGCTCGTGCGCGAGGTCGCCGGCGCGCTGGGCCGTGCGGGCTACGCGATCATCACCGGCGGTGGCCCCGGACTGATGGAGGCGGCCAATCGGGGCGCCCGAGAGGCCGAGGCGCTGTCAGTGGGCTGCAACATCGAGCTGCCGCACGAGCAGCGGCTCAACGACTACGTCGACATCGGGCTGCGCTTCCGGCACTTCTTCGCGCGCAAGGTGATGTTCGTGCGTTACGCGTGCGCATTCGTGATCGGACCGGGCGGCTTCGGAACGCTGGATGAGCTGTTCGAGGCACTGACGCTGATCCAGACCGCGACCATCCGCCACTTCCCGGTGATCCTGCTCGGCGGCGATGAATGGGAGGGCTTGCTCGAGTGGCTGCGCCTGCGGGCCCTTTCGGCGCACCGCGTCGACACCGCCGACCTCGATCTGCTGCGTGTCGCGCGGGAGCCGGCGGAGGTCTGCGCGCTGGTCGAGTCGGCCTACGTACGCCAGGCTGAACGTCGCGCCGCTCAGCGGCAGGCGGCGGGGTTCAGCGGTCCGGACAGCCGGTAGACGGAGATCTGCTGCCCCAGCGCCCGGTGGCTGAACACGAGGCGCGCGACGGGGTCCGAGGCGGTCCAAGCCGCTTCCGGCGAGGGCAACAGCGTCCGGGGGTGCCACGGGTCGCGACCCGGTGTCGTGACCACGTAGCGGTAGGCGCCGGCGTTGATCAGTCGCCGCCACTGCGCGCACGAGATCACGGGAGTGAACGAGCCGTGGGGCCCACGGCGACCGATGTACTGCACGCGATTGGATCCGTCGAGGCCGAACAGGGGATAGGCGAAGAAGCCGCCGAACGTCCCGGCGAGTGCGACGCGCTGATCGTGGACGGAGCGGAACCACGCCCACAGCGTCGACAGCGACGAGACGCCGGGTTGGTAGGTGTAGCGTCCGCGCAGATAGTGGCGCTGCCCCGCATAGCCGACGGCCGCGGCGGCTCCGGTCAGCAGGATCAGCGCGGCGATGAGCGTCACGCGCGCCCCCGAGCGTGCCCCGGGACCCGCGAGCGCCGCGCCCAGACGGCGCCAGGGCACGAGGGTCGCGGCCCCCACCAGGAGGCCGACGAGGATCGCGCCGGCGACGTAGCCGCCGGGCCACAGCCGCGCCTGCACCACTGTTGCGACCAGCGCGGCGACAAGGACGAGCAGGGTCGCCAGCCGGCGTCGCGGACCGTCGAGTGCCGGCGCGAGGGGAAGCGTGACCAGCGAGAGCGTCAGCGCCGGCGCGGCGTAGCGCAGGTTGAAGGCGAAGCCCGACGGGGCGCCGGCCGGACCAGCGGCGCTCTCGGGCGTGAGCAGATAGCCGAGGATCGCGGCGAGGGCGACGAGTCCCAGCATGCGGACCGTCCGGTCCGAGCCGACCGCGCACACGACCGGCCCGACCAGGGCCGCGGCCAGGATCAGCTGCCACCACGGTCCCAGGCCGTCGGCGAGTCCGGGCTGGAAATAGCGGGTCCAGATGTGCGTGTCGGTCAGATAATGGGCGACCGAGAACGCAGTGTGGTGCTGGAGCGGCGGGTCCGGCGTCGGCAGCAGGCCGAGGCTCAGCCACGGCAGCGGGTTGCCCACCGCGATCAGGTTGCGCAGATACCAGTAGCCGCCGCCGACCACGAGGCCGGCGATCCACACCGCCGCCGTGCGACGCCGCGGTGACCGCAGCACGACGACGCCGACGCTGAGCGCCAGGACCGGTGCCAGCAGGCTCAGCTTCACCGCGACCGCGAGCCCGGCCGAGAGCGCCGCGAGGCCCAGCGCCGCGCGCCCGTCGTCGTCGCGCAGGTTCGACGAACAATGCGATCGCGGCCAGCAGGAAGAACACGCCGGCGACGTCGTTGGCGGCACTGCCGGCCTGCGAGAAGCGCATCATCGGCGTGGCCATGGCCAGCGCGGCGCCGCACGTGGTGAGCGCTCCCAGTCCGCGCGGGCGGCCGATGCACCATGCCGCCAGCAGCACCAGGCCGAGCCAGAACAGGTTGAGCGCCGGGGACAGCGTGTCTCGACCCAGGAGGACGATCCCGAGGCCGTGTACGAGCTCGGCGCCGGCTGGGTAGAACGCGGTCAGGTACTCGACGTCGGTGAACCGCAGCGTGGCGACGTGGCCGGTCTGCGCGAACGACGCCGCCCACGGCAGGTGGTACCAGAGCGAGTCGAATGCGCGGATGCCGATGTCGTAGGAGTTGAGAGTGGGAACCGCCCATTCCGCCATCACGGCTGCGGTCACGGCGGCGGCGATGGCGATCTGGGCGCGAGGGGAGCCGGCACGCGCATCCGCCGCCGCTGCGTCGCGGGGGCCGCGCGTTGCCCACGCCGTCACGGCGGCGGTGGCCACGGTGGCGAGGACAATCGGCACGAGCCGGAACAGGCCGACCGTACCGAGAGCCTCGAGGATCGCGGTCATGACCGCGAGTCCCAGCACGATCTCGCTCAGGCGTGCCGGTGCGCCCTCCCAGGCCGGGAGAAACCGGCGCCGCAGGGCGAGCGACGTCGTGGCCAGGGCCCCGACGGTGATCGCCAGGGCGAGGATGCCGAGGACGTAGCGGGCGACGCTCACGTGCGGCTCGCGTCCCGGCAGCCCGGCCGCCTGGGGCTGGGCCTCGGGAGCTCGGCTACGCTTGCGCTGCACCCCATGACCGGCGGAACTGTAAGAGACTCTCGGCCGTCTCGACGTGCGGCAGCGAGAGGGATCGGCCTGTTGCTCGTGCTCGGGATGGTGCTCGCGGGATGCGGTGGGCAGGGGGCCACGCGCAGTCCGCAGGCGAGCGCACTGCCGCTCGTCGCCGGTAGCCACCTCGTCACCCAGGTCAAACAATGCGACTCGGGTGCGAACGCGTATTGCGCGGTCGAGATGGTCGTCGCAGCGCCCAGGGCTCAGCACGTCGGGCGAGCTCGTGAGGCTCGAGCGCCAGACGCTGTACGCACATGGCTGGACCTGGGCGCACGCCGACACGGGGGACGAGCTGGCGGCCGACTCACCGGGTCAGAACATCCACCTCAGCTACTCGACCGCCTACGGCGACCTGAAGGGCCTCGATCTCGGCTGGATCCACCGCTCCGGGGTGATCGAGCTCGCGCTCTCACGGGCTATGTTCGCTCGCGTCCCGACGATGTCGCTGATGATGGAGCTGGGTCCCACCTAGCCGCGGTCTCCGCCTGAGCGCGGGTCAGTGCGGGAGTCAGCTCCAGCCGACGCCCACGCCCCACGGCAACCGCACTGCGGCCCGCCAGGAGCTCGCGGAGGTCCACGCCGACCAGCTCCCGTCGCCAGCCGCTGAGCGTCCGCACGGGTGGCTCGGGGTCGCTGCGCCGTGCCGCCGCGACGATGAGATCGAGCTCGGAGCGCGAGGCGATCAGCTCGTAGGCGAGGCCGGCGTCGAGCGCTCGCGCGCGCAGGAGGGCCTCGGCCAGCGCGATCAACGGGGCGTCGGCGGGATCGGAGACGCCGCGGCGCTCGTCGCGCGGGATCGGCGGAGCCTCGAGGCCGCGGGTGATCGCAGCGATGATCGCCTCGCCGCGGCGCTTGATGCCCGACGGATGTACGCCGCGGATGTGCTCGAGGCCGTTGTTGTTCGACGGCCTGCGCTTGGCGATCTCGACCAGGGCCGGGTCAGCGAGGACGGAGCTGACCGGGCGGTCCTCGCTCGACGCGGTGCGCTCGCGCCAGGCCGCGAGCTCCTTGGCCACCGCCCGCGAGCGAGAATCGAGCTGACCGACGCGGGGCAGTCGCTCCCATGCCGTCTCCGGGTCGCGCTCGTCGGTCGCGGCCTCCAGCCGCCGGCACTCCTCGCGGGCCCACTCCAGCCGGCCGCTCTCCCGCAGGCGCCGCTGGATCTCGTCCGAGAGCTCGAGCAGGTGGGCGACGTCCTCGGCCGCGTAGCTGAGCTGCTCGGCGGTGAGCGGCCGTACGTCCCAGCGCGTGTAGCTGGCGGTCTTTCCGACCCGGCGGCCGAGCATCGAGCCGAGCAGGTTCCCGTATCCGGACTGAGCGCTGGCGCCGGCGAACCCGGCGGCGATCTGCGTGTCGAAGATGTTCGTCAGCTCGGTGTTCCAGGCCCGGCGCAGGATCGCCACGTCCTGGCGGCCGGCGTGGAGCACGATCTCGACTCCGGGATCGGCGAGCAGGGCGGCGACGGGCGCGACGTCGACGGCGCCGCGGATCGAGTCGATCAGGATGATCCGGGTGCCGTTCTCCGCGCTCGGGTCGTCGACCGCGACCTGCACCAGGCACAGGAGGGCGCGGTAGCGACCCTCCGACATGAACTCGGTGTCGATCCCGAGACGCCCGGCGGTTCGGGCGGCCGCCGCCACCGCGGCCACGTCGGCCGAGGATGCCAGCGCCGGCGGTATCGCGTCATCCACGATCCGACCTGACCCTGCGCCTGTCCACAGCCATAGTTCCCCCGTCGTGCCAACGGCCCTCGGTCCGCGGCGAATCCTATTGGACTTGGTGGCAAATGTCGCCAGTCTGTGAAGTGGGCAATCAATCCACCGCACTCCGCGCGTCAGCTATACCAACCGCGCTGGTAGGATTTAGCACGTGATCTTCTCATCGAAAGCCGAGTACGGCGTCAGGCTGATGGTTGAGCTCGGACGCCAGTCGCCCGAGCACCCCACCAGCCTGAAGGCCATCGCCGAGGCTGAAGGGCTACCACTCGCCTACCTCGAGCAGGTCGTGGCCAGGCTACGCAAGGCCGGCCTGGTGATGAGTGCTCGCGGGGCCCATGGCGGCTACTGGCTCTCGCGCCCGGCGGAGGCGATCGCGATGGACGAAGTGGTGCAGGCGCTCGAAGGCTCGATTGCGCCGATGGAGTGTTTCGTCAACGACCACACTGAGCGGGTGCTGTGCTCGCACGAGCCGGATGCCGGGCGCGGCTGTGCCACCAAGCTCCTCTGGACGCGCGTTCAGGGAGGCATCATTCGCTCGCTGCAGACCACGACGCTGGCCGAGCTGGTCGAGTTCTCGCGGCGCGGCGATCGCGCCCCCACGGCCGTGTGACCGGGCACCGGCGGCCGTACCGACAACCAACCGAAAGCTGAGATGGCAGAGCTAGAGATCCGAAACCTCCACGTCCGAGCAGGCGAGAAGCAGATCCTGCGCGGCCTCGACCTGACCGTGGGCAGCGGCCAGATCCACGCGCTGATGGGACCCAATGGGTCCGGCAAGTCGACGCTCGCCAACGCGATCATGGGCCACCCCAACCTCGAGGTGACGGAGGGACAGATCCTGCTCGACGGCCGGGACATCACCGAGGCGGATCCCGACGAGCGCTCCCGGCTGGGCCTGTTCCTGGCCTTCCAGTACCCGGTGTCCGTTCCCGGCGTGACGGTCACGAAGTATCTGCGCACGGTCCTCAATGCCCACCGCGAGTCCCGCGGGGAGGAGCCGATTCCGCTGAAGGAGTTCCGCCAGACCGTCGAGGCGGCGATGAAGCTCACCGACGTGCCGCGGGAGTTCTCCAGCCGGTACCTCAATGAGGGTTTCTCGGGCGGCGAGAAGAAGCGGATGGAGATCCTGCAGCTCGCGCTCCAGCTGCCCAAGCTGGCGATTCTCGACGAGACCGATTCGGGGCTCGACATCGACGCCCTGCGGGTGGTCGCCAACGGCGTCAACGCCGTCGCCGGTCCTGACATGGGGGTGCTGATCATCACCCACTATCAGCGCATCCTGCACCTCGTGCAGCCCAGCCACGTGCACGTCATGTACAAGGGCCGGATCGTCAAGGAGGGCGGCACGGAGCTGGTCGAGCAGCTCGAGCGCGTCGGCTACGGCTGGATCCGCGACGAGTTCGACGAGGAAGCAGCGCCGGAGGCGGCATGACCGCGACGCAGGCCATGTCGTCGCTGGCCGAGCTGGCCGCCGAGTTCCCGGTCCTGGAGCGGGAGTTCGCCGGGCGACCCGTCGTCTATCTCGACTCGGCCGCGACCTCCCAGACTCCGCAGCCGGTGATCGACGCGATGACCCGCTATTACACGGAGTCGCGGGCGAGCGTCCACCGTGGCGTGTATCCGCTCGCCGTCGAGGCCACCGACCTCTACGAGGGGGCTCGGCAGCGGATCGCCGATTGGCTCGGTTCGACGACGGAGGAGACGATCTTCACCGCCAACGCAACCGCCGCGATCAACCTCGTCGCCTATTCGTGGGGACGTCCGAACGTCGGCCCCGGGGACCTCGTCGTGCTGACCGAGATGGAGCATCACGCCAACGTGGTGCCGTGGCAGCAGCTGTGTCTGGAGCGAGAGGCGGAGCTCGCCTACGTTCCCGTCACCGACGAGGGCGCGCTCAACCTCGACGCACTCGACGCGCTGCTCGAGCGCGGGCCGAAGCTGGTCTGCGTCGCGCACATCTCGAACGTGCTCGGGACCGTCAACCCGGTCGCCGAGATCGCCCGCCGCGTCCACGACGCCGGCGCGCTGCTGCTCGTCGACGGTGCCCAAGCCGTCCCCCAGATCGCCGTCCATCTGCGCGAGATCGACGCCGACTTCTATGCCTGGACCGGCCACAAGGCGTACGGCCCGACCGGCATCGGGGTTCTGCACGCCCGGCGCGAGCTGCTCGAGCAGATGCCGCCGTTCATCAGCGGTGGGCACATGATCCGGACCGTCGGCTTGACCGAGTCGACCTGGACCGACCTGCCCTGGAAGTTCGAGGCCGGCACCTCCCAGATCGCCGAGGCGATCGGGCTCGGGGCCGCCGTCGACTGGATGCGGGCGATCGGGAGCGAGCGGATCCGGGCCCACGAGGAGACTCTCGTGGCCGAGACACTGCGCCGGCTCGCGGGCGTGTCCGGGCTCGCGGTGCAGGGCCCTGCGCGGGCAACGGAGCGCGGAGCGCTCGTCTCGTTCACGCTCGAGGGAGCCCATCCGCACGACATCGGGGAGATCCTCGGTCGGGAAGGCGTGTGCGTGCGTGCCGGGCACCACTGTGCGCAGCCGCTGATGCGCCGGCTCGGGACCTCGGCCACGACGCGGGTGTCCTTTGCCGTGCACAACTCGCTCTCGGACGTCGACCGGCTGCTCGAAGGTTTGGACGACGTACGACGGGTACTTCAGCTCTAGCAGGGCGCCGACGGCGATCGCTACTGTCACTTCAGATGGACGAGCTCTACCGCGAATACATCCTCGAGCACTACAAGCGCCCCCACAACTGGGGCGAGCTCGACCACGTCGATCTCCAGTTCCACGACCTCAACCCGCTCTGCGGCGACGAGCTGACGGTGCAGCTCGCGGTGGACGATGAGGGGCGGATCGAGGACATTCGCTTCTCCGGCCACGGCTGTGCGATCTCACAGGCCGCCGCCTCGATGGCCTCCGACGAGGTCAAGGGGATGAAGGTCGACGACCTGCTGAAGCTCGACCGCTCGTTCATTCTCGACCTGCTCGGGATCGACATCTCGGCCACGCGGATGAAGTGCGCGCTGCTGTCGCTGAAGGTGCTCAAGGGCGCCACGCTCGGCCAGAGCGTCGGCTGGGAGGCCCAGTCGCCCGAGGCCAACGGCGACCAAGACTCGTTGTCCTGAGCCACGTCCGGCCGTGAGTCAGTCGAGGCTGCCGCCGGCCGCGACGTCGAGTGCCGCGCTGGGCGGCACGGTCGAGCACAGGTTCCCCTGCAGATCACGCACCTCGACTGTCACCCCGCCGCCGCGCGGGTTGACCCGGAAGTGCATCTCTCGGCCGCTCTCGGCCAGCCGAACCGAGGCCCGTGCAGCGGTGGCGATGGCATCCAGCACCTCCGGGGGCGGATGCGACGCAAGCGTGTCCACTGTGTCCGGCACGTCGACCCGGTTCGGCACGTCGACCCCTCCTGGATCGATGGCCACCGCGCGAGCGCTCGTGGCCACGGTCGCGGACGCGGCCGCCTCTGGTCGGCGCGGATCCACCGTAGCGATGTCGAGGCCCATGTGTCCCTCCTGGTCGGCGACGCCCCGGCCAGGGTCGCCATACAGATGATGCTGTGCCGGTTCTGCTCGCGGTAATCGAGCGCTACCGGGAGGAACTTGAGGCCGAATTGTGGCTTCGCTGACCAGGATGTCCGTTCGGCGGCGTGGACCGGGCCGGCGCGTCCCCCATCTCGATGCATCGCTGGTGATCCGCCGCACGGTCAGCGACGGCGCGAACTCGTGCTGAGCGCTCGGCCAGGCTCGCGCGTACGGGCTGTCAAGGGGTCGTCCGGCAGACGGGCAACGGACGCAACTCGACGCACGTCTGGACATATGTCTGTGTCCAGACGATGTGCTAGTGCGCCGATACGACCCCGGGCGACAAGACAACATCCGGCGAGGAGAGCAAGGTGACGCGCAGCACGAATAAGTCGGGGCGGATCTCATCGGAGGCCGCACTCGAGCTTTGGGCGCAGTACAAGGAGTCGGGCGACCAGCGGCTGAGGGATCGCCTGGTGCTCACCTTCGCTCCGATGGTCAAGTACATCGTCTATCGCAAGGTCCGTGAGATTCCGGCGCGGTGCGATGTCGAGGACTTCATCTCCTGCGGCCTAGAGGCCCTCATCCGCTCGATTGACCGCTACGACCCCGAGAAGGGGGCGACGCTCGAGCAGTTCGCGTGGACACGAATCCACGGCGCAGTGCTCGACGAGCTCCGACGCCACGATTGGGCTCCTCGCTCGCTGCGCCGCTGGGAGCGGGACATCAACCGGGCTCGCGAGCGGTTCATCGCGCTGTACGGTCGGTGGCCCACAAAGGCGGAGCTGAGCCAGGCGGTCGGCCTCACCGTCGAGCAGCTCACGACGCGGCTCGACGAGATTGCCCGCTCGGACGTGGGCTCGCTGAACACGCTCGTGCTCGGCGACGAGGACACGACGATCGAGCGCATCGACACGTTGCCCAGCACCGACCGCGACTCCGACCCTGAGCATCAGCTGATACGCGAAAAGGCGATGGAGCGCTTCCGCGCCGCATTCGATCGCCTGCCGGCGCGCGACCGCGAGGTTGCCGTGCTGCTCTACGTCGACGACCTCACCCTGCGCGAGATCGGCGAGATCCTCGGTGTCACCGAGAGCCGCGTGTGCCAGATCCACGGCCAGCTCAAGCGCCGCCTCCGGGAGCAGCTCCAGGCCGACGAGCAGCTGTTCACCGAGGTCGCGTAGGCCCCGGCACCACGGTCGAGGTCACGAACACCGACATCTCTCAGCGGCTCGGCAGCGGGCAGCCGGCCGCCGACGAAAAGTTCCCCCGGACGTCGGGGGACGGCCTAGGGACGCAGGTCGACGACGCGGCCACGGCGCGCGACGACCAGTCGCTATGATCCGCCTAGCAAATCCGATCAATCCGCTAGGACATACGGTACGTGCCGCAGATCATTGAAGTTTGTCCCGTGAGTGAGCTTCCGCCGGGCGAGATGCGCCTGGTCGAATGGGAGGATCTCGAAATCGGCGTGTTCAACTGCGCCGGGACGGTCTATGCGATCGAGGATCGCTGCTCACACGACGACGGTCCGCTTGTCGAGGGCGGGCTCGACCAGGAGACGTGTACGGTCGAGTGCCCCCGTCACGGGTCGCGGTTCGATCTGCGCACCGGCAAGCCGCTGACGCTGCCGGCCTACGTACCGGTGGACACGTTCCCGGTCATCATCGAGGACCAGACGATCAAGCTGGAGGTGGAGTAGTGGCTGTCCCCGAGACGCGCGCGCTCACGGAGAACGAGCAGCTCGCCCACATCAACGACGATTACACGGAGCGCTACGGCTTCCACGACGCCGAGAACTACCTGTACAAGGCGCCGAAGGGCCTGAACCGCGAGATCGTGGAGAAGATCTCCGAGTTCAAGTCCGAGCCGGAGTGGATGCTCGCGTTCCGCCTCAAGGCGCTCGACCACTTCATGGCGCGCCCCCAACCGACCTGGGGTTCGCCGATGATGGCCGAGGTCGACTACGACGACATTCACTACTTCGTGCGCGCGTCCGAGCGCGCCGAGCGCTCCTGGGATGACGTGCCCGAGGACGTGAAGAAGACCTTCGACCGGCTCGGTATCCCCGAGGCGGAGCGCAAGTTCCTGTCCGGCGTCGGCGCCCAGTACGAGTCCGAGGTCGTGTACCACCAGGTGCACAAGGACCTCGAGGCCCAGGGCGTGATCTTCACCGATATGGATACCGCGCTGCGCGAGCACGAGGACATCGTCCGCGAGTACTTCGCGACGATCATCCCGGCCAACGACAACAAGCTCGCAGCGCTCAACTCGGCCGTGTGGTCCGGCGGGTCGTTCGTCTACGTGCCACCCGGCGTCACCGTCGAGATGCCCCTGCAGGCCTACTTCCGGATCAACACCGAGTCGATGGGCCAGTTCGAGCGGACCCTGATCATCGCCGACGAGGGCTCGCACGTGCACTATGTCGAGGGCTGCACCGCGCCGACCTACAGCAAGTCCTCTCTGCATTCGGCCGTGGTCGAGCTGATCGCCAAGCCCGGCGCCCGGATTCGCTACACGACGGTGCAGAACTGGTCCACGAACGTGTTCAACCTCGTGACCAAGCGCGGGGTCGCGTACGAGGACGCCACGGTCGAGTGGGTCGACTGCAACCTCGGCTCCAAGCTGACGATGAAGTTCCCCAGCGTGTACCTGATGGGGGAGCGCGCCCACGGCGAGATCCTGTCGATCGCCTTCGCGGGCAAGGGTCAGCACCAGGACGCCGGCGGCAAGATCATCCACGCCGCCCCCAACACGACCTCGAACATCTTCGCCAAGTCGATCTCCAAGGACGGCGGACGTGGGTCCTACCGGGGCCTGCTCGAGGTGGCCAAGGGCGCCCACGGCTCCAAGTCCAAGGTCGTCTGCGACGCCCTGCTGCTCGACGACCACTCCCGCTCGGACACGTACCCGACGATCCGGATCGGTGACGACGACGTCAACGTCGGCCACGAGGCGACCGTCTCGCGCGTCGGCGAGGATCAGCTCTTCTACCTGATGTCGCACGGCATCCCCGAGGAGGAGGCATCGAAGCTGATCGTCAACGGCTTCATCGAGCCGATCACCAAGGAGCTTCCGATGGAGTACGCGGTCGAGATGAACCGCCTGATCGAGCTGCAGATGGAGGGCTCGATTGGCTAGCACGGCGATGGAACCCGGGTTCCTGGCGGCGCGCCGCGAGCGCGCCGCTCGTCTGAGCGCAACCCTCGAGCTGCCGCAATTCAAGGGCAACGCGGGCTGGGAGTTCACCGACATCTCGGGACTCGACCTCGATGCCTACGCGCCGGCGCCCGAGGCCGGCGGGGCGGTCGGGACGGTCGGGGGGGTCGACCCCGCGCCGATGTTCAGTCCCGAGGGAGCGGCCGAGCTGCGGCAGGTTGACGCCGGCGCCGCCACGCTGACCGGCGGCGAGCTGCCGCCCGGCGTCATCGTCACCTCGCTCGAGCAGGCGGCCCGCGATCACGCCGAGCTCGTCGAGCGCCATCTCGGCACGGTCATCTCCGGCGAGGACGTGTTCGTCGCGCGCAACGAGGCCGCCTTCCGAGGTGGGGCGTTCGTGTACGTGCCGCGCGGCGTCGCGCTGGAGCAGCCGATCGTCCTCACCGCGATCCAGAGCGCCGGCGGCAACGAGCTCAACCGCCGCACGCTGATCGTGATCGACGAGGGCGCCCAGGCCGAGGTCTGGGAGCAGTACCTGTCGACCTCGGCCGACGGCGAGGGTCTGTTCAACACCGTCGTCGAGCTCGTCGTCTCCCAGAACGCCCGGCTGCGCTTCGTGTGCGGCCAGGACCTGTCGGAGAAGAGCTGGATCTTCGGCACCCAGCGCGCTGAGATCGCCCGTGACGGCCGGCTCGACTGGGTGGCGCTTGGCTTCGGCTCCGCTCGCGGCCGCGTGCGGATGGACACGCGGCTCGGCGGCGAAGGCGCCGACGCTCGCGTCACCGGCGCGTATGCGAGCCACGGCCGCCAGCACATCGACTTCGACACCACCCAGGAGCACGCCGCGCCGAACACGACCTCGGACCTCGCCTTCCGCGGCGTCCTGCAGGGACGTTCGAGCGCCGTCTGGCGGGGCAACATCATCGTCGACCCCGGAGCCCAGAAGACCGACGCGTTCCAGGAATCGCGCAACCTCCTGCTCTCCAAGCGCGCCCACGCGGACGCGATCCCCGGCCTCGAGATCCAGGCCGACGACGTCCGCTGCACGCACGCCGCGGCCATCGCCCAGGTCGACCCCGAGCAGCTCTTCTATCTTCGCTCGCACGGCCTCGGCGCGGAGGCCGCCAAGCGGCTCGTGATCGAGGGGTTCCTCGCCGCGCTCGTCGAGCGCTTCGAGCAGGGCCCGGTGCGCGAGCTCCTCGGCGGCGCGCTGGAGCGCCGGCTGAATTTGGTTCTCGGCGTCGAGTAGGGCGCTGGGTCAGCGGATCGGTCTACGATTCGAGCCCATGGCTCGGGCCACGCCGCCGCTGGTCGCACTCGGTTACGGCACGTTCGTGCGCGCGGACCGGATCTACGCGCTCGTTCCGCTGGCGGCCCCGGCGCGCGGCGACGGGCGCCGCACGCTCGTCCACGTCGAGGGGATCGAGGAGCCGCTCGTGGCCTCGCGCTCCGAGGGGGCGATCGCCGAGGACCTGGCCGCCGCCCTGGGCCAGGAATCGCCGCGCGGACGGCGCTCGGGGGCTGGGCTGGACGGACAGGAAGCCCTGTTCTAATAGGGTGCGGGCATGAACCTCTCTGATCGCCAGCGCGCCGCGCTCGAAGACATCTGTGATGCGTTCTGTCCCTCCGGTGACGGGCTGCCCAGCGCTCGCGAGTTGGGTGTCGCCGATGCCGTGATCGACGCCGTGGGCCAGAACCCCCGCGTGTCGGAGCGCCGCCAACTGCAAGCGCTGCTCAGTCTGTGGGACACGCCGGTCCTCGGCGCGCTCGGCGGCGCCGGATTCAAGCGCTTCAGCGATCTGCCGCAAGAGCAGCGAGAGCGCGTGCTCCTGTCCTGGGGCGAGTCCCGCCTGCCGCAGCAGCGGGCCGTGTTCCAGGCCCTGCGCAAGGGTGCGCTGCTCTTCTACTACATGCTCCCGGGGCCCCACAACGCGCGCAACCCGGTCTGGGACGCGATCGGCTACGACGGGCCGCTGGGCACGCTCGACGGCGCCGCGCCCAAGGCGCTCAGGCCGACGATCATCGACCGTGACACGACGCTCGAGTGCGATGTCGTGATCGTCGGCTCGGGTGCCGGCGGCGGAACCGCGGCGGCGGTGCTCGCGGCGGCCGGGCTCGAGGTGATCGTGATCGAGTCCGGGGACTACTACGACGATCAGGACTTCGACGGCAGCGAGGTCGGCGCGCTGACCCGGTACTACGCGGCCGCCCCCTCGGCGACCGTGGACCAGAGCGTCACGCTGATCGCCGGCTCGTGCCTCGGCGGCGGCACCGTGGTCAACTACTCGACGTCGTTCCGGACCCCGGATGCCATCCGGGAGGAGTGGGCGTCACACGGCGTGCCGGCGTTCGCCTCCGAGGACTACACGGCGAGCCTGGATGCCGTCTGCGACCGGCTCGGCGTCAACCAGGAGCACAACGAGCCCTCGACCCGCGAGCAGAAGCTGCAGGAGGGCTGCGTCAAGCTCGGCTGGCATGTTGACGCCATGCCTCGGGGCGTGCGCCAGTGCGCTCAGGGCAAGGAGTGCGGGTACTGCGGGCTCGGCTGCCGCGTCGGCGGCAAGCAGTCAGTGGTCAAGACATGGCTCGCCGACGCCAACGCGGTCGGCACGCGACTGATCGTGCGCACGAAGATCAACCGCGTGCTCGTCGAGGGAGGCGCGGCGCGCGGCGTCGAGGGGCGGACAGTTGAGGGCCACAGCCTCAAGGTCCGCTCGCGCGCGGTGATCGCCGCCTGCGGCGCGCTGCAGACACCGGCGCTGCTTCGACGCTCGGGGCTGGCCAACGCGAACATCGGCAAGCACCTGAAGCTACATCCGGCAGGTGTCGTGTTCGGCGTCTTCGACGAGGAGCTGAAGCCCTGGGAGGGCACGATGCAGGCGTTGTACTCGGACCAGTTCCGGGACCTGGACAACGGCTACGGGCTCAAGTACGAGACCGCGCCGCTGCACCCGCACCTGTTCATCCCGTTCGGCCCGTGGCGGGGATCGCGCCACCATCTCGACCTCATGCAGGCCCTGTCCTCGAGCGTCCCGATGGGTGTGCTGCTGCGCGACCGCGACGGCGGCGAGGTCCGGGTGGGGCGCGACGGGGAGCCGATCATCAACTACAAGCTGTCGGATTTCGATGCGGGACACATGCGCACCGGCATCGACGGCGCGGCGCAGATCTTCGAGGCCGCGGGCGCCAAGCGGATCTACTCCTCGCACGCCAAGTGGGTCGGCTACGACCCCGGGACGTCCGGCAATCGTGCCCAGTTCATGCGCGACGCCGACGCGGCCGGCTATGGAGCGGGGCAGTTCAATCTGGGCTCATTCCACATCATGGGCTCCGCCCGCATGGGCGGCTCGCCGGAGACATCGGCGTGCGACCCGACCGGACAGACCTGGGACGTCCGGGACCTGTACGTGTGCGACGGATCGGCGTTCCCGACCGCCTCGGGCGTGAACCCGCAGATCTCGATCCAGGCGATCGCTCACATGAGCGCGCGCGGGCTCGCCGCTCGCCTGGCCGGCTGACCGCGGGACGGGTCGAGCGCACCGGGTCCGCCTCGGCCGGGCGGATGGGCGGTCGGGCGGCCGGGCGGCCGGGGGGATGGGCGGCCGGGCGGCCGGGCGCACTCTTGCGTCGCAGTCGGTGGGTGTCGCTAAGGTGCAGGTGGTGAGGGTGCCGAGCTCGAGGCACACGGTGCATCGGCCCCGCGGACGGGGGCGCGTGCGCCGCCGGCGGGGCCTGGGGCGGAGCGGACGGAGACGCCTGCTCGTGCCCGTGACGCTGCTCGCCCTGATGGCGGCACTGGCCGCACTGGCGATCGCCGCCTGGCCGAGCGGCCCCCGCGCGAGTCCCGGAGCCTATGCCGCCCGTGCGGCGGGCACAGCCGCGGTCGCCCCGCCGAGCCCGCCCCCGCACGTCGCCCAGGACCATCCCCCGGTGAGCGCCGCCGCCGCACTCATCAGGCGGGAGAACCGGGCCATCAACGCTGTCTTGCGCTACACGCCGTTCGTCGCTCGCGGCAGCGCCCGGCGCCGAGAGGTCGCGCTCACGTTCGACGACGGCCCTGGGCCGTACACGCCCTCGGTCCTGCGCGTGCTCGAGCGGATGCACGTTCCGGCCACGTTCTTCATCGTCGGCCAGGAGGTGCCCACGTTCGGCGGCGCGGTGAGAGACGAGCGCAGCCAAGGCTTCGCGATCGAGGACCACACCGAGAATCACGCCTGGCTGATCCGCCTGGGCGCCGCGGGCCAACACGCGCAGATCCAGGATGCCGCCGGGCGTCTGGCCCGACTCGGCGTCGCCTACCCGCGCATGCTGCGCCCGCCCTACGGTGCCTTCAACGCCACGACGGTGAAGACACTCGCGCGGATGCGGATGCTGATGGTCCTGTGGTCGGTCGATCCAGGGGATTGGCGACGCCCGGGCGTCGGCGCGATCGTCTCCAACGTGCTGGGCGCTACCCGGTCCGGATCGATCGTGCTGATGCACGACGGCGGTGGCGACCGCTCCCAGACGGTCAAGGCGCTGCCGGCGATCATCAACGGCCTGCGCCGCCGGGGATATCGCCTGGTCACCGTGCCGCAGCTCGTGCTCGACGATCCACCGCCGCGCCACCAGAGCCTGGCCCGCCTCGGCAGCGGTTAGGGTGAGCGCCGCCCGATCGGCGGGACGGGTTGTCGGACGGCTGGCGCGGTGGGATACTCGCCGCACAGCAGGCCTGCATCCTCTGCCGGAGGTGGTACATGTCCGAGCCGGCCCACGTCCTCGTCGTCGCCCATCAGACCGCGGCGACGCCGGCGCTTCTCGCCGCGGTGAGGGAGCGCGCACGGCGCGATCGCGCCACTTTTCACCTCGTCGTCCCGCGCAGTGCCCACGGAATGCACCGGGTCGTGGACCCGGAGGATTCCGGCGAAGACGAAGCTGGCCTCGTGCTCAAGGAGGCGCTGCCCAAGCTGTCCGAGGCCGCGGGGCAACCGGTCACCGGCAGCACCGGCGACGCCGAGCCGCTGATGGCGATCCACGACGCGATCAATCTCGGCCGGTTCGACGAGATCATCATCTCGACCCTGCCCCGGCGCGTCTCGCGTTGGCTGCGGCTGGATCTCGTCTCCAAGACCCGCGCGCTCGGGCTGCCGGTCACGCACGTTGAGGCCACGACTACGGCCGAGAGCCCAGTCGGCGTCCACTAGCAGTTCGCTGCATCTGGACACTGGAACCCTGAGCGCGGTGCCGCCGGTGCCCGGTAGGCTCCCGCGCGTGAAGCTCGCGACCTTCCTGACCCCTGGACTCGCGGGCCCGATCGCCGGTGAGGTGATCGAGGATCGCGTCGTTGCGTTCGCCGACGGCCTCAGCGTCGTCGACATCCTGGCCGGAGATGCCGTCGCGCCCGAGCGCGGGGAGAGCTGGCCACTGGCCGACGTGGAGCTGCTGGCGCCGGTCCCATTGCCGGGAGCGATCTACGGGATCGGTTACAACTATGCGGCGCACGTCGCCGAGACCGGCAGCGAGCGGCCCGACGCGCCGGTCGTGTTCGTGAAGGTCAGGGGCGCGGCGGCGCCGCCGGGCGGTCCGATCCGCTGCCCGGAGGTCGTGCGCCGGCTCGACTACGAGGGCGAGCTTGCGGTGGTGATCGGGACCGCAGGCCAGATCGGCGGCTACTGCGTGGCCGACGACGTCAGCGCGCGAGACCTGCAGAGGCGAGAACCGCAGTGGACGCGCGCGAAGGGCGCCGACACGTTCTGCCCACTCGGCCCCTGGATCACCACGGTGGACGAGGTCCCCGACCCGGAGGATCTGCGCCTGCAGACCTGGGTCAACGGCGAGCTGCGCCAGGATTCACGGACCTCGGACCTGATCTTCGGCTGCCAGGAGCTGGTCGACTTCATCGCCCAGACGTGCACTCTGCTTCCCGGCGACCTGATCCTCACCGGCACGCCCAGCGGCGTCGGGATGGCGATGGACCCGCCCCGGTTCCTGTCCTCGGGCGACGTGGTGCGGATCGAGATCGAGCGCCTCGGCGCGATCGAGCACGCCGTCGCGTGACGGGCTCGCTCTCGCGCCGTGACCCAGGCCCTTAGCCGGCGAGCGTGGCCGCGACGCTGATCTGCACGCCCGCGAGGGCGCGCGAGATCGGGCAGCCCTTGGCCGCTTCGTCGGCCGCCGCCGCGAACGCCGCTTGGTCGATGCCGGGCACCGAACCGCTGACGGTGAGCTCCGAGCTGGTGACCGTGGGCGCGCCGTCGACCATGTCGAGGGTGACCTTCGCGGTCACCTCGAGCCGGTCGGGAGCGTGGCCGCCCTGCGTGAGCGTGTTCGAGAACGCCATCGAGAAGCACGACGAGTGCGCGGCGGCGATCAACTCCTCGGGGCTGGTCTTACCGTCCGAGCGCTCGGTGCGCGACGCCCACGTGACCGGCAACTCTCCGAGTGCGCCGCTGGCGCCGGAGGTCACCCCGCTGCCGTGGGCCAGGTCCCCTTCCCAGGTCGTGGTCGCGCTGCGCTCGGCCATCGGCATCGGCTCTACCTCCCTGCTAGTGGTGTTCGATCACGCGGTCGATCATGCCGTAGGCAACGGCTTCATCGGCCTTGAAGAAACGGTCGCGCTCCATGTCGGTATGCACCTGCTCCACCGTCTGGCCCGTGTGGTGGGCGTAGATCTCGTCGATGCGCTGGCGCACCTTGAGGATCTCGCGGGCGTGGATCTCGATGTCGCTGGACTGACCCTCGAAGCCCGCCGAGGGCTGGTGGATCAGGATCCGGCTGTTGGGCAGCGCAAAGCGCTTGCCGTGCGCTCCCGCGGCCAGCAGCAGCGAGCCCATCGACATCGCCACGCCGATGCAGATCGTCTGGATCTCCGGCTTGATGAACTGCATCGTGTCGTAGATCGCGAGCCCCGAGTAGATCGATCCGCCCGGGCTGTTGATGTAGATCGAGATCTCCTTGTCCGGGTCCTGGGACTCGAGGTGCAGAAGCTGGGCGACGATCAGGTTGGCCACCGTGTCGTCGATCGGGGTTCCGAGGAAGACGATCCGCTCATTGAGCAGGCGGCTGAAGATGTCGAACTCGCGCTCGCCGCGGGCGGTGCGCTCGATGACCATGGGCACGAGGGGCATGCTTGAACCCTACGGGTTTTCGTTCGTGGGCCTCGGCCCGGCGGTTCGCAGCGCCCGTCTCACGGGACGAGGACCGCCGCCCCCTCGAAGCGTCCCGCTCGCAGATCCGCCAGCGCGACCTCGGCTCGCTCGAGCGGATACACCGTGACGTGGGTCCGCACGGGGACACGGGGGGCGAGTTCCAGCAGCTCATGGCCGTCGGTGCGGGTCAGGTTGGCGACCGAGCGGATCGAGCGCTCGAGCCACAGGTCGGCGTAGGCGAACGAGGGGATGTCGGTCATGTGGATCCCCGCGCACACGACCGTGCCGCCGCGCGCCAGGGCCCGGAGCGCGGTCGGCACCAGCTCGCCGACGGGGGCGAAGATGATCGCGGCATCGAGCTCCTCGGGTGGGGTTTCCCCACTCGCGCCGGCCCACACGGCGCCCAGCGAGCGCGCGAACTCCTGCGTGCGCTGGTCTCCTGCACGTGTGAACGCGAACACCTGGCGCCCCTCGTGGGCCGCGACCTGGCAGATCTGATGCGCCGCCGAGCCGAACCCATACAGACCCAGGCGCTCGGCGTCGCCGGTCATCCGCAGCGCCCGGTAGCCGATCAGGCCCCCGCACAGCAGCGGGGCGGCCTGCTCATCGGGGAGGCCCTCGGGCAGTGGGAAGCAGAAGCGCTCGTCGGCAACCGTGCGCTCCGCGAAGCCGCCGTCGATGTCGCGACCGGTGAACCGCGCCCGCAGGCACAGGTTCTCCCGCCCGCTCAGGCAGTACCGGCATTCGCCGCACGTCCACCCCAGCCACGGCACGCCGACCCGGCGGCCGTCCTCGGTCACGCCGACGATCTGATGGCCGAGTACGACGGGTAGCCGTGTCGCGTCGATCTCGCCGTCGCGCAGGTGCAGATCGGTCCGGCAGACGCCGCAGGCGCGCACCTCGAGCAAGAGTTGGCCCGGGCCCGGCTCCGGGTCGGGCAGCGTCGCCGCGATGAGCGGCTGCCGCTGGCGCTCCAGGACCATTGCCCGCACGTCGGCAATGATGCCCGTTTCCGCCTGCCGGCGTTCAACGGTCGGCCGGCCGGCCGCGATCCGTGTTTGCGGTCGCGTCCCTGACCGACGCCGGTGATGGCCACCTGGGGCGGACTCAGCCCGCGCCGTCCAACCACGCCCGCTGGCTTGTGTGCGCCGGCGTGGGTTCGCCGCTGCTGAGCTCGCGCCGGATCTCGCCCAGGGTGCCGAAGCGCTCGGCGACGACGTTGTGCTGATGGATCGTCTCCAGATTGACCTGGCGTGCGGATACGAACGCGCGGTCGTCAAGGCCTCCGAACGCGTCGACGACTCCGCCGATCATCTCGCGCACGCAGTCCTCGACGAAGCGCGGGCGGCGATGGGCCTTCTCGACCACGTGCGCCTCGTCGGAGCGTTTCATCAGCTCGTAGATCTCCGAGGACATCGAGTGCTCGACGATCTGCAGCAGGATGGCCGCGTCGATCTCGTCGTCGCACAGCTCGGTGCAGCCGATCAGCAGCGTGCCCAGCCCGCGCTGGTTGTGCGTCGCCACCGGCACCGCATCGAGGATCCGCTCGATCTCGTCGGCCCCGAAGCCCTCGGTCTCGAGCCGCTCGCGCGCGGCGCCGGCGACGAGCTCCTGCGCGCAGGGGCAGGCGGTGATTCCCTGGGCGGTGACGCCGATCACCCGTCGAGTGCCGAGGTCGGAGGCGACGGCCGCGCCGTGCAGCGTGTAGAGCTCCTGTGTCTGGATGCCCGACACGGGCGCCGGCTTGTGCTCGGGGAACCGCGCCTCGACGCTGACCTCGGCCCGTCGCGCGCCCTGGCGGCCGCGCACCAGCTCGGCGATGTGCTCGGCCAGGGTCTCGGCCTTGAACGTCGACTCGCCGAGGACGACCTCGCTGATCGCGTCGTTGACGACCTCCTCGAAGCGCGACATGTGCGCGCCCTTCTGGCTCGGGCCGAGATCGACCACGCATTCGAACCGTGCCGAGAACAGCTGCTCGGACCCGTTCTGGCGCAGCCGAATGACCTTCTCGACGCTGGTCACACCGACCCGGGACAGGCTCACGCCGATCGTCGGCAGCTGTGCCTGGACGTCGGTCACGGGGAGGCTTGCGGGACGTTCTGCGGGCATCGCTTCCGAAAGGTTAGTGGTCGCGCGTGCTCAGCTCCGGCCGCGTCCCCGCCGAAGCCGTTTGCCGCGCTCGCTGGGACAAAGGCCAAGATTGTGGTATCACTCCCGCCCTGGTCGGATCGGCTCTTCTGGGTTGTGCCGACCGGGTTTGGAGAGAGGGAGTCGACCCATTGGGTGGTCTCGAGGTGCGTCTGGGAGGAGCTCAGGGGCCGTGAGCGACAAAGCTGTAGTCCTGTTGAGTGACGAAGCTCCGATCGCGGAGTTGGAGGAGCTTCGACCGCTGATCGCCGAGGGCCACGAGCGTGGCTTTCTGACGTTCGAGCAAATCGCCACGTGCCTCGAAGAGGCCGAGGTGACCAAGGAGCAGGTGCAGGAGCTGCACTCCTACCTGGACGAGCAGGGGATCGACGTCGTCGAAGCCGACGGCCGCCCCGCGAAGTCCGAGGCGGGCAGCGTGGAGGCGAGCGCTGCCCGCGCCGCTGAGCCGAGCCCCGACGTGCGCAAGAAGGTCGAGCTCGACCTCACGGTCGAGCCGAGCCTCGACTCGCTGCGTCTGTACCTGCGCTCGATCGGCCGCGTGCACCTGCTCACCGCCGAGCAGGAGGTCAAGCTGGCGCGGAGGATCGAGCGGGGCGACATGCGGGCCAAGCAGCAGATGATCGAGGCCAACCTGCGCCTCGTCGTCTCGATCGCCAAGAGCTACCTGGGCCGCGGACTCACCTTCCTCGACCTGATCCAGGAAGGGTCGCTCGGATTGATCCGCGCGGTCGAGAAGTTCGACTACCGCCGCGGGTACAAGTTCTCGACCTACGCGACGTGGTGGATCCGTCAGGCCGTCACCCGGGCGATCGCCGACAAGGGACGCACGATCCGGATCCCGGTCCACATGGTCGAGAAGCTCAACAAGGTCGTGCATGTCGAGCGCCAGCTCGTCCAGCAGCTCGGGCGCGAGCCGACGCCGGAGGAGATCGCCCGCGAGCTCGAGACGACCACGCGCGAGGTCCGCGACATCCTGCGCATGGCCCAGCAGCCGATCTCGCTCGAGAAGCCGATCGGCGAGGAGGAGGAATCCGAGCTCGGCGACTTCGTCGAGGATCAGACCGCGGAGTCACCGTTCGAGCTTGCCTCCGAGCACCTGCGCCGCGAGAATCTGCGGCGCGCGCTGGCCGCGCTGCCCGAGCGCGAGCGTGAGGTGATCGAAATGCGCTTCGGACTCGCCGGCGAGCGGCCGTACACCCTCGAGGAGGTCGGGCGCGCGTTCAACGTGACCCGCGAGCGGATCCGCCAGATCGAGAACCACACGCTCAAGAAGCTCGAGGCGCTGCCCGAAGCGCAGCGTTTGCGCGACGCCTCGTAGCGGCTGCGGACCGCCCCGCCGCGGCCCGTGCCATCGCTACACTGCACGCGCCCCGGCGGGATTCCCGAGCGGTCAAAGGGGTCTGACTGTAAATCAGATGGCTACGCCTTCCCAGGTTCGAATCCTGGTCCCGCCATGCGCCGCAGTAGCTCGGCGCTCATCACCGTCCGAGCTCCCGGTGCCGGGGGTGGTGAGACGCGGGCGGCGCGGCTCAGGGAGATGGCGGCACCTGCGCTGACGGACCCCACATCGCGCTCACGCGGCGGTTTCCTGCCCGTGCAGGATTCGCTGCAACCGCACCACGAGCGGGCACGCGGAGGCGCCGCTCGGTAACGTGGGCGATCGTCGGATCCCCCGACAGTGCAGGGAGTCGCGTGATGTTGCAGCTCGGTTGCGGCTCCAGACCAACCCGTATGTCAAGCCTCACCAGGCCATCTCCGCGCGCTCTCGGCGTCGCCCTGGCGGCGGTGCTCGTCTGCGCCGTCGTGCTGGTCGCGGCCCTCCAGAGCTCGCCGGCGAGCGCCGCCGGCACCGATCAGCTGCAACAGCAGATCAGCGCCGGGCAGAGCAGGATCTCCGGGCTCGCCGGAGCCGTGAGCGCGGCCTCGGGCCAGATCTCGCAACTGCAGGCGAGCATCGCCCCGCTGCAGGCCCGTCTGGGCAGCATCCAGTCCGATCTCGACGCCAAGCGCGCCGAGCTCCTGCGCCTGCAGACCCAGCTCAGCACGGCTCGCACGCGCCTCAGCTCACTGGAGGCCTTCGAGGCCCGGGGGGAGAGCGTGCTCGCCAAGCAGCTCGTCAACACCTATGAGAGCGATCGCCCCGACCTGATCAGCGTCGTGCTCGACGCCCACGGCTTCGCCGACCTGCTCGAGCGGGTCGCGTTCGCGAGCCGGATCCGCGCGCAGGATGCCCAAGTCGTCAGTCGGGTGCGCTCGGCCCGTCGCCAGGTCGCCGCCCAGGCGACCCGCCTCGGCTCACTCGAGGTTCGCCAGCAGTCCCTCGCCGTCGGCATCTTGAACCAGCGCAACAGCCTCGCCCAGACCCGTCTCAACCTGGTCCAGCGGGAACTGGCCGTCGAGCAGGCCCGGTCGGCCAAGGCCGGGCAGCTCGCCACGGTGCGTGGACAAGTGGCCTCGCTGCAGGACCAGCTGGCCAAGGCTCAGGCGATCCAGGCGGCGCAGGCCGCTCAGGCGGCCCAGGCCTCGAGCGCCGGCGCGTCATCGACCGGCTCGGCGGCGGTCGGGGCCTCCCAGGTCTCGAGCGGCGGGGGCTTCACCTTCCCGATGCCCAAGGGTGCCGCGTCGCCGCCGGGCACCTGGTCGCTGGACGACGGGGTCGACATCTCGGCTCCCGGCAACACGCCGCTCCTGGCGGTGGGATCGGGCACCATCGTGCTGCACGGCATCGGCGGCTTCGGCCCATCGGCGCCGGTGCTTCATCTCGACAGCGGGCCCTACGTCTACTACGGCCACGCCGGCCCGGGCAACTGGGTCCCGATCGGCACACACGTGAGCGCCGGTCAGGTGATCAGCGAGGTCGGCGCCGGGATCGTCGGCATCTCCACCGGACCGCACCTCGAGCTCGGCTTCTGCGACTCCAGCGGCAACCCGCTCGGTCCCAGCAGCGCCCCCCAGATGATGTCGCTGCTGCAGGGCTCCTACTGAGCGCCCACCAGTCCCGGTGCCGACGCGATACGCTGGCGCCAGCGCCCTCTTAGCTCAGCTGGTAGAGCACTTCCATGGTAAGGAAGGGGTCGTCGGTTCGAGTCCGACAGAGGGCTCTCCGCTTGTTTCCAGGGATTTTGCATTAGGCGGATGGTTTCTTCTAAGTTGTCAGCGCGTCCACTCCGCGTCCACTAGTTTGACGCGGAGCCGTGATCCAGGCGGACGTGGCCGCCTCGTGGTGCACCCGGCTTGGGATGCGGTCTGCCCAACGTTCGCCGCGGCTGGCGCTCACTACCAAGATCTACGTGAAGAACGGTCGCCGCGTACGAGGCATCAGCCCGTAGTCGTCAACCACGAGTTGTGCGGCCATGTACCGATCCAACCGGCGGCGCATCGCACTAGGTTCGGTGGCTCTCCCCATGGACGAGACGGCCAAGGCACAGCATCGCGACGGCGGTTCCACAGATCCCGAGTCGAGTGGGCTGACGCGCCGCGATCTCCTCAGGCGCCAGGCGGCCGTCGGCGCCGGGGTCCTGGCTGCCGATGCGCTTCTCGGTGCGGCGCTCGCCGATCGGGCCGCAGCGTCCGCCAACCTGACTCTCTATCCGCAGTTCTATCCCGTGTCGAGCTTCACCCCGGGGGTTGACCTTCACGGCAAGCTCGCGGTCATCACGGGCGCCTCGACGGGAATCGGGAGAGCGGCCGGCGAGGCTCTCGCTGCCCGCGGAGTCCGCGTGATCGGCACCTCCCGTGACGTGGCCAGCGTCAGCCACCCGCCGAACTTCACGCTCCTGAACCTCGACATTACACAGCCCAGGTCGATCGACGCATTCGTGCGCCGGATCAGGCGACGCGTGGGCCCGGCCGGGCACGTCGACATCCTGATCAACAATGCCGGACGGGGGATCGTCGGCAACGTGCTCCCGCCCTCCGGCGGAGCGGACCGGTACTTCCGGCAGCTCCAGCTCGGCATGCAGACGGACTACACCGGACACCTGATGATGACCGAGCGGATGCTCCCCCTGCTGCCGGCTCGCGGGTATGCGCGCGTCTGCTTCACGGTTTCGATAGCCGCGTATTCGGTGTCGACGAACGCGCTGAGCTTCCTGCACGGGTACACGGCGATGAAGCGCGCCTTGCTGGCGTCGGCCAACGCGTGGCGATCGACGCTCGGGCAAGCGCGCAGCAACATCGGCGTGACGACGATCAATCCCTACGACGTGAACACCCGCTTCCCCTACAACCTGATCCTGACCGAGCAGGCCGGCCGCGACTCGGTGATCGCTCAATACGTAGACGCGCTGCGCCACGCGTTCGCGGGCAGTCTTCCGGCCTCTCTGGTCGGCAAGGCCTACTGGCAGCTGCTGAGCTCGAACCAGCCGCCCGCGAACGTCGCCGCTGGCTCGTCGGCTCAACCCTACGCGACGATGGGAGGCAACCAGTTGTTCGACTCGACCATCCTGGGCGAGAACGACCAAGCCGCTGCCCGATTCGGTTTCCCGTGAGCTTGACGCCCTGAGGCGGATCGGAGGTCAGGGATACAGGCGGCGCTTGACGGCTGCCGCGATCGGCCGGGGCAGGACTGCGAGCGCCCGCCGGGTGTCGGGCATGGCCCGCAACTGACGCGGGCTGAAGACGTTGGGGACGACGACCTCGATCAGGTGCGGTCCGGGCTCGGCGACGGCGCGTCAAGGGCGGCCAGGAGGCCCTGCGCCGTCTCGGCGCGGAGCGAGGGGACGCCGGAGCCGGTCCCGATCTCGACGAAATCCAGGTTCGGCCCGCTGAGGTCGAGTTGGGCCTTCGCTCTGGGACCATCCCCCTGGGCGCCGACCCGGCCGAGCCCGATGTTCAGGATCCCGTAGGAGCGGTTGTTGAAGATCACGACGGTGACGTCGAGCTGCTCGCGCGCCATCGTCCACAGCGACTGGATCGTGTAGAGGCTGGAGCCGTCGGCCTGCAGTGCGAACACCGGACGGTGCGGGCAGGCGACCGCCGCGCCGACAGCGACGCGGAGTCTTTGGCCGCTCGCGCCGCCGGTCAGGGTCAGCCAGTCATGCCGCGGGGCCCCGATGGTGCTGGCGGCGAGGGCCACGCCTGAGGTCTGCGCTTCGTCGGACACGATCGCGCCCTCGGGCAGGATGGCGCCGATCGCCTCCGCAGGTGATTCCCGTGACGTGGCAGGGGCGCAGCCGACACGCCCAACAGTAGGCAGCTGGTCGGGAGCTCGCCGTTCCGTCTACCTGTTCTTGCAGGCGTCTCGGAGCCTCGCCCGCGCGTGATGTCCCTGGTAGCTCCGCTGTTCCTGGCCGTCAAGGACGCCGCTTCGCAGCTCGCTGCGCTCGGCCCGGTTGGGCCGTCCTTGACGGCCCGGCGCAGCTTCGCTGGTTGGCACTGAACGTCGCCCGGAGGGCGACATCTCGTCAAGACCAGCACCCTCGCCAGTGCAGTCGACAACGCAGACGACGTTGAGAGCCTCTCACACGGTACAAAGAGCCTGCTCACGAGCACATTCGACCGCCCCAGTCACCTACGATCATCCACGGAGCCTCCCAAAGATCTGCCGAGCGTATATTTGTTGCGCGGGCCGATGGATCTCTTCGCGTCGGTCGCAAGAGCGCAGCCGACTACAAAGCCCACCAAGCCTGTGAGACTGCGATCGCGTACGGGTGGCGTGCTGGTGACCAGCGCTCGTCCTGGCGGTCGGTCATGTAGCAATGATCGCGGTTGGGCGGCCGGCTGGGGTCGCAGTCGCGGCCTTGCCCGCGAATGGCGCCCGCGGGTAATCAGCTTGAGCGCGCCCTGGCACACCTTCTTCTGCTGGCCGCCCTTGAGTGCGCCCTGGCGCACGAAGACCTCGAGGAGGACCGATAGGTCGGCGGACGCGCCATCGACCTCGACGCGAGCGCCGCTGGGAAGAGCGAACGCTCGCCGGGCGACTGTCACGCCCAGGAGCCGGGAGAGCCGCTCGAGGATGACCTTCTCGGCGTCTCGCTGGACCGCCGAGTCGCTGACGTGAGGTCGCGGAGCGTCGCCCTCGGGGTGTGGGTCGGTTCCCTCGTCCGGCTCTATGTTGGATGGTCGAGCGGCGCGATCGGGCCGCGGAACGGAATCGATTTGCATGGCGTCGCGGGTGGCAGGGGCGTCGCCGCGCTCTCGCGCTCGCTCGCCACTATCGGGAGGCCGAGGGCCTGTCGCTCGTGCAGATCGCCGATCGCCTCGGCCGCTCGCCGGCGACCGTCAAGGCG